>NZ_JBFTQF010000009.1:0-230574 GCF_056398865.1 Arthrobacter sp. 01T419
TTGATCCGACCGGCGGCGGTCGGGCACGCTGGATGATGAGGTGGAAGCCTGCGCTGAACGCGTTCGCGATCACCTTCGCCGGCCGGTTCGAAAGAACCACTCACTAATGAAACCGGCCGGATCCACACACCGTTTATCGGACAGTCCCCCCGGGGGCGCATACCCGCTTGTCGGCTCAGACGCGGCGGTTGCTGCTGCCGCGTCTGTTGTTGATGCCTTCCGCCGTGGTGGCGAGCCGGTGGTGCATGTTCAGCATGTGTGGGACGAGCCGGAGGCTAGTTTCATGCGACCGGGAACCGCCGGTGTCGAGATCCACAAAGCGGTGAAGCCGCTCCCGGGAGAAGTTGTGATCGTCAAGGCTTCGCCAAATGCCTTTGTTGGCACTGAACTTTGCGATGTGCTCACGAGGCTTGAAGCGACTGATTTGGTGGTGGCCGGAATGATGACAAGCATGTGCGTGGATTCAAGTGTGCGGGCGGCCTCGGAACAGGGGTTCGATGTTGCTCTGGTCCATGACGCCTGCGCCGCCCCGGATCTTGAATTCGGCGGGGTCAGCGTCCCGGGCGAGATGGTTCACGCTGCCTTCGTCGCAGCCCTTGGCGACGGTTTTGCCCGCGTGGTCTCATTCCGAGACATCATCGCCCAGTAGGCGCCGTCGGTAGGAGACCTGACCACGCTGCGCACGGAACCTGGAACGACGGCGGGCTGGGGCACTTCGGTGCGGCAGCCCGCCGTCGGGCGTTAGTCCCCAGACGCTCGCTCACCTTAAGTGCCTTTTGGGCGAACGCTCGCTCACCTTTGTCGGCGATAGGTGCAGGAGGTGAAGGAGCGTTTGTGAATATTGCCGCAAAAGTGAAGGAGCGTTCGGGAAAAATGCTGCATAAGTGAAGGAGGATCGCCGGCGGATCTACGCGGCCGTGATGCGCAGCGGGAGGGAACGCCATCCTCGGAGGGTGTTGTGCAGGTATGGCAAGGGCTCGCCCACTAGCTCAATGCCTTTGATCCGCTTGGCCATGGCCGTGAAGAGCACGTCCATCTCAAGCCGGGAAATCGGCTGGCCCACGCATTGATGGATGCCCATGCCGAAGGCGAGGTGGCCGCCGGCGTTCCGGTCGATCGTGAACTCGTCGGCCGTGGCTCCCCAGTGCGCGGCATCCCGATTGGCAGAGCCCATGAACAGCAGCACCTTGGCTCCGGCCGGCAGCGAGATTCCCCGGAATACGGTGTCCGTTGCGACGGTCCGGAAGAAGGACTGGAACGGCGATTCGTACCGGAGGGCTTCGTCAATGGCGAACTTTGCCAGCCGCGGATTCGCGTGCAGGCTGGCCCACTGTTCCGGGTGTGCCGCCAAAGCCTGCAAAGTGTTCCCGATCGAGAACACCGTGGTATCCAAGCCTGCGGAGAGCATGGCCCGTACTAGCAGGGCGGCCTGTTCGGGAGTGATCTCGCCGCGATCGGCGAATTCCCAGATCTGGGCTCCCATGCCATCCGGGGAGAGGTTTTCCCGGGCGCAGTTGTCCATAACCCACTTGTGGGTGGGTTCGCCTTTTTCGAAGAACTCGCGGGACCGTTCGTCGTCGGGCCCGAAGGAACTGAAGTTCATTGCTCCGTGCGGCAGCAGATTGGCTTCGCGGCCTTCCCGCGGGATCCCGACGGCGTCGCCGAAGACACGGATGGGAAACAACTCGGCGAGGTCGGTGACGCCGTCGAACGTTTCCCGCTCGATGAGGCTGTCCACCAGCTCGTCGGCGAACTCTTCAAACCTGGCCCTCAGGGAGCGCACTCCACGCGGAGAAATGACACCTGCCATTGCTGCGCGCATGGGCCCGTGGACAGGGGGATCCGATTCCAGGATGCCTTGGGGACGCCAGGCGGGCTCGTGGTGCAGGTTCTTGGGACCCACACCCGCACTCGAGATGAACGTACGGTAGTCCTCCAGAATCTCCTTGCACTCCTCGAAACCGGCGAAGGCCAGGACCCCGTACTTCTCAAGCCACACTGCCGGTCCGGCCGCCCGCATGCGTTCGAACAGGGGATACGGGTTGGTGAGGTTTTCGTCCGTGTACGGATCATCGTGCAGACCAGAGAGTACGGGAATGGCTTGCGGGGGAGTGCGTAGTGACATCGTGGGCCTCATTACCGTCGATTTTTGCTGAGATCCAATCTGCGGGCCAACCCCTGCAAGGGACCGGACAAGCGGATTCGTGGCATCAAAGTATCGGTCTCAAAGAGCAACGGTTAAACATGATTCTCACTCTGTGGGAATCTGGTTTGTCGCAATGCTTTGCCGCCCTGCACGATCAGTTCATGACCGGCGACACAGGGTGACCGATCCAGGAAGGAGGCATACCGTGGCAACCCACACTTCATTTGAACGCGGCCTCATGATCCTCGCGGAAATCGCGGACAGCGGAGACGCCACCGTGGAGGGTGTGGCCCTCAAGCTGGGCATTCCCGTCAGTACCACCTATCGCTATTTTCGCCAGCTTCGCGAACGTGGATTCGTCCAGGAGGACGCGGGAATCTATCGGCCGGGTCACGCGCTGTTGGCCTTGACCGGACGGCACCTGACGCAGAGCCATCTCGCGGAAGTTGGCACGGCTGTGCTAAAAAGCATCGTTGATGCCGTGGGGGAAACGGCCGTGATGGTGATCCGGGTGGGAACGCAGGCCATGTGCCTGCGCCGAGCGGAACCGGACAAGGCCTTCAAGTACACGTTCGCCGTCAATGAGCTCCTGCCCCTAACGGCTGGCGCAGGCCCCCGGACGCTGCTCGCTTGGGCGCCGTCCGACGTCGTACGCCAAGTGCTCGACGGCGACCTTCCGCGCTTCACTGAAAACTCACCTTCCGCTGAGCAGATTCTGCTCAGCCTGGCGCAGATCCGATCTTCCGGCTGGGCAGTCTCCCGAGGCGAGCTGGATCCGGGTGCAGTCTCGGTGGCCGTACCGGTGATGCTGGACGGCGAGGCGGTATGCGCGCTCAACGTGGCCGGCCCGGAGAACCGCTGCGGTTCCCGCGCCTGGCTGAATTCGACTTTGAAGACAATGAACGAGGCAGCGGAGAACCTGGCGGCGTCGCTTGGTTCCCTCGCAAGCCGCAGAACAACCCGAGAGGTAAGCGATGACGCTCGAAACTCTGCTTGACACAGCACCAGTGGTCCTGGGGACGCACCGTGCAACCCTGCAGGATCTGATCCAGGTTGCGCGCCACCGGCGTCCCGTGGTGGTGGACGAGCAAGCCTTGGCGCGGATGAAGCCCAGTCAGGACTGGCTGGACGGCGTCATGGATGACATGCGGGCCGGAAAGGAAACGGCGCCGATCTACAGCATCAACACCGGTTTTGGTTCCCTCGCTGGCCGCAAGGCCTTCGACGAGCCGTCCGACGCCGCCGAGCTCTCCCGGCGCCTGGTCCTCTCCAACGCTGCCGGGGTTGGCCGCTACGTGGACGAAGAAGTGGTGCGGGCCACCATGTTCATCCGGATCGTCAGCCTGACACAGGGCTACTCCGGCGTACGGGCGGACATCGTGAAGACCCTCGCCGAGATGCTCAACCGCGGCGTGTACCCGGCTATCCCGGAATACGGTTCGCTGGGAGCTTCGGGCGACCTTATTCCGCTGGCCCACGTGGCGATTGTCATGTCGCGCTCCCACACCGGCGAGGACGAGGAGCTCGACTCCGGCGAGGCCTTCGTGGACGGTGCTGTGGTGTCCGGGATCGCGGCCATGGCCCATGCGGGAATCGAGCGGCTGCCGTTGGGTGCCAAGGACGGCCTTGCCCTTTTGAACGGCACCTCGTTCTCTTGTGCCCAGGCTGCGTTGGCCCTGTACGACGCCCAAAACCTCCTCGAAACCGCCCAGATCACCGCGGCCATGACCATCGAGGCACTCCTGGGCTTCGGAGATGCCTTCATCGACGAGCTCCATCAGGCCCGCGGCCAGCTCGGCCAGATCGAGGTGGCCGCGCGGTTGCGCGAGCTCCTCTCGGGCAGCGGGTTGGTAGATGGCGACGCCGGACGGGACCCCGTGCGCCAGCCGCCGCAGGACGCATACTCGCTGCGCTGTATTCCGCAGGTTTTCGGTCCGGTCAAGGACACCTTGGAATTCACCGCAGGCATCATCGATAACGAAATCAATGCCGCCACGGACAACCCCCTGATCTTCCCTTCGCTTCCTTCCACTCGCACCCTCAAAGCGGTCTCGGGCGGCAACTTCCACGCCGAGTACGTCGCGTTCGCGGCAGACTTCATCTCGATCGTGGTCACCGAAATCGGCAACATCACCGAGCGCCGGCTCTTCAGGCTCGACGACGGCACGCTTAACCGGGGCCTTCCGGACATGCTTGTTGCCAGTGAGCAGATCGGGATGGACTGCGGCTACATGCTGCCCCAATACCTTGCCGCTGCCTTGGTGTCCGACTGCAAGACCCTCGCGCACCCGGACAGCGTGGACTCCATCCCGACGTGCGCCAATCAGGAAGATCACGTGTCCATGGCCAACAACGCTGGCCGGCACGCGCGCCAGATTGTCGCCAACATCGAGTCCGTGGTGGCTGTGGAGTTGTTGATGGCAGCCCAGGCGTTGGAACTACGGATGGGCATGTCCGCCACGGCAGGCGCCAAACCCGGAGCAGCGAGCCTGGCAGCACTGGCGCTGCTGCGTTCCACCGCCGCAGCCGACGGCCGGGCGATCGACTACATCAAGCAGGACGTTGTCCTGTATCCGAGGCTACGCAAAGCCGGGGAACTCGTTCACGATGGCGCCGTCGTGGCCGCTGTGAATGCCGCGATCGGCGGAGGCCGCGATGACGCTCCAGGCCACTGACGCCGCCAAGCCGGGCACTGCGACGCTCGCCGCAAAGGGCTTTTTCCAGCTAGTGGCCAGCGAGCTCCGCACGGAGGCGGACGGTGTCGTTTCGGTGATTCTCAAGGATCCCGACGGCGGTGCGCTACCGGTATGGGAGCCTGGTGCCCATGTCGACGTGCTGTTTTCCAACGGAATGCTGCGCCAGTACTCGCTGTGCTCCGAACCTGCGGATCGGTCCACGTGGCGCATCGCAGTGTTGCGTGAGCAAACCAGCCGGGGCGGTTCGAGTTTTGTCCATGAGGTGTTGCGGGCCGGGGACGTCCTCGATGTTCGGGGCCCCAAGAACAATTTCCGTGGCACGGCGGGCTCCGGGGAGAAGCTTTTCATCGCCGGCGGGATCGGAATCACGCCCCTGCTGCCGATGATCCGAGCAGCGATCCGGGCAGGGGAGCCTTGGCGCCTCTTGTATCTGGGGTCCAATCTCCGTTCCATGGCTTTCCTGGACGAGATCGCCGGACTTGACCCGGTTGGGCACAGAACCAGGATCCATGCCAAAGAGGGATCCGGCGCCCTGGACTTGGCCGGGTACCTTCGCAGCGAAGGACTCGCCGCGGACTCGACGGTCTACGCTTGCGGTCCGCCGCGGTTGCTCAGCGAGCTCCGCTTGGCCCACGAGGCTGGTGTGGTTCCGCAGTTGCTCTTTGAGGACTTCGGTCAAAGCGAGCCCGACGCCGGAACCCGCCCAAGCGGCGCCGTTCCAGGCAGCGCCGCACCAAGCGGTTCCGGGCAGGAAAGCCGGAACGCTTCCGGCGATAACTCGCCTTTCGTCGTGGAAACAGCCGACGGAATGGAGATCGATGTTGCGGAAAATGAAACAATTCTCGATGCCCTCCAGCGATCAGGAGTTCCCGCGTTGAATTCCTGCCGAAAAGGAACGTGTGGGACGTGTGAAACGGTAGTGCTGGACGGAATTCCCGATCATCGCGATGAAATTCTCAGTGACGAAGAACGTGCGTCAAATGAAACAATGATGATTTGCGTTTCACGCTGCCGCGGGGAGAGGTTGGTGCTGGAACTCTAGACCGGGGCAAACGCGATTTTCCCTTTGTTTGCGGGGGTATGTAGGGCCGCATTCGCTCTCCTGTGTGGAGCCGTGTGCCCGCGGCGGAACGGGAATTTCAACGTTTTGCGATGTGGCTTGCCCATTTTCAAATGCCGGATCCGATGCTCTTCGGACCTGGCATTTGTCATTTAAGAATACTTTTTGAATTCGCCTTGAATGGCTATTGTGATGCGTCTCATTCATCTCTATGCTGAACCAAGATCGCGCAGATTCATTCTGAATTTCCATCCCGGTAGCAGTTGTCCCGTGGTTCGCATGAAGCCGTAATAACCCAAGGAGCACACATTGAGTATTTCCGAATTCTCCCTCCGCAAGCCGGCCCTCGCGGCCATTGCACTCGCCGCCGTCGTCGGGCTGACCGCTTGTGGCGGCTCGGCGAGTGCGGGTGGCGACGCAAGCGCGGCGGCAAATGCGGCAAAGGCGCCGCTCTTCAGCCAGTTGCCCAAAGAGGTCCAAAGCGCGGGCACCATCAAGGTGGCCAGCAACGTCGAGTACCCTCCGTTCGAGTCCATCGACAAGGACGGAAAGACCATCGTCGGGATTGACCGTGAGCTCGCGGACGCCATCGAGAAGAAGCTCGGCGTTACGCTCGCCTTCGACAACATCGCTTTCGATGCGATCATCCCGGGCCTGGCATCGGGCCGCTATGACATGGGTATGTCCGCGATGTCGGACACTCCCCAACGGCAGAAGCAGGTCAGCTTCCTGGACTACTTCTCGGCGGGTGCGGGCATCATGACCACCAAGGCCAACCCGCGCAACGTGAAGTCGCTCGACGATCTGTGCGGCGCAAAGGTGGGCATCGTCAAGGGCACCACCGAAGACGCTGATGCCGCGGACCAGTCCAGCAAATGCCAGGCCGCGGGGAAGGACCAGCTCGCCATCACGATCTATGCCGGGCAGAACCAGGCAGTCCTGGCGCTGCAGAGTGGACGGGTGGACGCCTTCTTGCTTGATACGACGTCAGGTTCCGTAGTCGCCGCCGAAAGCAACGGCGACTTGGTGATGGGTAAGCCGTACCAGCAGGGATTCTTCGGCATCGTGTTCCCCAAGGAGAGCACCGACCTGACCAACGTGGTGCAGAAGGCCATGGAGCAGATCAAGGCAGACGGTACCTACAAGGCCATCCTGACCAAGTACAAAATGGATGACCACGTCATCGAGAAATTCACCGTCAACGGAGCTACCAAGTGACCCTGTACACGGCAACGGAAGAGGAGCAGAATCTCTCGATTGTCCCGGCCCGCTACCGAGGGCGCTGGGTCATGGCCGGAGTGGTGCTCCTTGCCGTAGCACTCATGGCCTACGGCATGGTCACCAATCAGCGATTCCAGTGGGGCACGGTGGGAGAATACCTGTTTGCCGCTCCGGTGCTCGCCGGATTGGGCAATACTTTGATGCTGACCGCCGTTTCGATGGCCATCGGCATCGTCCTGGGAATCGCTGTGGCCGTGTGCCGCCTGTCCCCGAATCCCATCCTCTCCTCCGCTGCGTGGGCTTACTCCTGGTTCTTCCGTGGCACCCCGCTCATGGTCCAGCTCCTGTTCTGGTTCTTCATGGCCGCGCTCATACCGAAGCTGGTGCTCGGCGTTCCATTCGGCCCCAGTTTCTTCGAGATCTCCACCAACACGCTGATCTCCCCGTTCACCGCGGCCATCCTGGGCCTGAGCCTTAACGAAGGCGCGTACATGGGCGAGATTGTCCGCTCCGGCATCCGGGCTATCCCGGCGGGCCAGACCGAGGCAGCCAAAGCCATGGGAATGACGAGGCTGCAGACGATGCGCCGCGTGATCCTCCCGCAGGCCATGCGCGTCATCATCCCGCCCACCGGCAATGAGACCATCGGCATGCTCAAGTACACCTCCCTGGTGATCGTCATCGGCTACAGCGAGCTCTTGACGTCGGTTTCGATCATCTACTCGCGCACGTTCCAGACCATTCCGCTGCTGATCGTGGCGGCCCTTTGGTACTTGGCCGTCACAGCGGTCCTGTCCGTGGGCCAGTACTACGTGGAACGGCATTTCGAACGGGGCTTCACGCCAATGAAAGCCGCCAAATCACTCCCGGGGGCCGCAGCCAACGCCCGCTTGAAGAACGGTCTCCCGCCGGCGTCGAGCGCCTCTTTGGCGATCCCAAACGGTCCCGCAGAAGAACTGGAGAAGGTCAAGTGAAGGAACCAATCGTTCGGGCCCGCGACATCCGCAAGTCCTTCGGACATCTGGAGGTCCTCAAAGGCATCAGCCTGGATATCAATGCGGGCGAGGTCGCATGCCTGCTGGGGCCGTCGGGCTCGGGAAAGAGCACCTTCCTTCGGTGCATGAACCACTTGGAAAAGATCGACGGCGGCCAGCTTTGGGTCCAGGGTGAACGCATCGGGTACCGGCGCTCCGGCAACAAGCTCCACGAACTCAAGGAGCACGAGACCGCGAAGCAACGCGCATCCATCGGCATGGTCTTCCAGCAGTTCAACCTCTTTCCACACCGCACTGCGCTGGAAAACGTGATCGAGGGTCCCACAGTGGTCCAGCGCATCCCCAAGGAGCAGGCCGTCGAGGAAGGCCGGCAGTTGTTGGCGCGCGTGGGGCTGGCCGACAAAGCGGACCACTACCCGGGCCAGCTCTCGGGCGGCCAGCAGCAGCGCGTGGCGATCGCGCGCTCGCTCGCGCTCAAACCCTCGGTCATGCTTTTTGACGAGCCGACCTCGGCCTTGGATCCCGAGCTCGTGGGTGAGGTGCTGGACGTGATGCGCTCGCTGGCGGACTCCGGTATGACGATGATTGTGGTCACCCATGAGATGGGTTTCGCCAAGGAAGTTGGCAACGTGGTTCACTTCATGGCCGACGGACAGCTCGTGGAAAGCGGCGATCCGCACCAGGTCCTTGAGGACCCGCGCGAGCCGCGCACCCAGGCGTTCTTGTCCAAGGTCCTTGCATGAGCATTCCGGCGCAGTTAGGTGCATCGCTGGAGGGCAGTGATGTGGAGTGCCCGACGGCGGTCCTCGCCGTCGTCGTCGAACTCCAGCTGGCGTTGGGCGGCAAGGTCGCCGTCGATCCCGCTGCCCGCGCAGCCCGTTCACATGACCGCTCGCACCTTCCGTCCGGGCCGCCGGCCGCCGTTGTGCGTCCGTCCTCCACGGAAGATGTTGCGACGGCGGTGCGGATCTGTGCCGCCCACGGGGTGGCCGTGGTTCCGATCGGGGCCGGAACGGGCCTCGAAGGAGGTGCCAACGCCCGGGCCGGGGTGGTCACGATCGATCTTTCCGGAATGACCGGCATCCTGCGGCTCAGCCCGGCGGATCTGGATGTCACGGTCCAGGCCGGAGTGATGAAGAGTGCCCTCAACGCGGAACTGGATCCGCACGGCTTGTTCTTCCCGGTGGGCCCCGGCGTGGACGCGAGCGTCGGTGGCATGTGTTCCACGCGGGCCAGCGGCACCACGGCCGTCCGCTATGGGACCATGCGGGAAAGTGTCCTCGGCCTGACCGTGGTTCTTGCCAGCGGCGAAATTGTGCGCACGGGCGGCCGGGCGAGGAAATCCGCGGCCGGTTACGACCTCACGCATCTTTTCGTCGGCGCGGAGGGCACACTGGGGATCATTACCGAGGTGACGCTCCGCGTCTACGGTCAACCGCAAGCGGTCTCGGCCGCCGTGTGCGGATTCCCTTCGCTCGAAGCGGCTTGCCTGGTGGTGCAGGAGGCCATTCAAAAAGGGATTCCGTTGGCTCGCGTGGAGTTGCTGGATGACACCACCATCGCCGCCGTCAACGCGTACTCCGCGCTCGAATTGCCGGGAACCGCCAGCTTGCTGTTCGAGTTCCACGGGACCTCGCGCGCAGTGGAGGAGCAGACGGGCCAAATCCAGGCCATCGCCGTCAGGCACGGTGGAAGTGGCTTCGAGTTCGCCACGGAGGAGACCGACCGCCAGCGTCTGTGGCAGGCCCGGCACGATGTCCTCCCGGCCTGCCAGGCCCTCGTGGACGGTGCGCACACCTGGTCGACGGATGTATGCGTACCCATTTCACGGCTGGCCGAATGCATTGCCGCCACCAAGCAGGACATTGTCGCCTCGGGACTCATGGCTCCGATTGCCGGACATGCCGGCGACGGAAATTTCCACTTGGCCATTGTCCTCAAACCCGGAGACAAGGATGCCTTGGTTGCGGCCTCGGCCCTGAATCAGCGACTCGTGGCCCGAGCCCTCTCGATGGGAGGCACCTGCACGGGCGAGCACGGCATCGGTGCAGGCAAAATGGACTCACTCCGCGCCGAACATCCTGCCGGGGTGGGCGTCATGGCCGCCATTAAGGCAGCTCTGGACCCGCACAGCCTGATGAACCCGGGCAAGGTCCTGGCTCCTGCAGGTACTTCCCGGCGGGTTTCGCAGACTCTTTCGGGCAGGTCGTCGCGTCCGGCACCTCGACCCGAAATAGCGGCGCTTCCAAGCTATTCCCGGGCCTCAGGCTTGGGCAGCGTCACATGGGTGGCGTCTTCCAACGAGTCTCCCGTGCCGCCGTCGTCCGCTGTCCAGAACGCCATGGCGGCGGCGACCGTCGGTCTGAACCGCTATCCGAGCCTCTTTGGCGACGAACTGGTGGCGGCGATCGCGCAGCGCTTGGGGCTGAGGGACGAGCAAGTGCTGGTGGGGGCCGGCTCCCTAACCCTTCTCCAGCAGCTGCTCACGGCGTACAGCGGGCCCGGCGCCGAAGTGGTTCATGCCTGGCGCAGCTACGAGGCATATCCGATTCTGGTGACGGTGGCAGGGGCGGCAAGCGTTCGGGTGGCGCTCGACGCCGGGCTCCGGCACCGGCTTGACGCCATGGCGGACGCGATCACAGCGCGCACGAAAGTAGTGATTGTCTGCAACCCGAACAACCCCACGGGCACCGTGATCCAGCACGATGAACTGCTCCGTTTCCTCCATCGGGTGCCCGCAAACGTGGTGGTGGTGCTCGATGAGGCTTATCGCGAATTCACCCAGCCGGAAGAGGACGAAGTAGCCCTGCTGGCAATGTTCCCCAATCTGGTGGCCCTTCGCACCTTTTCCAAGGCCTACGGGCTCGCCGGCGCGCGGGTTGGATACCTGGCAGCGGCCCCGGAAATTGTTGGCAACCTGCGGAGGTCGGCGCCGCCGTTCGGCCTGAGCAGGGTGGCCGAGGCAGGGGCTGTTGCAGCCTGGTCTGAAGAAGGAGTCCTGCGGGACACCGTCGCGGGTGTGGTGGCGGAGCGGGAATTCCTGGCCGAGGAACTGCGGAACCGAGGCTTTCGAGTGCCGGAAAGCGGCGGGAACTTCGTGTGGATTCCCGTGGAGCAGGCGCGGGAATTGGAGCAAGCCTGTGTGCGCCACGGCGTTTCGGTCCGAGCGTTCGACGGCGAGGGCGTGCGTGTGACTATCGGCGGACGTGAGGCGTCGCAGGCTGTGTTGGCTGCAGTGGACTCGTATCTCCGGTGTTGAGGGAAGCCTGGATGGTGGGAACCGCCGTCGCTCGCTCACCGGTCACGTTCACAGTGCCGCGACCGGCCCCAGACGGAAAAGCGCCCTAAAGGTGAGCGAGGGTTGCCGGGGCGCGTGAGTAATTTTCCAACATTCCGTCCGTAAGTTACCCTGCGTTAGCCTTTTGTCTGGTTGGATTGGGTTTATTGGGGCAGACACTGGAGGCGCCGTCTCCTACCGACCCGAAGGTAGTAATGGAGCTCATCGAGGCCGAATATCCTCGGCCAGGACACGTCCTTCTGCACCTTAGCGACTCCCATCTGGTGGGAGGGTCGGAACCCCTTTACGGCGCGGTAGACAGCGAAGCCCATCTCAGACAACTCTTTTCTGAAGTTCATGCGTCAAAGGTCCGTCCCGACGCCGTGATCTTCACGGGTGACCTGGCAGATCAAGGCGAGCCGGAAGCCTACGCCAAACTCCGGGCAATCGTCGAGCCTGCCTGCCACGAGATGGGCGCACGCGTGATCTGGGCGATGGGAAACCACGACGACCGTGCCAATTTCCGTGCGGGCCTGTTCGACCAAAGCGGTAATGACGCCTCGGTGGATCACAGCTACTTCGTCAACGGGCTGCGGATCATCACGCTGGATACTTCCGTGCCGGGCTTCCATCACGGTGAACTAAGCCAGAGTCAGCTCGACTGGTTGGCGTCGGAGCTCGCAACACCTGCCCCGGACGGCACCATTCTTGCCCTCCACCACCCGCCGGTCCCGAGCGTCCTTGACCTCGCCATCCTGGTGGAGCTCCGCGGCCAAGCGGCGCTGGCCGACGTCGTACGCAATTCCGATGTCCGTTCCATCCTGGGCGGTCACTTGCACTACTCCACCACAGCCACGTTCGCGGGCGTCCCCGTATCAGTGGCTTCCGCGAGCTGCTACACGCAGGACCTTAACGTTCCGCAGGGCGGTACCCGAGGACGGGACGGCGCCCAAGCATTCAACCTGGTGCACGTCTACGAGCAAACGATTGTGCATTCGGTGGTGCCGTTGGGGAAGTCACCGACCGTTGGCGACTATGTCAGCCCGGAAGCCACCAGGCGTCGGCTTGCCGAAGCAGGCGTCCGGATTCCCCAGCGACCAACCCACGAACGCGGCGTCCGGGTGGAGGCGAAGCGCCCGGAGATGACCCGGCGCTAGCAGCCTACTTCTCCCACGGAGCCTTGACCGGGAAGTACTTCTCCATGAAGTCCGTCACGAGCCCGGCCCGTTCATCGGCAGCCACCTCGGGGAAGCTGCCGTCGTTGAGGCAGAAGAAGTCCACGTTGCGTTTCGCCAGCAGGGTTGGCAGGTAGTGGAGCCCGGACCACAGGGTCGTATCCACATACCTGACTTTGGCGGCCGTCTGCGTCACCGCCCGGCCCGTGAGCAACGAGTAGTAGTGGTAGAACGAGTTGGTCACGGAAATGTTGTCCGCCGCTCGGAACCTGCTGCTGGCCGTCTTGGCGAACTCGGCCGGAAACTCGCGCTCCATCTCTGCGACCACGCTGCGGCGCAACGGAGCGGCGGTGTGCTCCAAGTGGCGCGTGGTGATGCGGCCGAACCGCTCCCAAAGGAGCTTCCGGTTGACGCGGGCGGCATTCTCGAAGCCGCTGCGTTCGGCGTCGTTCTCTCCCAGTCCAATCCTGGTGGAAGCCTCGATGAACTTGGTGATTCCGCCGGGAGTGAAGAACATGTCCGGTGCTACGGGGCGGCCGAAGAACATGTCGTCGTTGGAATACAGGAAGTGCTCGGACAGGTCCGAAATGTGGTGCAGTTGGGATTCCACGGCTTGCGAGTTATGCGTGGGCAGCACTGAGGGGTCCTTGAAGAACTCCTCGCTTCGCACGATCCGGACGTCCGGGTGTTCAGCCAGCCACTCGGGCGCGGGGGAGTCCGTGGCGATGTAGATCCGGCGAATCCAGGGCGCGTACATGTACACGGAACGAAGGGCGTATTTAAGTTCGTTGATCTGCCGGAAACGGGCCTCGTGGGCGTCGCCCTCGCCTAGGACGACGTCCTTCATCTGCTGACGGCGGGCCGCGATATACGCAGGATCGTTGCCGTCCACCCACGAAAAGACGATGTCGACGTCGAAGTCGATGTCGCTCGCATGGTCCGCGAACATGTTCTCGATGGTCGGCCAGTTCAGACCGTGGCGATTCACAGTCCCCCGAACGGCGTCCTGGCGCAGCATGGTTCGCCGAGTCAGCGAGTTCTCCACGGGCAACACGAGTTGATCGCCGTCGAACTCCCACAATTCCAGCTGCACGCCGAGGGAGGGGCCGTAGGTCAACCCGCCCCCGGGTTCCACGCGTGGACGGAAGAGCCTGAAGATCCGTGCCTTCCGGTTGCTGGAAAGCTCGCCGTCCGCCACCAGCAGCGTGGATTTCTTCCTGGCATCCACGGTCATGGAGTAGAACGGTTCGTTCCGGAAAGCGGCGACCAAAGCCTGTCGCAACTTCTTCCGGAGCTTCCAATCAACGGCGATCACGGGCCGGTGATCGTTGCCGCGGACCAGGATGAAATCCAGTCCCGCCGCGTCCAATGCCGCGCGAATGAAAAGGAGGTCTTCGACCATCACCTGCTGCGGCGTGCGGTTCTGGTTCAGCAAGCTGTATCGGCCACGATGGCGGACGACGTCGGCGCGGTGCTTGAGGCGCGCCTCGACGGCGGGCGACGTCGGCTCAGGAACGACCGCGTCGTCGTCGGAGGCGGGGCTACCGAAGTAAATCGCTTGCTGGTCCATGACTGTGATGGCTTTTCTCCGAAAGGTTGTGGTGAAGTGTGGGCTTAGCGGACTCAGCCCACCAAGGCTTCGCGCCAGCTGCGCAGGAATGCGCCGCCGGCGTCGTCGTGAATGACGTCCTCGCCCAGGCCGAGGTCTGTGGCTGTAAGAACATCGTATGGCTTGTTGGGCACACCGTCCGCGGGGCGGACATCGATGTGCTTAACGCTGTGGTCATTGTGGTGGAGCCAATCGGCCATGGCGTAATCGGTGCGCGAATCGCCCACCGTCCGCCAGGCCTGCGGGGTGATTCCCTGGGCGGCGAGGAGTTCCACCGCACGGCTGGCGCCCAGATCCTTTCCGAGCCGGATGGACTCGATGTCCGTGGAGATAATGGTGGGATCCAAGCGATAGTCAGCGGCGTCGTCGGACCCTGGTGCGTGGTGGTCAAGGAGCGCGGCGGAGAGCCCGTGCCGGCCCATGAGGTCCAAAGCGTCGGCGTCGAAGAGCTTCTGCTCGGCCAGGTAGTCGTCATTTGAGACGTCCAGATGCTGTTCCACGGACACCATGGCCCGCTTGGTCTCATCGAAGAACATGTGGGTCGCGTAGTCCTCTGCCACCATGCGGCGGACGTCGTCGCCGTAGGCCTTCGGAACAGCGAGGTCATGGTCCACATGGATGGGTCCCGGGCCGCCCGAGGTGTAGCTGAACCACACAGCGCCCTTCTCGCAGATGGCGTGGACAACGGTTCCCGTGGGCATTCCCGCTGCGATCATGGGCACCATGACCTGCTCGCGGATGAAAGCGTCGGAACGGCCGGTGTTGAAAATGACGGGGATGCCGGCGGATGCCAAACTGACAAGATCGGCGATGATTTCCGGCTTCACGTCCCGCGTCACGGGACTCGCGACAGGGCCGTCAACGTCGAGGAGGAGTGCGAGGGCGGGAGTAGCCGGGTGAGTGGCGCCGGGCATCGGAGCAGTCATGCTCCCATTCTGTCAGTCCCGCGCCTCTGCTAGTCCAGCGGCGGGGGGGCAGCGGTGTGACGGCCGACGGCGGCAGCGGGCTCCGACGGTGGGAGTACCGGCCGTTTACGGTTACCATTTGGCCACAACCTTGGCGGGAGTCTTCCTGTAAGTTCCCTTGGACGGCTTACTTCTTTAGGCTTGCAAAGTGATCTTCAAAGCTGTGGGCGAGGGACGCCCGTACCCCGACCATGGTTTTTCCACGCCCAAGGACTGGGCCTCGCTGCCGCCACGTCCGGTACGGCTCGACGAACTTGTCACCACCAAGCGGACGCTTGACCTGGAAGCACTGTTGGCCGAGGACTCAACTTTTTTCGGGGATCTTTTCCCGCACGTGGTGCAGTACCAAGGTGTGTTATATCTCGAAGACGGACTTCACCGTGCCGTCCGTACTGCGCTCCACCAACGCACGGCCATCCACGCCCGGGTGCTGGTGATAGATGGTTAACGAGACACTCCCGGAAGAGCAGGTGGACGTGCCCCAGAATGGTGCTCCGAAGAAGTCCCGGAGGCGTCCAAACGACGTGACGCGTCTGCACGGGCATCGCATTGTCACCGGCCCGGAACTGCGGGCCACTTTTGCCGAACCACCCGGGCCCGAAAACCATCCGGGATGGTTCAGCCGCCGCCTTTTGCACGGCATCGTACTCGTGCTGCTCGTGGGGGTGATCGTTGCCGGGGTGGTGGGGGCCTGGGCAGTCATGAACGGAGTGATCCGCTTCCCCTCGGCCGTCGCCAGCAAGGCTCCGACAACCCTGTGCCCGACGACCGTCTTCGACTACACGCCCAACAACAAGGTCAAGGTCAATGTCTACAATGCCGCTGGCAAGGCTGGCCTGGCGAAAAGCGTGGCTGACCAGCTGAAAGCGCGCGGATACAACGTTGCCGGCGTTGACAACACCACCACTAGCTACACCGGGTCGGCGGTAGTTGTTTCGGGATCCGGCGGCCAAGCGGCGGCGTTCAACATCCAACGGAACATCGCGGGCACCGACTACTTCCAGGACCAACGCACGGATGCCTCCGTGGACCTCATTCTCGCGCCCGCTTTCTCTGCCCTGGTCCCGCCCGAACTCGTGGACAACACGCCGGGCAAGCTCAGTTGTCCCCGCGAAGACCAACGGATTGCGGACAATTCGAAGCTGCCGGTGCTACCGAAGCCGACGCCTTAGCCGCGGGCCGCGGGCGGCGGGCTCTGCGGGTGACGCCGGCCCCAGCGGGAGTGTCACCCTAGGCGCGCGGGACGGCCGCCGTCGTCGAACCTTGCTCCCGCGCCCAACTGGATGAACCGCACCGTCTGGACCAACCGCTCCTCAAGCTCGTCCGGCTCCGCCCCGTTCGCTGCATTGCCGCGTGCCGCGCTGGAGGAAAGAGTTCCGTGGATGAGCCTAGCGAGCTGCGAGACATTGGTGGGCGGAAGATAGCCTGCTGAGATTCCGTCGCGCAGGATGTCTTGGAGCAGTAGGTTGAGTTCGCCCACGTGATCCGCCAATTTCGCAAAGGAAGCGGGGGAGAGGACGGCCCCCATCGCGGGGCCCGGCGGGAGGTGCCGGCGGCTCAGGTCTTCCACTTGGGCGCGAACGTACAGGGCCAGGCGGTCCACCGGGTTCTGCAGTGCAGCAAGGGACTCGCGCAGGTCGCCCAGGAAGCGTTCGGTCTCGTCCAGGGCGTACGCGATCAGGAGCTGTTCCATGTCGGCGTAATAGTTGTAGACCGCAGTCCGGCCGACGCCGGCATGCCGCGCGACGTCGGTCATGGTCAAGCCGGGCAGGCCGTGGGTGAAGAGCAACTCGCCGAAAGCAGTCAGGATCCGGCGTCGGGTTTCAGCGCGTTGCGCCGCATTGTTGGCGGCCGTAATCCTAGGCATACAGACACTTTACAGTGATCTGTCAGCAAAGCTGCGTGTATGTGGGGCGAGCCTAAATCGCGCAGCCGTCAGGACCGCAGGCTTCGGCGTCGGAGCTGCCGACGGCGACCAACGGATTGGCTTCCTGCCACGCCTGGGTGAGGGCCTGGGTGAAGACCTCGGAGGGTTGTGCACCGGAGAGGCCATACTTGCGGTCGATGACGAAGAAGGGCACGCCGGTGACGCCGAGCATCCGGGCTTCGGCGATGTCGCCGCGGACGTCCTCCGCGTACCTGTCGGTGCTGAACAACTCCGCGATTTCGCCTTCCGGCAAGCCCAGGTCGTTGCCGAGCTTGGTCAAGTAGTCCTGGCTTCCGATATCCTCGCCGTGTTCAAAATGGCCGCTCAGGAGCCGTTCCTTGGCTTCGTCCTGCTTGCCGTGGGCGGCGGCCAGGTGGATGAGGCGGTGAGCCGTGAAGCTATTGGCCACTACGACGTCGTCGAAACGGTAGTTGAGACCCTCGCCCTTTGCCTGCAAGGCGACGTGGTCGAACATCTGGCTGACCTGCGCGGGGTTCATGCCCTTTCGCTTGCTCAGGTAATCGAGCTCCGTGCCGTCGTAGTGTTCCGGAATGCTCGGGTCCAACTGGTAGCTGCGCCACTGGATCTCTACCGAGTCGCGGTGCGGGAAATCGGCGAGCGCCGTCTCGAACCGGCGCTTTCCGATGTAGCACCACGGGCAAGCGACGTCTGACCAGATCTCAATCTTCATGATGGCGACAACCGGGAATTCAGGTGCATCATTCCCGGAACGGCCTGTTGGACTGGTCACAGAGGGCGTTCATGCGGGGCCGCTCGCGACGCGCAAAATGATGTGCGATGCGGAATCAGGATTGCGCTACGCGAATTCGGGTGTCGTGGGGCAATTTGTGCATCGCGGGTCCATTTCCGCGTCGCTGGGCGCGTGCTACAGCGCCCGCTCCATCACGAAATCGTGTTCAACGGCATTTCCCAGGCGGAAGGACTTGGTCCCGACCTTCCTGAATCCACTCTTCTCGTAGAAACGGATGGCCTTGGCATTCTGGCTGTTGACGCCAAGCCACACGCCCGCCGCTCCGGTGCCTGCGGCGTGGTCCAAGGTGGCCTTCATGAGCTCGGCGGCAGCACCCAGGCCGTGGTGTTCAGGATGGACATAGCATTTGCTCAGCTCCGTGGAGGGCGCCAGCGTCAGCGCCGAAGAAACGTCAGTATCCGCTGCGGGCCGGGCGACGAGCATGCTGTAGCCGCGGAGCTCACCCGCGGCGTCGATGGCCAGGATAGTGATGTCCGGATCGGCGAGGTACTCCGTGAACTTCTCTGCGCTGAGCGTTTTGCGGAGGTGCGCGGCGATGTCCTCGGGCGAGGAGTCCGGAGGGCAGGCGAGCGGAAAGGTGACGGCAGCAAGCTTCGCCAGCCGTCCGGCGTCGTCCGCTGTTGCTTCACGGATTGTCTGGCTCATGCGGTCCTCTCGGAAATGCGGGCGCGGAAATGCCCCTCAAGACTGATCTTAAGGGGCATTTCAAGAAGGACTACGACGGCGGTGGCCGGCCGGACCGTTCCTCCTCCGGGAGCGCGGGGGTGCTTAGGCCCGGGCTTGCTGGAGCAGGCGAAGGTCCTCTTCCGGCTGTGGATCCCTGCCCAATGCGAGGCCAATGATGGTCACGACTGCCGTGGCCAGCAGGTACCCGGCGATGAGGAGCCAGTTGCCGGAAGCGGCGTAGAGGGCTGTAAAGATCAAGGGGGCCACGGCTCCGCCGACGACTCCCGCCACGGTGTACGCCAGGGAACTGCCGGCGTAGCGCAGCCTGGCCGGGAACTGCTCGGTGATGAAGGCGGCTTGAGGGCCGTACATGAAGGCGTGTAGTCCAAGGCCGATCACGACACCCACGGTCAAAACCAGCACGGAGCGGGATTGGATCATGAGGAAGAAGAGCGGGATGTACACCGCGGTGGCCGCGGCGGTGATGCCGTAGACCAGCCGGCGGTTGAACCGGTCCGTGACGGCTCCAGCGGCCGGGATCAGGATCAGTTGGAAGGCCGAGCCCACCAAGACGGCGCCCAGGACGTTGCCGGTGCTCATGCCCAGTTCCTTGGTGGCGTAGACGGCGACGAAGACGGTGAACAAGGAGTACAGGACGTCGGGGCAGATCCGGCACAGCGCGGCAGCAAGAAGGGGGCGGATCTGGGTGGTGAGGACCTCCTTGATGGGAGCCTTGGGACGTTCACCCGTGGCCTCGATGGCCTTGAATACCGGGGTCTCCTCAAGCTTGAGCCGGATGACCAGTCCGAAGGCGACCAGGAAGGCCGAGCTGAGGAAGGCCACGCGCCAACCCCATGCGATGAACGCTTCGTTGCTCATGACGGCGGCCAGGACGGCCAGTGCGCCGTTGGCGAGCAAGTTGCCGGCGGGCGGGCCGATCTGGGCGGCGGACGACCAGAATCCGCGCTTGTTGGGATTGGCGTATTCGCTCGACAACAGCACCGCACCGCCCCATTCGCCGCCTACGCCGATGCCCTGGATCAGGCGGAGGAGGACCAAGATGATCGTGGCTCCAATGCCGATGGTGTGGTAGTCCGGCAAGGCGCCGATGAGGACCGTGGCCGCGCCGATCAGGACGAGGGTGATGACCAGGACATTCTTGCGTCCGATCTTGTCCCCGAGCCGGCCAAAGACAACGCCGCCGATCGGCCGGGCAAGGTAGCCCACAGCGAAGGCCGAGAAGGAGAGCAGGAGGCCGGTGTATTCGTCGTTGCCCGGGAAGAAGATCTTGGGAAAGACGAGCGCTGAGGCAACGGAGTAAATGGCGAAGTCGTAGTACTCCAGGGAGGTGCCTGTGACGCTGGCAATGAAGGCTTTGATGGCGCCTGCCGAGGGTTTGCTGCGCCGTGTTGGACTTGGCGAAGTGGTCGCGGACATGGTTCCTCCGTGGAACGTTGGGCGGATTTTGTGATCCCGATCTCAATCGGGGCCTACACCCAATGATGCATCACATGGAGGAATTGTTCAACAATTTTTTCGAAGGAGTTCGCGTTTCAGCCGCGAGATGCTGGCGGATGCCTTCGACAATGAGGTCATGATCCTCCTGCGATGAAAGGCCCGAAGCCGTGACCGCCGCGACGACGCCGACGCCACGGACCCGCACGGGAAACGATCCCCCTGTCACCGCATAGTCGGCGCCCAGCCACCCGACGGCGGACGCATCGATGCCGGCGGAGGAGAGCCGCGCGTCGACAAGTGCGCTGCTTGCTTCCATCCGCAGCACGAGCGCGGATTTCCGGGCGATCCACGATTCCTGATCCGGTGTGATGCCGGGCAGCGCAGCCCGAAAAAGGATGAGCCCGGGGCGCCGGATATCGATGCCGATCGCATGATCGGCCGCCTGTGCCATCTCGGTGAGCCGGGAGCCGAGCCTCCAAGCGTCTGCGTGGTCGAACGAGTCGAAAAGCAGTTCTTCTTCCTGTCGTTCAAGAGCTTCTATTGCTTCAACCGTGGGAATGTCAGTCATGGAGCCTCTTCTGGGAGATGGACGGGTTCGTATCAGTTGGCCGGATAGGCCACAAACGCGAAGCGGGCGGAGTCGGGTGACCAGCTGTTGACGTTGAGGGTTCCCTGGCCGCCGAAGAGGGGCCACGCGTGGAGCGGCGTCGCCCAGTCGCTCGTGGAAACAACGACGACGTCGACAGGCAAGTCCGCGGGGTGGCCCACCGTTCCGCTGGGGAAACGGATGTAGCTGGCAAAGCGCCCGTCTGGCGAGAGATGCGGGAACCAGTCCACGGTCCCGCTGTCGAGGAGCCGTTCAAGGCCGGTGCCGTCTACGCGCACGCGCGCAATCTGGGCATGCCCGGCCTGCGTGGTGAATGACTCGGTGTTGAAGTAGAGCCATTTTCCGTCGGGAGAGTACTCGGGCCCGTCGCAGTGACCAGGACCGGTGTCCACCACCGCCGATGCGCCGCCGTTCGCAGGCATCGTCATGAGGCGGCCTGGCTTGCTGAAATCGCCGCCGTCGATCCCCACATAGGCGAGTTCGAGCCCGTCTGGACTGACGCCATGCAGGAAATGGAAGGTTCCGTCCTCGGCGGTCAGACGCTCCGCCCCGCTACCCCGAAGCTCGGCCTTGTAGATGTGCCCGTCATTCGCCGAGAGGAAGATGCCCGTGCCGTCGGGGGCAAGGACGTGGTCATTGTTGAGATCCGGAATGCCAGTGATGGCTATCTTTTCGATCGCTCCTCCGGAAAGATCCAGCTGCCACAGCGCACCATCTCCGTTGAGGATGAGGGCCTGGCCGTCGAGCGTCCAGTTGGGTGCCTCCAGCAGCATGTCATCCGTGGCAAAAACAAGCTCGCACTCACCCGTTGCCGCAGAAGCGATCCAGACCTCGCACCGTTGGCCGGGTTGAAGCGCGCGTATCACAGCGACGCCTTCCCGGAGTCCGCCGAAAGGTCCTTGATCCGGATGTGCCGCCACCTGCATTGCGCTCCGACGCCCCAGCGGGCTTCGCCGAACATGGCGTCGTTGTCGTGGACTTCGAGGGCGATATGTCCGCTGTCGCCGAGCACATCAAAGACCGCGTCGGGGTCGTAGTTGGGCGATTCCAGCGTGGCGGTGTCCAGTTCCGCGATCTTGAGGCCGTTGATCCACGTCGTGATGACCGGCATGGCGCCCACACAGCGGATGCGGAGTTCGTTCCAGTCGTCCCAGCGCCACACATTGAGGAAATCGTCGACGTCGGCGGCGTAGCTCAGGCGGGCACGCTTCTCTTCCGTCACGGGTTCCACTGAGGTGGCCGGGTCATCGGCCTTGAGACCGGTGGGCCGGCCGTCGTCGTCGCGGACGACATCGATCGCGAACGGAACCGCCGAGAAGCTCGCGAGGCCGTTGCCGAAGAAGCCTCCGATTCCGCCGGATGGGCGGTGGTCCACGAGGACTTGGAATCCTTCCCAACTGTCCCGTTGACGCCGGATCATGACGCCGGTGTCGGCAGGCCAATCGGGGCGCATTTCGAGCTTCAAATCGAAATCCCCGAACGCTTGATCGCTGACGAGGTAGCCGCCGTAGCCACTCCCGGGAGCATCCTGCTCGCCGATCAGGACGCCGTCCTCGACCTTCCAGCGGGCAGGATGCTTCTCCGGCTCCGCGGGGCGCTGAAGTCCCATGCTGTCGAAATGCTCAAGAACGCTCGGGCCGCCGGGGTACACGGAGCCGTAGATGCGGGGCGCGGTGTGCCACCCGGCCAGGCTGACGCCGTCGAACAGCGGGACGAATCCGTCGTTGCTCACGTCGGACATCCCTCAGTCCTGGCTGAAGGCGGCGTCGAAGGAGGTCTGCGACGGCGGGAAATCGAACTTCTTGAGGGCGGCGAGGGCTTCGGGGGCGCCGTGGAGGCGGTCCATGCCGGCGTCTTCCCATTCGACGGAGATGGGTCCGGTGTAGCCGATGGCGGTGAGGGCGCGGAAACTCGATTCCCAGGGAACGTCGCCGCGTCCGGCGGAGACGAAGTCCCAGCCCCTGCGCGGGTCGCCCCAGGGCAGGTGGGAGCCCAGGACGGTGTTCCGGCCGGTGGGGCGGAGCTTGGTGTCCTTGCAGTCCACGTGGTAGATCCGGTCCTTGAAGTCCCAGATGAAGGAGACGGGATCGATGCCTTGCCACATGAAGTGGGAGGGGTCCCAGTTCAGCCCGAACGCTTCCCGGTGCCCGATCGCTTCCAGGGTCCGCACGGTGGTCCAGTAGTCGTAGGCGATCTCAGAGGGGTGGACTTCGTGGGCGAAACGAACCCCGTGTTCGTCGAAGACGTCCAGGATGGGGTTCCAGCGGTCCGCGAAGTCCTGGTAGCCGGCCTCGATGACCTTCTCCGGGACGGGCGGGAACATGGCGACGTACTGCCAGATGGAGGAACCGGTGAACCCGACGACGGTATCCACCCCGAGCGCCCGGGCCAGGCGGGCGGTGTGCTTCATTTCCTCGGCGGCGCGTTGGCGCACGCCCTCGGGCTCGCCGTCGCCCCAGACCTTGGCGCCGACGATCGCTTGGTGGCGGAAGTCGATGGGGTCATCGCACACGGCCTGGCCCTTGAGGTGGTTGGAGATGGCCCAAACCTTGAGGTTGTATTTGTCCAGGATGGCGAGTTTGTCCTCGACGTAGCCGGGTTCGTCCCAGCGCCAGGCGTCCAGGTGGTCCCCGGACACGGCGATTTCCAGGCCGTCGTAGCCCCAGCCGGAAGCGAGCTTGGCGACTTCCTCGAAGGGCAGGTCGGCCCACTGGCCGGTGAACAGGGTGTACGGGCGGGGCATTGGTTCTCCTTGGGAAGATTTTCGGGGGAGGGTGAAGCCGGCAGGCCGGCGGTTTTCAGTGGGTGGTCAGTGACCGGCGACCTGGATGATGGCGCTCTTGGCGTCGGCGGATTCTTCGATGGCGGCCAGCACCCGCTGGACGGCGAGTCCGTCCTCGAACGACGGGGACGGCGGGGTCCCGGCGTCGATGGCGGCCAGGAAGTCGCGGATTTCGTGCGTGAAGGTGTGCTCCCAGCCGATCACGTGGCCCTGCGGCCACCAAGCACCCATGTAGGGGTGTTCGGGTTCGTTGACGAGGATGCGGCGGAAGCCCTGCTCGCGGATCGGAAGGGTGGCGTCGAGGAAGCCGAGTTCGTTGATGGATTCCAGGTCGAAGAGCAGCGAGCCTTTGTCTCCGTAGATTTCCATGGTGAGCGAGTTCTTCCGGCCCGTCGCCATGCGGGAGACTTCCACGGAGGCGATCGCCCCGGAGGCGAGGGTCAGCGTGGCCCAGGCGGCGTCGTCGACCGTTACTTGTTCCGGACCGTCCGCGCCCGGGCGGCTGTCCACGAAGGTGTGCAGCCGGCCTGAGACCTCGGTGACCGTGTCCCCGAGCAGGAACAGGACCTGGTCGATTGCGTGGGAGGCGATGTCGCCCAACGCCCCGGACCCGGCCGTTTCCTTGTTCAGCCGCCACGTCATGGGCGACTCGGCGTCCACCAGCCAGTCCTGAAGGTACGAGGCCCGGACGTGCCGGACGGTGCCCAGCCTGCCCTCGGCGATCAGCTCCCGGGCCAAGGCCAGGGCCGGGACGCGGCGGTAGTTGAAGCCGATCATGGACTGGATGCCGCGCGCACGGGCGGTGCGCGCGGCTTCCGTCATCGCTTCGGCCTCGGCCAGGGTATTGGCGAGGGGCTTCTCCACGAGCACGTGCTTGCCCGCTTCCAGCGCCGCGATGGCGATTTCCGCGTGCATCCAGCCCGGCGCGCAGATGTCCACGATATGGATGTCATCGCGTTCCAGGACCTGGCGCCAGTCGGTGGCGGACTCGCTCCACCCGTACTTCGCCGCGGCCTGGGCAACCTGTTCCGGGTCCCGGCCCACGAGCACTTTCTGCTCGAAGGCCGGGACATCGAAGAAACTGGCCACGTTCCGCCACGCATTGGAATGGGCTTTGCCCATGAACGCGTAGCCGATCGCGGCAACACCCAGGGTTTTCTTACCCGGGTCGCCAGTGTGAGGGTTGGTGGGGGTAGGGATGGAGCTAGTCATGACTGATTCCTAGAGGGTGGCGGCCATCGGGTCCCAGTCCTCGGGGAGGGCCTGGGATGTCACGGCGGAGCTGTCGACGCCAACAAAGGTGCCGGTTTCGGCGGACTCGGAAATCGAAACCAAGGTATCGACCACATGGTAGGCGAGCGCTCCCTGTGCGCGGTGCGGGACACCGGCGCGCAGGGACCGGGCCATGTCCAGCACGCCCATGCCGCGGCCGTTGGCCGGTCCCGTGGCGGGAATGGTTTCCGCTTCTTCGGCTCCCGGACGCCACAGCTTGAGGTCGCCGTCGAAGTAGTTCGGATCCGGCACTTCGAGCGTGCCCTCGGTACCGGTGATCTCCACGAAGCCCATCCGCAGGCGGGGGGACTCGAAGCTGAAGACACTGTGCGAGGAGGCCCCGGACTCGAACTGGAGCATGGCACTGACATGCGTGGGGACCTCGACGGCGAATTCCTCGCCGGCCTTGGGCCCGGAACCGACCACGCGGGTCTCCTTGGCTTTGGACCCGACGGCGGCCACGCGCCTCACCGAGCCGAAGGCCTGGACCAAGGCGGTGATGTAGTACGGGCCCATGTCGAAGAGCGGACCCGCACCCTGCTGGAAGAGGAACGCCGGATTCGGGTGCCATGACTCCGGCCCCGGGGTCTGGAACATGGTCAGGGCCGTCAACGGGGTGCCGATGTCACCGCGTTCGATGATCCGGCGGGCCGTCTGCAGCCCGGCGCCCAGGAAGGTGTCCGGCGCGCAGCCCAGGCGGATGCCCGCGGCGTCGGCCGTCTTCAGCAGGGTCAGGCCGGATTCGCGGTCCAGGGAGAACGGCTTCTCGGTCCAGACGTGCTTGCCGGCGTTCACGGCAGCCGTGGCCACCTCGACGTGCGCAGCCGGGATGGTCAGGTTCACGATGATCTCGACGTCGGGGTGGTTCAGTGCCGCGTCCACGCCGCCCCACTCGGGGATGCCGTATTCCTTGGCCCGCGCTTCCGCGGCTTCCTCGAACAGATCGGCGATGACGTGGACCTTCAGGTCCGGGAAGACCGTCAAGTTGTCCAGGTAGGCCTTGCTGATGTTCCCGGCGCCGATGACCGCGACGCCCACGGGCCCACGGCGGGAGGACGGGGTGGACTGGTGCGTAGCGGCGCTCATGCGTTCACGTCCTGTGCTGCGTTGTTCTGGAGGAAGGCAAGGCTCTCGGCGATGCCTTCGAAAATGTCTCCGGCGTAGTCGTCGAACTCCACGACGCCCACTTCCAGCGACGCGGCGGCAGCAACGACGTCGAGCACCGGGATGGTGCCCTGGCCGGCCGGCTGCTGGGCTTTGGTGTCGGTGGTGCCGGGGCCGTCCTTGATGTGGATGAACTTCACGCGGTCACCGAGGCGGGCGAGCAGCTCCACGGGGTTCTGGCCACCGACCGATGCCCAGTAGGTGTCGACTTCGAGCACGAGTTCCGGGTCGAGGAGGCGTTCGAAGTACTCCAGGGCGGTCTGGCCCTCGATGATGGACTCGAGTTCCCAGGCGTGGTTGTGGTAGCCGACGCGGATGCCGTATGCGGCGCCCTTCTTCGCGGCGGCGTTGAGCTTGGCGGCTGTGGCCTGGATGTCCTCGGCGTTCTGCCAGTGTTCGGCAGGCAGGTACGGGTCGATGACCGTGGAGATGCCCAGTTCCTTCGCGGCGGCGAAGATCTCGTCCTGGTCTTGGCTCAGCAGGGGCGCATGGCCGGACGGGGCGGTCAGCCCGTTCTCCTTGAGTGCGGCGCCGAGCTCCTTTGCGGTGGCGACGAAGTTGTAGGGTTCAACCTGCGTGAAACCGATCTCGGCAACCTTCTTGATGGTGCCCGGCAGATCTTCCTGCAGGGCATTGCGCAGGGTGTACAGCTGGATGGAGTAGGACATGGTTTTCCTTTGCGTTGTCAGTTGCGTGAAAAAGGTTCGGTTAGCGGCCGGCGAGGGATCCGCCGATGCCGCCGACGCTGAAGTATTTGTTCAAGGTGGCGAAGACGATGATCGGCGGGAGCATCATGACGACAGCGAGTGCCATGACGCCGGACCAGTCGGTGAGGTTTTGCTGGAAGAAGGACTGCACGCCCACGGGGAGGGTGAAGATCTCGTTGGAGCGCAGAAACACGATCGCGACGAGGTAGTCGTTCCAGGCCAGGAGGAACGCGAAGATGGCCGTGGACAAGATGCCGGGCAGGGAATTGCGGAGCACCACTTTGGTGAACGATCCGAACACGGAGCAGCCGTCGATCCATGAGGCCTCCTCGAGGCTGACCGGAATGGAGTCGAAGTATGCCGCCATCATCCAGGTGGCCACGGTCATTGTCGAGCCGACGTAGATGATGATCAGGCCGAGGAGGTTGTCCACGAGCCCCATCCCCGCGAAGAGGATGAACAGCGGCACCACGGAAGTGATGATCGGCAGGGACTGCATGACGAACAGCAGCAGGGAGTAACCGGAGACTGCCTTGGAGCGGCCGCGGGAGAGGACGTAGCCGGCGGGTGCAGCGACGGCGACGGAGACGATCACGGTGGACAGCGTAGTGATGAGGCTGTTGGTCAGCCAGGTGCCGGCCAAGGTCTTGGAGAAGACACCCGTGATGTTTTCCAAGGTCAGGCCGGTGGCGGTGCTGTTCGGGCCCGGGGTGAGGGCCAGGACCACGGTGACCATGATCGGGACGAGGACGATCGCGGTGATGGCCAGGATCAGGACGAAGCGCCACCAGCGTCCTTGCATGCCCGCTTCGGAGAGGACTCGGCGGGATTTTTCAGGACCTGCGACGCCGAGGGCGGGTCCTGATTCCGGATGTGCGTGGAGTACTGCGCTCATTATTCGACGCTCGACTTTCGGATCTGGCGGTACAGGAAGACCGACACGAGGACGAGGGTGAGGGTCATAAGGAAGGCGATGGCGACGCCGGTTCCGGTCTGGAAGTCCTGGAAGACGCTGCGGTAGGCCAGCACCACGAGGGAGGTGGTGGCGTCCACGGGGCCGCCGCCGGTGAGGAGGTAGATGGTGGGGAAGTCGTTCACGCAGAAGATCGTCATCAGGATCCAGCTGATGTAGGTGGAACGGGCGATCATCGGCAGGGTGATCTGGGTGAACTGCTGCCATTTGCTGGCACCGTCCATGCTGGCGGCTTCGTAGACGGTGGTGTCTACGGAGGCCAGTGCGGCGGAGATCATCATCATCATGAAGGGGAAGCTGACCCAGACCTTGAAGACCATGACCATGACGGCGGCGAGGTGCGGGTCCGCCAGGAACAGGGGCGTGCCCAGTCCGAGGTTGCGGAAGATGGAGGGGATGAGGCTGTCCGGGGTGGCCACGAGCCAGTTCCAGGCGGTGGAGGACACCACGATCGGCACCACCCAGGGCAGCAGGAGGAGGACCTTGAAGGTTCCCCCGGCCGGGATCTTGGTGCGCAGGAGCAGGGCTAGGCCCAGGCCGACCAGCCAGGAGCCGAAGACACCGACGATGGTGAACCACAGGGTGAACTGGGCGGCTTTCCAGAAGGCGGGCGAGGACAGGACGGTGGCAAAGTTGTCGACGCCGACGAAGTTGCCGGTATCGATCAGGGAGCCGTCGTGGGTTGCCTGGACGCCGGCGTAGATCAGCGGGTAGCCGTTGATCAGGATGAGCAGGACGATGGAGGGCAGGAGGAGCCAGAAAAAGGTCCGGCGGGTCTGGCTCGACAGTTTGCTCTTGCGGTTCACGTTGCCGGGGTGGTTCAGGGACCCGCCCCCGGGCCCGCCAGGGGCAAGCCCCCGGCGGGCCCGGGCCAGGCCGGACTGTGCTGTGGTGGATGACATCGTGACGGCTTTACTTCTTGAGGACTGACTGGAGACCGGTCTGGAAGGCCGTGAGTGCCGACTTCGCGTCGGTCTTGCCCGTGAGGATGGTCTGGGTGAACTGGTTCAGTGCCTGGCCGCCATCGAGGACTGCGAGGTTCGCGTTAAGGGAGGATCCCTGCGCGGCGAAGGTCTTCGCGATCGGCTGGTATTCCTTGACGATCTTGACGTTGTTGGGATCGCTGGCAAACTCGGGAAGTTCGGTGATGGACTTGAAGACCGGCAGCGCGTTCATGAGCTTCTGCTGCCACAGCTGCTTGAGCTGGCCGAGGTAGTACACGAGGAACGCCTCGGAGGCCTCCTGGGAGGGGGTGTTCTTGTACATCATGATGTTGTTCGGGAACACCAGTGCGGCCTTGTCACCGTGCGGACCTGCCAATGGGCTTGCCACCAGGAGGTCTCCGGAGGTGTCGCCGACGCGCTGCGGCAACCCCAGCACATACATGCCGAAAGCGGCCTTCTTCCTGTCCTTCCACTGGGCATCGAGGTTGTCCGTGGTGTAGCTGACCGCAGCGGGGTCGATGACACCGTTGGAGACCAGTTCGAGCAAGAACTCGATGGCTTCGACGTTGCGGTCGTTCATGACGTCCAGCTGGCCATCCTTCGTGAAGACCCCACCACCGTTGTTGATCATCATCATGATCATCAAGTGATTGCCGATGTTGTTGCCCGCGCCGGAGCCCGTAGCGAAGCCAACGGCACCGATGCTCTTGAGCTTCTTACCGGCCTCGAGCAGGCTGGGCCAGTCGGTCGGAACGCCAACGCCAGCCTGGTCGAACAGGGACTTGCGGTACCACAGCGGACGCATGTCCAGCTGCCAGGGAACAGCGACGTAGCCTTTGTCCGACTTGAAGGGTTCCAGCACGCCGGGAAGGAAGTCGTCGAACTGCCCGTTCTTCTTCAGCGCGTCGATAACTTTGTCCGCGTAGGCGATCTGGCCCTGCTGCTCGAACTGAAACGCCTGGAAGCCACCACCGGTGGACACCGCGGGGCCGGTCTTGGAGGCGATGGCCGAGGAGAAGGTCTGGTAGAAGTTGTTCCACTGGATGGTCTGGTAGCTGGCCTTGCTGTTGGCCCCCGAGAAGCCCTCAGTGATCTTCTTCGCGTCATCGTTATAGGCCGGGGTGCCCCACGGCATGTCCCAGAATTTGATGCCGCCGGCGGAGCTTGAGCTGGAGCCGCCGCCGCAGGCCGCGAGCAACGGGACTGCCGCTGCCGCTGCCGTGAGGCCGAGGAAGCCTCGGCGGGAGAAATTGTGGCTGGCTTCGGACTTAACATTCATGATGATTCCTTTCGGGACCGCTGCGTGGTCTTCGCGTTTGTGCGGTCCGGCTCGTCGTCGAGAAGGCGAATGATTGCTGTGGTGCTGCGTTATTGCGGGTCGGTTGCCGAGGAGAAATGCGGGTTCAGTAGAGGTGCGCGATCGATTCCGTCAGCCGTGCAAAGCCGGTCAGATCGGAAGGGAGAGTTCCGGCGTCGAGGTGTTCCTTGAGCCGGCGCCACGTGGCACGGTGGGCGGATTCGTAAAGCGTGGGCAGGAGGATTTCCCCTTGGGGTCCGGTCGCACGGACTTCCGCCGGCCAGGCAGCAAGCGGTTCGGGGACCGCTATGCTGACACCGCCGTCGTCGGTGTAGAGCCGGAAGTCGACGCCGGCGGGCCGGGAATTGCTCAGGACGCCCTGGAGCGAAACTGGAGCACCATTGGCGAGCCGACCGGAAACCGTGTAACCGTGCGTGCCTCGGCGCAGGACGAGAAGCGCGTCCAGTTGACCGGTGACACGTACGACGGCGGCGAGGTGCTCGGTGAGCAGCCGTTCCGGATCCGTTCCTGCCGCGGCCGTGGCGACGGTGTCCAGCATGGCGGCGCGTCCGGCTACCGAGCGGACTGCCTCTTCGGCTCCGGCGAGTCCCGGGTTGGACGCCCAGCGCTGGTCCGGCACAACGGCGACGCCGGCTGCTTCAGCGGCGTCGAGCAGGGCGGCGGTGTTTTCCGGGACCGCGTTGACCACGACGATGCCCAGCGCTCCGCCGTCGATCGCTTTGATGGCCTCGGTGGTCCAGCCCGCGGCACCGTCGATAGCGGAAATTTGTGCGGCGTCGCCAGCCGTCGCGGAGGCTTCGCTGGCGGGACCGAAGCTCACCGGCAGCGAGGCGACGGCGAGTTCCACAGCGCCGTTCTCTTCGGCCTGTGGGGTGGCTGTGACAGTGTACTGGGCGCTCATGAGTGGGCTCCTGCATGGCTGTTGGCGTATTCGGCCGCGGCGACATCCACCGTGGCGTCTGCGATGGCGATCGCGAACGTGAGGTCGTTGATCAGGCTTTCCGCGGCTGGTGGTTGCTTGGTTCCGAGGGCCAATTGGGCGAGTTCCCGCCACTCACCCTCATAGCCGTTGTGCTCGTACGGCCCGTAGGTGGTGCTCGTGGTGCCGCGGGTGATGGTTGCGACGGCGGATCCCGCCTGCACGTATGAGGGAGTGAAGTCCACGCGGAGGGCTGAATCGTCCGAAATCGCTTCGAAAGTCCATTCGGGCTTCCACGTCTTGTTCATGGCTGCCCTCAGTTCGATAATCCGCTCGCCTGCGCCCTGTTTTCCGGAACGAAGCGAAATCACGTAGCCGAAGGGGCGGACATGGCGCGCCTGCAGGACTTCGAGGTCTTCGAAATCCGGGGTGAAGCGTCGCACCAGTGGAAGGTCGTGGATGGCGAGCCCCATGATTCCGCCGCGGAGGGCGTTCTTGACGACTTCGACGTCGCGGTAGTCCGGGGTGCCGCTGGCTGGCCGGGTGATGATTTCGGTGGCGAAGTCTTCGAAGCGGGCATTGGGCGGGAGAACGATGGAGGAACGGATGGTGTGGGCGGTTTCGGGGAGATCGCCCCAGTTGGCCTCGGCTGTGAGCCAGCCGGGATCGAAAGTGTGCATGGCGCCCACGATGATCGGTACACCGGTCTCGGCCGAAACCGCGGAAATTCGTGCGGCCTCCTCGCCGCTCATCGCAAAGGGCTTTTCGCAGAGGACGGCTTTCTTTCCGGCGCGGCATGCTGCGATGACCTGGTCTGCGTGGAACTGGTGGGGGCTGCAGATGGCCACGACGTCGACGTCGGGATCGCCCAGGAGCGCGTCCATGCTGGTGCTGTGTTTGGCGCCGACGCGGGCTGCGACCGATTCGGCGACTGCGGCGTCGACGTCCATGATGTGGCGGACTTCCAGGATGTTCCGGAGCCGGGCCAGGGAGGGCAGGTGGATTGCTTGGGTGACCGGGCCGGCGCCAAGGATGCCAACGCCGAGGGGCTGCAGTGATCCTAGCGGTGTTGCTGCCTGTGAGTGGCTGGACAAGATCAGTTACCTCTTCGTCAACGGAGTCTCTGAGTGTCAGCGTGGCCTTGTAGGCTACGTGACCCTTCTCACAAACAACCTATGCGGACTTTTGCCGATGAGCAAGCAAAAGTTGAAAATCAATCGACAATCTTTTGTTTCGTGACACGCATAAGCAATCGTGCTATCACTGATGCATGACCTCTGCACCCGTCAAAGACCCCGGTAAAGACGGCTCCGTACCGGACGCCGGGAGCCTTTCGCGTGCAGGAGATCTATTCCAGCTTCTTCGCGACGGCCAGGCACGGACCCGGGCCGAACTCGCCATCACCACGGGACTGGCACGCTCCACCGTCGCCTCGCGCATCGATGCCCTCATGAACTCCGGTCTCGTGGGCCCGGCCGGCGAGGCGAGCTCCAGTGGCGGCAGGCCGCCGTCGCGCTTTGCTTTCAACCCGGCTGCCCGCGTTGTCCTGGCGGTCGACGTCGGAGCGACGCACGTGATCGTGGCCGTCACCGACCTCGGGGGAGCAGTCCTGGCCGAGCGCCGCCTGACGCAGGAAGTCGCGGACGGTCCCGATGTGGTCCTCGGCAGGGTGGTGAAGGAAGGGCGTGAGCTCCTCGCCGACGCCGGCCGTGGCCTCGAGGACCTGGCTGGGATCGGAATCGGGTTGCCCGGTCCGGTGGAACATGACACCGGCAGGCCGATCAAGCCGCCGATCATGCCCGGCTGGGACGGGTTCGACGTGGTCCGTTACATGCAGCGCTCGCTCCCGGTTCCGGTCCTGGTGGACAACGACGTCAACATCATGGCCTTGGGCGAACGCACTGCGTATTGGCCTGACCACGACAATTTGCTTTTCATCAAAATTGCCACGGGCATCGGCGCGGGCATCATCAGCAGCGGCGAGCTGCAGCGCGGCGCCAACGGCACTGCCGGAGACCTCGGCCACGTCAGGGTTCCCCGGGGAGACGACGTCTTGTGCCGTTGCGGGAACTACGGCTGCCTCGAAGCGCTCGCGTCCGGGCCCGCCGTCGCGCGCCAACTGCAAACCCTAGGCTTAGAGGCCACCAATGGCGGCGACGTGCTGCGGCTCGTGGCCGACGGAAACCTCCAGGCCATCCAAGCGCTCCGGCAAGCAGGACGCGACGTCGGCGACGTCCTGGCAACCGTGGTGAACCTGCTCAATCCTTCGATGATCGTGATCGGCGGCAGCGTGGGAGAGGCCGGTGAACACCTCGTGGCTGGCATCCGTGAAGTGGTCTATCGGCGTTCCCTGCCCCTGGCGACTTCGCATCTGCGCATCGGCATCTCGATGGCGGGCGACCAGGCGGCAATCCTCGGCGCGAGCCAGATGGTCACGCAGCACGTTTTGTCCCCGGCAGTGATTGAAGCCACGCTCCAAGCAACGGGCTAATGCGCGTCTTATGGCGTTCCGCCCCGGCACGCCGTGATAGCAATGAAAGTGATGGCTACTTTCAGCACCCCAGTCCTATGAAGGCCCCGTTCTTTGGGCGGATTCCCCGCAGTTGGATCGTGCTTGCCTGTGTTGCCTTGATCTCCTTGAGCATGCGGGCGCCAATCGTTGCCGTGGCTCCGGTGCTGGACACCATGCAAGCCGAACTCGGGTTCCCGCCGGTGGTGCTGGGCTTGCTCACAAGCATTCCCGTGCTCTGTTTCTCGCTGGCCTCGCCATTGGCGGCCCTGGCCGGGCGAAAATTCGGTGCCGAGTTTGCCATCACGCTGACCCTGCTGGGAGTGATCGCCGGAGTGGCCCTGCGCTCCGTGGGAACACCGGCCCTCGTGCTGCTCGGCACCGTGGTGATTGGTATTGCGATCACCGTGGGCAATATCTGCGTGCCGCTCATCATCCGCCGCGATGTGTCCCCCAGGCGTCAAGGCACGGCGATGGGCCTCTACTCAGCCTTCCTGAATGTTGGCGCCTTCCTGACGTCCGTGGTCACTGCTCCGCTTGCCGAACTCTTCGGCTGGCGGCTGGCCCTGGCTTCCGTGGGAATCCTGACGATTGCGGCCATGGTGACGTGGGCATTTGCCTTCGGCCCCCGTCGCGTCTTCTTTCCTTGCCGCCCCGAAGCACCCACTTCGGCGTTGGTGGCCGGCCGGCGGGGGGCCTCCTGGATCACGACTGGACTGACCATCGGCTTCGCGGGCCAGGCATTCTCCTATTACGGCGTAACTACCTGGCTGCCGAGTTTCCTCAACGACACCCTGCGCATGTCCGCCACCGAGGCCGGCGCCGGCTCTTCCATCTTCCAGATCCTCGCGATCGTCGGAGCCCTTGGAGTACCCGTCCTCTCCAAATACTGGAGCCCGACGGCGGTCACCGTCACCTTGGGCCTGTTTTGGGCGACCGTCCCCGCAGGCCTGCTGCTTGCTCCATCACTCTGGTGGCTGTGGTCCGTCCTTGCCGGTATCGCGCAGGGCGGCGGCTTCACCGTGATCTTCAGCGCCATCATCAGGGTGGCCACGGACATGGGGATGGCTGCCCGGATGTCCGCCGTCGTGCAAGGGGTCGGATACTGTGTGGCGGCCCTCGCGCCGAGCGTCGTCGGCTTCGTCCACGACAGCACCCATTCCTGGACGCCGCCGCTGCTCCTGCTCCTGGGCTCGGTCCTGGCGTTCATGGTCTGCACCACTCTGGCCGTGCGGAAGGTGCGCTAACCCCGCGAACCCCCGCGCGAGGTGAGTCCCGCCGTCGTGCGCTCGTTAACGCGAGGGTTAGCCGCGCGAGGGTTGGCTTCTACAGTCCGGCCAATGTGGCAGGGGACAAGGCTGCGCTCAGCTGGCGTTCGTCGAGAATGCCATGCTCGCGAACCAGCTCGGTGATCGGCCGCCCCGTGGCGAGGGCCTCCTTGGCCAGGCCAGCCGCCGTGGCATATCCGAGCAACGGGGTGAGGCCGGTGACCACACTGAGCGATTCGGCCATCCTGCGCAGGAGCAACGGTTCGTTGGCTTCGATCCCCGTTACGCAGCGTTCGCGCAGCAGCCGGCAAGCCGCGGTCATCCATTGGAGGGACTCCAGCAGGGCATCGGCCATGAYGGGTTCGAAGGCGTTCAGCTGAAGTTGCCCGGCCTCCGCAGCCATGGTGATGGTCGAATCGGCGCCCACTACCCGGTAGGCCACCTGGTTGACCATTTCGGGTATCACCGGGTTCACTTTGCCGGGCATGATCGAGGAACCTGCCTGCACGGCCGGTAGCGAGATTTCTCCGAACCCGGCCTGCGGTCCCGAAGAGAGCAGCCGAAGGTCGTTGCAGATCTTGGAGAGCTTGACGGCCGCGCGCTTGAGCACCCCCGAGGCCAGGAGGAAGACTCCGGTGTCCGAGGTTGCCTCCACGAGGTTTCCGGCGCTCACTATTGCCAGTCCGGTGATGTCCCCCAGTTCCCGTACGACGGCGGGCCGGTAGCCGGGAGGGGCAGTGATGCCTGTCCCGATGGCCGTTGCCCCGAGATTCACCTCCAGCAAGTGCGGGAGCAGTTCGCGCAAGCGAAGGCGGTCCTCTGCCAAGGTGTCGGCAAAGGCGCCGAATTCCTGGCCGAGCGTCATCGGCACAGCGTCCTGCAGTTGCGTGCGCCCCACCTTGATGATGTCCGCGAAAGCGTCGGAGCGCTCGCGGAACGCGTCCGTCAACAGCGCGTGCTCAGCACAGAGCTCCTCCACTGCCCAGTGCACGGCAAGCTTCACCGCCGTCGGGTAGGTGTCGTTGGTGCTTTGGCTCCGGTTGACGTGGTCGATCGGGTCCACAGCCGAATAGTCTCCAAAGGCGTGGCCGAGAAGTTCGAGCGCGCGGTTCGCGATCACCTCATTGGCGTTCATATTGGTGCTGGTACCTGCGCCGCCTTGGATGCGATCCACGACGAACGAGTCGTCAAAGCGCCCGTCCATCACCTCGCTGGAGGCCTCTTGGATGGCGGCCGATCGGCGTCCATCCAAGAGGCCCAGGGACTCGTTGGCGCGGGCCGACGCGAGCTTTACGGCCCCGAAGGCCCACACGATGCTGCGGAATGAACCGACGCTGCGTCCGCTCACCGGGAAGTTCTCCAACGCCCGCAGGGTGGAGATGCCCCAATACGCTGTGGCGGGCACGTCGCGGCTGCCGAGGCTGTCCTGTTCCGTGCGGGTTGCACTCGCCGAGGCATTGGGCACGGCGGTCACCTGTCTTTCGTATCGTTGGGAAGTCTCACGCTTCCGGAAGGTCCCACGCTTCCGGAAGGTTCCACGCTTCCGGAAGGTCCTACATAGTCCAGCGCCGTCAACGCAAGGGCGGCGGCGCCGTCGTGGATGGCTCGGTTGGCGGCGTCCCCGACGCAGTGCGCGGCGAACTCAGGCTGGTGGTTGGCCGCCGGGAAGCACCCAAGCCCGATATAAGGATGGATTGCCGGGACCAGCTGGGACACATTGCCCATGTCCGTGGAGGCCCGGTTCATGGTGGCCTGCTCCGGCAGGGCGTCGAAGTGCCGGCCCAGGGATTCGGCGTGCCGGATGTACAGCTGCAGCGCCCGGTGCTCTGTGCGGAACTCCGAGTATGGTTCTGACTCCGGGACGATCTCCAGTTCGCAACCGCTCGCCAGCGCTCCGGCCTCGAAACAACGCCGCACCCGCTCTTCGAGCACTTCCAGTTCCGCCAGCGACTCGGCGCGCACATACCAGCGCCCTTCCGTGCGTTCTGGAATGGCGTTGGGCGCTTCGCCGCCCCGGGTCTGGATCCCGTGTACCCGCGTGCCTGGCCGCAGTTGTTGGCGCAGCATCCCGAGGGCAACCTGGGCAACAACAAAGGCATCGTTGGCGTTGACGCCCTGGTCCGGATAGGCGGCGGCGTGGGCGGACTTTCCCCGGTAGGACACGTGGTGGTGCGCGACGGCGAACGGCTTGGCCTCAGCCGCGTCCACCGGGCTGGGATGGGCCATCATGGCCAGGTCGAGGCCGGCGAAGGCGCCGCGCTTGAGGAGCTCGATCTTGCCGCCGCCACCCTCCTCTGCCGGGGTGCCGTACAGCTCCACCGTGAGGTTATGCTCGACGGCGAACGCGGACAGTGCGATCGCCGCTCCCACCGAGATGGCCGAGATGATGTTGTGCCCGCAGGCATGCCCGAGCCCGGTTAACGCATCGTATTCAGCCATGAGGCCGATGCGCCGGCCGCCGTTGCCGAAAACGGCTCGCAGGGCTGTGGGGAAACCGAGGTAGCCCCGTTCCACGGTGAAGCCGTGTTGTTCAAGGAGCTCGGCCGTCCATTCGCTGGCCTGGTGCTCCTGCCAGCCGAGTTCCGGGTTCGCGTGAAGGCGTTCTGAGTAGTCGATCAGCGTGGGCAGCTGGGCCGCGATGCTGCCCAGGATGCGTTCCCGGACTCTCTGGGGCCGGGCCGTCGTGGTGGCTTCAGCGGTCATCGCCAGCGACTCCGTAGCCCACCGAAGCTGCCGGGTCGAGGCCCCGGACAACGTAGTCCTGTCGCTGCGGGAGCCACACGTCCAGGAGCCGGCCAAGCTCGGCCACGGGGTCCTCGTGCCAGTCCACGCGCAAGTCCGTATCTCGCCAACCGTGGCCGGACACGACGCTGATCCCGGCGGAGCAGACAGGTCCGGCTTCGCCGCCGGCGGCCAGCCCGGCACACAGGGCAGCAAGCAAGCGGGACTCAAGTTCGCCGTCGGCCGCTTCGAACGCCTCGCACATCGCTTGCGGCACACCGGGACCGGAGAGCATGTTCCCTGCCGCAACGCTGTTGGGGCCGCGGCCTTCGCCGAAGGTGCCCAAGGTGTGTACTCCGCTGAACACGGCGGTACCGCCGCTGCTGTCGAGCACTACCAACTGGCGGTAGTCGATGCCAGGAGAGTCACGCACGACCGCGGTCAACGCCTCTTCGGCGCTGGCTCCGGCTGAGAGGGCGTCCAGCACGGCCGTGCCAAGCCGAGGGTCGGTGATGTTTTGCGAGCTGACGGCCCCCACGCCGTCGCGCAGGTGTGCGCAACGGGCGGCGACGGCGGGAGATGAGGACGTAACGGCGATCCCGAAGCGACCAGCCGCGTCGGTGGCGGCGATGCTGAAGGTCATGCTGGCTCCCCGGTTGTTGTCGCTGGGGAAAGCACCGCGGTGGCATCGATCTCCACGAGCCACTCCGGGCGTGCCAAGGCGCTGACCACGAGGCCGGTGGAAACGGGGAAGACACCCTTGAGCCAGCGTCCCATGGTGCGGTAAACCGTCTCGCGATAGCGGGGATCCACCAAGTACACGGTGACCTTCACGATGTCTTCGAGAGTGCCGCCGGCCTCCTCAAGCAGCATTTTGATGTTCGCCATGGCCTTGTCTGCCTGGGCTTCGACGTCGCCGATGCCCACCGACTCGCGAGTGTCCAGGTCCTGGCCGATCTGGCCGCGCAGGTAGACCACACCGTTGGCGACGACGGCCTGGCAGAGATCGTTGTCCAGGTTCTGCTCCGGGTAGGTGTCCTTGGTGTTGAACGTGCGGATGCGGGTGTGTGTCGACATCAGAGCGCTCCAATCGCCACAAGCGTGGTCTGTTCGTTGTGGGCAAGGTAACCCCGCTGGATCGCAATCTGGTCAGCGATGTATTTTGCGTCATGCCATACCCCCCAGATGAAACTGGATCCGCGGCGTGACTGCCATGGCAGTCCGAGGAAGTAGACGCCGGGTTCGGAAGATACTCCGCGCTGCTGCCGCGGTTTGCCGTTCTCGTCGAACGCGTCCACTTGCAACCAGCTGTAGTCCACGGCGAAGCCGGTCGCCCAGACGATCGAGGCGACTCCGGCGCTCGCGAGGTCGAGTTCGAGGATGGGGTCGGTAACACTCTCCGGGTCCGGCAGCCGGGTGCGGGCATCGGGCTCCTCGGGGAGATCGAGGCCGTTTCGCTCGACGTACGCGTCAGCTTCGTCGAGTAGCTCCAGATAGTGGGCGTCGCCGTCGGCGATGTTGGTGCGGAGATCCTCGGCAAAGCGCATGGTGCCGTTGTCGAACGCAACGGTCCGGCCGACCAGCTTGATGCCGTTCGCGGCGAGGGCGCGGAAATCGACCGTGTGGCCGCCGTCTGCGCCGCTCACCGCGATCGTTACATGTTCCGCGCCCAGAGCGGGAGTGGAAGCGTCCCACTTGCCGAGCACTCCGAGCCACCAGCAGAAGTCCCGTCCGCGATAACTCCGCGGGGGACGGTCATGCGGTCCTACGGAGAGGTAGACCTGCCGGCCCGACTGCTGGATTTCGGCAGCAATCTGCGCGCCCGAGGATCCAGCCCCGACAACCAGAACAGCGCCCTCCGGGAGTTGTCCCGGGTTGCGGTAGGAACTGGAGTGGATTTGCACGGGGTCGGCGGCGTCGGGAACGACGGCGGGGATCACCGGGCGCTGGAACGGCCCCGTCGCTGCCACGACGTAGCGAGCGTCGAAGTTTCCGTCCGATGTCTCCACGAGGAAACCAGCTGCACCGACGTTCCTGCGCACGGACGTCACCTCGACACCGCAGCGGATCGGCGCACCGATTTTCTCCGCATAGGTGACGAAGTAATCTGCGACCTGTTCCTTCGACGCGAAAGCGCCCGGCTCAAGGTCGCTGAACTCCAGGCCGGGAAAACGGTCGTGCCAGACCGGGCCGTTCGCAACCAGGGAGTCCCACCGCTCTGAGCGCCACCGTTCGGCGATGCGGTGGCGCTCCAGAACGAGATGCGATATGCCGTGTTCGCTCAGATGTTCGCTCATCGCAACCCCGGCCTGGCCTGCGCCGACGACGAGGACTTCAACCTCTTGGCTTGACATGTCAATCTCCTATTTTTCGAGCATGTTGACGAATGATCCAATTCTCACGGGACGAACCTGCATCTGCATAGCGAATAAATCTGCTCAATGGCATCTGAATTGCAGATGATCCAGCTATGCTGGTGCCATGGACGTCACGCTTACCCAATTGCGCTATTTCGTGGAGGCGGCGGGCCAGCTGTCCATGACCGGGGCGGCTGGGCGGCTCAACGTCGCGCAATCCGCTGTTTCCGCCGCGGTGTCACAGCTCGAACGGCACATCGGCTCCCAATTCTTCATCCGGCAACGCTCCAAGGGGTTGGTACTGACACCAGCCGGCGAACTGTTCCTCCGGGATGCGCAGGCCGTGTTGGCGCACCTGGAAGAGGCGTTGGACCACGCGCGGGGGGAGCAGCGCAGCGTGGAGGGCCGGGTACGCCTGGCCTGCTTCAGCACCTTGGCGCCCTTTCTGTTGCCAGGATTGCTGGGCAGACTGCGGACAGAGCACCCTAAGTTGGTTCTCGACGTTACTGAAGCCGATGCCGCGGGGTGCTCTGCCGCCCTGCTGAGCGGGCAGGCAGACCTGGCGCTCTGCTACGACCTCGGACTCCCGGACGGCCTTGCCGTGACGGCGGTCGATGCGGCGCGGCCATACGTGGCCTTGCCCCCGAAGCACCCCCTGGCCGGCCGCCCGCACGTGGCGCTCGCCGAATTGCGCGATGAACCGTTCGTGCTGCTGGACTTGCCGCATACACGCGAGCTGATGCTGTCAATCCTTCGGGGAGCAGGCGTGGAACCGGACGTCAGATTCCGTTCGGCAAGTTACGAGACCGTGCGCACTTTCGTGGCCAACGGCCACGGCTATTCGATACTTCACCAGCGGCCGCAGCATGGGCTGACGTACGACGGTGGGCACGTCGCCGCCGTCGCCATCAAGGACGACGTCCCCGAACTTCGGACCGTCCTGGCGCACCTTCGCTCGCAACGGCCCACGGCCAGGCTGCGCGCTGTGGCCCAGGCAGTGCGGCATCAGGTGGCGGCCGCGCACGGGAGCGCTTAGCCGGCGCGGGTAAGCCGTCCCAATGCGCGCTCCACCAAGTGGCGCTGACGAGAACCCGTGACCGCTTCCGGGTCCAGCATGGAAGTCACATGCAGGCCCATCATGATATTCAGTAGCTCGTCGGCCACCGCATCCGGATCCGCCAAAGGGGAGCATTCGCCGTCGTGCTCTGCTTCCGCGAGGAAACCCATCACCAGGCCGCGCCAATACAGCAGCGCCTCCCGCCCTACCGTCCGCAAAGCTTCCTCTGTTTGCGCCCGCTGCCAAAAGGACACCGCCACGCGCGCCTCCACCACGGTGAGCGGGTCCGCCGGAATGATCTCCAGGCACAGGCCCCGCAAAGCCGCGAGGCCGCGGCGGCCGCGGGTAGTGGCGATGATCCTTTCGTTGGTGCGCTCGCAGATCAGTTGGTAGGCGGCCAGCAGCAGCGCGTCCTTGTTGGGGAAGTAGTAGGCCAGCACGCCGGGAGCCGCATAGCCGCATTCCCGGGCGATGTCCCGCATGCTCGCGTTCTCGATGCCCTGCCCGGCAATCAGGCGCCAGGTGGTCTCGATAATCGAGCGGCGCCGCTCCTCGTGGTCGACCAGCCGCGGCATGGTGCTCCTCATGTTCGTAGGCAGGATCGTGTGCACACTACCACTGCGGAGACCGGAACCACGCCCGGCCCCCGCAGCGTCGCGTGCTGCCCGGGTCAGTGCCCGCAGTGGCCGGTTTCGTTGCCCGCTCCCGGCGGATTGGCCGCGACGCAGTGTCCCGACGCCGACGGCGGCAGGTTCAGTGTGGGGTTCGCGTCGAAGAAGCCGTGCGGCTTCAGGGTGAAGCCTGTCGTGTCCACGGGCATGATGGGCCAATCTTCGGGACGCGGGAAATGTGTGAGGCCGAAGGAGTGCCACACCACCAGGTCTTCACCGTCGATGCCGCGGTCCTGGGCGACGTAGGCGGGCAGCCCGGCGCCGCCCGGGTGCTGGTTGACGAAGTCGCCCGCCGCATAGCGCTCCTCCTCCGCGTGGTGCGTGACCCACAAGTGGTGGCGTGCGAAGGCCGCCCGTGCGGCGATCGAGGAGTCGTCAGCCATGGCCAGCGTGGGATTGTTCTCCGGATACAGGGTGTAGCCCACGGGGTGCCCCAAGTAGTTCAGCGAGTTGGGGTTGCTGATGTGCCACACTCGGCCCTTGGCGCCATCGGCACCACGCACAGCCTCGGACTCGCGGGCCAGGAGGGTGCGTTGCTGGGTGAATGCGTTGCCGTGCGGGTTGCCCGGGCCTTTGGGGAGCCTCACGAGGTCCAGTTCTTCCACACGGTTGGTGGGGCCATCGATGAACATGTCCAGCCGGGCGCTGAAGAGGTGCTGGTGGTACGGCGCTCCGAGGCCCGGCGCTATTTCCGAGGCGTAGGCGTACTCCTTGTCCGGCAGCGCGGCGGTGAAGACGATGCCGGTGGCTTTGGCCTCGAATTCGATGGTGCCGTCCAAGTAGAGGTACCAGTAGAAGCCGTAGTCGTAATTCCCCACCGTGGTGAAGAAGGAAACCACCAAGCGGCGGTTGCGGCGTACTTCGTTGGAGCCGGCCCATTCGTCGGTGTGCTTCCATAGGATCCCGGCATCTTCCTCGTGGATGCAGATGCCGTTTTCAACGGTGCGTGGGTTGCCGAAGTCATCCGCGACCACCGGGGACATGTACGTGATGTCGCCCAGGCAATCGCAGCCAAGCCGCAACGAGTTCGCGTCCCGGCCCACCAGGTACTCGCCCGAGTCAAAGTAGTTCTGCCAGCTCCGGTACGGGGAAGGATCGCCGTACGGGACCACCATTTCGGAGATGGACGCGCGGTGGACCACGGGACGCCGGCGTCCATTGTGGGTGTGGTGGAGCTGGTGCAGGACCAGGCCCTCACGGGCATCGAAACCCACGCGAAGGTCCCAGCCGAGCCATGACAAGTGGTTGCCTTCCAGCGTGAAGCTGGGGCCCTCCGGCTGGATGACCTCGATGGGTTTCAGGTCTGTCCGGAGCTCGCCGTGGATGGCGGGATCGGTGTAGTTGCCGCTTACTGCGGGGACCGGAACGGGGCCGTCGTCGATCAGGTGGTTCACACGCCGGTTTTCGACGTCCACGAAGGCCACGAGCCCGTCGATCGGGTGTGCCCAGGCGTGGTCTCCCGGGTGGTCTTGACGGAAGCCCAGGCCTCGCAGGAGCCGCTTTCCTTCTTCTTCCTCGTACTCGAAAACACCCGCGGAGAGCGGTGCCACACGGACCTGCTCCGGAGCCAGGCCGCGGGAGGCCAGGGCGGCCTTCCATTGGGGATCGTCCGCGAGGATGTCTTCGATGATCCCGAACTCCTCCAGCAAGACGGGCAGTTGGCCGTCGACGGCGGGGTCCAGTTCGCGCTGTTGCAGGACTTCTCCGGTGGCCAGGGAGAGCCGAACATCCAAGGAGCGGGACAGCGATGTGTCCCACAGCATCGCGCGGATGGTGCGGCCGGCGTCTAGGGGGTCTGCGCAGTCGCGGTAAAAGTCGCCGTACAGGGCGTCTTTTGGCGGTTCAACGAGGCCGAGGTAGGCGAAGCGGGTGGTTTCGGCCACGAGCCCGGCCTCGGCCAGGATCCGGCGGCTTTCGTGGATTTCGTGGGCCGAAAGCTGCTCAAGAGGGTGCGTCTGCATGGTGGCCGGAGGGCTTGTCTGGAGAGTCATGGTACTTCCTGAAGTCGAATTTTGATGGTACAACTGTTCAACCAACGCTTTGATGTTATCCAGCTCACAGGCCAGACGTAAAGGGCCGGATTGAAAACAGCTGGCAGTCAGGAGGGTCCATGAACCAGTTCACCCGTATGCGCACCGGTGGAGTCGTCTCCCTGCGCCCGGGGTCCTCACGGGTTCCGGGCGCGGTGGTTTGTACCGCAGCGATTGCCAGCTCCGTTGCCCACTTGGTCGCAGCCGCAGTGGGTCCCGGTGGTGCCATGGCCTGGTGGATGGCAGCCATGGGGGTGGCCTGCCTTACTTGTGCGGTGCCCATGTTCGGCGTGCGCCGTATTTCAAGCAGGCCGAGTATTTCAATCACACACGGTATTTCAATCAAACACAGTGCCGGCAGGGCGGCCGGGCATCTGTGGGCCATGACTGCTGCGATGATCCTGATCCATCTGGGGTTGCTGCTGTTCGCCGGAACCGGGTCCCACCACGGGGGCGGCTCCAGCAGCACCCCCGCCGCCGGCTTTAGCGGCATCCCCGCCGCCGGCCATGGCGCTGCCATGCTCGGCCTCATTGCCGTGGAGCTCCTGTGCCTCTTGGGTGCTTCGATGGCCCTCCGGCTGACCCGCGGTACCGCTGTCCCGGCGTCGGCCTTGCTCCCCCTATCCGCGAAACCCCAACCCGCAAAACCTCAACCCGCAAAACCTCAACCACAGGAGCCATGATGAACACCTCCACTACCTTTTCTTCCGCTTGGCATGGCCGGGCAGACGCCTTGGCGATCGACGGCCGGGCGTTCATTGACGGAAAACGCGCAGCGGGTGGTCATCCGTCCCGCCGCACCACGAGCCCGGCCGATGGCCGAGTCTTGGCCGAGCTTGCTGCGTGCACTCCCGCCGACGTCGACCGTGCGGTGTCCGCCGCGCGCCGGGCCTTCCCTGATTGGTCCCGTAGAAGCGCTGCCGGCCGCAAGGCGCACCTCCTGGCTTTAGCCGACCTCATGGAGCGGCACTCGGACGAGCTGGCACTGCTTGAGACTTTGGACAGTGGCAAGCCGATTCTGCAGACCACTACGGTGGATGTCCCCGGGGCGATTTCCACGCTTCGCTGGTACGCGGAAGCGGCGGACAAGCAGAGCGGCGAGCTTCCAGCGGTGCCTGCAGGGGCTACTGCCCTGGTGACGCGAGAGCCGCTGGGGGTGGTGGCCGCCATTGTCCCGTGGAACTTCCCGCTGGAGATTGCCGTCTGGAAGCTGGCTCCCGCGCTGGCGGCGGGAAATACGCTCGTGCTCAAACCTGCGGAACAGACCTCGCTCAGCGTGCTGCGCCTGGCCGAGCTGGCCACGGAGTCGGGCCTTCCCGATGGCGTGTTGAACATCGTGACAGGCTCGGGGCGGGAAGTGGGTGCTGCCTTGGGGCATCATATGGACGTCGATGCCCTTGCGTTTACTGGATCCACCGCCGTCTCCCGTACCCTCCTCGAAGCCTCCGGGCGCAGCAACCTCAAGCGGCTCAGCCTCGAAGCCGGGGGCAAGAGTTCCAACATCATCTTCGCGGACACGGCCGATCTTGAGGCGGCTGCCGCGAAGGCGGCCTTTGGTGCGTTCTACAACCAAGGCCAGGTGTGCTCGGCAAACTCCCGCATCCTCGTCCAGCGAGCGGTCCATGACGAGTTCTCCGCCTTGCTTGCGGGCGCTGCAGCCGCCTATTCGCCGGCGGACCCGCTGGCGGGTTTGGAGGGTAATGGTGCGCTGATCAGCAGCGCGCACGCCGACGACGTCGAGGGGTGGATTGTGCGCGGGCGCGCCGAAGGGGAGGTGCTTTTCGGCGGCGCAAGGCGGGAGATCTCCGGTTCCGACGCGTACCTGGAGCCCACTCTGCTGGGTGGACTCCCTGCAGACCACGATGTGCACCGTGAGGAAATTTTCGGTCCAGTGGCGGTGCTGCATCCCTTCGACACCGAGGACCAAGCTGTGGCCTTGGCCAACGCTACCGATTACGGGCTTGCCGCCTCCGTGTGGACCTCCGACCTGTCCCGGGCGCATCGGGTGGCCGGCGATTTGCTGGCCGGGACTGTTTCCGTGAACACAGTGGACGCGTTGGGAAACACCACTCCCTTTGGCGGCTTCAAGCAATCCGGCTTTGGACGAGATCTCTCGCTCCATGCTTTCGACAACTACACGGCGCCCAAGACCACGTGGATTCAATTCGGCTAGCAGCCCGGGGTGCTCCGCCTACTGCATCTGCATTACAGATGATCTACATCGAGATTCCATTGTTTACGTGATGCAACTCACACGCCTACGCTGGGTCTCGACAGCGGGCAATGCCAGGCAACGAATCCGGGGGAACTGCCGGTCCGCCAACGTCTGCACTTCTCCTTCCTCCCTCGTCAGGACACATGCCATGAAATCCATGCTCCGTTCACAACTCTTTGAGATCGAACAAGAGTCCATTGCACCCATCCCCGAAGACGCCCGCCACGGACGGTCCCGGGAACTCTTCACCATCTGGTTCGGTATGAACATGACGCCCCTGACCGTGGTCACTGGCGCCACTGCTACCACGCTCCTCGGCCTGCCAATGCTGAGCTCCATCATCGCGATCCTCCTGGGCCACGCGCTCGGCGGAATCGGCATGGCCCTGCACGCGGCGCAAGGACCGCAGTTGGGGGTACCCCAGATGCTCCAGGCACGCGGCCAGTTCGGTTCGCGCGGAGCGGCCTTGATCGTGCTCGTCGCAATCTTGATGTTCGTGGGATATTTCTCCTCGAACTTGATTGTCTCCGCCGATTCGATCTCTGCCCTTCTTCCTGAGGCCCGCGGACCTGCCATGATCATCGGCTGTGCCCTTCTCAGCTTCGTGATCGCTGCTTTCGGCTACAACTTGGTGCGCAAAGTGACTGCGCTGGGCGCCTACATCGTCGGTGCACTGGTGCTGGTGTCTTTCGCTGCGCTGCTCTCCAACGGTGATTTCTGGGGGCAGCTGAACCAAGGCGAATTTACCTGGACCGGCTTCCTGGCCATGCTGGCTATCGGCATCGTCTGGCAGTTGACCTACGCTCCCTATGTCTCGGACTACTCCCGCTACATGCCTGCCAAATCCGGCACACGGGGCGCATTCTGGGGAACCTATCTGGGTTGCGTCCTGTCCAGTGCCCTACTGATGGTGCTTGGATCCGGCGTCGGCCTGGCGGTCCACGGGGCAAGCACCATGTCCGGTCTCAACGGCATTTTGGGGCCCGTGCTCGGCGCAGTGGTCCTTGTGGGCTTCGCCCTGGTGGCCGCCGCGGGCAACTCCGTGAATGCCTACTGCAGCGCATTGTGTGCCTTGACGTTCGTGGAGACCTTCGTCAGTGGCTGGCGCCCGGGCGCAAAAGCCCGCCTGGTGACTTCCGTGGTGCTGCACATACTAGGCGTCGTGCTGGCCCTGGCTGCGGCCACCAGCTTCGCTTCCTCCTACTTCAGCTTCCTGAGCGTGTTGCTCTACGTGCTCATTCCGTGGTCCGCAGTGAACCTGGTGGATTATTACATCATTCGGCACGGATCGTACGCCGTGGATGAGTTCTACGCCGCGGATGGCGGCCGCTACGGTCGCTGGAATGCCGGTTCCCTGATGGTCTTCGCCATCGGCGTCCTCGCCCAGATCCCCTTCATGGCGACGCCTTTCTACACGGGCGCGATTGCCGAAGCCATGGGCGGAATCGACATCGCTTGGCTCGTCGGACTCAGCGTCAGCGGCTTGGCGTACATTGTCCTCGCGCGCATCGCACCCTCCCTGGTGCGTCTCAACTCAGGTTCACATGAGCCCGCCCCTTCGAAAGTAATGCCATGACCCACGCAGATTGGATCTTCAGCGGTGGACCCGTCCACACCATGGACCCGTCCCGCCCATACACGGACGCCGTTGCGGTGGCCGGAGGCAAAATCGTGGCCCTCGGCGCCGACGCCGCAAGTTGGCGCGGTCCCGCCACCGAACTGGTTGACCTCGCAGGGAAGGCGCTGCTGCCAGGCTTTCAAGACGCCCACGTTCACCCGATCGCGGGAGGACTGCAGATGCTTTCTTGCGACCTCGGCGGGGTCCACTCCCTGCAGGGCTACCGCACCCTGATTGCGGAGTACGCCAGCGCCAAACCTGGAGCGGAATGGATAACGGGTGCCGGATGGTACGGGGACGTGTTCGACGGCGGTTTCCCGCACCGCGCGCTGCTGGACGAACTTGTCCCGGACCGCCCGGTGTTCCTGATCAGCCATGACGGACACGGTGCCTGGGTGAACTCAAAGGCGCTGGACCTGGCAGGGATAACCGATAGCACTCCCAACCCTGACGGCGGTATTATCGCCCGCGACGGCTCCGGAAAAGCAACGGGCATGCTCATCGAGCACGCCGCCGATCTCGTATCGTCCCTCATCCCGGACCCGGACGAACGGCACATCCGCGCGGCACTTCTCGCGGCGCAGTCCTATCTGCACTCCCTTGGGGTGACCGCTTGGCAGGATGCCGCCGTCGGGCAGGCCCTCGGCATGCCTGATTCGTTCGAGCATTACCTGGCCCTTGAAGATGAGGGACTGCTCAGCGGCACCGTCACCGGAGCGCTGTGGTGGGACCGTGACCAGGGCATCGAGCAATTGGAACTGTTCAAGACCCGCCGGGCCCGGGCCACCGGGGGCTTCCGTGCGACCGCAGTGAAGATTATGGTGGATGGCGTTTGCGAGAATCTCACCGCCGCCATGACCAGGCCCTACCGGGGCCATCCGCGCGAGCGGGGGATGAGCCTGATCGAGCGGGCCGAACTCGCACGGATCGCCGCGGCCGTTGACGCGGAAGGCTTTGATCTTCATCTGCATGCCGTGGGCGATCAAGCGGTCCGCGACTGCGTCAGCGCCTTGGACCTGCCGCGAAGGGAGGGCTGGGACCCTCGCCATCAGATCGCCCATCTTGACCTGGTGGATCCCGCTGATGTGAGCCGCTTCGCGCAAACGGGGGCGATCGCCAACATCCAGCCATTGTGGGCGCGTATGGATCCGGTCCTGGTGGAGACCAAGCTGCCCTACCTTGACGAGGCCCATCAACAGGTCCATTTTGCCTTCGAAACTCTTCGTCGCGCCGGCGTCGCGCTGGCAATCGGCAGCGACTGGCCGGTCTCCAGCCCGGACCCACTGTGGGGCATCCACACCGCCGTGAACCGCACGGCCCCGCCTGCCGATCCGCACGCCGGTGATTTCCGCTCCCAGCACGAACCGCTCTTGCCCGGAGAAGCCATCACCCTCGGAGCCGCGCTCGCTGCATACACAACGGGAGCAGCGCGGGCCAACCGCCTCGATGCGGAGCGGGGAGCCGTGCGGGTAGGACTCGCCGCCGATCTTGTGGTGCTCGACGCCGATCCCTACGCCACCGAGGCAGCCGGACTGGGCGGAATCGGCGTTGAGTTGACCCTCGCGGGAGGTCGCGCGGTCTACAACCGGGCCAGCGACGCCGTCTCCTCCCTTCTGCACTAACGCAAACCAGAGTCGTAGCAAAGGACCGATCATGGATCAGCAAACAGCTTCAACGAGCCTTGCCCAAGAACAAAGCAAACATCTGCAAAAATCACTGGGCCGCTTCGACATCCTTCTCTTAGTGGTCGCTGCGGTCATCTCGGTGGAGGTCCTCGGACAGGTATCGGGATTCGGCGGGGAGACCTTCACTTGGACCCTGATCCTCTCCATCACCTTCCTGATTCCGTATGGCCTCATCTTCGCCGAGACAGGCGGAGCCTTCACTGAGGAAGGCGGAGTCTACGTGTGGACCAAGATGGCCTATGGCCGGGCGGTTGCCGCCATCACATCATTGTTCACGTGGGTCACCCAACCGGTCTGGGTGGGCGGCGCAATGTCCTTCGTCGCAGTGGAGACCTGGTCCGAGTATGTGGGGCACGTTGAAGCGGGCGGCGTCGGGGATTACCTCTTCAAACTGGCGTTCATCTGGATCACCGTGACGTCCGCAATCATCAGCCTCAAGCGAGGCAAATGGCTGCCCTCCCTTGGCGCCATCCTCAAGGTGGTCTTCCTGACCTTCTTCATCATCGTCACCTTGGTCTACGGGCTGCAGCACGGATTCAACGGACTGGATCTGGGGTTCTTCTCGCCCACCTTGGCTGGCTTCCTGGGCGTCACACCGCTCCTGCTGTTCTCATTCCTGGGCTTTGAATCCGGCAACAGCGCTGCCGGGGAAATGAAGAATCCGGCCAAGGACGTGCCGATTTCGGTGGCCCGTTCCTCCATGATCGCGGCGGCGAGCTACCTGCTGCCGATCCTTGCGATCCTGCTGGTGGTGCCGCTGGACCAGATTACGGGCATCAGTGGGCTCTTCGGCGCCGTAGCCACGGTGTATTCCGTGTTTGGTGCCGCGGCACAGGCCATGCTGGCGGTTTCGGCGGTGGTCTTCTGCTTCATCTTGGTTTCGCAGGGTGCTGCGTGGATGATCATCAGCGACCGCATGCAGGCCATGGCGGCCGCGGACGGCTCGTTCTTCGGGGGCTTCTTTGGCCGTTTCCACCCCAAGCTCGGCACACCCATCCGCGTGAACACGCTCTCCGGCGTAGTCGCCACGTTCTTCATGTTCGCGGCGATGCAGCTGAGCGGGACCAGCAGCGCCTTGTTCCAGGTGGTGTTGACCATCGCGATCTCCACTTTCCTGCTCAGCTACCTGTTTGCCATTCCGGCAGCAGTGCGGTTGCGCAGCAAGTACCCGCTCGCGGAGCGTCCCTTCAAAGTTCCAGTCTCCGATGCCGTTTTCCGCCTCATGGGAGCCATTTGCTTCGCCTGGATCCTGATCGGCTCGTGGGTGGCCATCTTCCCGGGAACGCTGGACATGCTCTTCGGCCTGACGTACGACTTTGACACGGCCTGGGGTGTTTCACAGTTCACATTCGAAGCATTCGCCCTGGGGACGCTCTGCTGCATCCTGGCCCTGGGAATCGTGGGCTATGTCCGGGGCAAGAAGGTTCGCGAGGGCGTAGCTTCCGCGGAGGTTCCCGACGCCGTCGTCGTCCCTTAACGTCGCGCGAGCTGGCAGCAGATGACGCTTCCCAAGCGTTTTGGGGTCATCTGCTGCCGTCTTCCATCAGGTTGTGGATGGCCACGGCGCCGTTGCCGCGCAGCCAGGACTCGATGTAGCGGATGCCCACTTCGATGTTGTTCCGGATGCCGGTTTCGGTGATGGTGCCTTCAGTGGAGGCGACGTCGATCAGCGCACGGTCGTCCGGGGTCACATCCTCACGCGAGCGGTCCAGCTGGTTCGGACGGTTGCCGAGGACGCCGTCGAACACTTCACGGCAGACCGGAACCAGGTCCGGGTGGGCGACCCAGGAACCGTCGAAACCGTCACTGGCCTCGCGGGTCTTGTCCGCGCGGACCTTCTCGAACGCTGCGGTGTTGGCGGCCTCGTCCTTCCGGTTCGGAACGGCGGCGGCCATGCCGCCGATCGCCATGGCGCCGCGGCGGTGGCAGGCCCGCACCAGCTGCTCGGTGTAGGAGCGCATGAACGGCTGGGTCATGGAGACCTGGCCGCGGTCCGGCAACACGAAGCGGGGGCCGCGGGTGCGGAAGTTCTTGATCACGGAGAAGATGTAGTCCCAGCGGCCGGCGTTCAGGCCCGAGGCATGGTCGCGCAGCTCGAAGAGGATTTCCTCCATCTCGAATGCCGCGGTGATGGTCTCGATGAGCACCGTGGCGCGGATGGTGCCCTGCGGGATGCCGAGCAGGTCCTGGGCCAGGATGAAGATGTCGTTCCAGAGTCGCGCCTCGAGGTGGTTCTCGATCTTGGGCAGGTAGAAGTACGGGCCCTTGCCCTGTGCGAGCAGGCGGCGTGCGTTGTGGAAGAAGAACAAGCCGAAGTCCACCACGCCCCCGGCAACGGGCTTGCCATCGATGAGCATGTGCTTCTCCGGCAGGTGCCAGCCACGCGGACGCACCACGATGGTCGGCAGGTCCTCGGCGGCACGGAGCTTGTACTCCTTGCCCTCCGGCGAAGTGAAGTCGATCCGGCGCTCCAGCGCGTCCGTGAGGTTCAGCTGGCCCTGGATGACGTTGCGCCAGGTAGGTGTCGAGGAGTCTTCCATGTCGGCCAGCCACACCTTGGCGCCCGAGTTCAGCGCATTGATGGTCATCTTGCGGTCAACGGGCCCGGTGATCTCCACGCGACGGTCCTCCAGGCCCGGGGCTGGGGGAGCGACGCGCCAGTTCGGATCGTTGCGGATTTCCGCCGTCTCTGGGAGGAACCGGGGATCCTGGCCACTGGCGATCTGGCCTCGGCGGGTATGCCGCGCCTGCATCAGCTCCTGACGGCGCTCCGCCGTCGCGCGATGCAGGGCTGCCACGAACGCCAAGGCATCCGGAGTAAGAACCTCGTTCTGCCGGTGGATGGGCTGGGCGGTCAGCGTGATGCCGTTGATCGTGTAATTGTCGGTGAAACTGTTCATGGGAGTGGCTCCTTGAATGGTTCCCAACTGGCTCGCAGCAGGTGTCGTTTTGAGGGCTCAAAACGACACCTGCTGCTACCTAGTTGGGGAAGTGGGCCCACGGCCGCCGGGTTCCCTCGCGAGCTTGCGAGTGGAGGGGGCGGCTGGGGATTAGTGGAACTGGCCTTCTTCGGTGGATCCCACGAGGGCCAGGGTTGATGCGTTCGGGTTGAGCGCAGTTGCGATGTCGTCGAAGTAGCCGGTGCCGACCTCGCGCTGGTGCTTGGTTGCGGTGTAGCCGCGGGACTCGGAGGCGAATTCCTTTTCCTGGAGTTCGACGTAGGCGCTCATGCCTTCGCGGGCGTAGCCGTGGGCGAGATCGAACATGGAGTAGTTCAGGGCGTGGAAGCCGGCCAGGGTGATGAACTGGAACGTGAAGCCCATGGCACCGAGTTCACGCTGGAACTTGGCGATGGTGGCGTCGTCCAGGTGCTTGCGCCAGTTGAACGACGGCGAGCAGTTGTAGGAGAGCATCTGGTCCGGGAACTCGGCTTTGACGGACTCGGCGAACGTGCGGGCGAGCTCGAGGTCCGGGGTGCCCGTTTCCATCCAGATGAGGTCGGAGTACGGGGCGTATGCCTTGGCTCGGGCGATGCAGGGTTCGATGCCGTTGCGGACCTTGTAGAAGCCCTCAGCGGTACGGACCGGCTGGCCCCCTTCGCGGAGGATGAATTCCTGGTCGCGCTCGTCGACGTCGGAGGTGATCAGGGTGGCTGCCTCGGCGTCGGTGCGGGCGATGATCACCGAAGGGGTGCCCGCGACGTCGGCCGCGAGGCGGGCGGCGTTCAAGGTCCGGACGTGCTGCTGGGTGGGGATGAGCACCTTGCCGCCGAGGTGGCCGCACTTCTTTTCCGAGGCGAGCTGGTCTTCCCAGTGCACGCCCGCGGCGCCGGCCTGGATCATGGATTTCATGAGTTCGTAGGCGTTCAGCGGGCCGCCGAAACCGGCTTCGGCGTCGGCAACGATCGGGACCAGCCAGTCCTCAACGGTCTGGATGCCCTCAGAGAATTCGATCTGGTCGGCCCGAAGCAGGGCGTTGTTGATCCGGCGGACCACGGTCGGGACCGAGTTGGCCGGGTAGAGCGACTGGTCCGGGTAGGTGTGGCCGGAGTTGTTGGCGTCGGCGGCGACCTGCCAGCCGGACAGGTAGATGGCGCGCAACCCGGCCTTGACCTGCTGCACGGCCTGGTTGCCGGTCAGCGCACCGAGGGCGTTGGTGTACTTGCCTTCCTTGTGCTCCTCCGTGAGCTGCTTCCACAGCTTCTCGGAGCCGCGCTTGGCCAAGGTGTGTTCTTCGGAGACCCGGCCGCGGAGGCGGACGACGTCGGCGGCTGAGTAATCGCGGGTGACGCCTTCCCAACGCGGGTTGGCAGCCCATTCGAGCTCCAGTGCGGCGGCCTGCTCGGTTGCGGTGGGCTGCTCTGGTTCAAATGCTGCGGTCATTGTTCTGTCTCCTTTGACGCTACTTTGGCGTGTTGCTGTGTATGTAGCCCCGGCCGATCTTCGCTGCGCCTTTGCAGTCCAGGCCGGCCGGGGTTTCCGTAGTTCTTACTTTTCAGTACTTCCAAGGGTCTTACTAGAGAAAAACTATGGAAAGAAATGCACTTCTTCGCGTATCCTCAAGAAATGTCACCTGTGAGCTGGAACCGCGAAGTACCGCCGCCGTCGTCCTCTGCCTCTGACGCTGAACTGGACGTCATCAGCCTGGGCCGCCGCGTGCGGTATCTGCGCAAGCAGGCCGGGCTGACCCTCGACGACGTGAGCGCCGCCGTCGGGACCGCCCCTAGCCAGCTGAGCCTTATTGAGAACGGCAAGCGGGAACCCAAACTGGGCTTGCTGAAGCAGCTCGCGGCGGCATTGAACGTGGGCATCGACCAGTTGCTTGGAGCGGAGCCGCCCAGCCGCCGTGCCGCCCTGGAAATCGAGCTGGAACGGTACCAGCGCGGGCCTCTGTACGAGTCCCTGAACCTGCCGAAAATACGCGTCAGCGCGCGGCTTCCGCTTGATGTGCTGGAGTCTCAAATAGGCCTCCTGCAGGAGCTTGAGCGCAGGCTCAACGAGCAGATCGCGACGCCGGAGGAGGCCCGCCGCGCGAATGGCGAACTGCGTGCCATGATGCGCGAGCGCGGTAACTACTTTCCTGAGTATGAAGCCGAGGCACAGAAGGTCCTCAAGGGCGTTGGCTACACCGCCGGTCCCTTGAGCCAGCACGTCATTGCGGACATCGCGGACCACCTCGGATTCACGCTGCACCACGTGGGTGATTTGCCGCATTCCACCCGTTCAGTGACCGATCTAAAGAATCACCGAATTTATCTCACGCAGAGCCAGCGGCAGGACCACGATCCCCGTTCGGTCCTCCTGCAGGCCCTGGGCCACTACGTTCTTGGCCACGAAACGCCCAAGAACTACGGCGACTTCCTGGCGCAGCGCGTCGCAACGAACTACTTCGCCGCAGCGCTCCTCCTGCCCGAACACGCCACCCTGGAATTCCTGCAAAAGGCGAAAGCCGCCAAGGAAATTGCTGTCGAGGATATCCGGGACGCCTTTGCCGTCTCCTATGAAACAGCTGCGCACCGCTTCACGAACCTGGCCACGAAGCACCTGGGCATCACCACCCACTTCCAGAAGACCCACCAGAGCGGCATCATCTACAAGGCCTACGAGAACGACGGTGTGGCCTTCCCCCAGGACCACACCGGCGCTATCGAGGGCCAGCCGGCGTGCAAAGCGTGGACTTCGCGTGCCGTGTTCGACGTTCCGGACAAGTTCAGCGCCTACAGCCAATACACGGATACCGTCTCCGGCACCTATTGGTGCACGGCGCGCACCGAACGCTCAGCGGCAGGGGAATTTTCGCTCAGCATCGGCGTGCCGTACCAGCACGTTAAGTGGTTCCGCGGGAGGGAGACGACGGCGCGGGCTACCTCGACGTGCCCGGACCCGAACTGCTGCAAGCGCCCGCCGGCGTCGTTGGCTTCTTCCTGGGCGGGCAACGCCTGGCCGTCCGCCCGCGCCCACTCGCACCTGTTGGCCGCCATGCCGCCGGGCGCCTTCCCCGGCGTGGACGAGACCGAGGTGTACGCGTTCCTGGAGGCGCACTCGGGGTAGCGTGCTTGGGCTGTTGCTTGGGACGCGTCACGCCACGCACCTTTTTGGATTCCCGTAGGTTGAGCCACCCCGGAATTCCGCGGCTTCGCCCATGAGGTGGACCCAAAAACTTGCTTGGCGTGACGCCGACATCGCCAGGGGCTACTGCTTGAGGACCGGGTAGTTTAGGTGGGTCACGCCCACACCCTCGACGACGGTCGGGTTGCCCAAGGTGAAAGGCGCGTTGCCAAGGCGATCGAACAACCGGATACCGGATCCGAGCAGGAGCGGAACGAGGTCGACGCGGATCTCGTCGAGTAGCCCGGCGTCGAGGCACTGCCGAATCGTGTCCGCGCCGTGCATGCCCACGATCTTGTCGCCCGCTGCTGCCTTTGCCTGCGCGACCGCGCTTTCCAGCCCGTCGGTGACGAAATGCACCGTTGAGTCGGATCGGGGCCACCCTTCGGGCACCTGGTGAGTCACGACGAACGCAGGCACGCCGAACGGGTGCTGTCCGCCCCACGCGTCGGCGCGGTCGGATGTGCGTCGCCCGGTGAGCATCGCCCCCACCTCGCCCATAAGCCCACGTACGTGTTCGGCGCTCGCGGCGGAAACGTGGAAGGTGAACTCCGGCTTGACGGTTGGTACGTCGACGTCACCTGCGAAGTACCAGTCGAAGACTTCGTCGACGCCGTCCTCGAGATCCGCTACGTAACCGTCGAGGGACATCGACATGAGCGCTACAACCTTGGTCATTACCTTGCTCCTTCAGTTTCGGACGGGTTTGGGCCGGCCGGCCGGAGCCAGGTCAAACGGACATGGCCCAGGACAAAGCCGCATCGCGACGCGCCTCGGAGGGGTCTATCAGCCGGATTCGGTCCACGAGCCGGACGCGGTCTATCAGGGACGATTCGATGAGTGCCAAGACGAACGCATGATCCTTGGGCCGTGCGGCGATGAGCTTCGCCGCGCAGAGATCGTAGGGATCCAGGCAAAGCCCGGTGCTGTTCCGGGTCCGCTCATTGCGCACACCGACAAGGCGGTACTCCCAGTCGGCCGGCAGCACTGCGGTCTCCCTTTCGACCGCCTGGACATAGAACCCGAACTCGTTGTGGAAGGGAGACCACTCACCGAGCGCCGAATCGAGGCTGTCCGCAAGCGTGCCGGCGTCGTCATCGGAAAACGGGGCGATGTCGACGGCATCCGACATAGTGATTGCGGCAGGTAGCTGGTCCTCCGCGAAGGACCCCAGAATTGACTGGCTGCCGATCACGATCACCCGGTCGCCGTGAGTGATATCGGCAGCGGCCCGAATGGCGTGCTCGAGCTCATCGCGGCGCATGGCTGTACGGTACCGCGGCGCAGCCCGATTGTCAGTACCCGCCCCGTGCCCGCTCGCGCTCAGCCAGCAGCATCGCCACTTTTTCGATGAGCTCGTAAGGCATCGGCTTCCCCAGAGGGAACTTCAACGTGCCCTTGGCTGCCCGGAAAGGGGCGATTTCCCGCTCGAATTCCTCGTCGCCGTCGGGCACTGGATAGACGGAGATGTGGTGCTTCCACGCCGCGAAGTACACAACGTAGTGGCCGGCGAGCGTGATGGTGGGGATGCCGTAGCTGATCCGGTCCCCGCCTCCGGGCACAGCTGCCAGGGCCCGCCGTCGGATCTCCTGAAGGATCGTTTGCACCTCGCCGGGCCGCGACGCGATGTACTCGTCCACCGTTTCGAAATGCTCAGCCATGCGCTTCGCTCCTCAGTACCCGCCGCTCCGCCGCTTTTGGACCAAGCTTGCCTTAGCGCGCGCGCCTTGCCAGAGGGCGTCGAACGGGGCATTGGAGGAAACCCGGGCCGTAATCCCGGCCGTGACAAAAGCCTTCGCCGTCCTGGCCGCCCCAAGCGGCGAGGCGCCCTTGGCGAGCTCGGCCGTGATCGCCGCAGCCAAAGAACAACCCGCACCGGAGACTGCCACTTCGCCCACTTTGGGGGCTGCGAGCACTTCGAGAGTCTCGCCGTCGTAATAGACGTCGACGGCGTCCAGGCCTTCCAGCCGCACCCCGCCCTTGGCGAGCACAGCGGCGCCGCTCAGTTCATGGATGCGGATGGCGGCGGCTTTGAGGCCTTCGACGTCGGCGATCTCCAGTCCGGACAGCGACTCTGCTTCGAAATGGTTCGGCGTGACGAACGTGGCCAGGGGAAGAATCTGGGCCTTGAGTGCTTGGTCGGTGTCCAGTGCGTGGCCGGGCTCCTGGCCCTTGCAGATCAGCACCGGGTCGAGCACGACGTTGGTGAATTGGCCACCCTTGAGTGCCGACTCCACTGTGGAAATCGTGGCCGGGCTGCCCAGCATGCCGATCTTCACCGTGTCCAGGGCCTCGGCGCCATAGGCCGACGTCGTTGCCTCCAACTGCTCGGCGATTACCTTCTGGTCCACGGGCATGAAGCGGTGTTTCCAGTTGTCCTGAGGATCGAAAGAGACGATGCACGTGAGATTCGCAATGCCGAAGACGCCGAGTTCTTGGAAAGTCTTTAGGTCAGCTTGGGCCCCCGCGCCACCGGTGGCTTCGGATCCTGCGATGGTCAGGGCGATGGCTGGGGCCACGGGCTGGGCGGCGAGGGAAGTCATGCGACCATCCTGCCACCGCGTCCGGGGTGTCCGCTTTGTACGAATGACCAATATGACCAAAACCTTCTTGGAGGAAGTTACCCAGCGGTAGGGTGGCGGCGGTGCGGCCGGTGGCTGCGTTATCTCCAGGAAGGTTCGATGATGAGCACCCAGCAAGCAGTGCCCCAGAGTGAGGCCGCCGAGACGCGCAAGGCCGTGGGCAATATCCTCAAAGGCTCCGCAGGCAACCTTGTGGAGTGGTACGACGTGTACATCTACACGGCGTTCTCCGCCTATTTCGCATCCCATTTCTTCAGTTCCAAGGACCCGCTACAGAGCAATTTGGAGGCCACGGCCGTTTTCGCCGTGACGTTCCTGATGCGCCCCATCGGCAGTTGGTTCTTCGGCCGCTATGCCGATCGCAAAGGCCGCAAAGCCGCCCTGACCCTGAGCGTGACCATGATGTCCGCGGGGTCGTTCGCCATTGCCATCCTGCCCACCAAGGACGTGATCGGAGTGTGGGCCCTGGTGCTCCTGATCCTGATCCGGTTGATCCAAGGGTTCTCCGTGGGCGGCGAATACGGCACCAGTGCCACGTATATGTCCGAGGCCGCAACGTCCAAGCGTCGCGGCTTCTTCTCCTCCTTCCAGTACGTCACATTGATCGGTGGGCAGATGCTGGCCCTGCTGGTCCTCGTGGTCTTGGAACAGGCCCTCGGCAAGGAAGCCTTGGGTGGATGGGGTTGGCGTATTCCGTTCGTCATTGGAGGAGTTGCCGCGCTGGTGGTTCTTTGGCTCCGACGCTCCATGGAGGAGACCATTTCCGCCGAGCAGGCGGCCGCTGCCACAGCTCCGGTGGCCGGAGAGGCCCAGCCGGGCACCCTGAAACTGCTGCTCACCAAGCATTGGCGCGCACTGCTGATCTGCATCGGAGTGACCCTCGGTGGCACGGTGGCCTTCTACACCTACACCAACTTCATCCTGTCCTTCATGCAGAACACCAGCGGCATACCCAAGGAAACCAGCAGCCAGATCAACTTCTGGGCCCTCTTGATTTTCATGTGCCTACAGCCCGTCTATGGCATGATCTCGGACAGGGTGGGCCGCAAGCCGCTCCTCCTCTGGTTCGGCATCCTTGGTGCTCTGTGCACGTGGCCGCTGTTGTCTGCGCTGAGCGGAACCAAGGACCCGTTCGTGGCCTTCCTGCTCATGATGGGTGGCCTGTTGATCGTGGGAGGTTACACCTCCATCAACGCCTTGGTGAAGGCCGAGCTCTTCCCATCGTCCATCCGCGCTCTCGGAGTGGGCCTTGGGTATGCGATCGCCAACTCGCTGTTCGGCGGGACGGTTCCGCTGGTTGGCGCGGCCTTCCAAAAGGCCGGCCAAGTGGAGGTCTTCTTCACCTATGTCACCGTGGCCGTCGGCGTCTCTCTGCTGGTCTATATCTTCGCCCTAAAGAACAAGAAGCCAACGCATCTGGACAAGGAGCAAGGGAGTGCCTTCGGCTCGCCCCGCGCCGACAACTCCCCGGTCGACGATCAGGACCCGGTCAACGCCTAATCCCTGGGCTTCGGGCCGACTTCCGCTCCTCCCGACGCTCGCTCACTCTTGTGGGGTTTTGGTGCGACGCTCGCTCACGGTCCCATCGCCGTCGACCGCGACGGGCGGGATGCTCTCATCGATACCGCCGCCGAACACCCAGGGAACACCATGGCCGCACTCGGAAACGAGATCGGATACTTGGTCATCTCTTCCGCTTCTTCTTCGTAGCGCGGGGGATCGCACACATCCTCGCCGATGCCGCCGTGCGCTACTTCGGGTTGAAGGCCAGCGAGTCAGTTCCGCTGGTCCATGTCAGAGAGCCGTTGTTGTATCCCATATCGACGGGCTTCTTAAGGAAGGCCATGACCCACAGCTGCTGGGAGGCGGCGAGTTCCGCGCAGGCGGCGGCACCCACGGCGATGTCTCCGACCGTGAGAACTGTTCCCGTCCTTGTTGCGGGCCCGCTTAAAGGACCACACGTGGTAGTGACGGTCAAATGGAGGGATCCGTCCACGGTTTGCAGTTTCGCGGTAACAGCTCCGGAGGATGCCCACGGAAGATCCTTGCCGTCCGCTTGGCCCGAAACACTTGCGTAGGTGCCGCAGGGAGCGGCCGGTAGGAACGACGCGCAGGTTTCGCTCGGTGCGCCGGAGGTCACGGGAAGGGTGGGCACGGGGACACCATTGGGGTTCGGGGCAGCGGTGCCCGGGCCGGGTACTGTAGCTCCCCCACACGCCGCTAACGCAAGGGAAGCTATCAGAACGGTTAATGCCTTCGGCCACCAGCGAATGTTCGTTGCAGTCACTGGTCAACGTGGATTTGACGAGCGGAAACAGCAATCACCGCCGCAGCCGCACCGTAAACTAGCTGCTTCCTCATGGAATGGGCGCACAAGCCAACCGCCTGGCCAAGCACCGCGGTGGTGTCCGTCCTCGACTTCAGTATTTCCGCCCGGTTCCGGGAGGTGTAGCGGCAGTTCACGGAGCGTCCGGCGAGGTTCACCAGCAGCTCGGCACCGTTATGCGCTTTGGCGATGCCGCCGTCGTCGTCCCAACGCGCGTCATGACCGGTGGCGCGGCCAATGGTCCTGACGGCCCAGCCCTCCGCCTCGAAGCGACGCTTGAAGTGGCTACCGATGAAGCCCGATGCTCCCGCGATCACCACGGATTTGCCTGTCATGTTTCCCCTTTTTGTTGCGTTGTCCGTTCGCTCAGCCGCGGATGCTGTGGGCGAGGCCGAGGACGTCGTCCAGCACTTTACTGACGCCCGGGATCTTGGCCAGGGACAGGCCTCTCGCGATGAGCAGCACGGCCCCGTCAACGAGCCGCCGGGTGCGCATTTGTCCGTCCGATTTGTCGTAGACCCAGAAAAGCGCGATCCCCATGTATCCGAGCCAGAGGAGTTCTGGCAGTTCGGCGCGCAGTTTTTTGGGCGCGGGGGGCGTTGAGCCGTCGACGGCGGCGCGGAAGATCGCGAGCGAGGCCTCGCGGGCGGCGGTGGAGTCCTCGCCGAAAGGGTTGACGGGCGACGTCGGCCGGATCGCCGTCGCGATGAAATCGGCACCGAACTGGTGGTACGGGGCCATGACGTCGAGGCCTGCGTGCAGCACTGCCTTCAGGCGGCCCGACAGGTCGTGAACGCCATCCGTGGCTTGCYGGGCGCGGACCGCATGCTCAGCTTGGACCTGCAAATAGAGCTCCTGGACCAGTTCGTCCTTCGAGGCGAAGTAGTAGTAGGCGTTGCCCACCGAAACCCCTGCTCCTTCGGCGATAGCGCGCATGGTGGTCTTCTCGAAGCCGAGCTCCCGGAACATCTTGAGAGCGACATCGGTCACTAGTTGACGGGTCTGTTCACTCTTGGTGGCCACGTTTGGCTCCCTCTCCCACACATTTTGAACGTGTTCAAGAATCAGCATGCCACCTTTTTGAACACGTTCAAATTGTTTGCGTGCGGAGCGGAATCCTCGATGCGAGAATGGGGGAGGTTCCGCGGTTTGCAGGCGGGTCCATCACCAGTGCTAATACAGCGGGGCGCCGTGCTCACTCCGGCCGCCTGCGCGAACCACTACGAACGGACAAACGATGACGTCAGCTTCAGAATCCCAGACCCTGAGTAAACCCACGCCGCGTTTCGCGTCGATAGGCTCCCCATACTTTGGCATCATGCTGGCATGCATGGCCGTGGTGCTGATCCTCTCCAATATCGGCGCTGCCAAAGGCGTGATCTTCGGCCCGATCATCACTGACGGCGGATTCTTCCTCTTCCCGCTCGCCTACATTCTTGGCGATGTCATGAGCGAAATTTACGGGTTTAAGGTGGCCCGGAAAGCGATCATCACCTCGTTCGCCTTGTCAGCGTTCGCCTCTCTCTGCTACTGGATCATCATCGCGCTGCCCGGCTTCAATGACGACTACGGTACTGCCAAACAGGCTGCCATCGAGGGCGCACTGGGGCCGGTTCCTCAGATCGTCCTGGCTTCGCTCCTCGCGTTCCTTGCTGGCCAGACCATCAACTCCTTGATCCTTGTCAAGATGAAGGCCCGTTCGGGTGAGAGAACCCTGTGGGCTCGGCTCATGGGTTCATCCGGGGTGGGGGAATTCGTGGACACACTGATCTTCTGCAGCATCGCGGCTTCGGTCATCGGTATTACGGACTTCGGAAGCTTCGTCAATTACGTGCTGGTTGGTTTCGTCTACAAGGTCGCCGTCCAATACATCCTCGTGCCTGTGACGTCTTTGGTCATTGGCTGGATCAAGAAGCGCGAGCCTAGCTACTGGGCGTGAGCACAGCGAGCGCCACAGGTGAGCGAGCGTTGGGCCGGAAGGCGGCATAGGTGAGCGAGCGTTGGCTCAGGGGAACCGCAGGGAAGTCCGGTAGTTTCAGAGCATGAAGCTGGGAAACGCCGTGCTGACGGCCGAGAATCTTATCGCGGGCTACGGCGAGCATGCAGTGTGCGGGCCGCTCGACGTCGAGGTCTTCTCCGGGCAGGTGCTCGGGATGGTCGGCGAGAACGGCGCTGGCAAGTCCACCTTGTTGCGCACCATGATTGGCGCGCAGGCGGCTATTGAAGGCGATGCCCACGTGCTTGGCTTGATGCCGGACGACCGCTCGGCCCTCTTTCGCAGCAAGGTCTCGGTGCTGCTGGATGAGGATGCCTACTTCGATTCCCTCACCGTCCGTGAGCACCTGTCCCTGGTGGCCCGCGGGCATGGTCTCGCCAATCCTGATGCTGCCGTGGAGAGCGAGATTGAATTCTTCGAACTCCAAACGGTCGCGGATGCCTTTCCTGATGAGCTTTCCTCGGGACAGCGCCGCAAGTTGCTCCTTGCCTCGGCGTTCATTCGGCCCTTCGAGTTGCTTGTCCTGGACGAACCGGAGCAGCGGCTCGATACCCGCATGCGCGGCCTGCTCGCACAGCGGATTGCCCGGACTGCCAAGAAGAATGCGGCCGTCGTCATGGTCACGCACGATGCGGACGTCGCCCAGGCGGCGTGTACCCGGGCCGTAATAGTTGACGACGGCGGTGCGCGCGTGGTCAGTACGGACGAGGCTGTGGCGAGGATCCGCAGGTGAGCATGTCCACTGCTGCCATAGCGCAGCCGGAGTTCGTGGAGTTCGACCCGGAGCGTGCAACCCGCAGGGTCATTCGCCCGCGCGGCCAGTCCCTGCTTTCGAGGCTCAATGAGCTGTACGTCCAGTTCCTGACGTTCGGCGTCGGCCTGATCTACGCAACGGGCTTGCTCAGCGGGCTCACGGCCGCGGCGGAGCATGGCTTTGGCGGACATCTGCTTTCGGGAAGCTACGGAGTGGTGCCTGTTGAGTATGGCTTGGTCATTGCTTTTGGGCTCTTGGGTCTCGCGGCCTATTGGGTGTCCGGCCGGCTCGGGCCGCTGGCGATCACGGCCAATCAGCGGCACTGGTGGTACTCGCTGGCTATCGACCGCGAACCCCTTTTGGCTCGAGGCTTGCGCCGCGCAGTCTGGGCTGCCGCCGTCGTCGGGGGTCTCACTACCATTCCCGTAGCGATCATCAGGGGCTCGAATGCGGCGGTCTTTGCCGGCCGAATCCTGGCGGGGGCGCTGACGGGTGCGGCGATCCTCGCGCTGGCCGCCTTCGCTCAGACGCGCTCGGCAGCGTCGGCCGGGACACCGGCCCAGCGTCCAGCTCGACAGCAGGGCCAGGCGACCAGATGGATCTTGGCGACTGTCTCGGCAGTACTCGGTGCGATGCTGTTCGGGACACTGCAAGGCAACTGGATCTTCGCCGTCGCCCCTGCCGCGGCTTTGGTGGCTTCGGCTCTTGGCCTGCGAAACAAGCTCTCGAGCGTCCGCACGACCTCGCTGCTCAAGGCCGGGTCCGCGAGGGGACATGTCCAGGCTGCGCTGACATTGATGGACACTGGGGAGCTCAGTGCCTCGCTTTCCAGCGGCGGCAAACGGAGCAGGGTCAAGATCCCGGGTACCCCTCAGACCGCAGCCGGCGCGCTCTTCCACGCGGAGGCAACGGTACTCGCCCGGCAACCCGGCCGGCTGTGGCGCTGGGGCCTGGGCCTCGCCGTCGTTCCCTTGACGGGGCTGATCCGGACGTTCGATTCACCCATCATTCTGCTTCCCGTGCTGCTTGCCGCGGCGATCTTCTCGTCCACTGCGGCGGCCGGGCCGCTCTGGCAGTTGCGCATGGCCCCGAGCCTAGACGCCCTCCTCCCGATTTCCAGAACGGCCTCGCGCTGGGTCCACGTCGCGCTGCCGGTAATGCTGATGTCATTGTGGACGACGGCGGCTGCCGGATTCTTCGTGCTGGCCGGCGGCTTCCGGGTGGAGCTTCTGGTCCTGGGTGCGGCGGCGGGCGGTGGTTTGGGCGCGGGGATGCTGCGACGCGCATTCCGCCAGCAGGAAGACCTGACCAAGCTGGTGTACCTGATGCAGCTTGGACGCAGCGGACCGGCCATGTTGGGAACCCGGATCCGGGGCTACGTGCTGTGCCTCTTCGCCCTGGTGCCCCTGGCTTTGGGCGTGCTGTTCAACGCTCCCGAGGTCCTGGTGACGCCCGCCGTCGTGCTCAATGTGGTGCTCCTGGTGATCGGCGTGACGATGGCGGACCGCCCCTGAAGGGAGGCCTGCGCCCGAGTTCGCCGGAACGGTGCCGGCTCGCCGGAGCTTTTCGGCGACCGGGGCGCGTTCCGGCGAGCTCGACGGCGGCAGGCTGCTAGCGGAGGGCGGTTAGTATCCGGTTCTTGAATTCCTGCTCGCGAAAGAGGTGCTTCCACTCCACACGGACGAAGCGCCAACCGTCCTCGCTCAGGGCCTTCTCCCGGCGCCTCTCCTGGAAAATCACCTCGGCTGTCGGCTTGAAATCGAAGTACTTGATCTCGCCATCGAATTCCAAAGCGACCTTTGCCTCCCGCCAGGCAAAGTCGAGCCGATGCCGACCTGCCCGGCTGTGCACCTCAACCTGCGGTTCAGGCATCGGCAGCTTCAGCCGCGAGATGAGTTCGCGGCATAAGGTTTCGCCGGCCGATTCGGATCGTGGATCGGCGTTGACCAGGGCCTTTCGAAGGTTCCTGACGCCGCGTCGGCCATCCAGTGCGTCGGCCATGGCCTGTAAGAGCGCACGATCCGCGCCAAGCCTGAGTCCGTGGTCCATGAGCACCAGCGCCTGCTTGTAGCTGAGCAGCATGGCGCAATCCACCACGGTCCGCTCCAAGGACGTGACCCTCAAGTTCCCGATCGTCACAATGTCCGTCTCGTCGAAAGGCCTGGTGTGACCGCGGACATCCTTGCCAAGGCGCTCCCTGGAGGGTCGGACCCGCAGCAGGATGTGGATGAGGTCGTCAACATTCCAGAGGAAGAGGTGGTGCAGCCGCGCCGCCGAGGTATGGCTATATACGAAGTCTCCCGCCGACGTCGTGAGCGTTCCATGCGCATGCGCGTAGATCAGTTGCGTGCTTCGGAGCCAAGCGGACTGCTTCTGCCAGAGGGCAGCCCGAATGTAGCAGCCGTACCGTAGCCGGACAAGCTTGCCCCGACGCACCAAGAGTTGGATTGCACGGGAATTGAGCCCATGTGCGTGGAGTTGATCGGTGCGCCAAAGGTTGCCCTTTTCCGGGAGCGAAGGTGGTTGGGAAGGCGTCATTGGTCCAGCCTCGCGGGCCGCCGGGGCCCGCGGAAGCCGCTCGGTCGGCTATGTGGAAAACGTGGGGTCGCCGGAACGGTGCCGGCTCGCCCGTACGCTCCGGCGAACCGGCACCGTTCCGGCGAGCTCGGCGGCGAGCTCGGCGAATTCGACGGAAAAGCTACGAGTAGTACTGCCCCAAGGTCTCCGCCTTGAACTCGAAGAAGTCCCCGGATTCGATGGCCAAGCGGGCGTCGTCCACCATCTTCACCACGAAGCGCTCGTTGTGGATGGAAATGAGCGTGGCCGAGACCATCTCGTGGGCCTTGTACAGGTGATGGATGTACGCCCGCGAATAGTTGGCACAGGCGTAGCAATCGCAGCCGTCCTGCAAAGGTCCGAAATCCGATTTGTAGCGTGCGCCGGACAGGTTGAACCGACCGGACGGAGTGTAGAACGCCGAGTTGCGGGCCACCCGGGTGGGGGAGACGCAATCGAAGGTGTCGGCGCCGTTTTCGATGGCCGTGAAGATGTCGTCCGGCTCGGAGATGCCCAGGAGGTGCCGGGGCTTGTTTTCGGGAAGTTCCTCGTTGCACCAACGCACGATGGTGCCGAGGTTCTCCTTCTCCAACGCCCCGCCGATGCCGAAACCGTCAAAGGGCATGCCGCCAAGGTCCCGGCAGGCCTTGCGGCGGAGGTCCTCGTACTGCGCCCCCTGGATGACGCCGAAAAGGGCTTGATACGGCTTCCCTACCCGGGAGGCAGTCAGCCGCTCATGCTCCACCACGCAGCGCTCGGCCCAGCGACGCGTCCGCTCCAGGGATTCCTCCTGGTAGCCGCGGGAGTTCTGCAGTGTGGTCAGTTCGTCGAAGGCGAACATGATGTCGGCGCCGATCTGGTGCTGCACCCGCATGGAGATCTCCGGCGAGAAGCGGTGCCGGTCCCCGTTCAAGTGCGACTTGAACCAGACCCCGTCCTCGTCCACATGCGCCAGCCGCTCCTTGCCCGGGGCCACGGCGTCGTCAGGCCCGGACGTATCCACGGAGGTCATGTCGATGACCTTCTTGAACCCCGAGCCGAGGCTCATCACCTGGAATCCACCCGAGTCCGTGAAAGTGGGCCCGTCCCAGTTCATGAACGCGCCGAGCCCTCCGGCCGCGTCCAGGATCTCCGGTCCCGGCTGCAGATACAGGTGGTAAGCATTAGCCAGCAACGCCTGGGCCCCGAGCTCCTTCATGGATTCGGGCAGCACGGCTTTGACCGTGGCTTTGGTCCCGACGGCGATGAATGCGGGCGTCTGGATCTGGCCGTGCGGCGTGGTGATGGTTCCGGTGCGGCCTAGGAAGTCTCCGCGCTTGCTGCCACCGTTGCGGCTATCGCCGTTGGCGTTCAAAAGGCCCGACGACGGCGGGCACGTTTCGCTGAGCCGCGCCCCCACCTCGAAGGAGAACGCGGACTGCTGGGCAGCGGCGGGTGCTGAAGGATCGGACCCGGAGCTAGACCCGGAGCTAGACCCGGAATGAGGCAAGGAAGAATCGGCTGGCACCGTTACAGTCTGCCAGCCCTGGAGCGTGGACCGTCAGTGCGAGTGCACCTCTGTGGGGTAGTTCTCAGCCTTCCAGCTGTCCCAGTGGGAGCGGATCGAGTCCAGGTTGGCGGCGCCCAAGTCGTAGGTCGAAGCGATCACGATCGTGCCGCCGTCGGGCCTTTTCTCCGGAATCACCGGTTGGTCAGCCACAATCAGCAGCCCGTCACCGTGCTCCGCATAGCTGTGCACGGTGAGGCCCACCTGGTGGTTGCTCCGGAACCAGACCTTGCCGGAGAGGGCTTCGCCCGTGGGCAAGGTCAGCGAGTATTCCTCCCCAGGAGCTGGAACGCCGGCGAGCCCCAGTTTCTGGATGCCTGATCCGCTACCGCCGGGCAGGGAGACAAAATGCGTGCGCCGGTGTCCGTGCGGATGGCGTTCCAGAGCGAATCGGAGCTGGTGCAGGAACGTCAGCCAGCCCTGGGTGATGTCCTCGTCCCAGGCCGCCCATTCCGAATCGTGGTCTAAGGCGGCCCGCGTTACGCGGACCTCGGTGCCTCCGCTGACCGGAGTGAGTTCGAAGACGTCCCCGCCGTTCACGGTGAGGCTTGTGTGGTCGGGACCCTCGACTACGGCGGTGCTGAAGTAGATTTGGTTGATTTCGTCGCCAAGCTCATCGGCCTCCCAGCCGTGCCATTGAGCGACGAGCGACGGTTCGCGCAGCGAAGTCCAAACTTGCTGCGCGTCGGCATTTACCACAACGCTCAGATTGTTCGTCATGGCCCGAATCTACCGCCGTTGGCGCGAACGCGACAGGTCTTGCGGATTCTTCCGATAGCGCCTACCCGCGCACGGCCTCGAGTTCGTTCGCGATCCGGTGATCGAGCTCGCCTAGGCCGAGAGTGTTCGAGCCGCCGTGCGAACGGAGGAACAGCAGGGTTTCGAGCCGGAGTAGCCGCCATTCGCGTTCGGCATCGCGGTTGCCGTTGTCGATGGAGCGGAAGATTTCCTTGTCGTACAGATTCGGTTCGTTGAGCCCGCGCTGCCGGACTTTGGCGGCGATCCGGGCCTTGAACGGGTCTGTCTCGAGGGTGTCCGGAGCCTGCAGGAGTTGATCGTAAACCTCCGCGCGTTTCGTTTGGCCGAGCTCACGGCAAATGAAGCTTGAGAGGGCGAGGGCGCGCTCCACGGACATCCACCGGTCCCGGTTTCCGTCGTAGGGGAGCACATTGAGGATGTCCGCCACCGCGAGCGCGTGGTCCGGATCTCGTAGTTCGATGAAGAGATCGTGGGCGAGGTCGCTCAGATCCCGCAGGCAGCTTCCCGACTTCGTGTTGATGCCTTTCACGAGCCGTTCGCTCAGCACCGCGACGCCGTTCCTGCCGGGGTGTGCTTCAGCAGCTGCGGCCACCAGGTCCTCGGGGGAGTCCGTCGGTTCCGGGATCAGGGCGAGCTCGGCGGCACTCGGTCCGCTGACGGTCGGTGCCACCGCAGGCAAAGGAGGTACGACGACCGCGGGAACTGCCTCCGCGGGCGCGTCGCCGCCGGCGGAGCTAACGCCGTCGTCGGAGGTACCGCCGTCGGGCGCGTCGCCGGGAACCAGCTCGGCCGACGCACCGCCGTCGTCGAGAGTGCCAGCTGCCCCGCCCACCGGCACGTTGGATCCGATGGCGATCCGCACGCTTCCGCCGTTGAGGGTGGTCACCAGGACGAGGGCGGGCACGCCAAAATCGTCGTGTTCGAACTCGATGTGCGTGATTTCCTCCGCGGGACCATCCCCCGGGAGGAACAGGTAGTCCCCGATTTGGAGGACCCCAGCCTGCTTTTCACGGTACTGCTGGTCGGCTGGGCTGTGAGTCATCGGAAGTCCTTTGGTTCTCTTGGGGTCCGCCCAACAGTCTATAAAACCCCACCGAGCAAATCGGGGAGGTGGCTCCTACCCGCCGTTGCCGCTACTGTCCGACGCCGGCAAAGGCCAAAGCCTGGCGCACCAGATTGCCGCGACCGCCGCTGAATTCCTGCTGGACGTCGTCGCTAAGGATTTCCTGCGGGGTCATCCAGGTCAGCTCGAGGGCGTCCTGGCGCGGTTCGCACTCGCCCGTGACGGGGATGACGTAGACGAGGGACACGGCGTGTTGGCGATCGTCCGTGAAACCGGTTTGCGACGGCGCCGGGAAGTACTCGGCCACCGTAAACGGCACCGGACTGACCGGCAACTGGGGGAACGCCAGCGGGCCAAGGTCCTTTTCCATGTGCCGTAACAGCGCGGCACGGATGGTTTCGCGATAGAGCACACGGCCGGAAACGAAGGAACGGACCATGGTGCCGTCGGCATCGCCCTGAAGGAGGGTGCCTACCTCGTTGACGAAGCCGAGGGGATCCAGACGCACGGGAACCGCCTCCACATAAACCATGGGGAGGCGGCCGCGGGCTTCGAAGAGGTCTTCGTCGGAAAGCCAGCCGGAGTAGGGATCAGGGGTACGAACACTCATGGTTAAGTTCTACCCCATCCCATGCCGTTCCGGGCTTTAGGAATCAGAGAGCCAGGATTGCGTCGAGCGACTCGCCGGAGGCGATGCGTGTCAGGATTGCGGGCTCGGCAGCATCTGAGGCCTCGGCCTGCCCCACGACGGAATTGGCGACCTCCGGGCTGAGCACTAATACGCCGTTGCTGTCCGCGAGCACCACGTCGCCCGGATTGACCGTGATGCTGCCACACCGGACCGGCACATTCACAGCCGAACCCATGCCGTGCACGCGCTTTGTGGTGAGGGGCGACGTGCCGCGAGCGAATACGGGGAGCGCGGTCTGCCGCAGTTCCAGCAAGTCGGTCGCCACCCCATCGACGACGACGCCGGCAGCGCCTTGCGCTTTCGCCGCGGCGGCCGTGACCGCCCCCACCGGAGCGTGACGGTGGTCGCCGGACATGTCCACCACCAGCACGCTTCCCGGGGTTAGGGCGAGCAGCGCGCGGTTCATGGCGATGGCGTCGTTGTCGACGATGCGGACGGTGACGGCGTGCCCGACGATCTTGACGGCGTCGAACCCGTCCTCCGTCAGCGAGCACTCCAGCAACGATTGGATGGCCGGATCGACAAAACCGTCCTCCAGGAAATGCCCGATAGTGGGGTAGCTGACCTCGGCGAGCCGGGCCAGCAGCTCTGGCGAGGACAGAAGCTGCGCCGGCGATGCGCCGGACGCGAGCAGTCCGTGGCTCATGCGAGCACCGCCACGCATTCGATCTCCAGCGAGACGCCCCAGAGGCTCACGCAAACCGAGGTGCGCGCGGGCTTCGCCGGGCCGAAGTACTCCGTGTAGACGCGGTTGTACTCCTCGAGTTGGTCCTGGCTGGTCAAGTACGTGTTGACCTTTACCACGTGCGCCAGGCTGGAACCGGCTGCGTCCAGTACCGTCCGCAGGTTTTCGATGGTCTGCCGGACTTGTCCTTCGAAGGTCTTCGGTTGATCGTCCAGGCCCGTGATGGCCGGGATCTGGCCGGACGTGAACACGAACCCGTTGGCGATGACCGCGTGGGAGAAAGGCCCGACGGTGGCTGCCTGGCCGGGGATCTCGGCGAGCCGGGTGATGGTGGTTGGGTTCGTGGTGATCTCGGCCGGGTTCGTCGGTAGGGATTCGCTCATTTCGCGGCCGACGCTTCCGCCGAATCCACCGGGGCGACGTCGACGGCGTCGATGTTGCCGTGACGGGTTTCCGTCAGGACAAACAGCGCCGCCAAGGAGATCAAGGCCGCGGCTGTGATGTACCAGGCAATAGAGGAGCTCTGGTGCGTCAGGCCCAGGAGCCAGGTGGTGATGAACGGGGTAGCGGCGCTGCCGAGGAGGCCGGAGAGCATGTAGGCCACGGACAATCCGGAGTAGCGCACCTTGGAACCGAAGAGTTCGGCCAGGAACGTGGCGATGGGACCGTAGTTGGCCGCGAAGGCCGTCATCATTCCGAGATACGCGACGAAGAGCAGCGCTACGGACTTGGTGTCCATGAGCCAGAACATCGGGAAGGCGAAGAGTGCCTCGGCGGCTACACCAGCGTAGATGATCGGCTTGCGGCCGTATTTGTCCGAGAGCTTCCCGAAGAAGGGGATGAGCACAAAGCATAGTGCGCAAGAAGCGAGGACAACCCAGAGCATGAGGCTCTCCGAGTGTCCGAGGTCCTTCTTGCCGTAGGAAACCCCGGAGGCAACCAGCAGCGTGAAGGTGCTGCCGGTAGAGAGGGTGGCGATACCGCCGAGTACAACTTGCTTCCAGTACTTGGCCATGAGGGCGGCAAAGGGCATTTTCGCCTTGGCGCCGGCGGTCTTGACGGCCTGGAACGACGGGGTTTCCTCGATGTGGAGGCGGATGTAAATGCCGACAGCCACCAGCAGGCAGGAGGCCAGGAACGGGATGCGCCAACCCCAGCTGAGCAGTGCGTCCGAGCTGACGGTGGAAGCGACAATCAGGAACGCAACATTGGCGATCAAGGTGCCCGCGGGAACGCCCACCTGGACGAGGGAGCCGTAGAAGCCGCGGCGGGACGAAGGAGCATGCTCAACGGTCATGAGTACCGCGCCGCCCCATTCGCCGCCCAAGGCCAAGCCTTGGATGACGCGTAGCAAGAGCAGCAGCAGCGGCGCCATGATGCCGATGCTGTTGTAGTCGGGAAGCAGGCCGATGGCGAAGGTTGCGGCTCCCATGGTGAGCAGGGAGATCAGGAGCATGGATTTGCGGCCGAGCCGGTCACCGAAGTGGCCGAAGATGATGGCGCCCACCATGCGGGCAATGTAGGCGGAAGCGAAGGTGCCGAAGGCCAGCATGGTTCCGACGATCGGATCGAAGCTGGGGAAGAAGATCTTGTTGAACACCAAGGCGGACGCTGTTCCGAACACGAACAGGTCGTACCATTCCACAGTGGTGCCGATGACGCTGGCGAGGGCAATTTTGCGCATCTTGGCCAGGTCAAGCCTGGCTGCGGACGCGGAAGCGGTATCTACCGTTTGGGCCATGAGAAGCTCCAGATGAGTGTGGGGGCGAGTGCCCGGGTGAGGATGCAGATAACTATCCTGTGTTGCGTACCACACTTCAATGGCTGAATTTCCAGCAAAAAACGGCAGAAAATGTGTGTTCACACAACGGCTGCTCTTTCTGTTGCAGCCTCCGGCTTAGGCCCAGGCCACCACCAGCCGGGCCGCCTGCGCCGGCACGGCCAGATCGATGCCCGTCAACTCCTGGAAACGGTTGAGACGGTTGAGGATGGTGTTCCGGTGGCAAAACAATTCCTGGGCTGTGGTGGTGATGTTGCCCGTGTGCAGGAAATGCCGCACCGTCTCGGTCAATCGCTCGCGCTCGCCGTCGCGGCATTCCGCGAGGGCGGACTCAAGGTCGGCCCAAAGGTCCAAGCCCGCGTCCTGAAGTTGCTGCTTGGCGAGCCGGGCCCACGCCGCCGCGGCGGTTAGTGGGCCGCGGTCTGCTGGATGAAGCAGCAACGCGAGGCGTTCTGCCGTCCGTGCTGCGGAGGGCAGGGCTCGCAGGCCGGAAAATCCCTCCACATAACCGCAAGGTATTCCGGTGATGGCCGCGGGAATGTAGGCAGGTCCTTCGTCTTGCCGTGCGGTGCCGCCGGAGCCGGCGCCATGGGCCCGTGCGTTGCCACCGGGCACGGCGCCATGAGTCCGTGGCAACGCCCAGAAGATGTACGTGCTGCCGCCGAATTCGTGGACGTAGAGCCGTTGGGACGGTTGGAGCCAGCCGCCCTGAGTGGCAATAGTCCGCAGTTTGGAAGCCGCGTCCCCACTCGCCGCCACGATGGAGAACTTTGCTTCCGGGTCCGTGACCAAGGCCGCAGCTGCCTGGCTGATGGTGTCTGCCGATAGCTCGGACTTGCTGAACAGTCGTGCGATGAACTCCCGGCGAATGTTCGATTCTTCCTGGGCCATGCGGACCCGCTCGCTCGAATAGCTGGAGTGGGTCTGCGTGGCGAACTCGTCCACCACACGCCACACCTGGTCCACATGGGACGTTAGGAGCACCGCGTCCTCCGCATCGGCGATTTGCAAGAGATCTGCCCAGAGGATGCTGAAATCGAGGCGCACCGCTGAAATCAAGGCCTCGGGCGAAATGCCGGCACGGGCCCGTTTGGCACCCAGTTCCGAAGAGAAGCGCGCCAGGGAATCCTGGCTGCCATGGGAGTTCGAATGGCGGAACCTCTCGTCCCGCAGTCCGTCTATAAGGCGCCGGAAAGTTTCGCGTGCCGTGCTCCGCAACTCCGGCAGGCTCACCCTGTCGTCGGCATATTCGGGGATCTCCTGGACGCGTGCCACGAACAGTTCAACCAATTCTTCAAGCCGCCCGTGCAGCCCTTCCACCAGTTCTCCCCAGCGCGCGGCGTCGCCGGCGTTCTCTCCATTGTGCATTCACACATTATACGGTCAATATTCCGTGGCGCAGAGCTAGTTTTTTTGGGCGGATCTACTGGCACTATGGGAGTAGTCACTGCCGAGTGAGGCCAATCACAACCGGCAGTTCCCCGGTTTTTCACGGCACCGTTCGCATCTTTTGGAGTAATCATGGCCACTAGCGCAGGCAGGGCCCCCACGGATCTGACTCCGGGGACGCCCCGCACAATTGATGAGAGGGTTACCAAGAAGGTCGCCCTTGCCGCCCTCGTAGGCACTGCCTTGGAGTGGTACGACTTCTTCCTCTTCACCACCGCGGCGGCCTTGGTGTTCAACGCCCAGTTCTTCGTCTCGCAGGATCCGTTTGTGGCGGCGATGGGCTCCTTCGCCACCCTCGCCGTCGGGTTCGTCGCCCGCCCCATCGGTGGATTCATCTTCGGCGCCCTCGGCGACAAGGTAGGCCGGAAGAAGATCCTCATGGTCACCATCGTCGGAATCGGCGTCGTCACCGGCCTGATCGGCATGTTGCCCAACTACATGACCATCGGCCTGGCCGCCCCCATCCTCCTGGTGGCCCTGCGGATCGTCCAAGGCCTCGCCGTCGGCGGCGAATGGAGCGGCGCGGTGATCATCGCCGTCGAAAACGCCCCGGTGGCCAAGCGGGCCCGCTACGCGGCGCTGCCGCAGATCGGCTCTCCGATCGGGACCATCCTGTCCTCGGGAGGCTTCTTCGGCATGCTCTTCCTGGTCGGCCAGAACAACTTCGACGCCTGGGGCTGGCGCATCCCGTTCATCGCGGCCATTCCGCTCTTGGCCATTTCCATGTGGATCCGCAGCAGGCTCAGCGAGTCGCCCGAATTCGAGGCACTCATGGAATCCGGCGAGACCGAGCACGCTCCCATCCGTGGCGTGCTGAAGAACAGCTGGCGCCAAATCCTGGTGGGCATGTGCTCGGCACTGCTCGGCATCGGCGGCTTTTACCTCATCACCAGCTTCGTGGTTTTCTACGGCACCAAGGTCTTGAAGCTGCCGTCCGAACTGCTTCTCCTGGGCACCCTCCTCGCCGCCGCACTCGAAATCGGGGCCCTGGTCTGGGCCGGCAGAATGGGCGAAAAGTTCGGTGCCAGCAAGGTCATCTTGTGGGGCGGCGTGGCCTCGGCCATCATTGCGGTCCCTGTTTTCCTAGCCATCGATAGCCGCAACCCCGTCCTGGTGGTCGTCGGCATGATGATCGGCGTCGCCGTCCTGTCCATCCCGTACGCCGTCTCGGGTACGGCGCTGACGGCACTGTTCGCCACCAAAGTCCGGTACACCGGCGTCGCCATCACCTCAAACACGGCAGGCGTCATCTCCGGCTTCGTGCCGCTCATAGCCACGGCCCTGGTGGCTGCCAACGGCAACTCATATTGGCCCGGCGCCATCATCCTCCTGATTGTTTCCGTACTGACCGCACTGTCCGGCATCTTCCTGCCCGGCCTGAGCATCAAAGAAGAAGGAATGAAGCATTGAGCACCACTACAGCAGGCCACCTCATCGTCGAGCAGCTTGAACGCGCAGGCATCAAACGGGTCTACGGCGTCCCCGGCGAGAGCTACTTGGACGTCCTGGACGGACTCCACGACTCGTCGATCGAGACCATCGTGACCCGCCACGAAGGCGGTGCAGGCTTCATGGCGCTGGCCGAGGGCCGCCTCACGGAACTCCCCGGCGTCGCCATGGTGACGCGCGGCCCAGGCGCCGCCAACGCCTTCATCGCCATCCACACTGCGCACCAGGACGCGACACCCATGATCCTGTTCGTTGGCCTCATCCCCGTGGCGGACCGCGGCCGGGAATCCTTCCAGGAATTCGACATCAACGCCTGGTTCGGCAGCACCGCGAAGAAAGTTGTCACGCTCGACGACGCCGCGTCCGCCGCCCGCGTAGTGGATGATGCCATCTTCACGGCACTCAGCGGACGCCCGGGCCCTGTGGTCATCGGGCTGCCGGAAGATGTGCTGGTGCACACTATTGACGAAGGCACGGTGGAACCGCGCAGGGTTTCCCGTCCCGGGCCGACTGGCGCGGACCTGGCCGAGCTGGAAACGCGTCTCGCCGGAGCCGCCAAGCCGCTCGTTGTGGTGGGTGGCGAGGGTTGGACGCAGGAATCCGGGGACGCGCTGGCCGCCTGGGCGGCACGCCACAGCGTCCCGGTCGTGGCCGATTTCCGCGCCTACGACGCCGTGCCGCACAGCAGCGAGTCCTACGCCGGTTTCCTGGGCTACGGTCGCAGCGACGCCACCGCGGCCCTCATGGACGACGCGGATCTCCTCATTTTCCTCGGTTGTGTCCGCGGCGACGTCCTCTCCGATGGCTACACCCGCGGCCTCAAGGCCACCACGGTGGTGATCAACCCGGACCCGGATCTCCTCGGCCACTTCGGCCAAGTTGATCAGCACATGACCGCCGACGTCTCGGCCTTCTCGATTGCCATCGCGGACACGGATTCGGCTGTGCGGCCCGCCGCCGGCTGGTTCCAGGATGCCCGGGCAAATTACCTCAAGTTCTCCTCGGCCCAAGCTGACGGGGTCCGCGGAGTGGACACAAACACAGTGGATCTCGGCGTCGTGATGGAGATCCTCAAACAAGAGATGGACGACGACGCCGTCCTCACCTTCGGCGCGGGCAACCACGCCCTGTGGCCGGCCCGCTACCTGAAGCACAACAGCGCCAACTCTCTGGCCGCTCCCCGCAACGGAGCCATGGGCATGGGAATCCCGGCCGCCGTTGCTGCGTCCCTGGCCTACCCTGGCCGACAGGTCATCTCGGTGGCCGGCGACGGCTGCTTCATGATGAACGGCCAGGAAATCGCGACGGCGATGGGCCACGGCGCGCAGTTCGTCGTACTGGTGGTGGACAACGGCATCTTCGCCACCATCCGCGAGCACCAGGAAGCCCACTACCCGGGCCGCCCGTCCGGCACGCACATGACCAATCCGGACTTCGCGGCCCTGGCCCGCTCCTACGGCGGCTACGGCGAGCGCGTGGACAGGGCGGAGGACTTCGCTGCAGCGTTCCGCCGCGCGGTCGACTCCGGCCTCCCGGCCGTGCTGCACCTCCCGCAGGACCCCACTACCCGTTCACCCAAGAGCAACTGACTGGAGCCCCTCGTGATCACGCTCAAGAACATCATTAACGGCCAAGCGGTGGACGCCCCCGCGAGCCTGCCGTTCTTCGACCCCCGGACGGGAACGCAGATCGGCACGGCCCCGGATAGTGACGCGGCCGCCGTCGACCTCGCCTTCCAGTCCGCTGCCGCCGCTTTCAAGAGCTACAAACGCACGACGCCGGGCGAGCGCCAGGCGCTGCTGTTGCAGCTCGCGGACCTCATCGAAGCCAACGTGGACAGGCTCCTGGACGCCGAAGTGGCGTGCACGGGCAAGCCGCGGGCCGTGACCCGCGAACTGGAGATCCTGCGCGGCGCCGACCAATTGCGCTTCTTCGCCGGAGCTTGCCGCGTCGTGTCGGGCACCGCGTCCACAGAGTACGTGCAGGGCTTCACGTCCACCATCCGACGCGAACCGCTGGGTGTGGTCGCGCAGATTACCCCGTGGAACTACCCGTTCATGATGGCCATCTGGAAGATCGGGCCGGCGCTGGCGGCGGGAAACACCCTGGTTTTGAAGCCCGCGGACACCACCCCGTGGTCCACCGTGATCCTGGGCGAGTTGGCCCAGCAGGTGTACCCGGCCGGCGTCGTGAACATCGTCTGCGGAGGCCGTGAGGCCGGTGCCGCGATGGTGGACCACGAGATCCCGGAGATGGTGTCCATCACTGGTTCCACCCGGGCAGGCGCACAGGTCATGTCCGCCGCGGCCAAGACGTTGAAGGACGTCCACCTTGAGCTGGGCGGCAAGGCGCCCGCGATCGTTTTCGCCGACGTCGATATCCAGCAGACCGCCCGCGAACTCGCCCTGAGCGCGTTCTTCAACGCGGGCCAGGACTGCACCGCCGTGACCCGGGTGCTGGTTCACGCGGATATTCACGCCGAGTTCGCCAAGGCCCTCGGCGCTGCGGCCGCCGCGCTGACCCTCGGGGATGACGCCTCGGACCTTGGGCCGCTGAACAGTGCAGCGCAGCTTGAGCGCGTGGAAGGCTTCATGACCCGGCTTCCGGCCAACGCCACCGTCCTGTCGGGCGGCAAGCGCACCGGCGCGGGATACTACTTCGAACCGACGGTGATCGACGGCGTCTTCCAGACTGACGAGGTGGTGTGCGACGAGATCTTCGGTCCCGTGGTCACAGTGCAGCCTTTCACCACCGAGGACGAGGCCGTGGAGCTCGCTAACGGGACGAAGTACGCGCTCGCCTCGAGTGTCTGGTCCAACAACCACGGGGTCGTCACGCGGGTATCCAACGAGCTTGACTTCGGCGCCGTGTGGATCAATTGCCATCAGGTCATTCCGGCCGAGGCGCCACATGGCGGTTTCAAGCACTCCGGCACGGGCAAGGACCTCTCCGTCTTCGGGCTGGAGGACTACACCCGGATCAAGTCCGTCACCACCTCGCACCGCTAGGTAACCAATGGAACTCGATCTGCTCCTGCGCAACGCGCACATCATCACGATGGACCCGGACCGTCCACGTGCCCACTCGCTGGGCGTCTGGCAGGGACTCGTGGTGGGACTTGATGAGGACCTGGACGGCCTCGCCGCCGCAGAGATCCTCGATCTCGGAGGCGCCACCGTCACGCCCGGCTTCATCGATGCCCACTGCCACACCACGTGGTTCGGGCTGGGCCTGGCCGAACTCGATGTGTCCAAGGCGCGGGGGCTGGAGGAGTTGTACGCGCTGCTGGAGGGTGCCGGCCCGGCTTCCGGCACCGGCACCGACGCCGGCGTTGGCGTTGATGCGGAGGCCTGGCTCATGGTCACGGGCTTCAGCCAGCAGCAGCACGGCGGTCAGTTCCCGGACATCCGGGAACTCGACCGCATCACGGGGGAGCGGCCGCTGTTCATGCGGCACAAATCCGGGCACATGGCCGTGGTCAACACAGCCGCGCTGCGGCTGGCAGGTGCCGCATCGCCGTCGTACGCAGATCCCGACGGCGGCGTGATCGTCCGTGACTCAGCGGGGAGGCCCACTGGACTCGTGCAAGAAACGGCGCAGGAACTGATCCAGCAACTGATCCTGCCGTATTCGATCAGCCAGATCGAAGAAGCGCTGGAGCGGGCGACGCGGCGTTACGCCTCCGAAGGCATCACGAGCTTCACCGAGGCGGGCGTGGGCGGCGGATGGATCGGGCACAGCCCGGTGGAACTCGCGGCCTACCAGCGGGCCGCGGCCAACGGCAGGCTCCATGCCCGCGCCCAGGTGATGCCCGTGTTGGACGTTTTGCACCAGCTTGACGGCCATGGCGACGACGGTCACGGCGACGGTCCCGCCGCGGCAGGCCTGGACTTGGGCATCACGAGCGGCTTCGGCAACGAGTACCTCTCCCTTGGCCCGGCCAAGGTCTTCCTGGACGGCTCGCTCCTGGGCGAAACTGCCGCGGTCAGCCGTCAGTACTGCAGCCACGGGCAGAAGGACAACACAGGCAACGTGGGCTACTTCCAGGCTGAACCTGCCCTCCTGCGGGAACGGATCGAGGCCGCCTACGCTGCCGGATGGTCGATTGCGGCGCACGCTATCGGAGACCGGGCTGTTGACCTCGCGATCGACATTCTTGCGGATTGCGACGCCAAGTACGGCCCGCGCAGCATGCCGAACCGGATCGAACACGCCTCCATGACCAGGCCGGAACAGCTCGGGCGTTTGGCGAAGGCCGGGATCGCCGTGACTCCTCAGGCCAGCTTCTTCCACGACGGCGGCGACGGCATGTCGGCGTCGCTCGGTCCTGAACGGCTGCCCTGGGCCTACCGCGCGTCGTCGTTCCGGTCCGCAGGAGTGACGCTAGCTGGAAGCTCCGATCGTCCCGTTGCGGACGGCAATGTGCTGCGGGGCATGCAGGCCTTCGTAGACCGGAAGACCTCCTCCGGCGCGGTGTTCGGCAACCCGTCAGAGCGGCTCACTCCCTACGAGGCACTAGCCGCCTACACCACCGGAGCGGCCGCGGCCACGGGAATGTCGGCCGTGAAGGGCTCTTTGGCTCCGGGCAAACTTGCCGACTTCACCGTCCTGTCCGGCTCGCCGCTGGACTCGGGAAACTTCACGGAGGTGGACGTCCTGGCCACCGCCGTCGGCGGACGCCTCACCTACAACACTTTGACCGCACTTCAACACAGTTCACAAATTCAGCCCTCTTCTTAGATCCAACACAGTTCATAGGGGAACCAATGACTTCCACCACCAGCTTCACCGCCCAGGACACGGCCTTCGTCCAGGACTTCCTCACCATGAGCGCGTTCGGCGCCACCGCAAACGGCGGCGTGGACCGGCAGGCCGCCAGCCAGCCCGACGGCGAACAGCGGCACTGGCTCGCCACCTTGCTGGAAGCCCGGGGCTTCACTGTCCGCTTCGACCAGGTCGGCAACCAGTGGGGACTCTACGAGGCCGTGCCGGGAGCTCCCTACGTTGTGGTTGGTTCGCACATGGACTCGCAGCCGACGGCGGGACGTTATGACGGCGCCTATGGTGTCCTGGCCGCCGCGCATGCGGCCTTCCGGCTGGTTGACCAGTGGAACGCGCCCGGAGCTGAGGCACCCAAGTTCAACATCGCCGTCGTGAACTGGTTCAACGAAGAGGGTTCACGCTTCAAGCCGTCCATGATGGGTTCCTCCGTTTACACCGGCAAGCTCCCGCTGGACACGGCGCTGGCCACCACTGATGCTGCCGGGATTTCAGTGCAGGACGCCCTCGACGCCATCGCGTGCCGTGGTTCCTATGAAGGACCCGAGGCGGCGTACTGCGCCGAGATCCATATCGAACAAGGCCGCAGCATGGAACGGGAAGGCATCACGATTGGCCTGGTGTCCTCCAACTGGGCAGCCAACAAGTACGAATTCGTGGTCCACGGCGAGCAGGCACACACGGGTTCCACAGTGATCGCGGACCGCAAGGACGCTCTCCTGGGAGCTTCGATGCTGGTGGTTGCCGCGCGGGACATCGCCAACCTCTTCCCCGGAGTGCTCCACACCTCGGTGGGGCAGTTGAACGTCTACCCGAACTCGCCCGTTGTAGTGCCGTCCCGGGTCAGCTTGTTGCTGGACCTGCGCAGTGCCGACGAATCCATACTCGCCCAGGCCGATGCGCTCCTGCACGAGCGCATCGCGGAAATCGAGGTGTTGGCCAACGTTTCCGTGGAACAACACCATTCGCACTCATGGCCGGTCACTCCTTACCAGCCCGAGGGGGTGGAACTCGCCGCCAAGGTGGCCGCGGACCTGGGGCTGTCCAACAAGGAAGTCATGACCTTGGCCGGGCACGATTCCACCAACATGAAGGACATCGTTCCCACGGTGATGCTCTTTGTTCCCAGCGTGGACGGAATCTCCCACAATGAGCACGAATACACCAAGGACGAGGACATCGTAGCCGGCCTGGCGATGCTCACCGAAGTGGTCAACCGCCTCTGCAACGGAGCGCTGGAGGACTAGCCAGACGCACACTCACCTATGGTGCCAAATCGCTCGACGCTCCTTCACCTTTGATGCCTGATCGGGCGACGATGCTCCTTCACCTTTGATGCCTAATCGGGCGACGCTCGCTCACGTTTGTGGCCAACAGAGGGATCCCTCGTACAGATGAGGTGAAGGAGCGTTGGGGGAAAGGCCCGTATAGGTGAAGGAGCGTTGGGGGAAAGGCCCGTATAGGTGAAGGAGCGTTGGGGGAAAGGCCCGTATAGGTGAAGGAGCGTTGGGGGAAAGGCCCGTATCGCCGCGCGGGGTGGCGATGGTGAGCACCTGGCCAGCCAAGGCTGAACCGAGTCCTGCGGCGGCGAGCCGGGCCTCCAGAGCTGAGAGGTCGCCGTCGTACTCGAAAGCGAGGTCTCCAGCGGCAGTCTCGGCAGACGACCGGACCACAAGGATGCCGCCGTTCTTCGTGCTGAAAACCGCGAGGTCTGCGGACCGATGCCGCGGCCGCGCGCCGATATTGCCCAACTCTTGGGCAGCCAGCGGCACCTCCGGGGTGAGCCAGGTCCCGACGACGGCGAGCGCCGGATCCGCTTGAGGGCTGGTCGTGCGGCTAGCGGCTTCGTCCGCCAAGAATGTGAACCCGTCGCGAGCGGTGATGCGGACGGCCTGGCCGTGATCGGCATCGACGAGTTCGGCTCGGGTTCCGTCCGCCAGGGTGCGTCGGGCGAACTCGGCGAGGTCCCCGACCTCGACGCGGAATGCGGTAGTTCCGTCGTCGGGCGAGCCAGGGGAAACACGGTGCAAGGCCACCCGGCCCGAGCCGGCGTCGAACTCCACCCAATCGCCGTGGTCCTCGACACACACGAGTCCTAGCGTCACAAGAAGGTGCTTCCAAGCGGAGACGTCGGACGTGAATTGGATGGGGCGGACGCGCAGCATGGAACCTCCGGGACATGAATCAGGGCAACTCGTGGGCTTTCGCCACAGCCTAACGGGCACCAGAATGGGGCCATGGCTGTTGAACTCGAAGAACTGATCGTCAAAGACGCTGCCGAATGGCGTTCCTGGCTCGAAAAGAACGGCGCCGATAGCCCTGGCGTGTGGCTCGTGCTGCACAAGAAGGGCGGCAACGTCACGGAACTCGATTACGCCGCTGCCTTGGATGAGGCCCTTTGTTTCGGTTGGATCGATGGCCAAGGCAGAAGGCGCGACGACGAAAGCGTCTTTCAGCGCATGACCCGTCGCGGCCCCAAGAGCCCATGGTCCAAACGGAACGTGGGCCACATTGCTCGTCTCGATGCCGAGGGCAAGATGACCGTCGCCGGATGGGCCGCCGTCGACAGCGCCAAGGCGGACGGGCGTTGGGAATCTGCCTACGTGGGCCAAGCGGATGCGGAAGTTCCGGAGGACCTCGCTGCCGCCATCGCCGCCGTTCCCGAAGCGCAGGCGATGTTCGATGTGCTGACGTCGGTCAACCGTTATTCCCTGATCTACCGGACCAACTCCGTGAAGAAGGCGGAGACACGAGCCAGGAAGATCGCTGGCTTCGTCGAGATGCTGGCGCGGCAGGAGACCCCGTATCCGCAGAAGAAAAAGCCTGCACGGGTGGGGGAGTAGCCTTATCCGGGCTTCTCCTGAGACAGTGCGACGATCCAGCCCGGAGTGTCCTCACCGAGCCGCTGGTCGAGCGCGACCCTGGCTTTCGCGGCGGCCATCTGGACCTTACGGTCCTCTGAGCTCACCGAGGCGGGACCTTGCGAAGGGGCGAGGGCGCGGGTTTCAGATGCCTTGGCAGCTGCCAGGAGTGCGTCCTCAGTGCCCACCTTGAGGAGCGCGAGTTCCTCCCGTGACGCAAGTTCGCTTTGGCCTAGCAGGTTGATAGCTTTTTGGCCCATTTCGGCTTCGGAGCGACTGCGGGACCGGGATGCGTCCAGAGCCCATTGAGCGCGGCGCCACCATTCGGACCTATCGTCCGCCCGCGCTTTCTGCCTCAGGGACAGGAGGCCGACCAGCGCGGCGACGATCGCCGCCGCAAGGACAGCGAGCGGGCTGAGCGCACTGAGAATCTGCCACCATTCCGGCGGCGCGGCGACCACGGTGACAGGTATCGGACTCGGGGACGGGTTCACAGCTCCAGACTAGGCCTCGGCACTGACATTTACCGGATGCGGGAGGCGGCTTCCAGCACCATCCACGCCTGCAGTTGGGTGGAGAGTTCGACGGCGGTGTCCGCCGGGTACGTCTCGGCGGCCGGACGCTGTGGTTCCGTCGAGAAGATGAGCCAGCCGTCGTCGTCGTACTTTGCGGAAGTCCCATTGGCAGCGTCGGTTCGGGTAGTCCGACCCGCCCACAGCGCCTCCGCGGTACCGAGCACCAATTGGCCGGCGGTGGCCCGGGTGGCGGCAGGCAAACGTACGTCCTCGGAAGCGAGGGCCAAGTAGCGGGCGAGGATCCCGGTGAAGAGTCCGCCGTCGCCGGTTCCCTCGCTGCGAACAACGAGTTTTCCGCGAGCGTCGGTCCAGCGGACGGTCAGGTGGGCCGCCACGGAATCGACCAAGGCGGCCGCGCGCGCCAGGTTTGCGTCGCCACCCAACTCCAGCAAGGCACCGAGCACAGGGCCCTGGTTGTAGGTGTAGACCTCCTCCGCCAGGACCAACCTGCCTTCTTGGATCCGGGCGCCGTCGAGGTACAGGCCTCTGTTGGGTTCGTAGAGGGTGGCGTCGAGCCAGTCCAGCAGCCGCTGGGCCCGCTCCGGCTTGCCGGTCCGGGCGAAGTGCAGGGCGACCGGCGCCGTGGCGGGTGTGTTCTTGAAATCGCGTTTGGTGCTCCAGAAGGTGCCACCGCCCATGTGTTCTGTGGAGGCCGACTCGAACTGCGGCGACAGGGTTTCCTGCAACTGGGCATTCCGGCGGCGGCCCGGCTTGTGGGCTCTCTCTGCCAAGCTGTCCAAGCGCAGGGTGGCGAGGGCCAGCCATGCCATGTCGTCGTAGTAGCTGTTCGCGTAGCGCAGGCCGTTGCGCAAGCGGATGGTGGTGACCAGGCGTGAAGCGAGGCGGCCCGCGCTTGGCCGGTCTCCGCCGTCGAACCTTGATCCCGTGGCCAGTTCGCGCCGCCCGGTATCCACGAGGCAATCGACGTAGTGCGCCTGCCACCAGTAGTTCCACGGCTGACCCGGGAAACCGTCGGAKGGCCGGATCGACGCCGCGAGGTGGGTTCCGGGAAGGAAGAGGAAGCGCCGTCCGAAGTGCCGGGTGACCGAACGCGCAGCGCGGTCGGCTCGCACGGCCCAATGCGGCGTGCCGGACGTGCCGGACGGGGCATCGGGGGCGGACATGGGGACAGCCTAACGCGACGGCTCGGCTGCGAATCCCTCCGCAGTGCACAATCAACGTGATTCAGTTAACATTCATTAACGGATTTTGGTTCTGCATCGAGGAGGATGGATGGACATCAAGGGCGCAGTTGCGTTGATAACCGGCGGGGCATCGGGACTGGGAGCCGCAACCGCCAGGCGATTGCTCGACGCCGGAGCATCAGTGGTGCTGCTTGATCTCCGCTCTTCTCCCGGTGAGGCTTTCGCCGCCGAACTCAATGCCCTGGGAGCCGAGGGCAAGGCCGTGTTCGTCCCCGCCGACGTCACCAATGAAGCGCAAGTGCAGGCCGCCGTCGACGCCGCCGTCGCACTGGGCCCGCTCCGGATCCTGGTCAATTGCGCTGGCGTCGCGACCCCGGGCAAGGTGCTTGGTAAAGACGGTGTACTGCCGCTGGAGAACTTCAACAGGGTCATCCAGATCAACCTCGTGGGCACCTTCAACGTGATCCGCCTGGCCGCCGCCGCGATGGCCCAGAATGAGCCTGCGTCCAGCGAGCTCGGCGGTGAGGAACGCGGCGTCATCATCAACACGGCCTCCGTGGCAGCGTTCGATGGTCAGATCGGGCAGCCTGCGTATGCCGCGTCCAAGGGTGCTGTGGCCGCGATGACGTTGCCCCTGGCCCGTGAATTTGCGCGCTCGCTGGTACGGGTCATGGCCATTGCGCCGGGCATCTTCGAAACCCCCATGCTGGCCGGACTGCCACAGGACGCGCAGCTTTCCCTGGGCCAGCAGGTACCGCACCCCGCACGTCTCGGCCGTCCCGCCGAGTACGCCAACCTCGTGGCGCACATCGTGGAAAACGCCATGCTCAACGGGGAAACCATCCGACTCGACGGCGCTATCCGGATGGCACCGAAGTGACCCAGACGCCCAAGCTGGCTGCCGCAATCGGGCCCTCAGTTGGTTCCCTCCCTGATTCTTTGCCTGCGGCGGATTTTTTCGATTTCGAATCGCTCCTCAGTGTCCAGGAACAGCGCAAGCTCAACGAGCTCCGGGAATTCCTGGCCACGGAAATCGCACCCTATGCCAAGGATTGGTGGGACAAAGCTGAGTTCCCGGCGCACATCCTGCCAAAACTCGCCGCGCTCCGGCTCAGCACCCCCACGCATCGCGGCTACAGCAACCTGTTCGCCGGGCTCGTGATCGCGGAAATGACCCGCGTGGACACCTCCATCGCCACGTTCTTCATGGTCCACCACGATCTCTTCATCGAGGCGCTCTACGAGTTCGGCTCCAAGGACCAACAGGACCGCTACCTCGACGACGCCTCCAATCTGCGGACCACCGGAGCCTTCGCGCTCACGGAACCGGACCATGGATCCGATGTTGCCGGCGGCATGCAGACGGTGGCCCGGCGGGTCACCGGGGGAGCCGACGACGGCGGCGACTACTGGGTGTTGAACGGTGCCAAGCGCTGGATCGGCAACGGGACGTTCTGCGATCACATGCTCGTGTGGGCCCGGGACGAGGCCGACGGCGCGGTCCGGGGTTTCATTGTGGACGCCGGCCTGCCCGGGGTTACGCGCAGCAAGATCGAGAACAAGATCGCCCTACGCACCGTGCAAAACGCCGACATTATCCTGAAAGACGTCCGGATTGCCGAGGCGGACCGTTTCGCGGGGATCAACAGCTTCGCCGACACCAACCACCTGCTGCGCGGGTCCAGGCTCATGGTGGCCTGGCAGGCCGTGGGACAACAGTTGGCGGCGTTCGACGTCGCCCGGAAGTACGCGCTTGAACGCCAGCAGTTCGGCCGCCCGCTGGCGAAGTTCCAGCTCATCCAGCAGCAACTGGTGGACATGCTCGGAAATGCCGTGGCCAGCATGGGCATGATGGTCAGGATTGCCCAGCTGCAGGAGGATATCTACACGGACAGCAAGGGAGTGCGGCACGGCGGCGCCCAGATGGCCCAGGTGGCATTGGCTAAGTCGTACTGCAGCGCCCGCATGCGCGAAACCGTGGCGATGGGGCGGTCCATCCTCGGCGGGAACGGCATTGTGACCGATTACCGGATGGCCAAGATCTTTGCCGACGCGGAAGCGATCTACACCTACGAAGGCTCGTTCGAGATCAACTCGCTCATTGTGGGCCGGGCCGTGACAGGGGTTTCCGCGATCGTTTGAGTGGTTCGGTTTCCGGCCGTTGGCTTCCGTTTTGGTCCGGGGCTTCTGGGCTCGCCATTCCGGGGCTTGTTTCCCAGGCCGGAGCTTGAAGCGCGGCGATGGGAAACAGCCCCGGTCTGAGTCCGGGGACTCAGACCGGGTTGCTCCTTTTCTCGCTGAATCGTTTCATTCAAAGGGCAAATAAAATAGTTCGCCTCTCGGGTTACCGGGAGCCGCTCCGGAGCCGGCGGTACTCCTCGCGAGCAACCGGCGTCGCGTTCTGGGTGCCCAACTGGTTGAGGGGGATGCGGTACGTTTCCCTGGCCGACCAGGCGGCAACGGCGCCGATGATACAGATTCCGAAGCAGATGGACCCGATGATGAGCGGGACATTCGCCGATCCCGGCGGGGCGATTGCCGTGAAGATGCTCGGAAGGAACGCGGTGATGACCAGGCCGATGTTCTGCGAGATGGCGAATCCCGTGACGCGGGTGCGGGCGGGGAAGAGCTCCTGGAAGAAGCTGGCGAATGTCGCATTCCAGACCTGGTAAAGCGTGCCCCACATGACGATCGAGAGAACGATGGTGAGCAGTACATTGTTCTGGCTGACCGCGTACAGGTAGGCGTAGGCCAGCACACCCGAGCTTAGCGAGCCGAAGATCATCAGCGGCCGGCGGCCGAACCGGTCCGAGAGGTCTCCGAACAAGGGGATGAGAGCCAGTGCGACGACGTTGGCCAGGACCGGGATCCAGAGGTAGACGGTAGTGCTCATGCCGACGCCGTAGCCCGGCTGGGTGGCGTACGCCGCACCGAAGACTGCTACGGTGACGCCTACGACGTTGACCAGGGTCATGCAGACAGCCCGCACCACGTCGAGGCCGCTTTCCCGCAGTACGCGGACGATCGGCATCTTGGGGATCTCCTGGTGAGCCTTTTCTTCAGTGAAGATGGGGGTTTCTTCGACCCGGCGGCGGATCATGTATCCGGCGAACACTACGAGGGCGCTGAGGAGGAACGGAATGCGCCAGCCCCAGGATTTGAATGCTTCGTTGGAGAGCACGGCCGAGAGTGGGAGGAAGACCGCGGCAGCAATGATTTGTCCCGCCTGGGTGCCCTGGAGGGCGAAGCTTGCGTAGAAGCCGCGGCGACCGAAGGGCGCGTGTTCCACGATCATGGCGCTGGCACCGCTTAGTTCGCCGGCCACCGCAAAGCCCTGGATAAGTCGGACGGCAACCAGCAGGATAGGCGCCAGGAGGCCGACTTGGCCGTAGGTGGGCAGCAGGGCGACGGCGAAGGTCGAAACGCCCATCATCAACATGGCGAGGACTAGAACGTTCTTCCGGCCGTGCTTGTCGCCCCATTGCCCGAGGACGAAGGCGCCAATCGGGCGGGCCACGTAACCCACGGCGTAGGTACCCAAGGAAGCGATCAGCGCAACGGTCGGATTTCCCGCGGGGAAGAAGACGCCGGGGAAGACGAGCGCAGCGGCCTGCGCATAGATGAACCAGTCGTAGTACTCAAGGGCACTGCCGATCCAGCCGCTGGCTGCGGCCTTCTTCGTGGTGCTGGACTGCCGAGGTCCGGTTGAACTTCGCTGTGTACTCGCGTCGATCTTCATATTGTCCTCCTTTGGACAAGTCGTGTGGGCCACTGGAGGGCCTTCCCGTCTTTGGGTCTGGTTTCCAGTAGGAGGGCGGCGCCATCGCAAGAATCGGACTCAACTGCCGCTTGGTATGCGCTTTCCCATCTGGTAAGCGCTTTCCATGAGACACCCGCGCGGCCCCGCTGTCAAGGTTAAATTGTTGCGCCGGTCACAACGGTGGGAACTCCGGGGATTATCCTGGGGCCGATGCTGTTTCGGTGCTTCGTCGCAGCACAACTGTGCCCGTGACGGAGGAATGGGCGCTGGCATCCTCGCTTCCGTCTCGATCGTTGGAGCTTCCAAGTGCGGCGAGCCGGCCGATCTCTTCAAGCGGCAGATTCACGGTGGTCAGGGGCGGCCGGAAGTCGCGCAGGGTTTCAATGTCATCGAATCCTGCAATGAGAGCATCCCGGGGAATCCGAAGGCCTTCGGAGCGAAGCGCCGCCACTGCGCCGATTGCCATGACGTCGTTCGCCGCGAAGATGCACAGCCTGGTACCCCCTGATTGTCCGGCTTTGATCCGGGCTGCAAGCTGGAGTCCGGCTTCATAGCCACCCTCGCGGTTGAACCGGCTACGGATCACCTCGGCCTCCGGCAGCCCGGCGTCGCTCAGCCCCCGCTGGAAGCCGCGGATACGGTCATCTGATGTCAGACGTCCTTCGGGGCCGCCGATGATCACGAAGTCCCCTTGCGTGCCGGCGGAAAGTTCGACGGCGAGCTTCGCGGCCAATTCTTCGTTCGGAACGTCAACCACGTGGTACCCATCCGGATGGGAGGCCCCCACGATGGAGTGCCCCACGACGCCGACCTTGCCGCCATTGCGGCAATACCGGTCAAGTTCAGCCGCGAGCTCGGTATTGCTGTCCTTATCGCCCGGCTGGGTAGACCGCGATCCCGCTATGACGATTGAGTCCGCCCTGCGTGCGGCGAAGGCGGCGACGGCGGCCCGTTCGTCGGCAGGAGTGCCCTCGGTGGTGGCCAGCAAGACCATCTTGCCTTGCTCCCGTGCTGCGGCCTGGACTCCGCGGGCTATGGCGGAGAAGTAGGGATCGGTGATGTCGTGCACAATCAGCCCGATCAACCCGGAGCGCGCTTTTGCGAGGCCCTGGGCCTGGGCGTTCGCGATGTAGCCGAGGGTGTCTGCCGCCTGCCGGACGCGCTCGGCGATCTCCGGTGCCGGCGTCCTGGCGGAGCCATTGAGCACCCGGGAGGCGGTGGCCGGGGAGACGCCGGCCAGTTTGGCCACTTCGGACAGCGTGCTTGCAGTCACGGACAACTCCTCTTCAAAACCTTGGTCTTGGGCACCTTCAGCAACATCCGATTATTGCAGTCGGAACTCGCTCCGGGAAAGCGATTGCCAGCCACGCGCTCGCGTGTCATCATGGATGCATTGGGAATGCGCTTTCCCACTTCATTTACTTACCATTGAAGAGGACTCATGGGCACCAATTCTGTTACAGCAACAAAGTCCGTAAGAATCGCCATGAACGGCATCACCGGCCGGATGGGCTACCGCCAGCACTTGCTGCGTTCCATCCTTCCCATCCGGGACGCCGGGGGCTTCACCCTGGCGGACGGCACCCGCATCCAGGTTGAACCGGTCCTGGTGGGCCGCAACGAGGGCAAGATCCGCGAACTCGCCGAAAAGCACAAGGTATCCGAGTGGTCCACGGACCTTGACGCGGTCATCAATGACCCCACGGTGGACGTCGTCTTCGACGCATCGATGACCAGCCTCCGCGCAGCGACGCTGAAGAAGGCCATGCGCGCCGGGAAGCACATTTTTACCGAAAAGCCGACGGCGGAGACGCTGGAGGAAGCCATTGAGCTGGCCCGCATCGGCAAGGAAGCCGGCGTTACGGCAGGCGTGGTGCACGACAAGCTCTACCTGCCGGGCCTGGTCAAGCTGCGCCGCCTGGTGGACGAAGGCTTCTTTGGCCGCATCTTGTCCATCCGCGGCGAATTCGGCTACTGGGTCTTCGAAGGCGATATCCAGGCGGCACAGCGCCCGTCCTGGAACTACCGCAAGGAAGACGGCGGTGGAATGACAACGGACATGTTCTGCCACTGGAACTACGTCCTGGAAGGCATCATCGGCAAGGTCAAGAGCGTTAATGCCAAGACCGCCACCCACATCCCGACCCGCTGGGACGAACAGGGCAAGGAATACAAGGCCACGGCGGATGACGCTTCCTACGGCATCTTCGAGCTAGAGACCCCGGGCGGGGACGACGTCGTCGGCCAGATCAACTCCTCCTGGGCCGTCCGCGTCTACCGGGACGAACTGGTCGAGTTCCAGATCGACGGCACGCACGGCTCGGCCGTCGCGGGCTTGAACAAGTGCGTCGCGCAGCAGCGCGCCCACACTCCCAAGCCCGTCTGGAACCCGGACCTGCCCGTCACCGAATCCTTCCGCAGCCAATGGCTGGAAGTGCCCGCCAACGACGATCTGGACAACGGCTTCAAGCTGCAATGGGAAGAATTCCTACGCGACGTCGTCGCCGGCCGCGAGCATCGCTTCGGCCTGCTTTCCGCTGCCCGCGGCGTGCAGCTCGCCGAGCTCGGCCTGCAGTCCAACGACGAGCGCCGCACCATCGATATCCCGGAGACCGTGCTCTGATGACCTCCCTTCTCCTTCCCACGAACGACGGCGGCACTCGCCCCTACACGCTGCAGCCAGCCACGTCGTGGCCCAAGCCGACGGCCCCGCTGACGTCCCGGCGGGCCTACGCGGCGGCACACGTGATTCCCGAAGCGACAGCCGACAACACTCCGGGCGCCCCGGCCCGGCTAGACTGGGACGCCACCATGGCGTACCGGCACGAGCTGTGGTCCTACGGCCTGGGTGTTGCCGATGCCATGGATACTGCCCAGCGCGGCATGGGCCTGGACTGGGCCGCGACGCAGCAGCTCATCAAGCGCACCGGCGTCGAAGCTGCTTCCGTGGTGGCGTCCGGCAACGCCGCCACCGCCGGCAAGACCGTCCAGGACCTCGTGTCCTGCGGCGCCGGAACCGACCAGCTGGACCTCGCAGCGCTGCCCGAGGGTCCCGCCGGAGTCAAGGCCGTGCTGGACGCGTACCGCGAGCAGATCGCCGTCGTGAGCGAAGCCGGACCAAAAGTCATCATCATGGCGTCCCGGGCACTGGCCAAAGTGGCTGCCAGCCGCGAGGACTACCTGCACGTCTACTCCACGCTCCTAGGGGAAGTGGACCAGCCCGTCATCCTGCACTGGCTCGGAACTATGTTCGATCCGGCACTCGCCGGCTATTGGGGCTCGGACAAAGTCACCGAAGCGACAGAAACCTTCCTTGGCCTGATACGCGATCACGCGGACAGGGTGGACGGCGTGAAGGTCTCGCTGCTCGACGCCAGCCATGAGATTGCGCTGCGGGCCGCGCTTCCCGACGGCGTGCGCCTCTATACCGGGGACGATTTCAACTACCCGGAGTTGATCGACGGCGACGGGATCCACCACTCGGACGCGCTGCTGGGCATCTTCGCCGCGATCTACCCTGCCGCCTCACTCGCGTTGCAGAAGTACGACGCCGGCGACGCTGCGGACGGGCGCGCCATCCTGGACTCCACCCGCGAACTGGGCAAACACATCTTCAGCTCCCCCACGTTCTACTACAAGACCGGGATCGCCTTCATGTCCTGGCTCAACGGAAAGCAGCCCGGATTCCAGATGGTCGGCGGCCTGCATTCCGGCCGTTCGGTGGTCCACCTGGCACGGACCTTCGAACTCGCGGACCAAGCCGGGCTCCTGCGCGATCCCGCGCTGGCCGCGTTCCGGATGTCCGACTTCCTGAGGATCAACGGAGTGGGCGCATGAGCGACTTTTCAAGGTTGTCGGACTTTTCGCGGTTGTCACTGAACAGCGCCACCACGAAGAAATGGACGCTGGCCCAGGCTGTGGACGGTTGTGTCCGGGCCGGAATTCCGGCGATCGGGCCGTGGCGGGACATCGTCGCCGACGCCGGCTTGGACAAGGCCGCCAAGCTGATCAAGGACGGTGGACTCCGGGTTTCGTCCCTTTGCCGCGGCGGCTTCCTCACGGCGGCCGACGCCGAAGGGCAGGCGGCTGCGCTGGCCGACAATCGGGCGGCGGTCCTGGAAGCGGTGGCGCTGGACACGCAGGAGCTGTTCCTGGTGGTCGGCGGCCTGGCGCCGGGGGAGAAGGACGTCGTCGCGGCCCGCCAGCGCGTGGCCGATCGGCTCGAGGACCTGGTTCCTTTCGCCGTCGAGCACGGGGTCCGTTTGGTCCTTGAGCCGCTGCACCCGATGTACGCAGCGGACCGTGCGCTTATTTCCACACTCGGACAGGCACTCGACCTCGCCGCACCCTACGACGCAAAGGCGGTCGGCGTCGCCGTCGACACTTTCCACGTCTGGTGGGATCCGGAACTGAAGCAGCAGATCCAGCGGGCTGGCCGGGAAAGCCGGATCGCCTCGTACCAAGTGTGCGACTTCAACCTCCCCATCGCCGCCGACGCCCTGCTCTCCCGCGGCATGATGGGCGACGGCGTGATCGACTTCGCGACGATCGGTACCTGGGTGCGCGACGCCGGCTACACCGGCGACATCGAGGTGGAGATCTTCAACCAGGACATCTGGGACGCCGACGGCGATTCGGTCCTGGAAACCATGAAGCAGCGGTACGCGGAGCTTGTGCTGCCCTTCGCATAAACACCCCAGCGCAAACAGGCGGGGGCACCATGTGGTGCCCCCGCCTTTCTGCGTACCTATCCTGCGGCGGAGTCCCGGCCGGCCGCCAGCTTGGCAACCTCAGCCGGAGACAACTTGGCGTCGACGATCCACACCGTGAAGGAGCGGACCAAGGATTCGCCTGCCGCAAGCTCAACCGGCCGGTCCCACGCAAGGGCCGAACCCACTGCGGGATAATCCGCCATCCGGACGAACCAGGGATCCTGCGCCTCAGCCGGGGCAGCGAACACCAGGGTGGCGGGGCCTTCAGTAAAGTCCGCCGTCCAGGCCAGCCACGGCGATGCGGAGCCGTGGGCTTCGGGTTCGCCGTGCCTTTCCGCTGTGAAGACTTCCGCGCCGGAGCAGGCGGGCAAACGCCAGAAGAAGCCGCCGTAGCCGCTTCCGAGGGCACCGTTCGAGCCAGGGCTGCCCAAGGAGGAGTCGACGACGGCGGTCAGCTCTGTTGTCAGGTCCAGTTGCCATGTGCGGCGGTCAAGCAGCCTGGAGCGGGTGGTGCGGCGTTCCCGGAGCAGTTCGGTGCCATCTGGTGCTTGCCAGCTCAATTCCTGCTCCAGCAGGCCTGGACGGGACGTTGCGGACACCTCGATGATGCAGCCGTGGTCTTGCCGTTCTTCGTAGCGCCCGGCAGCACGGGTGTACGTTTTGCCGCCCCAGAAATTGCTGCCATTCACGTCCTGCAACGCGAATCCCGCGCCAAGGTGCCAAGAGTGGTCGGCCGGCAGGTGATCGGTGACCTTGACACCGGCGAGTGTTCGGACCGGGTGCAAATAGGGCCTCGGGGAGAGCCTCGTGGCAAGGCCGGCACCGCTCTGCAGGGTTGCCAACACAGCAGCGCCGCGCTGCCCGGCTTCAACAACAGTGGGGCTCGGCAGACCGCCGTCGGGCAGGCTCAAAACAGGCCTTCCGGCGTCGACGGCTGGCCGCGCCCAAGGCAAGCCAAGTCCGCTGAACGTGGCGTGGGCCGCCGTCGCGCGTTCCAATGCATCTTCGATTCCGACGATCACGGCACGGGCAGCGTCACCCTCGCCCTCCCAAGTGACGTACCGCTCCGGGATCAGCGCCGGAGATTCCGCGGTGCGGATCGCCTCCAGCACCTGCATGAAGGCGCCGCTGTCCGCGAGCGGGCTGATCAGCGGTGCGGCGGATGCAGGGCGCTGCGCGGAGCGCTGTTGGTGACGGTGCTCCAGTAGGTCCTCGGTGAGGTCTACCCGGCTGTATGCCGTTTCACGCTCGCCGGACGCAGAGCTGACACTGAGGCGGTCTTCGGTGTAGTAGAGCACCGCCGTGCCTTCGCTGCCTTGCAGGGTGATGTACGGTTCCACGGATTCGGCGGCGCACAGGGTGAGCGCGCACGTGATGGGCAAGCCTTCGGCGGTCCGGATCCGGATCACCGAGGTGTCGTCGGATTCGATGTCATTGGCGCGGTACAGGTCTGTTTCCACGGAGGCAAGATCGTCCACCGTCCGCGCCCCCGCGATCCTCAGCGCGGTGGCGATGGCGTGTGCCAGCGGGTTGGTTGCTACCCCGTCGACGACATCGACGCCGTCCAGGCTGCGTTTGCCCGCCCAGCGGGAGCGCTTGTAATAGGCGCGGTCACGCACCCAACGCCCGGTGGCCGAGATGCCCAGAAGCGTGCCGATCTCTCCCGCCGCAAGCAGTTCCTCAATGGCCAGGAGAGCCCGGGATCCGAGGCTTTGGAAGCCGACCTGAACGCTCCTGCCGGCGGCGGTGGCGGCTTCCTGCAGGCGATTGAAGTCGGCAAGGGAAGCGACTGGAGGCTTCTCGAGGTACAGGTCTGCGTAGGGGAGCGTTGTGAGGGCGAGCTGAGCGTGCGTCTGGATGGGGGTGGCCACAATGACCAGGTCCAGGGCGGGGATTCCCGCCAGGAGTTCGTCCAAGTTGCTGAATACAGCGGTTCCGGGTGGGAGCGCACCGGGAGTAGGCGGATTCGGATCCGCCACGGCGACAAGGCGCACGACGCCGTTGGCCTGGAGCCTTTCGAGGTTCTCCAAGTGGTGCGCGCCGAAGCCGTGGACCCCCACAAGGGCCACGTTGCTGGGCTCATGGCGGGGCTCTTTGTGTTCTGCCGGGACGGGCGCGGACAGGGTGCCCATAGCTCTCCTCATCTGTCCCCCGGGGGCGGGGTTGCTGACGTCAGTGTCGTTTCGGGGCGCTTGGTAAGCGCTTTCCAAGAAGAGTGTACCCTGCCTCGTATGAGATGTAACGCTTTTGGTTTAGACGACTGCGTTTAGCCGACTCGGCTCAGACGATCCGGCCCGCAGGCAGTTTCTCCCCGGCTTCGACCGCCACGTCGATCGAATTTCCGGTCACGGGCATGGGGCACGTGCCATACGGCGTGAAAGCACTCGGGTAGTTGATGGCGCGGTTGAAGTCCAGCACCACTGAGCCATCGTGCCGGGGACGTGAAACCGCCAGCTTGCGCCATTCGTCCGTGGTGTTGCCGTTCGTTTCGTCGTGGAAGGTGACGGTGAGCGCTCCGAGCTTCTCGGCCTCGGCGTGCAGGCGGATCTCGTGGGGAAGGCCAGGCGCCCGGAAAACGACCTCGCCCACGGATCGATGCACCCCGTCCACCAAAGGGTTGGCCGTCCCGATCGGTACATCCACCGGTTCAGGGTACGCCTCGAAACGGCCCTCGAGCACCCAATCCGGGTTGTATTCGTAGGTGGGAACGGCGTCGAACTCCGTCAACACCGGCGAGGAGTCGTCCCTCGTGCGGATGGCGTACTTGTCCGCGCGCATGGCCAGTTCCACCACCACCTCCGTGCCATCCGCGCCGCCGAACTGCACCCAGATGAGCGATTCCTCATCCTGGAGTGTGGCCGAAATCGTGCCATCCACGGGAGCTCCCGTCTCCACGAGCGTGAGTCCATCAGCTGCGCTCGCGGTGAGTGTCGCCGTCGTGCCGTCCGTTGACCAGAGCCCCGGGACGAGTTCGACGGCGGCAGGTGCGGATTCGAGCCACTGGAAGGACGTGAGCGTCAGCCAGCCGTGTTCCGCCGCGAGGGCAGCGTTGCGGCCGTTGCGGAAACGCTGCCAGCGTTCGAGCTGGGCATCAGTTGCGGGGGCTGTTGTGCTCATGGTTCCTCCAGCGGTTCGGGCGGTGTGTCGTTGGCTTAACCATGCACCTCTCGCCGCCATTCCCGGAACCCAACTAACTCGCAGTAGTTGTCGTTCTGAGGGCTGATAACGACAACAACTGCGAGTCAGTTGGGCGGCACGGCAGCCCGGGCGGGCGGCTACGGCGGACTCAGCGACAACATCTGAGACGGATTCCCACAGCCTCAAGAGCTACGGGTAGGATTCCCTAGGAATATTAGTAATCCGGCTCACAGTATCCAGCGCAGTGTACGGGCCACACCCAACGCCAGAAGGTATTTTCATGGTTGACACTGCACATCTCAGCACCGACCTTGCCGCGGAACTGCGGGCCGACGTCCGCCGCGTCTCCACGCTTCTCGGAGAGTCGCTGGTACGTCAGCACGGCCCGGAGCTGCTGCAGCTCGTCGAGCAAGTGCGCCTGCTTACCAAGGAATCCAAGGAAGCCGCCCGCGGTGGGGCTGACGCTACCGGCCCGTGGAGCGCGCACGACGTCGTCGCCCAGGTCCGGGAGCTCCTCGCCTCCCTGCCGCTTGAGGAAGCCACCGAGCTGGTCCGCGCCTTCGCCTTCTATTTCCACCTCGCCAACGCCGCCGAGCAAGTGCACCGCGTCCGCGGACTGCGCACCCGCCAGGAAAAGGACGGCTGGCTAGCCAAAGCCGTGGCCGAGATCGCCGACGAGGCCGGAACCCAGGCCCTGCAGGATGTCGTCAATAAGCTGGACGTTCGCCCTATTTTCACCGCCCACCCCACCGAGGCTTCGCGCCGTTCGGTGCTGGACAAGATCCGCAAGCTCTCGGATGTCCTGGCCGAGTCAACCCTTGAGGGCACGGCAGCGCGCCGCCGCCAGGACCGCCAGCTCGCCGAGATCATCGACCAGATGTGGCAGACAGACGAATTGCGCCAGGTCCGCCCCACCCCAGTGGACGAGGCCCGCAACGCCATCTACTACCTGAGCAGCATCCTGACCGACGCCATGCCGGAAATGCTCACGGACCTCACTGAACTGCTGGGTGAGCACGGCGTCGTCCTCCCCGCGCAGAACGCCCCCATCCGCTTCGGTTCCTGGATCGGCGGAGACCGCGACGGCAACCCGAACGTCACCGCTTCCGTCACCCGAGAAATCCTGCAGCTTCAGAACCAGCATGCCGTGCGGATCAGCATCTCGATGATCGACGAACTGATTTCGATCCTCTCCAACTCGACGGCCCTGGTGGACGCGGAAGAGGACCTCCTGGACTCGATCGCCGTCGACCTCAAGAACCTGCCCGGCTTGGACAAGCGCATCCTGGAGCTGAACGCGCAGGAGCCGTACCGCCTCAAACTGACGTGCATCAAGGCCAAGCTCCTCAACACGGGCCGTCGTGTGGCTGCGTCCAAATACCACGAAGCCGGCCGCGACTACGCCTCAACGTCGGAGCTGCTGGCCGAACTTGAGCTGCTGGAGGCCTCGCTGCGGAAGCACTCGGCCGTGCTCGTGGCCGACGGCGCCCTGGCCCGTGTCCGCCGCGCGATCGCTTCCTTCGGGCTGCACTTGGCGACCCTCGACATCCGTGAACACGCCGACTACCACCACGACGCCGTCGGGCAGTTGGTGGACCGGATCGGCGTCGGAACCCCCTACGGTGAATTGAGCCGCGCCGAGCGCTTTGAGCGACTGAGTGCGGAGCTGGCTTCCCGCCGGCCGTTGTCCGGCCACCCCATCAAGCTCGACGGCGACGGCGACCGCACGTACGACGTCTTCCGCAGCATCCGCCACGCCCTCCAGACGTACGGGCCGGACGTCGTCGAAACCTACATCATTTCCATGACGCGCGGCGCGGACGATGTCCTGGCCGCCGCCGTACTGGCCCGTGAGGCTGGGCTGATCGACCTCTTCGGCGCGGCTCCGTATGCCAAGATCGGCTTCGCCCCGCTCCTGGAAACCGTGGAAGAGCTGCGCGCCTCGGCCGAAATCGTGGACCTGCTGCTTTCCGATCCGTCATATCGTTCGCTGGTGCGGCTGCGCGGGGACGTCCAGGAGATCATGCTGGGCTACTCGGACTCCAACAAGGAATCCGGTGTCATGACCAGCCAGTGGGAGATCCACAAAACCCAGCGAAAGCTGCGCGACGTCGCCGCCAAGCACGGCGTAAACGTTCGGCTTTTCCATGGCCGCGGCGGTTCCGTGGGCCGTGGCGGCGGACCGACCTACGACGCCATCATGGCCCAGCCGAACGGCGTGCTGGAAGGCGCCATCAAGTTCACCGAGCAAGGCGAAGTCATCTCGGACAAGTACTCCCTCCCGGAGCTCGCCCGCGAAAACCTGGAGCTCTCACTGGCCGCCGTGATGCAAGGCTCTGCGCTGCACCGGACCCCGCGCACTTCCGAAGACGAGCGCGAACGCTACGGGCAGGTCATGGAGATCATTTCCGACGCCGCGTTCGCCCAGTACCGTTCGCTGATCGACGATCCGGACTTGCCCGCGTACTTCCTGGCCTCGACACCGGTGGAGCAGCTCGGATCCCTGAACATCGGCTCGCGTCCCTCCAAGCGCCCGGACTCCGGCGCGGGACTGGGTGGGCTGCGGGCCATCCCGTGGGTGTTCGGTTGGACCCAGTCGCGGCAGATCGTTCCGGGCTGGTTCGGAGTGGGCTCAGGCCTGAAGGCCGCCCGCGAGGCTGGCAACACCGCCGAGCTTGCCGAGATGATGAAGCGCTGGCACTTCTTCCAGTCCGTGATTTCCAACGTGGAGATGACCCTGGCCAAGACGGACATGGACATCGCCGGGCATTATGTGTCTTCGCTGGTTCCGGAAGAGCTGCACCACCTCTTCAAAGCGATCCGCACTGAGTACGACCTCACTGTTGCCGAAGTGGAACTCCTGAGCGGCGAAACCGAGCTCCTGGAAGCCCAGCCGACGCTCAAGCGTTCCCTCGAAATCCGTGACCAATACCTCGACCCCATCAGCTACCTGCAGGTGGAGTTGTTGCGCCGCGTCCGCGAAGCTTCCATTTCCGGCGCCGAGATCGACGAGCGACTCCAACGGGCCATGCTCATCACCGTCAACGGTGTGGCCGCCGGCCTCCGCAACACCGGCTAACGCTCACCTTCCCTTCCGACGCTTCCCTTCCCTTCCCTTGCGACGCTCGCTCACTTATGTGGGCATTTTTGGGAACGCTCGCTCATTTCTGAACGAAGAATCGGGCTCCCTCCTGCAGATCATCTGCAGGAGGGAGCCGCCGTTTGGGCTCATGTGTGAGTGAGCGTTCCTGGTTGGGGCGCCATAGGTGAGCGAGCGTTTAGGGTTGATGGATGCCTTCGTTCCAGACCAAGTTGAAGATCACCGGGCTCAAACCGGGCAACCCGCCCGAGTCGGTGATGGCCGCTGCGGTCGAGGCCTTGGAGACGCGGCACCACGTCGAAGCCAATCAGCTGGACATCGCTGGCGGCGTGCCGCAGATCAGTGTTCGCTTCCTGGTGGAGGCCCGCGACTACCCAGGCGAGAACAGCGAGGCCCGCGCGTCGGCAGCCATGATGCGCGACGCCGTCGAACGCGTTGCGCTCACAGGGAACCTTTACGTGTTGCGCCGCATGCGGGGGAAATGGTCGCCGATCTGAGTCCGACGGCGGCGACCGCTCAAAAGGGCAGCGCCTAAAGATGCGGCGGCTCGCCCGGCTCGTCCACCGGCGAGCGGTCGCCCCGGCGACGCGTGACGATCACGCCCACCACGACGCCGATCAGCAACCCCACGCCGACGCCGATCAGTGAGCTCGCCCAGAACGGAAGCTTCGTCGTCGAGCCTGCGAAATAACCCAATCCTGCCTGCCAGGTGGCCCACAGCAGCCCGCCCAAACCAGCGCACAGGCTGAAACCGCGGGAGGAAACCTCGGCGATCCCGGCAGCGGCCGAGGCGGCAAGCCGCCCACCTGGGATGAACCGGGCGCCGATGATCGCACCGTAGGTGGAAGAACGTCCGGCCTTGGCGATGGCCCGATGGATGCCCTGATGGACTTTGCGACCCCACGCCCAGCGGTCCAGGATATGGCTCAAACGGCGTTTGAAGAGCTGGAATACCAGAATGTCGCCCAACCAAGACGCGACGGCGGCAAGCAAACCCACGAGCCAAAAGTTGACCCGGCCCTCGGCCGCCAGCGCGCCACCAGTAATCACCAGCATCTCGGAGGGGATGGGCGGGAAGAAGGCATCGCCCACCACCATGGGGATGATCCAGATATAGATCGCGGCTCCCCAGCCATCGGCGGCGGTGATGTCCATGGGCACAAATTACCCCACTTTGGTGCATCCGACGGAGTGTCGTGCAAGACTGGCGCCATGCGGCTTGAGATCCTGCAAGGCGACATCACGACGCGCGACGTCGATGCGATCGTCAACGCGGCCAACTCTTCTTTGATGGGTGGAGGCGGAGTCGACGGCGCCATCCACCGCGCCGCCGGCCCTGAGCTTGTGGACGCTTGCCGGGAGCTTCGAAGGACCTCCTTGCCAGACGGTCTGCCAGTGGGCCAGGCCGTGGCCACTCCCGGGTTCACATTGCCTGCCCGATGGGTGATCCACACCGTCGGTCCCAACCGGCACGCCGGCCAGAGCGATCCGAAACTGTTGGCTTCGTGTTTCCACGAGAGCCTGAAAGTGGCAGTGTCCCTCGGGGCACGTTCCGTTGCGTTTCCCGCAATCAGCGCGGGGATCTATGGCTGGGACGCGCGGGATGTCGCCACTGTAGCGCTCGACGCCGTCCGTCGCTTTGGCGACGACGGCTCCGGTGAGCTGGAACTCGTGGAATTTGTGCTGTTCAGCGCAGAGACAACCGACGTGTTCCGGAGCGTGTTCTTTCCCGGAACGGCTTGGTAATTCCGGAGTTTTCGCAGCTCATTGTCCCCGCCTAATGCCCGTCCTAAGATCAAAAAACAGGGCCCGGCACCCCCTGCCGGGGCCGAGTTTTAGGGAGGTACATGATGTTGATCGAAGAAGTTCGGCGGCTGGATGATCGTGGCATGGCGGCTTGGGACCACCATGACGCCGCTGACTTTGCTGACCTGTTCGCGGATGTTTTCACGTTATCGGATGTGTCGCTGCCCGAGGCACTGCACTCGACGGATCAGGTGCGGCAGTACATGGAGACATGGTTCACGGCGTTTCCTGACATGCATGTGCGCAGTGTCAATCGGGTGGTCACTGAGGACGCCGTAGCTGCCGAAGTCGAATTCACTGGTACGAACACCGGCCCCCTCGTGGTTGGAGGCATGGAACTGCCCGCGACGGGAAAGAGTGTCACGGGCACCGGTTCCTATTTTGCATCGGTGCGGGATGGCAAGTACACCTCGTTCAGCGCCCACCCCGATGTCGCCGGAATGATGGTCCAGCTCGGCCTGATGCCGGGGGCGTAGTCACTCTTGGACCCCGCACGTCCCGGGGGAGCTTCAGGCGGGGCCCTCTTCAAGCACGGTCTTCAGCTGGCCGAGCTGTCCGACTTCCGACTCCATGGTCTTGGTGATCATCGAGCCCATGAGCTTCATGAAGCCCTTGGGCTGGAGATCCAAGGCAAAGCGCACTGTGGTGCGGCCTTCGTTTTCGTCCAAAGTGAAGGATCCAGTTGGGCGGGCCGGGCCAGCAATGACCTGGAAGTCGAGGCGCTTGCCCGGCTGGGCTTCGGTGATCTCGTAGTCGCCGGCGATCGTGCGACCACCGGGGCCGGCCAGCGTCTGGGAGTACACAGCACCCTGGGCGCCAGCTTCGCCGCTCGCGAGGGCGGCAGTCTTGACGGCCGGACGCCACAGCTTGTTGTTGAGCCCGTCTGCCAAGAAGGCATAGACGTCGTTTGCGGGGCGGTTGATCGAGACTTCGTTTTCAGCGTGGGCCATGTGGTTCCTTTTCGCGAGACCGAATACCGCGCCTGGTCGCCAGGCCGGCAAAACTGAGCATATACGTCCGGTCCGGTTGGAGGCTGGGAGCCCGCCTTCGTTTCGGTGCTGCGAGCGCTCGTCACCCCGACGCTCGTTCACTTATGCTGCCCGTTCGGTCGACCCTCCTGCAGATATGACACAGGGTGGACATGTTCCCCAATTTTGGTGAGCGAGGGTTGGGGGAGGGGCCGGTATTGGTGAGCGAGGGTTTGAGGAAAAGCCGTGATAGGTGAGCGAGGGTTGGGGGAGGGGCCGGTATTGGTGAGCGAGCGTCAGGCGGGGTGGGCTTCGCTCAACTCAAGCTCGCTCCGGTATTCCACGGCTTGCTTGCTGATGGGGTCAACGAATCGGATGCCACGGGCCAGCAATTGCAGGGGCTTGGAATAGTCGTCCGGGGCTTTGTCCAGGAGCTCGGGGTAGAACGCGTCGTTCACGATTCCCAGCCCGAGCGAAGCCATGTGCACGCGAAGCTGGTGGGTCTTGCCCGTGTGGGGCTCAAGCCGGTACAGCGCTCGGCGAGCGGCGCCGCCGTCGTGCCCGCCGCCGTCGAACGTTCTCAGCAGCTCAATGCGCGTCTCCGCGTTGGGTTCGCCGTCGATCACTTCGGCGAGCAGGTAGCTGCGGGATTTGGTCATGCGGTTGCGCACGACGGCGGGGAGCTCGACGGCGGGAAAGCCTGCGGCGGGTGCCGCGGCAGAGACGCACTCGTACTCCTTTTGCACCTGCCGCTTTTCGAAGAGCACCTGGTACTTGCCGCGGGTCTTCGGGTTGGTGGAGAGCAGCAGCACACCGGCGGTCATGCGGTCGAGGCGGTGCATCGGGATGAGGTCTGGCAGGTCCAGCTGGTTCCGGAGCCGGACGAGCGCCGATTCCTGGATGTAGGTGCCGCCCGGGGTGGTGGGCAGGAAGTGGGGCTTGTCGACCACCAAGAGGTGCTGGTCCTGGTGCAGGATGTTGATCTCCACCGGCATCCGGGTTTCCGGCGGCAGGGTTCGGTAGTACCAAATGAAGGTGTGTTCTTCGAGCGGGGTGCCGCGGTCAAGTGGCGCGCCGCCTTCGCCGACGATCTCGCCGGCGTCGAACCTGTCCTCGATGCCCTGGGGATCGATGTGGCCCCAGCGGTGCATCATGTAGTCCATTGCGGTGTCCCAAGGCCCCTCGTCCGGGAGGCGCAGACGGGTGGCGTTGACGCCGTCGCGCACTGGAAGGGGGGATTGCATCACCGGTCCATTCTACCGGGGCTGCAACAAGGGCAGCCCCGGGGGCCGCCTAGTACGTTGTGCCCCCGGGCAAGATGACAGGCTTGATGGGCTGCTGGTTGAAGTTGAAGTCGTTCACCAAGTTGCCAAGCTGGGGGTTGTCCTCACGGACGCCGGGCCGGGGATCTGGCCGTCCGTCCGCGGCTGGGTCGAGGCGTTGGCCGTGGAGGAAGTCGTCTTCGATAAACTTGGCGTAGGCATCGTGGCTGAGGATCTGGTGGTCGATGTTGCCTTGCTTGGCATAGGGGCTGATGACGATTCCCGGGACGCGGAGGCCGTAGCCGTTCTGGTCGACGGTGGGCGGGGTGACGTGGTCGTAAAAACCGCCCCAGTCATCCCACGAGAGGAAAATGGCGGTGCTGTTCCAGTCCGGGCCCGACATGACGGCATTGATCAGGCCCGTGACGTACGCCTGCCCGGTGCTGATCAGTGCCGGGGGGTGTTCGCTGACGGCTCCGGTGGGGTCGATCCAGCTCACGGCAGGCAATGTGCCCTTCTTGGCGGCGGCGTAGAAGTTGGCGAGGGACTGGATGTTGCCGAGCTGGCCGTCCTGCTTCACGGTGTCGAAATAGGGCAGCGGATTCCAGATGCCCGGGGTTTTCGCGTTCTGGGTTACGGGAGCGCAGGTCATGGCTGCGTCGTCTTGGCAGTCGGGCTCGGTGCCGTTGAAGACGTAGTAGGCCCAGGGCACGTTCTGTTTGTGCAGCAGGTAAGTCAGATCGGTCCAGGCGTAGTCAGGGGGAGCAAGCAGCTTGGCGGCCGCCAGCAGCTTTTGCTTGAGCGCTTCGGGGAGGGCTGCTTTGTCGATCGCGGCCCGGCAACTCGTGTAGGAATCCGAGCCGGCGCAGTTTTGCGTGATGAGGGTGTGCAGTTGGGTCGCGATGTCCGGGGTGATCCCCGCTGCGGCGAGCGCGTCCTTGCAGGTCTTGTTCTGCAGGCCGGCCCGGCACTTGCCGATGAGTGTGGACTGGATTGAGGTGGTGAAGTCCGGCGGGCTGCCCGGATTCTGAAGGGCATTGACGCAGGATTGCGGGTCGTCCGCCCGGCTGCATTTGGCCGACCATTCCGAGACCATGTACAGGTGGGCGGGCAAGCTCCAAGAGGCGTTGGGTTCGAACATGTGGTCCTGAAGCGTGAAGTCCTTGGCATATGCCCAATAGTTGGGCAGGTCACGCGCGTCGTGGTAGCCCATCACGTCGCTTTGGTTGCCGCCCGCGCAGGCTGGGGCGTTAGGTGCACAGTTTCCTGACGCCTTCTCGGCCTGGGCAATGAACCCGTCCATCTTTCCACCGTCAATGTCAGCCGTGGCGTTGTTCTGGCTGTGCGGGCCACCGGAGTTCCGGTCAGACGGGTCGTAGTACGGTTTCACGCACAAGCTGTGGGCCGGATCCGGAACGCACACCGTGGGGGAACCGTTTTGCATCGGTATCCCGTCCGCTCCGGGGAACGTGCCGAAGTAGCTGTCGAACGAGCGGTTCTCCTGCATGATGACGATGACGTGTTGGATCTTTGAGATGCCCGTATTCACGGCCCCAGCACCGCCCGCAGCACCGCTTGCGCCCGCCCCTGACGCCACCAATGACCGGGACCAGGAGGCGCCGAAAAAGATTGTAGCGCCCACAAGCGCGATGACCGCGACAATGGACAAGGCAGCGAGGGCAGGGCGCCGTAAAACCCAGGCTCGAATCCGCCCTTTGCGGCGCCTGAGTGGCCAATCGGCTCCGGACCCAGCGGGCGGACTATTGAACCTCATCTTGCACCTCAAGGACAGTGATACACGCAGGGTACTCCTTCGCTAACCGCACGGGTACAGGCCGGCGGGGCTCGTGCATGGCGCCCGCAACCCTCCGACGAGAAAAAAATTCTTGACAATAAAAATTGTCGGTAGGCACAATAGAAGCATGTTGGACATCGAAGTGATCGAGGACCCCGCCGCGGCGGAAGCGTCGCTGGACCCGATCCGCACCCGCATCCTGCAGGAGCTTGTCGAGCCCGGTTCCGCCACCCAGCTGGCGGTCAAGGTCGGCCTGCCCCGGCAGAAGGTCAACTACCATCTCAAAGCCCTTGAGCGGCATGGGCTTGTGGAGCTGGTCGAGGAACGGAAAAAGGGCAATGTCACCGAACGCGTTTTGCGCGCGACGGCGGCGTCGTACCTGATCTCGCCGGTGGCGCTTGCATCCGTGGCGCCGGATCCCCGACGCTTCTCGGACCGCTTTTCCGCCTTCTGGCTGCTGGCCCTCGCGGCCCGGACGGTCCAGGAGATGGGCAAGCTGATAGCGGGCGCGGCCGCGGCCAAGAAGAAGCTTGCGAGCTTCGCGATCGACGGCGAAATCACCTTCCGATCGGCGTCGGACCGTGCCGCTTTTGCCGAGGAACTCGGCGTTGCGGTGACCCGGCTCGTGGACAAATACCACGACGGCGGTGCTTCCGCACTGGCGAGCGGCGCACGCAAGCACCGCCTCGTCGTCGTACTTCATCCCGTACTCAAGACAAACACGCAGCACTCTCCAGAAAAGGAACAGGACAATGACTGACAACCGTGAATTCGAAATCGTGGCCGACACCGAACTGCCCGGCACTCCTGAACGGGTCTGGCAGGCTGTCACCACTGACACCTCGGCGTGGATGTTCCCCACCGATCAATGGCCGGCCGTGAAGACCGTGGACGAATACCCCAGCCACCTCGTGTCGAGAATGGACGGGCCGGACGGCTGGTTCAACCAGTTGGAGCACGTTCTGGAACCGCTCGACGGCGGCCGGGCCAAACTGCACTATGTCCACAGTGGCATCTTCGCGGACAACTGGGAGGAGCAGTACGACGGCGCCAGCAAGCACACGGAGTTCTACCTGCACACCCTGGGTCAGTACTTGCAGTACTTCGACGGCAAGCCCGTAGTCTTCACGGACATCCAGGGCCCGGCGGCCTCGCAGACGCCCGACGGTTTCGTACAACTGAAGAAGGCCCTCGGCGTGGATGACGTTGCGCAGGGTTCAACGGTTGAGGTGGACGTCGACGGCGTGGGGCGGCTGAGCGGGGAACTTGACTTCTCCAACCAGCACTTCCTGGGCCTTCGGACGGCCGATACGCTCTACCGTTTCTTCGGCCGCAACTCCTTCGGAGCCCCAGTGGGTATGACGGTGCACGATTTCAGCGGCAGCGGCGATTCCGAACTGACCGCGAAGGCCTGGGGCGGGTTCCTGGAGAAGGTGTACGCCTAAGTCCTCCGACGGGTAGAACGCTGGCCGACGCGCAAATGGTCTGGCGACAACGGAATTCCGTTGTCGCCGGGTCATCTGCGCGTCGCGTGGAAATTCGAGCGTCATTGCCAGCCGCGCGCCACCGCATCCAACGCCGCGGCATAGATCCCTTCCCAATCGGTTCCGGAGTCATTCATGTTCGCCAGTTCCAGGCTCACCAGTCCGTGGACCTGCCCCCAGATGGACATGGCGATCGTTGCGGCATCATCGCGGCGAATAGCCCCCGCTTCCTGTGCGGCATTCACGGCTTCCACTAGCGGAAGCATGGCTTCCGAGGCGACTGCCGGCGTCGGGCTGCAGTCCACATAGCTGGCAAGCGCGCCGCCAAACATGAGCCGGTACAAAGCCGGATGTTCCAGTGCCCAGGAGCGATAGGCGAGGCCCAGGCTTCGGAGCCCGCCGCTTTCGGCGAGGCGTTGCGAGTCCCCGAACGAGCGGAATCCGTCGTCGACGGCGGCCGTCAGCAACTGTGCCTTGCCGCCGAAAAGTGAGTAGATCGCCGTGGTTGAGGTCTGGGCAGCTGCGGCAACGTCCCGGAGAGTGACTCGCGCGGGGCCATCCCGGTCCACGAGTTCGGCCGTTGCCTGAAGAAGCCGCTCCCGGACGAGCTGGTCATGAACAATGGGTCTTGCCATGCCTTCAAGTGTTTCATAACATTGTTTCATAACAACGTTATGAAACTCGAAGAGCGGAACTTCAGATACGGTTCCCAGACCGAAGGATTCACATGGCACAGGAAGTCTTCCCGGGGCGCTTCACAGCGGACACCGGGCGCGAATCAGTGACCGTATTCCTTATCGGAATGCGGGCCAACCATTGGTGGAAGATCGGCAAAGTTGCGCGTGTAGCCTCGGCCATGCCCACCATGCTGCTCCATCTCGCAGCACATCCCGAGTCTGGAATGCTCGGTTGCGAACAGTGGTTCGGGCGCACCACCATGCTGCTCAGCTACTGGGAGAGTCCAGAGCATCTGAGGCGCTTTGCCGCGGACAGGGATTCGCCGCACTTGGGACCGTGGCGACGTTTCATGAAGGAAGTCGCGGGAAGCGGTGACATTGGCGTGTGGCACGAAACTTATCAGGTGCCGTCGTCCGGAATCGAGGTGGTCTACAACGGCATGCCGCAGTTTGGCCTTGCCAAAGCCACTGCGCATGTTCCGGTCGGGCCGGGCACCAACACCGCAAAGCAGCGCATGGGTTCATCCACGGTACCGCACGAGTAGCCCCCGCATCACCCAACTGGCTCGCACTTAGTGTCGTTCTGAGCCTTCAAAACGACAACAAATGCGAGCTAGTTGGGTGGGCGGGAGGAGGGCTACGCGACCGCGGCGGCTTCCTTGGGTGCCTTCAAAGTCCTCCGGAGCTGCGGAGACGCGTCGATCCTGGCTTGGGCATCTCGCAGTGCCAACACCGCCGTCTCGAGCTGTGCCGGCGGCAAGGTGTACGGGACCCGCATGAAGTGTTCGAACGCCCCGCCGACTCCGAAGCGCGGTCCGGCCGCCAGCCGCACGCCGAAGTCCGGGGCGACGACGGTGAGCGCGGTACTCGACGCCGTCGGCAGCCTGCACCAAGCCGTGAGCCCGCCGCGCGGCCGTTCGACGTGCCAATCGGGCAGGTGCTCGGCGAGTAGTCCGAGGAGCGCTTCCCGGTTCCGTCGCAGTTCCTCAAGCCTGGCGTCCAGCGGTTCGGCGAAGGCCCGGAGCAGCCGTGCCGCGGCCAATTGCTCGACGACGGGCCCGCCCAGATCCATGGTGGTCCGGGTCTGCACGAAGCGGCTGATCAACTCTTCTTCAGCGCGGATCCAACCGGTCCTGAGTCCGGCCCAGTGCGACTTGCTGAGCGAACCGATCGTGACCACCGCCGGACTGAAAGCTGCGAGCGGGGAGGTTTTGACGGCGTCGAGGTTTAGCTCCCGCAGTGTCTCGTCCACCACCAGGACAGTGCCCGTTCCTGCTGCCTCGCGGACAAGGCGTCGGCGCTGGAGATTGGACATGATCCGCCCTGTGGGGTTGTGGAAGTCTGGCACGAGGTAGGCCATGGCGGGGCGTTGGTGGCGCATCGCGGCGACCATGCCGTCGATATCCCAGCCTGCGCCTGCGGCAGGATCGGCGCCAGCGCCTGACATCGGCTCCGCGGCCGGCGGCATCGGCACCGGAACCGTGCGGGAGCCCGAGGCACGGATGGCATCGAGCGCGTTGGGGTAGCTGGGGTGCTCCACAAGGACCTTCTGTTGCCGACCGGCCAGCGTTTTCAGGATGATGTTCAGGGCATGCTGAGCCCCGGAAGTCACCAAGATCTGCGCCGGCGTCGTGGGTATCCCGGCTGCTGTGTAGCGCTCCGCGATGGCTTCCCGAAGGGGCGGGAGGCCGACAGCGTCGTAGCCAAAACCGGGCAAGAGCGCCGGGAGGTCAATCAACGCATCAGCAAAAGCCCGGTGCACCACCTCGCCCGTTGCCGGCAGTGAGGCGTAGGCGAGGTCAAGAATCCCCTCCGGAACAGCGAGGCCCGGTCCGCTGACTGGAATCGTCCGGTGCGGAATGCCCGTCCTGCCCCGGCTGCCTTGCCCGCCGCTGAGGAATCCTTGCTCGCGGAGGCTGGCGTAGGCGGCGGTGACGGTGGTCCGGCTGACGCCCAGGGTGACGGCAAGCGCACGCTCGCTGGGCAGTGCGACGTCGAGCGGGATGCGTCCGTCCATCACCAAAAGGCGTACGACGTCGGCAAGCTCGCGGTAGGCGGGAGCGGCGCCAGTGTTCCATGCGCCAAGGAGACGCGCCATGGCTGCGGGGTTCAGGGATCCGGACATAAGACCAGTATTGCAAACTGGCTATGGAAAGCAATGCCAGTTTTCGGGATCATGGTTTCATGATGACCCGCAGAATCACCCAGCTCCTGATCGGCCTCGCAATGTATGGGATCTCCCTGGCCATGTTCATCCGGGCCGGCCTTGGCCTGGACCCTTGGGATGTGTTCCACCAAGGCGTCGCGGGAAAGATCGGGTGGAGCATCGGAACCGTCGTGGTGGTTGTCAGCTTCCTCGTGCTGCTCCTCTGGATACCGCTAAGGCAGATGCCCGGCTTCGGAACCCTCGCCAACGCCGTGTTGGTGGGTGTCTTCGCGGACATCGGCTTGGCTTTGATCCCTGCTTATTCCCACCTGGGCGGCCAGATCGCCATGCTCGCCGGTGCCGTAGTCCTCAACGGCATCGCCTCCGCTTGCTACATTGGCGCACGCCTCGGCCCCGGTGCCCGAGATGGGCTCATGACGGGGCTTGCGCGCCGCACGGGTTGGTCGGTGCGCTTGTCCCGGACCTTGATCGAGGTTGTGGTGCTCGGTGTGGGCTGGTTGCTTGGTGGCTCCGTCGGCGTCGGAACCGTGGTGTATGCGTTGGCCATCGGGCCAGTGGTTCAGCTGTTGTTGCCTCGTTTCACGGTTCCGGAGAAGGCTTCCAAGAGTGCCCCGGAGGAAGTGCCGGCCGCTGCGTGACACGGATTCGTTCTGCCGACGCGCGAATTTCCCTACGCACCCGGAATTCCGGTGTCACTAGGTAATTCCCGCGTCGGGAGTAAGGGACTGGGCTGGCACTCCGGGCAGAAGTAGATGTTCCGGTCCTCCAAGCCCGACGCCGGTCCCAGCACGCCGCGGCGAATGGGCGTACCGCAACGAAGGCATGGCTTGTGCTCGCGGCCGTACACCCAATAGCCAGGACGCAGGGCTCGCGGGCCACGCGTCGTCCGAGGCCCGGGTCCTAAGTTGGCCTCGAGCAGGCTCTTGGCTTCCTCGAGTATCCCCGCCAGATCCTGGACAGCCGATACCGGCGCGGCCGGATGCACCCCAGCCAGGAAACACGCTTCGCAGCGGTAGATATTGCCGATGCCAGCCACATTCCGTTGGTCGAGGAGTGCCAAGCCAATCGGGGTGTCCGGCGCGGACCGCAGCCGACCAACAGCCTCTTCGGCGTCCCAATCCGGCCCTAGCAGATCCGGGCCAAGGTGCCCCACCACACGGGGTTCGTCCGACGTCGGGATCACTTCGAGGATGCCCAGGGAGAAGCCGACGACGTCGGCGCTCGCCGTGCGGAGAACGCACCTGGCCGTGTGGCCCGGTTTCCTCCACCGGCCGCCGGGGGCATAGACCTGCCAGCTTCCCTCCATTTTCAAGTGCGAATGGATCGTCAGGGCGCGGCGGGCTGTCACGACCTTCGCTGGTCCAATCGCGTCCGGTTCGTCCTCCGCCGATCCAGGCGCGCCGCTCCCGACCTCCGTGCGGCTCCCAGCCTCCACAGGCTCCAGCAGACGCATGAGCAAGTGCTTTCCCCGTGGCACTACCTCGGACACGGTCCATCGGGCCAGGCTGAGGGTGGCGAACCTGGGCACGCGGAAATCCGAGGAGACAAGCACCTGACCCGCTAGTACGCGGTGAAGCTCCGTCGCGGCGCGCCAGATCGAGTCACCCTCAGGCACGGATCCCCATCTCAGGCACGGAACCCATCTCAGGCACGGATCCTCAATCCCTTCGGCGTGGAGTACGCCCCCGCTGCCGCAAGAGCAAAGGCTACGGGGGTGTCCAAGAGGTCGTGGCCGTTCACTTTCTCCATGATCAACTTGTCTACTGCTCCCCGACGCACCACGCCTACCAAGGCTGCAGCGGCAGCCGCCAGGACGGCGTCGTCGTGGCTGAAGGTCAGTAGGGTCTTCCCGCCGCGCTCAACGTACAGGACCAAGGCGCCGTCGACTATCACTACCAAGGCTCCGGCCTTCCGCCCCGGACGGTGACCCGATCCGGCGTCGACCGCCAGCGCGGGCCACGGGAGGGCAGCGCCGTAAGGGTTGGCGGGATCCGTCGCGGCAAGTGCCAAAGCGACAGGCTCGGCTTTGGCGAGTTGGGCGTCTTCCGTGAAGGAGCGCAGGCGGTCAACCGTGGCGGGAACGGCAAACTGGGCGGCGCCGAGGTGCTCGATGAAGTAGCCGCGGCGGCACCGGCCGGCTTCTTCAAGGCGCGCGAGAACCTTATACATCAGGCCGAAGCCGCCCACGATGTTCTCCACCATGACGGATCCGCGGGTCACCACGCCGTACCTGTCGAGGAGCAGTTCGGCGGTGCCGCGGGCATGGATGGTGGGGTCGAGCTCAGGGGCGGGAAGTGCCGACCAGCGGCCCACAGCCAGCGGGGGAGTGGGTGCCGTTCCGGTGACAGATCCATAGCGTCCGCCCGTGAGCCCCGGGGATCCCATCAGGCCCGTGCCATGCGAGCGGCCAAGCCTGCTCATGCGCAGGGACCTGGCACGTGGTGGCCGGGCGGGCTGCTTGTGTGCTGTGCGACCCCCGGAAATCAGCGCGCGGACGGGGGCGAAAGTGTCGCCTGTGATGCGGCCGGCCCACACGAGATCCCACAGCGCGGACACCACGGCGTCGTCGCTGAGCACCGCATCCATGCCGCCCGCAACCTCGGTGAGTTGCCGGAAGAAGTAGGCACCCCCGCCGGTCTGCAGATATTCCAGAAGACGGAGTTGGGCGTCTCCGGGTGCGAATTCAGGGTCCGGGTTGAGGGTCAGCTCGGCGGCTTCGGCCACATGGAGGCTGATCCATCCGTCGTTCCCAGGCAACGAACCGGCCCCGGACCACAAGACCTCACCGGCCGCCATGAGCTCGTCCAACATGGCAGGCTGATAGTCGGGGATCCGGCTGGCCAGCACCAATGGCTCCCATGCCGACGCCGGAACGGGCACGCCGGAGAGCTGATCGATGGCTGTCATGATCCCGTCCAACCCGCGCAATGCCGGGGCGCCACGGGAGCGGCCTGCGGCCGGCACGGATACGTTTTGCCAAGCGGGCAGGAAGCGGCCGTACGCGGCAGCGTCCACTGGTTCCACTTCAGCTCGCAGTGCGGCCAGGGAACGACGCCGGAGCTTGCGTAACACTTCGGCGTCGCACCATTCGCTGCCCGGCAGAACGGTGCCCTGAGGAACGCTGCCCGGCGAAGCATCGGGAACCTCCGGCGCCAGCGCCGGCCCGGGCGAGTCAGGTGCCTCATCGGGAACCGTATCCGGCACGCTGGGGTGCGGGCGGAACTCACCCTCCACCACCCTGCCGTCCGCCGCCAAGCGTTTCAGCGCAGTGCTCACGACGGCGACGCCTAGTCCCAGCCTCGTTGCGGCTTCCTCGGCCGTGAACGGTCCGTGGGTTCGTGCGTAACGGGAGACGAGATCCCCGAGTGGATCATGGACGGGTTCGATGAACGCGAGGGGAACTCCCATGGGCAGCGGAGCGCCGATGGCATCCCGGAGCCGTGCCGCATCCTCGATGGCCGCGAATCGTTCAACGCCGCTGAGGGTCACGGTGAGGGCGCGATTGGCTTTCCGTAATGCGGCCAGATGCAGTCCGGCGGCCAGATGCAACGCGGCCGGATCCGCGGAGGCCACCGCACCTTCCTCAGGCTGCAAACGGGCAGCCACTTCTTCCACGCTCAGTGGGCCCAGCAAGCGCAGCAAGTCCGCGACGCCTTCCATGCCACGGACTCGCCGGTCCGGCGCGAGCCGTTGAAGCTCGAGCTCCGTGGACTCAATGACTTTCGCGTCCAGGAGCTCGCGCAGTTCCACCCTGCCGAGGAGTTCGTTCAGGAGCGTGGAGTCGAGGGCTAACGCAGCGGCCCGGCGCTCGGCGAGCGGGGAATCACCCTCGTACAGGTACTGGGCCACGTAGCCAAAGAGCAGCGACTTGGCGAACGGGGAGGGCTGCTGCGTGGTTATCTGGACCAAGCGCAGTTCGCGGCGCTCGATCGACGCGGCAATGTCTTTCAGAGCCGGGAGGTCGTAGACGTCCTGCAAGCATTCGCGCACGGTTTCGAGCACGATCGGGAACGACGGGTATTTCTTGGCGACATCCAGCAATTGCGCCGAACGTTGCCGTTGCTGCCAGAGGGGTTGCCTTTTGGCTGGATTCTGCCGCGGCAGCAACAAAGCACGGGCAGCGCACTCGCGGAAACGGGAGGCGAACAAAGCACTGCCCCCAACTTCCGCCGTCACGATTTGCTCGAGCTCGTCCGGGTCAAAGAGGAACAACTCGGCTCCGGGGGGTTCATCTTCCATCATTGGCACGCGCAGCACGATGCCGTCGTCGGCGGCCATGGCGGAGCCGTCCAGCCCGTAGCGCTGCTGGAGCCTCTGCCCGACGGCGAGGGCCCACGGTGCGTGGACGGGCATGCCAAAGGGGCTGTGCAGCACCACCCGCCAATCGCCGAGTTCGTCATGGAACCGTTCGACGACGAGTGTCCGGTCATTGGGGACGACCTCTGTAGCCTGCTTTTGTTCGCCCAGATACTGGAGCAGGTTGCCGGCGGCGAAGTCGTCCAGGCCGCTGGCCTTGCAGCGTTCCAGGGCCGGCCCTTGGTCCGCAGCGGAGAGTTCCCGCACGAATGCTCCGAGCGCGCGGCCCAGGTCCACTGGCCGGCCCAAGGAATCACCCTTCCAGAAGGGAAGCTTCCCAGGCTGGCCGAAGGCGGGCGAGACAAGGACACGGTCGTGCGTGATGTCCTCGATTTTCCAGCTGGTGGCCCCCAATGCGAAGACATCGCCGACGCGTGATTCGTAGACCATTTCTTCGTCGAGCTCGCCGACGCGTCGGCCGCCTTTGGCAGCGCGCGACGCCGGACTGGGCTCCTGCGCGGACGCCTCACCGGTGCCGCCGGAGCCTTCGGTTTCCGTGCCGATGATGTAGACGCCGAAGAGTCCGCGGTCCGGGATGGTTCCGCCCGAGGTCACGGCAAGGCGCTGTGCCCCTGGGCGGCCTTCGATGGTGCCGGCGTTGCGGTCCCATACGATGCGCGGCCGGAGTTCGGCGAATTCGTCCGAGGGATACCGTCCGGCCAGAAGGTCCAAGGTGGCTTCGAAAGCGGAGCGGGGAAGGGTGGCGAAGGGGGCCGAACGGCGCACGGTGGCGAACCATTCCTCAACGTCGATGCTTCCCAGGGCTGTGGCGGCGACGGTCTGTTGGGCCAAGATGTCCAAGGGGTTGGCGGGAACATGGAGGCGCTCGATCTGGCCGCTCAGCATGCGTTCCACCGTGATGGCGGTGTGGACGAGGTCTGCCCGGTGCTTCGGGAAGAGCACGCCTTCCGAGATCTCACCCACTTGGTGGCCCGCGCGGCCTACCCGTTGCAGGCCGCTGGCCACCGACGGCGGCGACTCGACCTGGACTACGAGGTCCACCGCTCCCATATCGATGCCGAGTTCCAGCGATGACGTGGCCACAACACAACGCAACCGGCCGGATTTGAGGTCGTCCTCGATGAGTGCCCGCTGATCCTTGGACACCGACCCGTGATGGGCACGGGCCAGGACCGGATCAGCGTCGGTGGTGCTTCCGGCTTGGGCCATCATGTGCGCGGGAGTCGATGTCGAGGACGGCAGTCCCGAGGACGGCAGCCCAGAAACAGGCGCCCCAAAATCAGCCGGCACCGAATCCGCCGCAGCAGAAAACACATCCACCGCCATGAGTTGGCGCTCCGCGTAGATCTCGTTGAGCCGGGCCGTGAGGCGCTCCGCGAGGCGGCGGGAGTTCGCGAAGACAATGGTTGACTGCTTGGACAGGACAAGATCAACGATCTTCTCCTCAACATGCGGCCAAATGGACGCTTGCGGTTGCAGCCCGGAGGCCGGTCCTGAGTCGAAGGCGCCGGCCGCTCCTGCCAAGTCCGACATGTCCTCCACAGGAACGCTGACGCTGAGGTTCCAGTTCTTGCGCGACGGTGGTGCGACGACTTCCACGGGTGCCGAGCCAGCGAGGAACTGAGCCACGAGTTCGTGTGGCTCCACGGTGGCCGAGAGCCCGATCCGTTGGGCAGGTTTGGGGAGCAGTGCGTCGAGCCGTTCCAACGACACGGCAAGGTGGGCGCCGCGCTTGGTGCCGGCAACCGCGTGGACCTCGTCGACGATCACGGTATCCACCTCGCTGAGCGTCTCCCGGGCCTTCGATGTCAGCATCAGGAACAGGGACTCGGGCGTGGTGATGAGGATGTCCGGCGGGTGGCTGAGCAGCGCGCGGCGGTCCGCCGTCGTCGTATCCCCTGAGCGGACGCCGACGCTGACCAACGGAGCGGGCAACCCGAGCCGTTTCGCGGTTTGCGTGATGCCGATCAGTGGCGAACGGAGGTTGCGTTCGACGTCGACGCCGAGAGCCTTGAGCGGGGAAATGTACAGGACGCGGGTCTTACGTTTGGGGGCTTTGGCGCGGGCGCGGGCGGTTGGATCCTGAAGCCCCGGAAGCGCATCAGGAGGGTCCTCCGGGGACAGCGACAAGAGCCTGTCCAGGGCCCACAGGAAAGCGGCGAGCGTCTTGCCGGATCCGGTAGGTGCCACAACCAAGGCGTGCGAGCCGGACGAAATGGCCTTCCACGCGCCATCTTGGGCCGGCGTGGGCGCGGTGAATGCGCCGAGGAACCAGTCACGTGTGGCACGGCTGAAGCGGTCCATGGCTGTGTGGCCCGAACCGCCCGCTAGCTCCCGCTCCTGCATTCCTCCATCATGCCTCACGGCACCGACAAGATAACGTTCTCGCTATTGCCCGTGGACCCTCAGCGCCGTAGTGTTTCGGTCAATCCGCCAGTCCGCCGGAATGAATCTTCAGGAGCTGAGGCAACGGTGTGAGCCGAAAAACGAGGGTCATTGTTGCGACGGGAATCGCTACTGCGATTATTGCGGTCACGATGTCGGCGGCCGGAGTGTTTTCAGCCCCGGAGGCATCGAGAACGACGGCGGCAAGCCAGCCCGGCGCCCAAAATGCGGACCCGGCTAATCCAGAAGAAGTCATGGCGATCCGGAACGTCGTCACCCGGGCGATCGACTACCGGAACCACCGGATCGTTTCCGGAACCGCTCCCGCGACCATGGAAAACGTGGACGAATATTTCACCCCTGACGCTGCGCCGGCGGTCCTTCGGGATTTTGCTTTGCTGGAGAATCTCCCAAAAAAGCTGGTGCCCTTCGGTGTGGTCCATACGGCTAGCCGTTCGGACATCGCGTTTCAGGACATTGTCGCCGGGAATGGCAAGGCAACGGCGAGGGTCAAGGAGCAAACCACTCTTGGCCTTGCGCCGATAAACGGGATCCAAGGTCCCGACGAAGGCTATGTTTACGAGCAGCTGTTTGAACTTTCACAGTCCGGCGGCGTTTGGAAGATCTCCGGGACCCGGCCGGTGAATCCGCTCGGATTGGGACCCCCGACTGTCATTGACCCTCGTTCCCGCGCGGCGCCAAGCCGAGCCCCTACTCGGCCTGGAAAGCCTGAACGCTCAGGAGGTTGATGTTGGTGTTGCTGCAGGCCGTGCGTTGCTGCGGGATGAACAGCGAGGCAGTGTCCTCGGGCGGGTAGACCCGGAGTCCGGCTGCAGGAACCTGGGTGCATTCGGGGTAGTTGCCGGCCTGCGTGTAGCGGAGCTGGGCGAAGCCGGCCTTCCCCGGAGCAAGGACCACGGCTGTCACCGGCTGCGTGTCATCGCGGGAGGCGGCTGCGCCGATCGGATCGCCCGTGGGCGTGGACGTGAGTGAGACGCCCGGGAAGCCATTGAGGACACAGGATTCCGTGCCGGAGTTGGTGAGGATGAGCTTCATGTAGACGCTGCCTGCCGCTCCTCCGCCCGTGGAATCGACGGATGCTGTCAGCGAGGCCGCTTTGCAGAGAGCAACGCCGGATGGCGTCATGCTCCCTGTGGGTGATGACGTGGAACTGCTGCTTGGGCTCGACGTGCTTGAAGCGGACGCCGAAGACGATGCCGACGCCGTTCCGCTTGCCGTGCCTGTGCCCTGTGCCTGGCCTTGGAAACAGCCGGAGAGCAGGAATACCGAGGCTGCTGCCATCGTGAGCAGGAGACCGTTCTTGACTCGCATATTCGTCATGCGCACAGCCTTTCGTCGTCATTTGCTTGAGTCAACTGCGGCGCGGCAGCGGCGCCGGATTGGTCCCCGGATCGTAATGTTCCGGGGACCAATCCCGCGGAGTTGTTACTTGGACTCTGCGGCCTTGGCGGAACGGCTGCGGAAGAATGCCGCGCCTCCCAGCCCCAGCCCCGCCACGCCGGCGATCAGACCGGCCCAGCTGCGGGCTTGCGATCCGTCGTCGGTCACTGAAGATGCTTGCTCTGTAGAGACTGAAGCGGCCATGTGGCCGCTACCCGCAGCGGCATCGGCTGCGGTGACGGCTACCGACGGAGCCGGAGCCTTCAGCGAGTGCGGGTCCTGGCCGTCCTTGGGGATTTCAGCCCAGTTTGTCTGCCCCTGCTCGCAGTTCTGGAGCGTGGGGAAGTAGAGGGTCTTGCCAGCGGCGTCGGGCAGCTTGACGGACAGGACCAGGGCATCGCGCTGGTGCGGGTCCAGCGGGGCCTTGGCCGTGTAAATGATCTGGCTGGTCCGCTTGGTGATGGAGGTGCCGTCGGCCAGCTTCTTGGGCTCGGGCAGGGTCTGCGTGACCTTCTCGATGGTCCAGTTGGGGTTCACTGTGGGCGTGGCGTCTGTCAGTTCCTCGGGGAGGTTGATGGTCAGCTTGGTGGTTCCCGAAGTGTCGCAGCCGTGCGGAACGCCGAAGGTCAGCAGGGCGTAGGAGTTCGCCGCGGTCTTGTCCGGGGTGACCGAGACATGCGCAGAGGCGCCTGCGAGGCCGGCCATCATCAATGCGGCGGTGCCGCCGGCGATTGCGGCGGCAGAGAGGGTACGGCGGAGTGAGGAATTGTTCATGGTTTTTGCCTTTCAAAGGGCGCGAGAAAGCACGCCAAAGTACGGGGATGGGCCCGTCACCAGTTGAAGGCGGTGCCGGGCGGAGTCAGGAGAGTACGACGACGGCGGGTGGGCCGCGTCTGCTGTCTTGCCTGAGGTTCCGCCATGGGCGGGGGATGAATGCGGCAGGTGCGCCGAACGCTTCGGCCGAGCTGCTGGCGTCGGGCCTGAAGATCAGTCGGATGAGCTGCAGGAGGGGACGGAGCCATGCCGCGAGCTGCCACAGTGCCGCTTCGCCCTTGGCCAGGACCAATGCCGAGGCGGCCGTGGCGAGGACGTGTCCCGTCAGCATCAACCAGCTGAGCGGAGTGTCGAGTTCGTGCAGATGCATTGTTCCGGCGCCGAGGTCCGGGGCAATGTGCTCCACCCCCATGTGGTGCGCCGGTGATCCCGGAGCCGCGACGGCAAGCGGTCCGAATGCCGTGAACGCCTCGTGCAGGGCCAGCTGGCCGGCACCCAGGAGCGCGGCGACGGAAAAGAAGCCGAGTTTGAACCGGGTGGCCAAGGTGGTGATGAGACCGGTCAAGGCAAGGACGGCGAGCAAGACCGGAGCCACGGGAAGCTCACCGCCAGCCAGGACGTGCGCCCCTGCCGCAAGGGCCACAATGGCGACGGCAAGAGCGCCTGAACGGATGGCGTGGAAGGGCGTCCGGGCAGGCGATGCGTGCACGGGTCCTCCCTCGGTAGCGTTCCAGCGGATGGTTGACCGTCCTAGTCCGGCCGGTCAACCCCGTAATTCTACCGGTGGTTCGTGGCCGGTCGGCTGTCGGATGGGTCCTGTGACGCGGGTTGGCCAGGATCCTCCATTCGCGACTGAAAGTTCCCGCCCGTTCGGGTGCCCCCGTCACGAAGCCGGCGGGTTCGCGAGGGACTGTCCTGACGAGGCGAAGTCGCCAGAAATGGGTTTAGAGTAGGCAATGTCGGCAATTGCCGCGGATACCCTCTAGGAGGGTGCATGAACTCGAACCAATCCAGCTCCGAACAATTCGGGAAGCACCTAAAAAGCGTCGGCGGATCGGAAGCCGACGTCAGCGACTCCACCTACGTCGTCGCCGAGGAAGACACCGTGGAGAGTGTCGTATCCGGCCTTCGAATCGAACGCCAACAGCAAGGCGAACCGGCCAGCGAGCCCGCTATTCTCCACGCCTCCGCCGAGGTCCTGATCAGTCGGCGCGACGAACATGACCCGGACCATCACGCCGGAACCTCCCGGCCGGGGGAGTACCAGCTGGATATCCACCTCGGCGCGGATCACATCATCCGGGTACCCATCCCTGAGACCGATCTGGAGGCGGCCAAGATCTGGGCCCAGGGACGTATCGACGCTGAGGGCGCCGATTTCGGCGCCATCTACTTCCCCGCCGGGGGCGGCGAGGCGCCCGGCACGGGCGCGCTTGAATGCCGTTACGACCGTGCCGTGGGCTGGTACAGGTAGCCTGACCGCCGCTGATTGACCGACGAGGGGCGCAGCAATGCGGTCAGCCCACCGCGGTACTTTGCGGCAGTGAGAACCGCTATGGGTCCTGGGGTGTCGGTTTGGGGCAGCCGCTAGCCACGGTTGTGGAGCATCCGTACCTTGCGGGCGTTGGAGCGGAGCTGGATGATCCTCGCTGCGCCTGCAACAGCTACGAGGATTCCCCCGGCGACACTGGCGATGAACAGGGCCATGCCCAGGGAGAGCGTGCCCTCAAGGCCGAGGAACAGTATCCTGGCGGGTTCTTGGTTCTGCAGGATGAAGATGATCAACAGCACCAGCAGGATCAGTGCCGTAACCACCGCCACCCACACCACGCCGGACCGGGTTGGTGTGGGCCTCGTCTCAGCGGGGAGAGAAGGGTCGGTCCCCGCGGCCGCTCCCGTCGGGGGTGGCTGCTCCGGCGGCAGCGCCCCTGGCGTCACTGGCTCCGATGCCATCATTGCTCACTTTCCTCTCGGTACAGTTCAATCCTCCGCTGACGGCCGCCCGCGGCGGGTACTGGTGCCCCGGGCGCCGGCGTTACGTTCAACGGGGCCTGGAACTTTCCACCATGGGGCATTCGAACGGACCACCGGCAAGGAGGCCGACGGCGTTCAAGTACCTGACCACAATCGCGTAGGAGGCGATGAGACTGGTCTCCGTGTAGGGGATTCCCTGCTCCCTGCAGGTAGAGCGCACGAACGCGGCTGCGCACTGCAGGTATGGCCGGGGCATGTCCGGGAACAGGTGGTGTTCGATCTGGCGGTTCAGCCCGCCCATCAGGACGTCCATAAACCTGCCGCCGGCGATGTTGCGTCCGGTGAGTACCTGGCGGTGAAGGAAATCCGCCCGGCTGGAGGCTGGCAGGATCGGCATTCCCTTGTGGTTCGGCGCGAACGAGGCGCCCATGTAGAACCCGAACACGCCCACCTGCACACCCAGGAACGCGAACGCCATGCCCAGGGGTAGCAGCCAGAACACCAGCGCGGGAACCACGAGCAGACGCATCGCCAGAAGCGGGATCTCGACCCACCGGTGATCCACGTTCCCGCGGCGGAGCAGATACTTCAATGAGTCAACGTGAAGGCTTAGGCCGAGGAAGAACAGCAGCGGGAACAGCAGCCAGCCTTGCCGGCGCGTTACGCGGATCATGAAACCGCGCCGGGAAGCGGCCGCCTGCGGATGGAAGGCGATGGCGCCGGTGTGGATATCCGGGTCCTTGTCGATCATGTTGGGGTGGTTGTGGTGGCGGGTGTGCTTCTGCGCCCACATGGCGTAACTGATCCCGCATAAGCCGGTGCCGATCAGGCGTGCAGACCATTCATTCATCCCTTTGGACGCGAAGATCTGACGGTGTGCTGCCTCGTGTGCCAGGAAGCCGAACTGCGTCAGTACCACTCCCATCCCGGCGGCGATCAGCAACTGGAACCACGTTTCCTCAAGCAGGATGAAACCAGTCCATGTGCCTGCCCACGCTGCCATCAGAATGGCGAAGAGGATGATGTAGAAGCGGCGTCTGCGTCGTAGAAAGCCCGCGTCCCGCATCTGCTTCAGGAGAGTGACGTAGCTGTTGACCACCTGGTTCGGGGGCTGGTGCTGCCGTGGGTTATCGGCCTGGGAAGGTGTTTTTTCCATGTTATCTCGACCCATTATGGGGTCAGTGCGACACTCTGGATCTGGCACTTCTTACCCCTTGCCCATATAATACGCGTGGTTGGATCAGGGTGGAACGGTGCCCTGCACTTGGCCAACACTCGCACGTACAGGGCCGTCGGCAGTGGCGAGGGCGATGCAGGACGATGTTCCATCCGCGCGACTACCCGAAGTCACGCCGCGGGTTCGGGGGACCCGGCCGCCGTGGCCGGTCCACCTTCCGACGGCTTGCCTGCTGGCCCCTCGCCCGCGGGTTCCTGGGCGGCCTGCGAGAAGGTTCGTGCCGCCCGCGAGCCGGCGAGGGTGCTTGCCCCGATGCTGATGAGGGCTCCCAGGATCATGGCCGCGGCTTCTCCCGGTTCCAGCAGATGCAATTGGGTCCCGATGGTGGCGGCGGCAACCGGTACTCCCAATTGCGATGCAGCCAGCACCGCGAGCGGCAACGGCTGGCCGAGGAACCGGAGGCTTCCATGCACCAGCAGCGTTCCCAAACCAAGGCAGATCCCGAGGAGAATCATTCGCGGGCTCCCGGCGAGCGTACGCAGGTCCAACGATGCGCCCAGCCAGACGAAGAACACCGGCCCCAGGAAACCGTCGCTGACGGCGAAAAGTTGGTGCGCCAGGCGCCGGGGTTCGCCCACCGCGGAGACGACCAGGCCAAAGGAGAACCCGGCCAGCATAATCGACACGTGGCCCAGGACCGCCAACCCTGAAAGTGCGAAGAGCAACGCCAGTTGGATCCGCAGCTCCAGCGCGAATTTCCGGTCTTCGGACATGTCATGCAGCCGCCCGCGGTTGCCGCTGTTCTCCAACCAGCGAAGCACGAAGAACAAGACCAACGCGCAAGCAGCGACGACGGCTGCCCCCACCGCTGCCCGGCCAGCGTTAGGCGGGTCGACGGCTAACGGAAGCGCCACGATACATGCGATGTCAGCAATCGCCACCTGCGCCGTCGTCGTCAGGACCTTCGGCCCGGTCAGCCGCAGCGAGTCGACGATCGGCAGGACCAGCGCTGCGGACGAGGAAGCGAGCAGAACGATATAAAGGGGTGCATGTCCGGTGCCGAAGGAAAGAGCAATGACGATTCCGACGACGGCGGCCAGCACCGCAGCGACGCCGGCGCGCAGGGCGCCGCCACCCAGAGCGGGACGGATGGCCTTATCCCGCACGGGAACATGTGTCCCGGCGACGAACATGATGAGGGCGAACCCGACGTCGGCCACGAAGGTGAATGTGGGGTCCGAGGAGTCCACCAACTCCAAACCGGTCCGCCCGATGGCGATGCCCGCAAGCAACTGGCCCAGCACCACGGGAAGGTGCCATTTCCGAGGCAGCGCCAGCAGCGGACCGAGGAGCGCGACCGCGGCGATCAGCGAAAGCTGAAAGAACGACACTCGTTCCTCCTTCTACCGGCGTTGCGGTTGGTGTGCGGTTGTTACCGGGGCGCGTCAGCCAGTTTGAGGGGAATATCCGTGTTTTCGTTCGTGTAGTAGCTTGCGCACACCCGGTGGTAGCCATCGGCCACCTGCGCGGGAATGCCCCGGGCCAGGTCGCCCCGGACCATGAGGATGGGCGAGAGCTTCTTGCCTTCCCTGATCTTCTTCAAGTCCGAGGCCACGTGGGCGTTGTCTTCCGGCAGCAGCACCAGCCTCGCGGCCCGGAGAATGTCCTTCGCCTTGCGGTGCTGAATGGGCGCAACCTTGAGCGCCGCTACCACGGAGGCAACGACGTCGTCGGATTCCAACAGGGACAAATAGTCAGCCGCGCCCGGATAGTCCTGGTCCTCAGGCTGCGGCAACCAGCGGACTTCGTCTTTGTTGTCATCAGGCATGCGTTGTACTCCTTGGCCAGCGGTATCGGCTTGCAAACGTCGGCGGGGCCGGACGGGGGACCTTGGAGAGGTCCGTCCCGGGACGTCTTCGCCGTAATTCCAGGGCGAGGCTTTCCTGACCGCGGGCCATCGCCCAACGGTGGTTCGCGGAAAAGGCGGGCTTGAGCAGCCAGCTTAGCCTCCGGAGAATCGGTTTCGATGCGCTGACCCTCCAGTCATAGGTGACCACAGTTTCCGGCCCGTCCTGTTCGAAAGTCCAGCGGCCGGTGCCGTTCAAGTCACCGCTCGCGGAGATCGCGAAACCCTGCTCGGTGATGGGCTCGGTGACCGTGAACCTCCAGCGCAGGGTGTACGGCAGCCAACCCTTGGTGTGCAGGGAGAAGGCCTTTCCCGTTCCGTCCGCATTTCCTGGATCCAGCGGCGTCACGGTCAAATACACCGACGGCCACCACCGGGCCAGCGTCCCGGCATCACCCAAAATGTCCATGACCTCGCCAGGGGTTCCCGCGACGCGCCAGACGGTGAGGAATTCGTAGTCGGTGCTGCTCTTGGAATTGCCGCCCATTGCTGCCTCCACGGCGCCGATGGTTAGTGGACTCACAGTACTCACGCCGTTGCACGCGGTCAACGGCCCCGGCCCCGGCTTCCTTACGGGCCGGTTACGCCCGGACTGGTTACGCCCGGACTGCTTATTTCCGGACTGTTTATTCCCGGACCGTCACGGTCAGCCGCTGTATGTCGTTGTTTGCCATGCCTTGATAGTTCCACTCCGGCGTCTCGGGCTGTGTCTGCCCGGTGGAATCGGTCGCACGGCATGCCAATTCGTGGGAACCGGGTGTTGCGATCCACGTGAACGTCCATCCGCGCCACGCGTACCGGCCGACAGGTGCCTCGAGCTGTGCCTTCTCCCACACGCCGTCTACGCAGACTTCCACGCTGTCCACGGTTCCGTTCCCGGACCACGCCCGGCCGCCGAGCTGGACTGGCCCCGCGTCGACCGTGCGTTGGCGCGTGAAGAAGTCGGGAACGCCAGGGGGAACCATCAGGGCGCGGACTTTGATCCGCTGGACGGGTTCGCCGGGATCGTCCGCGTTCTGGGTGTAGCGGTAGGAGTCGAGCTGTTGGTAACCGTCGAAGCTGTGGTCGATTGCCTCGATGGATTGCAACCATTTGACGCTAGTCATGCCGTACCAGCCCGGGACCAGCAGCCGGACAGGGTAGCCATGCTGTGGTGGCAAAGGTTGGCCATTGACCTCATAGGCGAGCAGGACGTCGTCGGACATTGCTTCCGCAAGCGTCAGGCTGCGCGCGTACTGATGCTCCACACCGCCCTGGATCCCGCGGTCGGCGCCCGTGAAGACGAGCTCGACGGCGTCCGGTGAGACTCCGGCGTCGAGCAGCAACGGCGCGAGTGGAGTGCCCGTCCACTCGGCTGTCCCTATTCCGCCTTGGTCCCATGGCTGGCTCACCGGCCGCGGTTCCAGCCGCGAGCGGCCGTTGCCGGCGCACTCCATCGTGACGGCCAGGGTGCGGCGCTCGCGGTGTTGGAGGTCAGACAGGGTGTACTCGTGCGGATGCTCCACGAACCCGCCAATATTCAACCGCCAGGAGACGGGATCTATCCGGGGGACGTCGAAATGGACCAGGAGATAGTGCATGCCCAAAGGTGTGATGGGCCATCGGAGCATCTCCAAGGGCATGGCGTGGTTGCGCGAAGCGAGTTGCAGTTCTTCCCGGGTGATGGGACCGGTGGTGGGAGTGGCCGGTGCGGTTGGCTCTGCTGGAGCAGCGGGGGCGGTGGCGGCCGAGGTGGCAACAGCGGCGCCCTCCGCTGTGCGGCGGGTCTTGACGCTCATGCTCCCAGTATGGGCGTCGCCCGCCGAGGTGTCATTACTCGAGTTGCTTCGATCGCCTGCGCGCCTCGCAGGCTCCCGGGTGAACCGACGGTAGAAAGGGGAGGCGGGCCCGGAAGCCTCCCCTTTCGTGCCACCGTCCCCGCTCCCAGTCCTTGCAACCACAGGAAAAATGACCTTCACACGCAAAACCCATGTCCTTCTCGCTGCCATCCTGATCGCGTTCATTGTGGTCGGCGGGCTCTGGTACGTCGGCCAGCAAGCCCACGCAACGGCGGCCTCCAGTGATGCGGCAGGGTCGCCGACCGTCGCCGCAGACCCGGGGGACGACGTCGAGCCCGTCCAGCCGGGCGAGACAGGACCTGCCGTGGCCCCCAACGCCGCAGTGGTGCAGGAAGCCGCGCCAAAAGCGATCCATTCGCCGGACAAGGTCAGCCGGGACATCGCACTCTCTCCCAATCAGTGCAAAGTGAGGACACTGAACCCCGCGAAAGGCGAGGTTCTTCCTGACCCGTCGTGCACGCCCGGTGCCATTGATCCGGCCGTCAGCGAAGAAAACATCGGCAGCACGATCTGCCGGTCCGGTTACACTGCCACCGTCCGTGCCGCTGCGTCGGACACGGACAAGGTCAAGAAGCTCAGCCTCCAGCAATACGGCCTGGTTCCGGTCCCTTCCACTGAATTCGACCACCTGATCAGCCTCCAACTCGGTGGCACCAACGCGGTGTCCAATTTGTGGCCCGAGCCGAACCGGGAAGGCGCCCCGGGAACCACTAACCCGAAGGATGCCATTGAAACGCGGCTCAATAAGGCGGTCTGCTCCCACCGGATTGCCCTCGGCGACGCGCAGAAAGCCATCGCCCACAATTGGGTCACCGCAGAGAAGGATCTCGGATTGTAGGGACACTTTTCCGAGGACTGGCGGTGCACGCGCTGCCGCGCGCGGCCCGGCTGGTAGCTTGGTGCTACCCCATCCTCAGGAGACCCGACCATGGCGCGCCCGCTCAAACCGTTGATCTCCATCGACGCCGTGGTCACGGCTGCCTTGGATCTCATTGACGAGTCCGGCGATTTCAGCCTCCCCAAGCTGGCCGCGCGGATCGGCGTCAGCCCGTCGTCCATCTACAACCACGTATCCGGCCGGGAAGAGATCCTGGAACTTGTCAGGGGGCGCATTACCGAGGGCGACCCTTTGCGTCCCGACGTGCCTCTCGACGCCGAAGCCAGCTGGGAGGACGTGCTGCGGTCTGAGATCCGCACTTACCGGGAGAACTTCGCCCGGCATCCGCGCGCGGCACCCCTTATGGTGATGCAGACGGTACGGAATGCCCGCGTCATCGCCTTCTATGAGCGAATGGCTTCGGTCCTGGAAGAAGCTGGCTTTCGGGGAGCGGACGTTGCCTCCGCCCTTGCCATGATCGACAGTTTCGCCATTGGCGCCGCGCTGGACCTCTCCGCCCCCGGCAATGTTTGGGACGTGGCGCCGGGTGCCGATTCGGCGCTGGGGCGCGCCGTCGAAGGAGCAGCGGGACTCGGGGACCGTGCCGAAACGGCTTTCGAATTCGGGCTCGAGGTCCTGATCGACGGCTTGCGCCTGAGACAGGGCCGGCTGGGCCCGCGAAACGGCCGCGTTCCGCGCAGCTAGGAACGTACCCGCTGGGGCTTGTGGTCAAGGGGAATGCTCGCCACCCTAAGCGAAAGCCTTTCGTTTAGTAATTTGAGGAATAGTCTGTGACCACTTTGCCGCGCACCCTGTACCGGGCACCCGCCGGGCGAACGGGAGGAGGCATTGGCCGGTATGGGCTGCGCCTGCTCCCTGCCGGGGTCGACTCCCCACCCTTGAGGTTTGCCGCTGGATGTCAGAGGTCGGCTGCCGTAGGGGCTTTAGAGTGCTCCTCGTTCGAGGTCGGCTAGTTCTGATTCAAGTTGCTGGGTCAGGTTGCGTAGGCGGCGGAGGTGTTCTTGGGAGACGCGCCCTGGCTGGTTGGTGACTTGTGCGTCGACGTCGAAGACGGTGTTGGGGCTGTGCCAGACGTTGAACCATTCGAGGCCGTGGCCGAGTGCGTCCCGGGTGACGCCTTGGAGCAGGAGCAGTGGTTCGCGGGTGTTGATGTTCAGTTTCCGTGCCAGTTCAGGGTCGGAGGATACGGCCTGTACTTGGCGGGGTCCGCCGGCGGGGTGGTAGCCGTGGTCGCGCATCAGGCTGAGGAGTGAGGCGTTTTCGAGCAGTTCGGCGGTGAAGTGCGGGAAGAAGTCGCGCGGGACCCAGGTACGCATGAAGGCAACGGGAAGATCGTCGAGGTATCGGACCCGCTCAATTTTCCAGGTGTTGGTGGTGTTGAGGGCTTCGATGCCTGCCTGGGGCGGTTCGGAAGGCTCCACGCTGAGGACATGGGTGCGTAGACGCTGGCCGTGCGCGGCCGCCTGCTCGTCCAAGCCGCCGGCGCGTTGAACATGACGTCGAAGGACAGGTGTTGCTGCCACTACGCTGCCGCGGCCGCGCTGGCGCCGGATGAGGCCGAGGTCGGCGAGACCTGACAGGGCCTGGCGTACGACGCTGCGGGAGACGCCGAACTGCCGTTGCAGTTCCTCTTCGGTGGGCAGGGAGGAGCCTGGGGACAATGCTAGGTCCACGATCTGCCGGTGCAGGATGTCCCGGATCTGGGCATGGAGCGGGCCTCCGGCTTCCCGGTTCAGGCCACCGCTGCGTCCCGCCGGCTCCGATGCTGGTTCTGCTGGTTCCAAACTCACGCTAACTCCTCTGCCGCTGTGCAAATCTTAGCCCTCCCGCTATGCCTCGAGCGGTCCGGAGTGTTTTCAATCGATCTTGACGTGACCTACGCCACCCATTATTGTACGTATCAAAGGTACGTACAACTTCGGACCGGTGATCACAGAAGATCCCTGGACCCGAAGCGCGAGTCACCTGCTTGAGCCCGCATCGGTGCGTGAGCGAAGTGAAAGTACCTGCAGGTGACGGTCGGATACGTGAGTTTCAAAACCCCTCGAATTGGAGAGTCCATGCGCGACCCGCGCCCGGTGCGTTGCACCTATTACCTAGAGTCTGAGATTGAGCCCGAGAAAGCCGCGGCCATCATGGCGGGTGAGCAGTCCAGCGGCACGTTCCTGCCGGTGCCCGGCGAATCCGCCCGGATCCGGGAACGGCACGCCGCCCGGATAGCCGATGTTCAGGAGCTTGGCTTCTGCCGCCCGTCGCTGCCGTCACGGGCCAACCCGGAAAAAGTCCGTGCCGCACTGGTGACGGTCGATTTCCCAATGGAGAACATCGGTGCTGACCTGGCCACCCTGCAGACCGCCATTGCAGGCAATCTCTTCGAGCTGGGTGACCTTTACGCGTGCCGGTTGGAGGATATTCAGCTGCCCGGGGACTTCATCGCCGCCCACCCTGGCCCGGCCTTCGGCATCGAAGGGACCCGCAAGCTCGTCAGTGACGTTCAGGGCGTCATGGTCGGCACCATCGTCAAACCCAACATCGGGCTGTCCGAAGAGGAATTCCGGCTGGTGGTTCGGGATCTGGCCATGGCCTCCATTGACCTGATCAAGGATGACGAGCTGATGACTGATCCGGCGTACCTGCCGCTGGAACGCCGGGTCGCGGTCGCTACCGAGGAAATCCGTGCCGCCGAGCAGGTCACGGGCCACTCGACGATGTATGCCTTCAACATCACCGGCGATCTTGCCGGGCTGCAAAAGCGCCACGACCTGGTGGTGGAGGCCGGTGGCCGCTGCGTGATGCTGAACATCCCCGTGATGGGAATGCCCGCACTGGCGTTGCTGCGCAGCTTCGCCCAGGTCCCCATCCACGGCCACCGCGCGGGCCTCGCCGCCTCCATGCGGTCCAAGGCCCTGGGCATGGACTACCGGGTCTGGCAGCAGATGGCCCGCCTTGCCGGCGCCGACCACCTGCACGCCAGCGGGCTGGGCAGCAAGTTCTACGAACTCGACGAAGAAGTCGCGGCCAACATCCGTAGCCTGCTCGAACCTCTGGGACAGACCGTCACACCACTTCCGGTGTTGTCCTCAGGGCAGAACGTCACCACTCCCGGCCCCACGTTCGACGCGGTTGGTTCCACCGACCTGATGATGCTGGCCGGCGGCGGGGTGGCAGCCCACCCGGACGGTCCCGGCGCCGGAGTGCGCAGCCTGCGCCAGGCGTGGGAAGCAGCCGTGGACGGGGTGCCGCTGCAGTCCGCAGCCGACAAACTCGCACGGACGGGGGACGATGCTCTCCTGCACGCCGTTCAGACTTTCGGGAAGGGTGCCTGACATGACTGCGTTCGGATTCGTCGCGGACGACCTCACCGGAGCCGCCGACGTCCTGGCCCAGTCCCACCGCTACGGCCTGGAAGCTGCCCTGGTCATCGGGGACGCGCCGCTGCCCACGGACACCGACGTCGTCGGGTTCGCAGGTCCGGCACGGTCCCTGTCCGGAACAGCGTTCGACAACCTGGTGGCCCGTGACCTTGCCGGGATTGCGGCCCTGAATCTGGACGTGCTGCTGTACAAGGTTTGCTCCACGTTCGACAGCTCCACCACTGTCGGGAGCATCGGCCGCGGGATCCAGCTGCTCCATGAGCAGTTCCCCCTGCACGGCCCCATTCCCGTGGTGCCAGCCCAGCCGGGCTTCGGCCGTTACACCGCCTTCAGCAATCACTACGCGACCTACGCCGGAAAAATTTACCGGTTGGACCGCCATCCGGTGATGTCGCGGCACCCTTCCACCCCCATGTCCGAGGCGGACCTCCGTGAGGTCCTGGCCGAACAGCTCGGCGGATCCCGGGTGCCCGGGGCAATCCACCTGCCCGCCTACCAGGACGGCACCTTCAAGGACTCCTGGGCCGACCGGCGCCGGGACCCCGGGGCGCAGGCCTTCGTCGTCGACGCGGTTGACGAACACCAGATGGACGCCATCGCGGAAGCGCTCACCCGGGAAGAACACGGCCACGGCCCGTCCGTCGTCGTCGGGTCCGGCGGCATCATGGCAGCCCTGGCACGCTCCATCTCGGACCAGACTCCCCGTACCCCTGGGCCGCAGCGCCCGACGGGACCGGTGCTGGCCGTCAGCGCTTCCGCCTCCAGCACCACAGCGGAACAAATCAACGACGCTGTCTCGAATGGCTGGGAGGACGTTCCTGTGCCTGCCGGACTGCTGCAGCGCGATGACAGCGCCCTCGTGGTAGCCCTCGACGATCAGGTTTCCGCTGCCCTCCGGGCAGGCAGGAACGTTGTCGTCCACACCACGAGGGGCTCGGCGGATCCCCGCTACGGTGCCGCTAAGCCGGTGGATGCCGGTTACGTCGGCACACTCATCGGTGGCATCGCCGCCAGGATGGCAAACGCCGGGCTCACCCGTGACATCGCCGTCTGCGGTGGCGATACCTCCAGCCATGCACTCATCGCCATGGGCGTACGCCAACTCCGGGTGTCGGACCAATTCGTCACTGCAGGCCCCATCCTGCGGGCCGACGGCGCCTCCGCTCTGGCCGGCTGCAGGCTCCTGCTCAAGGGCGGACAGGTCGGCCCGACCGACATCCTGCGCCGCTTCGCTGGCCAGCTCGCCGGCTGACTTCCCCAACATATCCCTCCACGCATCACCAGAACCAACGAAAGGCGGCCCCCATGAGGGCAGTAGTCAAGAACGCAGCCGAGCGAGGCGTCACCTATGTCACCGACGCCGGCGACCCCAAAGCAACAGAAGGTTCCGTCGTTATCGAAGTAGGAGCCGCGTCCCTGTGCGGCACCGACCGCGAACTCTACGAATGGACCCCCTCAGCCCAGGCATTCAACCTCAACCTCCCGGTCATCCTCGGCCACGAAGGCGCAGGAACCATCGTCGAAGTCGGCGCCGGCGTCACCGGGCTCAAGGTCGGCGACCAGGTCGCCCTCGAAAGCCACCTGACCTGCGGACAATGCTTCCCCTGCCGCACCGGCGACGCCCACACCTGCGAACGCACCGGCATCCTCGGAATGCACATCGACGGTGTCTTCGCCGAGTACGCCTCCGTCCCGCAAGACATCTGCGTCAAGCTCCCCACCGGCCTGTCACTCGAATCCGGCGCACTGCTCGAAGCCGCCGGCGTCGCCGTGCACGCCATCCAACGCGCGAACTACACCGTCGCAGGCCGGGCCGTGCTCGTCAGCGGCGCAGGCCCCGTCGGACTCGTCGTCGTGAACCTGGCACTGCTCATGGGCGCCAGCCACGTCATCGCCGTCGACCCGAACCCCTACCGGCGCGCCCAAGCCGAGAAACTCGGCGCAACCGCCCTGCACCCCAACGACGGCATCATCGACCGCTGCCGCGAACTGACCGGCCGCCGCGGCGGCTTCGACGTCGCCTTCGAATGCTCCGGTGCCCCCGGCACCGTGACAACACTCTTCGAAGCCGTCCGCCGCGAAGCCACCGTCATCACCGTCGGACACCCCAGCCGCCCCGCAGAAGTCGACGTCGCCGCCTACATCAACAAAAAGGGCATCACCCTGCGCGGCATCTTCGGACGCCGGCTCTGGGAAACCTGGGAACAAAGCCTGCTGCTCCTCGATTCCGGAAAGCTGGAACTGGACTGGCTCATCACCCACCGCAAGAAGCTCAGCGACATCGACGAAGCCGTCGAACTGCTCACTGGAGACGCCTGCAAAGTCCTGCTCATCCCGGGCCTGGGCTAAACACACCCCCACCCGCGCACCCTCCCCGGAACGCGCGGACCAAGCACCCCAGCCATTCACAGGAGAAATCAATGTCGATTCCCATCAAGAAAGCCCTGGAAAAAGTCCCCGGCGGCATGATGCTGGTGCCCCTTGGCATCGGCGCCGTCATCCACACCCTGGCACCTGACGCCGGAAAATTCTTCGGATCCTTCACCGGCGCATTCTTCACCGGCCTGGCACCCCTCCTGGCCGTGTTCTTCGTATGCCTCGGCGCAACCCTGGAAGTTAAATCCACGCCCTACATCCTCAAGAAGGGCGGCGTACTGCTCGGCTCCAAAATCCTCTTCGCCATCCTCATCGGCGTCATCGCCGGACGCTTCCTCGGCGAAGCACCCATCGGCTCGGGAATCCTTGCAGGCCTCTCAACCCTCGCACTCGTCGCCGCACTCAACGACACCAACGGCGGGCTCTACATCTCCCTCATGGGCCAGTTCGGCCGCAAACGCGACGCCGGAGCCTACTCCATCCTGTCGCTGGAATCAGGCCCCTTCCTGACCATGGTCACCCTCGGCATAGCAGGACTGTCCGCCTTCCCCTGGCAGGCACTCGTCGGCGCCATCCTCCCGCTGGCACTGGGCATGCTCCTCGGAAACTTGGACAAGAACATGCGGAATCTCCTGGCCCCACTGGTACCCGCAATGGTGCCGTTCCTCGGCCTGGCCCTGGGCCTGACCATCAACCTCAACGCAGTCGTGGAAGCAGGACTGCTTGGCATCGCCCTCGGCCTGTTCGTGGTCTTCGTCGGCGGCGCCGTGCTGCTGCTGGCCGACAAGCTCACCGGCGGTGACGGCGTTGCAGGCCTCGCCGCAGCAACCACAGCCGGCAACGCCGCCCTTGTCCCGGCCATCATCGCCACAGCCAACCCCGTCTACGCCCCGGCCGCCGACCACGCCACTGTCCTCGTGGCAGCGTCGGTTGTCGTCTCCGCGGTGATCTGTCCCATGGTGACATCAGCATGGGCTCGCCGGGTACAGAAAAAGGAGGCCACCGGGGACGCACAAGACAGCTCCCCCGAGCAGGAGCAGGTCGCCCACAAACACGCAGTAGAACCCCAGAACTGACCTGGCAGTACCAAAGTAGAGGACGGGGCGTGCACATCCGTGCCCGCCCCGTCCTTGCATACCCGGAACTGGGGGACGAATACACCAAAGCATAGGAAGGAACACCATGGACGCAGCCACCCAACCGGTGAACTGGAGTGAGCGGCCGTTCGTCCCCCAATGATGACTAATCTGCTGCCGCGGTCGCGGGGTACTTGGAAACAATCGCGCGCCTGAAACTGTCTATTCCTTCTACGACTCGTTCGAGAATCCCATGACGGTCAAGGACCAGGGCGGGAACTTCCTGGTCGGCTCGACCCAGTACGTACGGCCACCTGAACCAGATCGCCACGTTCCAGCAGTACGACAAGAACGCCACGAGCAACACGGTCAACACCACCGGGACAAACCAGGTCTACTACTCCTGGGATGCGACCACCGGGCGTCTGGCGAACCAGTCCGCAACCAATATCGCCAACGGTGTCACCGCGGATCTGGGCACCACCACCTACACCTATACCCGTCGGGAAAGCTGAGCGCCCGGGAGGTGTCGTACCCGTCCCGGCCGGGGGCGCCGGATGATTACCAGTGCTACAACTATGACTACGCGGCCCGGCACCCTACGCGCAGACCTACACTTACACGGCGGCGGGGGGACCGGTCCCAGGTCAAGCGTTTTGACGCGGCCGGGAACCTCGCGGCCACCGAGAGGCACGCCTATCCGGCGGCCGGCCAGCCCGGCCCGCACCGGCTGCAGTCGATGACGTCCACCCCGGCCACCGGGACGCCGACCACGGGCACGTTCTCCTGGGATGGGGCGGGGCGGATGACGGGCCGGGCGGGGGAGACCCTGTCCTATGCCCCGGACGGGATGCTCGCCACCGCCACCGGGACCAGCACGCTGCCGGTGAACCCGAACCCTTCCGCGGCGGCGGGGACCCCGCCGGCTCCGGTGGCCGGGACGGCGGGCAGCACGGGGGCGAGGTTTTACGACGCCGGGGGAACCTTGTCGGGCCGACCGACGGGACCGGCACCGGGAGAGTCACATCATGATCGACAAGATCACCACAGTGCGTCGCTCGAACGTCCAGTCCCGGCTGGGGCGTCTCACCGCTGGCCAGCTAGTGGAAGTGGAACGGGCCCTGCTGGTTTTCCTCGGGATCGCATAGGGCATAGAGAAGGTCCGGCACCATCTGGCCGCTACAGGAGTAGCACCCCTCCACCCCCCAAATCCGCTCGGACCTACAATGGAGACATGCCGGACATTGAGCGATGGCCCACGGGGCGCTTGTTGTCTACAGCGGCCCGGCTAGTGGAACACGCCTGGGATGAAAACCTCAGGTCGATCGGTCTTACCCACGCTGGCGTCATTGCGATGGAAGTTCTCTCGGCCACAGGTCCCATCACCCAGACCACGCTGGCGCAGATCGTGCGGGTGCAGGCCCAGACCATGGGCCAGACCCTCAATAGACTCGAAGCCCACGGCCACATCTCCCGCCGGCGAAGTTCCGAGGACCGCAGGGTACATGTCGTGTCCCTGACCGAGGCTGGCGTGCAAGCGCTGGAGCGGGCTGTCGAATCCGAGCAGCAAGTCCTAGCCCAGTTGTCCATCGATAATGCGATGTTCCGCCAGGAGCTAAAGGCACTCGTGCGCGAACTCGCTGATCGGCAAACCGGGGCCGGGAATGACGCCGTCAGCGTCCCTTATTCTTCCGCTGGGCGCGAAGACTAATCGCGTAGCGATTCGAAAAGGTCGACGGCGGCTCTTCCGCCGAGCGGGATCCCTCACCCCGCTAGTGGCGTAGGGTGCTCTGCCTGGCAACGAGTTCGGGCGTGAACACCACTTGGCTGTGTACGTGGCCGTGCTCGCTGTCGATTTCGTCAAAGAGGAGCTCTGCGGCACGTTCTCCGATCAACTGCCTCGGCTGGCTGATGGAGGTGAGCGGAATACTCGATTGGGACGCAAAATCGATGTCGTCGAAGCCGACGATTGCGATGTCCTCCGGCACGCGGAGCCCATTGGCCGCGAAGGATTGCAGGAGCCCAAGCGCCAGTTGGTCGTTGGCGGCAAACACGGCGTCCGGCCGCTTGGCAGGCTGGAGATTCCCGATGAGGTCGCCAACCTGGCGCCCACGCTCAAATTTCAGGTCCGGCGTTTCAAATAATTGAAGGGGGACTCCTGCCCTGTCTGCCGCATCGGCGGCGCCCCGGTAGCGGTCCTCGACCTGCTGCAGTGTGAAGGGACCGCCTACGAACGCTGGGCGGACTGAGCCGACGCTAACGAGATGGTCCAGGGCCGTCGCCCCGCCGGCGACGTCGTCCACGGAGACCGAGCAGAACTGATCTGTGCTTGCGAGCCTGTCCACGAGTACGGAGGGGATGCCCCGGGAGCGCATCTTTTCGAGGCGTTCAAGGACGCTCCCGAACGGAGTGATCAAGACGCCTTGGACACGCTGCTGCTCAAACAGGTCTAGATATGCCTGCTCACGCCCGGCATCTTCGGCGCTGTTGGCCAGGATCAGGGAATGCTTGTGGTCCTCGGCGACGTTCTCAGCGCCCAAAGCCACATCCGTGAAGAAGGGGTTCCGAACGTCCAAGACCAGCATGCCGAGGCTCCTGGTGGATCCGGACCGCAGTGAGCGGGCTGATTCGTTTCGTACGAATCCCAACTGGTCGATCGCGGCCAGGACCCGGCTTCTCTTGTCGATCGACACTTGGTCCGGCCGGTTGAGGACATTCGAAACAGTGCCGACCGAAACCCCCGCAAGAGCGGCGACGTCCGTCAGCTTTGCACCCGGCCCGCTTGGCACGCTGAACCTCCCAATTGATGAATCGAATCAATCCGTTTCATCAATGTTACGTCGTTCACAATGGCCATCCTCGTGTTTGCCTGTTGACATGCCGCGGAAGGAGGCCCTAACGTGTGAGTAGGTTCACAAATGAATCGATTCATTACAAAGGAGTAACGAACATGGCCGAAGCACAAGACGCCACGGTTCGGAGCAACCCGCGTGCCGAGGTGGCCGATGTTCCTGTTTTGGAACTGCGGGATATCCACAAGTCCTTTGGCGCGGTGCACGCACTGCGGGGCGCCAGTCTCAGCCTCTACCAGGGTCAAGTCACTGCGCTGGTTGGAGAAAACGGCGCCGGCAAGTCCACGCTGGTCAAGACCCTCGCGGGCCTGCACCAGCAGGACCGCGGCCGCGTCTTGCTAGACGGCCAAGAGGTCTCCTTCCGCGATCCGCTTCACGCCCGCGAGGCCGGGATTGCGGTCATCTACCAGGAACCGACCATGTTCCCGGATCTCACTGTCGCCGAGAACATCTTCATGGGCAGGCAGCCGCTGCGCTCCCTCCGCAGGATCGACCGGAAGGCGATGCGCCAGCAGGCATTGGACCTTTTCCAGCAGCTGGGAGTCAAGATCGATCCGGACCGGGCTGCGCAGGGCCTTTCGATCGCAGACCAGCAAGTGGTGGAAATCGCCAAGGCCATTTCGCTCGACGCGCGTGTGCTGATCATGGACGAGCCGACGGCGGCCCTCAGCGGAATCGAAGTTGACCGGCTTTTCGCCGTCACCCGCACCTTGCAGGCGCAAGGGGCCGCTGTACTGTTCATCTCCCACCGCTTCGAAGAGGTTTTTGCCCTGGCGGACTGGATCACCGTAATGCGCGACGGCGCGCACGTCGCCACCGCTCCGGCCTCCGAACTCACGGTGGACGGGGTGATCCGGCAGATGGTCGGCCGCGACGTCGCATCATTGTTCCCGAAACAGGAAACGCAGATCGGGCCCACCGCCCTCGAAGTGAAAGGACTTAGCCGCAAGGGCGTGTTCTCGGATATTTCGTTCACAGTCAAGGCTGGCGAAATAGTCGGGCTCAGCGGCCTTGTCGGCGCCGGGCGCTCCGAAGTGGCACGGGCCCTCTTCGGCATCGACAAATACGATTCCGGTGAAGTGCTGGTCCGGAACGAGCTGCTCAAGCCCTTGTCACCCCGGGCATCAATGGCCGCCGGACTCGCGTTCGTCCCGGAAGACCGGCGCAAACAGGGCCTTGTCATGGAGCTGAATGTGAGCCGTAACCTCACGCTGACCCTCCGGCGGAAACTGAGCCGCTTCGGCCTCCTCACCAACCAGTCCGAGGGCCAGGCCACCCAGGAATGGGCCAAGAAGCTACAAATCAAGGTGGGGTCCCCGATCTCAACCCTCTCTGGCGGCAATCAGCAGAAAGTGGTTTTGGGCAAGTGGCTGGCCACCGGCCCAAGCGTCCTGATCATCGACGAACCCACCCGTGGAATCGACGTCGGCACCAAGTCCGAGGTCCACCGGCTCATCTCCGAACTCGCGGGAACGGGCCTCGCCGTCCTCATGATCTCTTCGGAACTGCCCGAGATCCTGGGCATGTCGGACCGTGTCCTGGTGATGCACGAGGGACGGATCACAGCAGAACTCAGCCGTAACGATGCCACGGAGGAATCCGTCATGACGGCCGCCACGGGTGTCGACCCGAAAACCAAGGAGACAACAGCGTGACCACCATATCCCTGCAACGTCAGCCGTCATTGGCCTGGATCGGGACGCTGACCCGGTCCCGCGAGTTCAGCGTCTTCCTCGCACTCGCCATTCTGGTGACCGTGACAGTAGCTGCCAATTCGCGGTTCCTGAGCGGGCAAAGCATCAAGGACCTGCTGCTGAACTCCTCGATCCTCGTGATCCTCGCCGTCGGCCAAGCGATCGTGATCGTCACAAAGAACGTGGACCTGTCGGTCGGATCGGTGCTGGGGCTCACCGCCTTTGCTACCGGAAAAATCTTCATCGCGCTGCCTGAGCTGCCCGTGATCGCCATGCTCGCCATCGGCCTCGCTATCGGCGCATTGCTGGGAGCTGTCAACGGAGCATTGATCGCGGTGGCCAAGGTGCCGGCTTTGGTTGTCACCCTCGGAACCTTGTATATTTTCCGCGGCGTCGACTTTGCTTGGGCCCAGGGCCAGCAGATCAGCCCGTCAGATCTCCCCGGACAATTCCTGGCCCTCGGCGCCGACGCCCTTCTGGGCTTCCCCTACCTGGCGCTGATCGCCCTCGCGGTCGTCATAGCCTTCGGCCTGTACCTGAACAACCTGCGCTCCGGACGCGAGTTCTACGCCATCGGCTCAGACGTCCAAGCTGCTCGGTTGTACGGAATTCGCGTGGGGCGGAAGGTGTTCTTCGCTTTCGCCATTTCCGGCGCCCTCGCGGGCCTCGCCGGAGTGATCTACGCCGCCAAATACGGCAACCTGGACGCGACGGCGGGTCAAGGGCTTGAACTGAATGTCGTGGCCGCGGCTGTGGTTGGCGGTGTGGCAATCGCCGGCGGCGTCGGTACGGTCTACGGAGCTGCAATCGGCGCCGTCCTCCTGACCACCATCACCTCTGCCCTCCCGGTCCTGGGAGTCTCACCTTTCTGGCAGCGAGCCATGATCGGCGCCTTGATCTTGGCCTCAATTGCCTTGGACCGGTACCTTGCCCTGCGCACCGAGCGCCGTTTGAGAGGACACGATTCACATGCTGGTTGATACAGCACCGCCGGCAGCAGACACCCGCCGCTCTCCCCGCTTCGGTTTCCTGCGCAGCTGGGACGCCGCGATCATCGTGGCACTCCTGGCCAGTATCGCCGTCGCGTCCATGACCGTGAGCGGGTTCGCGACCCCGCGCAACAGCGGGTTCCTACTCATCGACGTGATCCCGATCCTTCTGCTGGCCTTGCCGATGACGCTGATCATCCTCACCGGAGAGATCGACCTTTCCGTCGCCAGCATTGCGGGTTTCGTCAGCTGCGTGTTCGGGGCGCTTTGGAATGCCGGCATGCCGATGGAAACGATTGTCCCGCTGTGCATTGTCCTTGGGATTGTGTCCGGGGCATTCAACGGGTTTCTCGTCTCGGTGGTCGGGCTGCCATCACTGGCGGTGACTATTGGCACGCTTGCCCTGTTCCGCGGCCTGGCCTTCGTTGTCCTGGGGGACCAAGCGGTCACCAGCTTCCCGCGGGCCATCACCACCGGCTTGCAGGCGAAGATCGGTGCCACGGGCATCCCCGTCTGGATTGTCCCGGTCATTCTGCTGGCCATCATTTTCGGTGTCGTCCTGCACTTCACAGGCTTCGGCCGCTCCCTGTTCGCGATCGGCTACAGCGTGGATGCCTCCCGTTTTTCGGGAATCGGCGTCGCACGGACCAAGTTCTGGCTGTTTGTCGTCTCGGGCGCCGTCGCCTCGCTGGTTGGCGTGTGGTGGACCCTGCGCTACGGAAGCGCACGCGGCGATAACGCCACGGGCCTGGAGCTTTCGGTCATCGCGGCCGTACTGCTTGGCGGGGTTTCCATCTTTGGCGGCAAAGGCACGCTGCCCGGTGTCATCGCCGGCGTCGGGCTCTTGGCCATCCTGCGCAACGCGCTCCAGCTCGCCAGCGTCCCGGAGGACACCTTGTCGATGCTTACCGGCGGGCTTCTCATCCTCGCCGTCGTTGCTCCCAATGCCATCACCCGGGCCCGCTCCTTGTCCCGAAAAGCTTCAACGACCTGATCACCGTCCAAACCACAGAAACAACGACGTTCAGTTGAAAGGCACCACCATGAAGTTCATGTCCACAACCGGAGCCCGTCGCCTGGCGCCGGCCTATGTCGCCGTCGCCACGGGACTCGCGCTCGCGCTCAGCGCGTGCGGTGGAACCACCAACTCCTCCAGCACCGCCGGCGGCGGAGCCGCCAGCTCCAGTGCCTCAGCGAACCCAAATGCTCCGCTCAAGGAAGGCCTTAAAGTGGCTTTCCTGCCCAAACAGCTGAACAACTCGTATTTCACCGTCACTGACCGCGGCGGCAAGAACGCGGTCGCAGAGTTCAAGGGCACATTCTCCGAAGTGGGTCCCTCGGAAGCCAGCGCCTCCAGCCAAGTGAGCTACATCAACACTCTCACTCAGCAGGGGTCCAATGTGATCGCAACCTCCGCGAACGACCCCAAGGCAATCTGTTCGGCGCTGGACGAGGCCCGCAACGCCGGAGCCAAGGTGGTCACGTTTGACTCCGACACGGACCCGTCGTGCCGTGACCTCTACATCAACCAAGCCACCGCGGAGGGCATCGCCTCCACCCAGATCAAGCTCATTTCCGACGCCATCGGTTCCGAGGGCGGGGATATCGCAATCCTGTCCGCGACGGCCAATGCCACGAACCAGAACGCGTGGATCGAGCTCATGAAGAAGGAACTCCAGAAGCCTGAGTACTCCAAGCTCAAGCTCGTTGCAACCGCCTACGGCGATGACAATGCCCAGAAGTCCCAGCAGGAAGTCCAGGGGCTCCTCCAGGCGCACCCGACCCTGAAGGGCATCATTTCGCCTACGACAGTCGGTGTGGCGGCCGCCGCGCAGTACCTCGCTGGATCCGTATACAAAGGCAAGGTACAGCTGACCGGTCTCGGCTTCCCGAGCCAGCTCAAGGAATTCCTGAAGAACGGAACCATGAAGGCATTCGCCCTGTGGGACGTTGAAAAACTCGGTTATCTTGCAGCGTATGCAGGAGCGGCCCTCGCTTCCGGCCAGATCACCGGCGCCGAAGGCCAGACGTTCAAGGCCGGGACCCTGGGCGAATTCAAGATCGGCGCCAACTCCACCGTCTTGCTCGGCGATCCCACGGTCTTCACTGCGGACAACGTGGACAAGTACAACTTCTAGGCACGGCGGCAACTCCGGCGCTTGCCACGAGCAGTGCCGGAGTTGCCGGAGCAATGTGCCGACAGCTATTGCTTCTATGAATCGATTCAATTAGAGTTTGAATGAATCGATTCAATCAATCTGATTCATTCACATTCAGACCAGGAGAATTCCAGATGAGGGTGTGCTTCCGTTCCTCGGTCAAACCCAGCCAGATTCCCGAATACCGAAGCCGTCACGCTGCGGTGTGGCCGGAGATGCTCCGGGAACTCAAGGCGGCTGGTTGGAACAACTATTCGCTGTTCCTCGCTGACGACGGGCTGTTGGTGGGATACGTGGAGTGCGACGACTTTGACGCGGCGCGGGCCCGCATGGCCCTGACCGAGGTGAATGCCCGCTGGCAGGCGGAAATGGCACTCCTGTTCGAGGACGGGGCGCAGTCACCAGACCAGGGATTCCTCCAACTCACCGAAATCTTCAATCTCGAGGACCAGTTGTCCGCGGCCAGGGCCTCAGGGGACAACCACCAACCGCAGAAGGAACAATCATGAAAGACGTAGCAACGGCGCTGGGCCGGTTGGAAGAACTGGCCATCGAAGTTCCCTCGTGGGCCTACGGCAACTCGGGCACCCGCTTCAAGGTGTTCAGCACGCCCGGCACGCCGCGGACTGTCCAGGAGAAGCTCGCCGACGCCGCGAAGGTCCACGAACTGACAGGCCTCGCGCCGACCGTGGCACTGCACATCCCCTGGGACAAGGTGGAAGATTACTCCGCTCTCCGCGAGTACGCTGCCGATCTTGGCGTTGGACTGGGAACCATCAATTCCAATACATTCCAGGACGACGAATACAAGTTCGGTTCCCTCACGTCTTCCGACGCAGCCGTACGCCGCCGCGCCATCGACCACCACCTGGAATGCATCGACATCATGCACGCCACGGGCTCCCGGGACCTGAAGATCTGGCTGGCAGACGGCACCAACTATCCGGGCCAGGATGACATGCGCGGCCGCCAGGACCGCCTGGCCGAGTCCCTGCAGGAAATCTACGCCGGCCTCGGCGAGGACCAGCGCCTGGTGCTTGAGTACAAGTTCTTCGAGCCGGCTTTCTACCACACCGACGTCCCGGACTGGGGTACCTCCTACGCACAGACATTGGCCCTGGGGGAGAAGGCCTTCGTCTGCCTGGACACCGGCCACCACGCCCCAGGCACCAACATCGAGTTCATCGTGATGCAGTTGTTGCGCCTCGGCAAGCTCGGATCCTTCGACTTCAATTCGCGTTTCTACGCGGACGACGACCTGATCGTCGGTGCCGCGGATCCGTTCCAGTTGTTCCGCATCATGCACGAGGTCATCCGCGGCGGAGGCTTCGGCAAAGAGTCCGGCGTGGCCCTGATGCTGGACCAGTGCCACAACCTGGAAGAGAAGATCCCGGGCCAGATCCGCTCGGTGCTCAACGTCCAGGAAATGGCGGCGCGCGCGTTGCTTATCGACGGCGCCGCGCTGGCCGAAGCCCAGAAGAGCGGTGACGTCCTGGCCGCCAACGGCATCTTCAACGATGCCTTCTACACCGATGTCCGGCCTGTCCTGGCCGAGTGGCGCGAATCGCGGGGCTTGCCCGCGGACCCGATGACGGCGTTCAAGGCCAGTGGATACCAGAAGAAGATCAACGAAGACCGCGTGGGCGGCCAGCAAGCCGGATGGGGCGCATAGAGCATGAGCAACAAGACTGTTGAAGAACTGATCACCCGTTCCAACCGCCTCGGCGCGGACAAGCGGAACACCAACTTCGCCGGCGGGAACACCTCGGCCAAGGGCACTGAAAAGGACCCGGTCACAGGCGAAGATGTCGAGCTCCTCTGGGTCAAAGGTTCCGGTGGCGACCTGGGAACCCTGAGGTCCGAAAACCTCGCCGTTTTGCGCCTGGACCGGCTGCAGGCACTCAAGGCGGTTTACCCCGGCGTCGAGCGCGAAGACGAAATGGTGGCCGCGTTCGATTACTGCCTGCACGGCAAGGGCGGCGCCGCTCCGTCAATCGATACCGCCATGCACAGTCTGGTTGATGCCGCGCACGTGGACCACCTGCACCCGGACTCGGGCATCGCGATTGCGACGGCGGTGGACGGCGAAGCGCTGACGTCCAAGATCTTTGGCGAGAAGGTGGTGTGGGTTCCGTGGCGCCGCCCGGGCTTCCAGCTGGGACTGGACATCGCGGCGATCAAGGAGGCCAACCCTCAAGCAATCGGCACCATCCTCGGCGGTCACGGCATCACCGCGTGGGGCGCCACGAGCGCGGAAGCCGAGGCCAACTCCCTCTGGATCATCGACCAGGCCGAACGCTACATCGCGGAGAACGGCAAAGCCGAGCCTTTCGGCGCCAAACTCCCGGGCTATGCGGCGCTTCCTGAAGCCGAAAGGAAAGCCAAAGCAGCCGCCCTGGCTCCCGTAATCCGCGGCCTTGCCTCCGCCGACAAGCCGCAGGTAGGCCACTTCAGCGACGACACCCGCGTCCTGGAGTTCCTCGAAGGATCGGAGCACCCGCGCCTCGGCGCGCTGGGCACCTCCTGCCCGGACCACTTCCTTCGCACCAAGGTCAAGCCCCTGGTGCTGGACCTCCCCGCTGACGCAGGCATCGAGGAAAGCATCGAACGCCTCAAGGAGCTCCACGCCGCTTATCGCGAGGACTACCAGGCCTACTATGACCGCCACGCCGACGAAAGCAGTCCTGCCTTGCGCGGCGCCGACCCGGCCATCGTTTTGGTCCCCGGCGTCGGGATGTTCTCCTACGGCAAGGACAAGCAGACCGCTCGTGTGGCCGGCGAGTTCTACCTGAACGCCATCAACGTGATGCGCGGCGCCGAGGCCATCTCCTCCTACGCCCCCATCGAGGAATCGGAGAAGTTCCGGATCGAATACTGGGCCCTCGAGGAAGCCAAGCTCGCCCGGATGCCCAAGCCCAAGTCCCACGCGACGCGCATCGCGCTGGTGACCGGTGCGGCGTCGGGCATCGGGAAGGCGATCGCCACCCGCTTGGCGTCAGACGGCGCGTGCGTCGTCATTGCCGACCTGAACCTTGAGAACGCCCAAGCCGTCGCTGCGGAACTGGGCGGTGCCGACGTCGCCATCGGAGTGCAGGCCGACGTCACCGACGAAGCCCAGATCGCCGCGGCCGTCCAGGAAGCTGTCCTCGCCTTCGGAGGACTGGATCTGATCGTGAACAACGCGGGTCTGTCCATCTCCAAGCCGCTGCTGGAAACCACAGAGAAGGACTGGGACCTGCAGCACAACGTCATGGCCAAGGGCTCGTTCCTGGTCTCCAAAGCCGCGGCGAAGGTCATGATCGGGCAGGGCATGGGCGGCGACATCGTCTACATCTCCTCCAAGAACTCGGTGTTCGCGGGTCCGAACAACATCGCCTACTCCGCCACCAAGGCAGACCAGGCCCACCAGGTTCGCTTGCTTGCCGCTGAACTGGGCGAGTACGGCATCCGCGTCAACGGCATCAACCCCGACGGCGTCGTCCGCGGTTCCGGCATCTTCGCCGGCGGTTGGGGCGCCAAGCGTGCCGCCGTCTACGGGGTCGAAGAGCAGGAACTGGGCAAGTACTACGCACAGCGCACCCTGCTCAAGCGCGAAGTCTTGCCCGAGCACGTGGCCAACGCCGCCGCCGTCCTGACCAGCAACGAGCTCTCGCACACCACGGGCCTGCATATCCCGGTGGACGCGGGCGTCGCCGCGGCCTTCCTGCGATGAACGGGCAAGCCAATGCGGGCGGCGTTTTCGTCGCCGTCGATATCGGAGCGTCGTCGGGCCGCGTCATGCTCGGCCGCGTCACCGGCGGGCGGGCCGAACTCGAAACAGTGCACCGCTTCCCCAACGGCGTCATAGAGCTCGACGGCGGACTCCACTGGGACTTCGATGCTTTGTTCGAGGAGGTCCTCAAGGGACTTGCGGCTGCCGCTGAGGCGGCCACCGCGAGCGGTGCGCGGATCACCAGCATCGGCATCGACACGTGGGCCGTCGACTACGGGCTGGTGGACGACTCCGGCAAACTCCTCGCGCAGCCGTTCAGCTACCGCGACGAGCGGGGCCGCTCCGCCGTCGCGAACGTCCACAAGGCGCTGGCTCCGGCGCGGCTCTACGCCACCACCGGTCTGCAATTCCTCCAGTTCAATACGATTTACCAGCTCGCCACCGAGCGGGACCTGCGCGGCCTGCAGGCGTTGCTGATTCCGGACTTGATCGCGTTCAAACTCACCGGTCAGCGCCGGAGCGAGGCCACGAACGCGTCCACCACCGGACTCTTCGACGCCGTGGCCGGGGAGTGGGCCACCGAACTCTTCGAGCCGCTCGGCCTGCCCAAAAACCTGTTCCCCGCCATCATTCAGCCCGGCGAAACGGTGGGCACGTTGCTTCCGGACATCGCGGCCCGGACAGGGTTGCCGGCGGACACTGCGGTGGTTGCCGTGGGATCGCACGACACTGCCTCGGCTGTGGCCGCGGTGCCGGCGTCGCGCGAAGACTTCGCCTACATTTCTTCCGGGACGTGGTCCTTGGTGGGGGTGGAACTGGACGGCCCGGTCGTTGGCGAAGCGAGCCGGCTGGCCAACTTCACCAACGAGCGCGGGGTCGACGGTACTATCAGGTACCTGCGCAACGTGGGCGGGTTATGGCTGCTCAGTGAATGCATGCGCACCTGGGCTGCTGAAGGGCACGCGCCGTCGCTCGCCAGCCTGCTCGAGTCCGCGGCCGCACTGCCCGCCGGTGGCCCGCAAATCAACGCCGACGATCCCGCGTTCATTGCCCCGGACAACATGCCCGAGCGGATCCGATCCGCCGTGCGCGCCACAGGCGCCGTTCTACCGGACGGTCCGGCCGCCGTCGTGCGTTGCATCCTGGACAGCCTGGCCGCCGGCTACGCGAGAACCCTGGCACGCGCCGAAGAACTCTCCGGCAAGCAGACGTCCGTGGTCCACATCGTTGGCGGCGGCTCGCAAAACCGGCTGCTGTGCCAGCTCACGGCCGATGCCACCGGCAAAACGGTGGTGGCCGGCCCGGTGGAAGCCACGGCGCTGGGGAACGTTTTGGTACAGGCACGCGCGGCCGCCCATGAGCACTGGAGCCTCCAGGACTTGCGCCGGCTCGTAGCCTCAAGCTCGGCCCTGCAACGCTACGAACCGGCACCCGCGGGGACGGCCGCCCTCCAAGAATTGAGCCAGTGAGCAGTAGTGGACCACTTCGCCTCCCAGGCAAGCCTCCAGCGCCCGTAGCTCACTGGTCAGTTTGGGCGGATCCTCGAATCACTCTTGGTGACCGAGAAGACCGGGCGGTAGTCCCACCAGTCCCTTGAGCCCACTTCCGGGGCTGTCGCCGCGTCTGTCATTTCTGCATCTCCCCCCAATGGGCGCATCCGTTAGCGCGCCGTCAACGTCGACCGCTCAATCACTACTCTAGACAGGGGACGGATCGAACCAGTCGTTCGGCTCCAGGCACCGCTGCGGATAGCCTTCCGGCCTTGAACGGCGACCCAGTTGGGCTGCTTGGTGTCCTGCATGAAACCATGAGCACCATGACCCAGAAAATTGCGTATCAAGGTGAGGCGGGAGCAAACTCGGATCTCGCGTGCAGGGAAATGTTCCCCGAACTCGAAAGCGTGCCTTGCGCCAGCTTTGAGGACGCCTTTGAACTGGTGTCCACGGGGGCCGTGGACCTGGCCATGATCCCCATCGAGAACTCCATCGCGGGCCGCGTGGCCGACATCCACGTCCTTCTCCCTCAGTCCAAGCTCCAGATCGTTGGCGAGTACTTCTTGCCGATCCGCTTCGATCTCTTAGGCATCCCGGGCAGCACCATCGAGGGCGCCACGGAGGTGCACAGCCACATCCACGCACTCGGGCAGTGCCGCAGGATCATCCGCGAAGCGGGCCTGAAACCAGTCATCGCTGGCGATACCGCTGGCTCCGCAAGGGAAGTGCGCGACTGGAACGACCCCCGCAAACTGTCCCTCGCGCCGCCGCTTGCCGCGCGCCTGTACGGGCTGGACGTCCTGGCCTCCGGCGTCGAAGACGATCCCACAAACACCACGCGCTTCGTGGTCCTGGCCCAGGAACGGGACCTGCCGTCCAAGGCCGACATTCCCGGACCCGCGATCACCAGTTTCGTCTTCCGCGTCCGCAACGTGCCCTCGGCCCTCTATAAGGCCCTTGGCGGTTTCGCCACCAACGGCGTCAACATGACCCGACTGGAGAGCTACATGGTGGGTAACGAATTCTCGGCCACCATGTTCATGGCCGACGTCGAAGGCCACCCTGAGGATGCGCGCCTCCGCCGCGCGCTGGAGGAACTGGAGTTCTTCACCACTGAAGTGCGCGTCCTCGGCGTCTACGCCGCTGACGAATACCGCGCTCGTCAGACAGCCAACGCTTAGCCACACCTGTCGTGTGACGACCCCGGCGCCTCAGGCACCGGGGTCGATCGACTTTCCTTTCGGGCTTCCTCGTCAGGTCGTCATGCCTACCGAGCCGATGGATTCGCGGGCGTCAGCGCCAGAACTTGGCGAGCTGCTCGGCGAGGGCCATGCCTTGCTCGTGTCCGGCCCGCGCCGCGGCCGGACGCATCGACAGATCCATCGCATTGGTGCCGAACATGTGCTCGGAGTTGCTGTCCGGGAAGATCGTCTCGACCCTGCTGCCGCCTGCGCGTAGCTCGTCGACCTGCGCCGCGAGCTGCATGCCCCAGTCCAGCGGATGCAGCGTTCTGCCGCTGAAGGGTGACAGCACCAGCACCCGCCCGTACCCGGCTGCCAGATCGGCATTCTCGTTGCGTCGGTAGCCGCCGTCGATGTATCGATTGTCCCCGGTCCTGTAGGGAAGGCCACTGGAGCAGCTGGCGGCGATGGCGTCCGCCAGGTCGATTCCGCTGTTGCTGTCGAACACTACCGGCTCACCTGTTCGGGCATCGACCGCCGTGACGAGCACTGTTCGTTCCGGCCAGCTCTGACTGGGCAGCCGCGAGGCGACGGTAGTGCGCCACTGTGTCGACCATGAGCCGTCCGAGGCCGCGTCCATGTCGAGTGCCGCTGCGCCCATTCTGCGGCGCATGTCAGCCGCATCCTCAGCGGAGGCGATGATCCTGCTCATCCTCTCCAGCTGGTCCACCACCGGCCTACCAGGATTGTGTCCTGGCCCGGATCCGACCGCACCGGTCCGCTGCTGCGGGGCAGCAGCAAGGACGGCGGCAAGCAGCTCGGCCGGGGTCGCGCCAGCTATCTGGGCCGCGGCCGTCGAGCCGGCCGACGTCCCGACGGTCAGGTCGGCCGTGGTCACGTCCAGCCCGGCTTCGAACAGGCCGGCGACGACGCCGATCAACCAGGCGTTGCCTGTCGATCCGCCGCCACCGAGGACCAACGCGCGCCCGCCCGCGGAGGGCGCCGTCGGAGTGGGGTGCAGAGGTGAAGAAGGTGTTGTGTTCATGGGAGTCGCCTTTCGCGAATTGCATGTGTCGGCGCTCCCGGTGGCGACTAGTTCAGTCGCGCGATCGTGGACTGCGGGGGAGCACCCATTGTGGATACTGCGTTCATGGGACTCACCTCCTGCCGATAGATCACGATCACCGGAACGCTAACACGCCGGCGAAGCCGTGCGCAACAGCTACTGCCGGGTTGCGGAGTCCCTGTCGAACCGTTGCTCTGAGCATCTTTTGTTACCCCTGCCTCAGGTAAAGCAAAAGGCCCCCGTTCCCTTGTAAACAAAGGGAAGCTGGGGCCTTTCAAGTGGCGGTGACGGTGGGGCCAGCCGCTCCCGGCGGGCTTGGAGTTGTACTCGTCTGGCGGCCTCGGGCTTCACGCCGATGAACTCATTGAGGTCCGCCGGCGGCACGAGCTTTCCGGCATCAGAGATGCTCCACTCACCCAGCGGGGCGGCCGCGTAGTGGGTGGGTGTGAGCAGATAGTCCTCATTAGTGGGGTGGCGGTAGCGCCCGGCGTAGCTGGCAACGAGGACCCCAAGCTCCTCGTGCTGCAGGTCCAGCACGACGCTCACCAGGGGAAGGTCGAGCACCGGGTCGGGAACTTCGGGCGCCCACAGCCACAGGTCGCGGATACCCTCGTTGCCGTATCCGCAGTGGCGTCGGTCCCAGTCGCTCCAGGCCACGGGCTTGCGCTGGACCTCGAAGGCGAGGTGGCCGCCGCCGGTGATCTCGGCGCGGACGTCGCTGCGCAGCCTGGCCCCGGTTACCCACACCTCCTCCTCGATTGACCAGGGGAAGATGTGGCGCTGGTCCCGGGCCCAGCTGCTGATGAGTGCCTTGCCGCGCAGGTGTTCAGCGGTCTCGCCATGCCGGCGAAGACCGTCCGGCGCTTCGCCGGGCTGGTGGCGTAAATGGGGCCGGCGGGCGGTGGATTTGACCAGGGAGAGAGGTGCGTCGCGGACGTCTTCCTTGCAGTCCACGCACACGATCTGGCGGGAGCCGTGGAATCCGTGGCGGTCGTAGTAGGAGTTGTTTCCCCGACTCATGGCCGCTGCAGGGACGATGCTGCCGTCCGCGTTGTTGTACGCGACGAGCGGATCGGTGGGCAGCCAGCCCAGTGGGGTCAGCCTGCGGATCTCGGTCATGGGGCCAGTATGACCGGGCGGGCTGACAATCAGGGGCCTGCCATCATGTGACTCAGATATGTCGGCGCGTGCTGCTAGGATCCGGCCATGAGCAGATGTACAGCACCCCGTCAGGGGCACAGATCAGCAGCCGCGAGAGCCAACTGTCCCGCGTGCGGGGGTAGAAGCTACGGCTACTCGCCCCGTCCCTACTACGCGCCAGAGCCGACCTACACGCGGAGCAGCAGTGGCGGCGGATCGGGCAGCGGCGGATCAAGCAGTGCCGCAAGAACGCGTCCGCGGTGGTCACCAAGCACCTCGACCGTCACGTACACCCCGGCCGAAGTGCAGGCTCTGACACCTGTTCGGAGTGCGGTCGAAGCCCGCGCGGGTCGGCCTGAACTTCGAGACGTTTTTCTTTGCCACGCATGGGATGACCGACGCGGCGCCGCTACGGAACTGCACGACCTCCTTGAGGCCGCGGGCGCCTCAGTCTGGTTCAGTGAGAAGGACATTGTGCTTGGGCAGCCGTTCCTGCGGGAAATCGACAGGGGTCTGGCGAAGTCCCGTACGGGCATCGTCCTCGTTACCCCCGCGTTGCTGAAGCGCGTGGATGGTGGCGGGGTGTCTGACAAGGAGCTTTCGGCGCTCCTAGCGCGCAACCTGCTGATCCCCGTTATCCACGGTACGACCTATGAAGAGCTGCGGGACGTGAGTCCGCTGCTCGGCTCCCGAAACGGGTTGGACACGGCTGATGATTCGATGGCTGTTGTCGCTGCCAAGATCGCCGAGCTGGTCGCCGTGGAGGACGAGCTCGTAACTGTGTAGCCGCATAGCGAACATAGCAGTACACGACAGAGAGGGCCGGCAGAGCGCTGGCCCTCTCTGTCGTGCGGGGGTCCTCGGCGGCAGCGCCACCTGCCGGAGCCTCCCTCTATTAATGCGCGCGGAACCGCCATAGACTGCCCCGGAGTGAATCACACTGCCGACCGGAGGGAACCGCATGCCGTCGCTGGACCCTGTGAATCTGACCTTCCAGTACGGGTGCGTGTACAACGGCATCCCCAACCCGGAGCATGAACCGGAAGATTATTCGAAGGCGTGGACGCTCAATGCCTATGTGGGGTTCGACGAGCGCGCTGACGGCAACGGCGACGAAGTCCATGTCGGGGGCGCGCTGTTCTAAATCGTCACGGACGTCTCGGAGATTGACCGGCTGGATACTCTCGACGCGGTCAGCCAGGAGCTGTACAACGTTGCGCACATGCTCACCCATGAGCGGCCCGATCTGATGCCGTCGATGCAGCCCGGCCTCCTGTACCTTCAGTCTGTCCAGGTGAAACCCGAGTTCCGCGGACACCGGGTCGGCCAGACGATCATGGAAGCGATCCTGGCCACCGTGGAACGCGGCGTCGGCCGCGTTGTCCTGATGCCCGCACCGATCCTCCGCGACGAGGAGGGCAAGTGGATGGAGGGCACCCCGAAGGAGGACACTGCCGAGCATCTCAGGGTACAGGCGGCATTGAAGCGCTACTGGATGGACTTCGGCTTCATCGAGGCGACGCCGACGTACCTGGCCCTGGACACAACCGAAAAGTACGGTTCACAGCGCTGAGAGAGAGTCCCGGCTAAGACGTCCTGTTGTCCAGTTCGTGATGCTGGCGCGCAATGAAGGCCGCCATGCCGGGCACGGTGAAGGCGACCTGCCCGTATTCGGGCGAGTAGATCAACCCCTTCGAGATCAGCTGGGCGCGGGTGGGACCAAGCCTGTTTGCCTTCACGCCCATCCGCGCGGCGAGGGCACCTGTGTTCGACGGCCCGTCGCCGTCCTGGGCCATGGCGTCCATGTAGTCCCGTTCCCTGGGCGTTGCCCGGTCCCACCGGGACGGGAAGAATCCGGCGTCCAGGCGTTGCCGCCCGATACTGGCGGCCACGGCGGCTTCCTCGCCGGTGAACGGGCTCTTGGCGGCCACCTCCCACATGGCGCTGCCGAATTCCTGAATGAAGTAGGGGTAGCGGCCGGATGCGTTGAGCAGCGTTTCCAGGGCTTCGGGGCTGTAGTTCTGGCCCATCTGTGATGCCGGAACAGTAAGGGACTCTGCGGCCTGGGCCACGCTCAGCCGGCCGATCCGCCGGTAGTCAAAGAGGCGTTCGGCATAGCTCCGGGCGTCTGCGAGCCGGGCGGGCAGGTCAGGGAGACCCGCTCCCGTGGCGAAGAACGGCAGCTCGTTCTGGACGGCGAAGTGCTGGACGGTCACCAGCGCCGCCAGGAGCTCGTCGTCGACATCCTGCATCTCGTCGATGAAGACGGCGAGGCCCTTTTTCAGCGAACGGAGGGCCCGGGAAACGTCCTCGACCACGTCGTGCAGGTCGATGTCCATGAAGCCGGTGGATGCTCGGGTGCTGTCAACGTCCACGCCGAGGGAGACACCTTCGACCCCGACGGTGGCGCTGAAGGAGGTGACAGTGCGCAGGAACCGCTTGACCGGCTCGACCCCGATCTGGGAGACGAAGCGCCGCGAGGCGACCTGGAGTTCGCGTGCCAGGGTGCGGCGGATGTCGCGTGCCCCGTCTGCACCCGGGCGTCCTTCGAGCTTGATGGTCAGCCAGCCGTGGTGGTCCGCGATGCCTTTGAGCCTGTTCAGCAGCACGGTCTTTCCCACCCCGCGCAGTCCGCTCAGGACCATCGGCCTGGCCGGCAAGGACCTCTCCGTGCGGGCAACCAGAAGATCGAAGGCAGTTATCTCCGATTCGCGGCCGGCGAGGAAGCGGGGCGGCACGCCGGACCCCGGATTGTAGGGGTTCATCTGTGGCTCCATGGTCCAAGTATATCGAGTTCTAGCCACTTCTACGGAAATGCATAGATGTGGCTAGAACTTCTTATACGTTGTTATACCCGGCTGCCGTCCCGGCGGGTAAGCGGCCGCCATACGAATGAAAGGCCCCGGGCCGATGATCGGTCCGGGGTCCTTCCGTGTTGGTTCGCGCTCTGGACGCCGGCTTGGGGCTGGCTGCCGTTCGGCAAGTTCCAGACCCTTATACGAAAAACCCTAGAACCCCCTATAACTTCTTATGACTGAGGGCTTGAACCCTACGGCTAAGCCAAGGCTCAGGGGCGCGGCCGGAGGTCGGCGCGAAACCAATACGAGGCCGGTCCTTCAAACTGCTCCGGCCCACGGCTGAGCTTTCCGTGCCCGCCAAGCCGTGGCCTCAGCCATCTCCGGGGGAGTGGGGCAGACCATCCGGTTTCTGCTTTGCACGGCTGGATGTCTCGAGCAAGGCATCCGACGTGGGTGCGAGTCCACGGTCCGGTTCGGGTGGGTCGTGTCGCGACGGTCGATTCAGGGGCTGCCTCTGGCCGGGACCTGAATTCGGAATAAGGCCACAACATAATGACCCTTCTATGGTTCGTCAAGCGTGGCTGGGGGCTGGGTTTGTTGCGTTGAGTGTTCGGTAGATCCGTCGGGCGAGATAGCGTTTCACGCACCGGCGGATCTCCTTTTTGGTCCGTCCTTCGGCTTGTCGTTTCTGGACGTATCCGATGGTCTCGGTGTCGAAGGCCATCCTGCTGAGGGCGACCATGTGCAGGGCTTTGTTCAGGGTTCTGTCGCCGCCGCGGTTGAGCCGGTGCCGGATGGTGTTCCCGGAAGAGGCCGGGATCGGGCTGACCCCGGCGAGGGACGCGAAGGCGGCCTCGGAACGGACCCCCCCTGGTGGGACCATGCGGTCAGGCAGATCGCGGCGGTCACGGGACCGAAGCCGGTTTCCTGCAGCAGGGGCGCGGCTTCGCTGATTTCGACCAGTTCGGTGATCCGGGAACCGTTGGTTTTGATGTCCGCGTCGAGTTCGCTGATGCGTGTGGCCAGCCGGACCGCTTCGGAGCGGGCAACGGACAATGCCAGCGGTTCGTCACGGGCCCGCCACCGGGAGACCTCGAGGATCTGGGTTCCGGTCAGGGGCTTGCGGGCGTCCAGGCCCAGCTCGTTCACCCGGGCCAGGGCGGTCAGTGCGTTCACGGACCGGGTGCGGTCGGCGGTCATGGACTCCCGCGCGGTAACCAGGACCCGCAAGGCTGCGCGGACCCCGTCGTTGAGCCGGGGCCTGCGCAGTTGCTCTTCCCGGAGGGGAAGGACGGCCGCGGCGATCCGGTGCGCATCCAGCACATCGGACTTGCCGACCCCGCGGTGGGTGCGGGCATCCATCCGTGCGGCTTCGGCGACCTGGTAGCCGGCTGCGCCGACGGTGCCGGGCAGCAGGGCGCCGTAGGAGGCGGCGCCCTCGATCACCCACAGGGTTCCCAGGTCCGCGCCGGTGCGTCGCGCGACCCAGGCGATGGCCCGGTTGATGCCGGCGCTGGTGGTGGGGAAATCCCGGGTCTGAAGCAGTTCCCCGGTAGCGGTGGTGATGGCGTAGACATGGTTTTTGGCGTGGGTGTCGACGCCGACGACAAAGGGGTGGGAATGCGCAACGATAGTCATAGCGGTTCCGGCACCTTCCTCTATTTCGCGGATATGGTCAGGGCCGCAAGCGGCCGGTACCAGTCCGGGTAGAGGTCACTTCGGAACAGCACTGTGACGAGCCACGCCCCGTCAAACGGGGCGGGCAACCTTCTGATCAAGTCACCGAGGTGGGCCGGGCAGGTACCGGCCGCCCACCCCGCGGACGGACAGGTCACTAAAATGGCACCCCGACGGGGCCAGCCGTTATGTGAGTCACGACCGCGGGGCGGCACGGCCAGCACCTACTCTGCCAGCCAGTCCCAGACCAGCCACCCCAATCCTCACAGCCTGTTATGGGGTCCAGGTTGAAATCGCCGAGCACGATCAGGTTGCTAAGCAGGCGAATATCCTAGGTCTTCATGCGTCACGAATCGCTTCGGATTGGACTGCGCTATGCGCGTGACCTCGTCGACGAATATCCCAATGCGCTTCGCGAGGTAGTCGTCGAGGGCGTCGGCTGTCACAACGTCGACGTAGAAGTTGCCATCCACATTTTTGCCTTTGATCTGGCGAGTCATGGTCGCCCACTGCACCTTACGAGGGTTGAGATCCGCCTCAGATACATCCAAGACATATATTGGTGCAGAGGTGACCACCACCGGATAGTAGAAAATTATGCTGGCCCAGTCGCGACCGGGCTCATGCGATACGTAACTACCTCGTTTGTTAGTGGAACGGAAGTACGTTAGTGCTTTCGCCAGGGGATATACGAGAGAGGTGAAGATTCCATGATTGTCCGCGAGCCAGGTTTTCTTCCGATCAAGACGAGTCATCTGGCTGGCTACGAAGTCTAAATCCCAAGGGTTACCAGGCAACCTGCGGAGTCCGAGGTAGGTCCGCGCATCGGTGGTCTCAATTTGTTGCCTATTGTCACCGATCGGAGTGCGGCGGGTTTCCACCCGCTCGAAGCGAAATTGTTGCTCGATTCGAGGTCGATCTGCGACTTCTTCGTAGGGAGGACGACCGATTAGCACGTAAGGCATTGTGCTCTGCTTGCACTCTGCGATCACCCGCACGCCAACAGTAAACGCGAGATCCCTGTCCGTGAATAGTTGTCTGTATCCCGAAACATCAATTTCCCGGGAAATTGCGGTGTCGTCGGGATCAGGAAAAGCCTGGCCCATCTGCGTGTAGTAGCCTGCCGCACGTAGAGCCGTTTCCGWGTCATGCTCGAGCAACCACCCTGCTGTCCGAACTGCGCCGATGATTTCATCAGTCGACGGTTGTCCAGGTTCAACCACCCCGTCGTCGACGTTCTCCATCATTGCCACCCTTTATCTCCCTTCACGGTGTTCCGACAACCAGAGCTAATTCTTTGTCTGCATTAGCGTAGTGCGGCGAACGCTTCTGACGCGGACTAAAGCTCGCTTCGGTCTGTTAAGCAGGTGCCGATACAGGAGAAGATGAGGGCCGAGCCGCCGCTGGCTGCTGTCGCTACTGTGAGCCGGCCCTGAACCGGCCCAGCAGTGCCACTCCAGCCGCCGTTGTTCACTGCAATCCTGACCAGGGTGGCAGGGCCTATGGAATCCCCCGCACTAGATCCCTTTTGTGCGGCTCATCTGCCACAGGGGCATGATTACTCCCGTGCGCGGGCTCGGCCTTTGCGGAGCAGCGCAACTGGGCTCTTGCCGACGCCGAATCCCGCTGCAACCGTGGCACAGCCACCAGCAGGGTCCGGGCTGGCCTGCTGTGCCGTGGTAGCGGGGGCGCATTTTTGTAGTTTTCGTCGTGACTGCAGCAGCCTAGGGCAGGCACCGACATTCGCCGAAGGGATGGCCGAGGATTCCTCGGCGTATGGTTCCGGCGCGACGGCCGGCACTGGTCGAGGCGAAACCCCGGGGACTAGGGGGTTTGTGCTATCAGAAACGTTGCCAGCTCAGCGTCGGTTGGTTCTCTGACTTCCACCGGAAGGATTGCTGGGACCGGGCTGAGATAGTCATTGATGGATGTCTGGCCGTCAAGGTGAGTTGCTGGCTGGTACTCTGCATCCTCGTGCATAAAGGCCCTCCGGATTCGTTGTCCAATCACAGTAACGCGTAAGAGGTCGGATCCGAGCGGAAGCTGATGTGGGATCTGTAGTTCGGAGAACAGGAAGGCTGTCCTCCCTTTCCTGCACGGCACTGCCTCACTGTCCTGGACCGGGCCCACGAGGACGCCCCGAACTAGGCCTAGCCTTGGTCAGCCTCCTTTAGGTCGATCTGAAACAGCGCCGTCCACCTCATTCTCTCTCCCACCGACTCACCGAAGATACCGACCTGAGACTGAACAAATTCACCCTCTTCGAGCTGTTCCTCGACTTCCTCGCGAGCTTCCATCCAAAGGCGTTCTTGATCGTGGGTATACCCCTCGGGTCGGTTCAGCGTCACTTGGAGAGATTTGGGGTACGGGGCAGCTTTGAACTGGGCTTCTTCAACGTTCGTCATGTCGGAAGGATACAGGTCAGGGTTCCAGGGCTTGCCCTGGTGTTCGCTGCGCTCCAACCATCAACGGATCTCCGCTGGCGCGGCCGCGTTGCTCACCAGTGGGACAGCGGAGCGGAAGGGCAAAGTTGTAGCTTGCAAGGGCCCCGAAGTTAAGTTTTGCCAATTCTTTGCCAATGAACCAGCTCCGGGCAAAGCAAAGGCCCCCGATCCCTTGTAAACAAAGGGAAGCAGGGGCCTTTCAAGTGGCGGTGACGGTGGGATTTGAAACCTCTCCCGCGTCATTGCTGGCAAGGGAAACCGCTAGATTCCGGGGATTTTCATCACCTGAAATCATCCCTTTTCACACTAAATGTGGGCAGGATGTGGGCAAAATGTGGGCAGGGACGCCTCCTACGGACTTTCTGCGGACTGGGCACGACGAGAAGGGCGGACATACTGTGGACACCCTTGGCGGCGCGCCGCTGCTGACCATTTAGGAGGGCCCGGGCCAGATGACAAACCGATTCAAGATCGCCGAAGCGCAGGAACGTCTTGCTGCGACGATCCAAAACATTGCCGAGGTTGAGACCGACCGTCGAAAACTGGCGCTACCTCAGTAAAGGCCCTGCCTACGTGAAGCTGACCACCGAAGATGTCGCGGACCTGCTCGGGGTCAAACCGGGCACATCCATTCTTGGATCGATTCGCCGCGGTATCGGACTGCACCGCCTGCCTCACCTAAGCCGCCGGCCGACGGCACCCAAACAACGCAGGTCAAGGCTGCGCCGAAGAGTGCCGTGCTGCTTCATCAGCAAAGAGCGGGCCTAAGGTCCCTGCAGCCTGGTTAGGCTCGGGGTGATTCGGCAGGTAGGGAGTCAAGCCATTCGGCGAGGTCTTCGTGCCGGATGACGCCTTTTGAGTTTGCGTATCGGGCGGCCAGGCTTCCGTCGGTGACTTGCTGGCGGATGGTGCGTTCGCTGTAGCCCGTCATTTCGGCGGCTTCGAGGAATGTGTACGCGAGTTTTTGAACCGTCATGAAACCGATAGTAGAAGGCGCGCATGCCAAACTGGGGCACATGACGGAGTCTTATGCCACCACGCAGGACATGGCGGCAAAGTATCGGATAGCCGACGAAACCGTGCGGCGCAAAGTCCAAACAGGGGAGTGGCCCTGTGACCGCATCGGTCGCCTCTACCGCTTCTCACCTGACCAGCAAGACGAGATTGCACAGATCATCGCCGGAAGACAGCCGTTCAGTGACAAATGAAGAGGGCGGGCGGGGTGCATGCCCTATTCCGGGGCGTGGCTTCGCGCCCGCGGCAGTAGCGAATTCTCGCTCATTGGTCGTTTTCCACAGATGGGCAGCCGGTAGTCGTGGGGCTCCGGATAAAAGGCGCGTTAAGTGGCCTAACCCTCAGGCTTACGCCGCTTCCGAATTGCGCCCCTCGGCCGCAGCCGACCGAAGCGCAGGCCGCCCAACGAAAGCAGACAGCTTTGTCCTGAAAAGCACTCGGGATTCATCGTCGATCTCGAAAACCTTTTGAGCGCTGAGGATCTTTGCCGCGTCGAAGGCTTTCCCAATGGAGACCATTGCCGAAAAATCGACAACCCCCATCTCAACGTCAACATCCGTCAGATCCTGAACCCTGACGGGGAAAAGCTGCAGATAGTCGAAATATGCCCCGTCTTCACTTTGCCYGAGCTCCCCGCTCGTGCGCACCATTTCGTATCGATTGTGCGTCTTGGGGAGAGCGAAGACTGGGGCTATCAGGATGCCCTTTCGATCGCGAGGGTTCTCCAGGTCGCAATCGTAGGAACAGATAGATACGAGGCGTTTCGTCGTCCCGGTACCGGTGAGCACCTTTGGAAGCGCCGGCATCTGAACATGTGTGGGCTTCTGACCCATTCCAGCTACAAACGAGGATGTGTCAATGTTCCAATGCGGGAACAAGTCAATCTGACAGATATCTCCTTGGCGCAAGTCAGTGGAGATGGATGTGAGAGCTGCATCCGCCACTACTCGAGGCCCCCCTCAATCGTTCCCTTCTCGCCACCGCGAGGGTCGTACCCTCGAAACTCGGACAGCCACGACGATGGGACAAAGAATGGTTCAGGCTCTCCGAAATCGACATCCAAGAAGTCTTCCTCGGTGGCGGCGGATGGCTGCGGGATGAACGTTGAGGTTGTGAGGGGAATGACTGACTTCATTGGAAGGTCCATGGAATAGGTCCTCACCGAAATCTCTATGTTTTTGGTGATACCGGCGCGAAGCGTCACGTTTGAGTCGCCGGCGATGATCTCGTGCACCGGAACGAGACCCCCACCGGAAGCCAAGCCAGCGGCTAGGGGGAATGCAACCAAGGCCTGGCTTCGGCCGTTAGTGGGCGGCATTTGACACCGCTGAAGTATTGTCAGCAATTAGCTGCCCTAGGACTTCATGGAGCTTTGCGGCCGCCTCCAGCGGCAGGTAGATGTCTCCCACGGGGACGATCGGCGCGACGAGACTTTGGATCTGCTCCCGAGTCGCATTGGAGGGGGCGACAGGGCCATTCACATACCCGAAGGTCAGCTGAACGCCCTGCGGGACTCCGCCATCGCCCCCAGAAACGCGAAGCATGACCTGATTGGCAACACTGGGCACGGCTCTAGGGTCGATTTCCCAGCTGGCTTGAAGCTCGAACGCCATTGCTACCGGGACTGCTGATTCTGACATGTCGTGATTATGGCACATTCGTTATGCGGGTCGATAGTTCCGAGACTTCAGTGATTGCCCTCCATCCGTCGGGGGGTGTTGACTCCGGTTGTAGGCTTCAGCCATGACAACTGGGGAAAATCTTTTGAATCTGACCATCGAATACCAGCAGGCAAAGGCCGCTGTTGACGCCGGCCAGCTCGCGCCAGGGCGGACGCCCGAAGAGATCGCTGCCGAATATGAGCAGGCTCTTAAAACCTTAGCTAACGGCTCGGCCATTTCAATGAATTTGGCGCTCGGCTAAACCCCTGGGAAGAACAACGAAAGCAGCCCCCGCTATCCGAAGATGACGGGGGCTGTTCGCGGTTGTCACAGACGACTTGTCCAGGTTTCCCTTATCTAGAGCCCAAGCGCTTTGATTATTGCTCTGGCAATCAAGCCGTTACCGGCCGCATTCGGGTGCGTAGGGTCGTTGTAAAGTCCCAGCGCGTTGGCTGCCGGCTGGCCACCGATCAGGTCCTGCAGGTCAACGAGTGGCAGGTCGTTGCTGTCCGCCAGTTCGTAGAGTGCTTTCGTATACAGTGTCACGTCGGCCGCAGCTGACGGCGCGGAGGTAACAAGGACGACGCTTGCGCCATTCGATTTCGCCGCAGTCACAGCAGCCTGCATTTGAGCCTTGTATGTTGCAACCGCAGTCCCGGACGTCGCGTCGTTGATCTCCGTCATGAGAAATATCAAGTCAGCGTTGATCGATGTTGCTCCAGCGGCGAAATATATGGTGCTGTAGGGGCTGGGGTCGGCCAGGCTACGCCACGAAAGCCCAAAGGGGCGACGCTGGTAATCCGGTCCTACGGTGTCCTGGCATCAATCCTGGACGACGCCGTGAGTGATCGGCGGACACTGAGCAATCCTGCCCGTGGCGTCTCGCTTCCCCGGAAAGTGAAGAAGCCGCACGTCTACCTGAGTCACGATCAGGTGCACGAGCTGGCGGCCGCGAGCAAGTACCCGGGGCTGGTCCTGGTACTGGCCTATTGCGGGATCCGTTGGGGCGAGGCAACCGCGCTGAAGGTCAAGCACCTCGATATGCTCCGACGTCGGCTCATGATCGAGGAGAATGCCGTCCAGGTCGGTTCTGTGATCCATGTCGGCACTCCCAAGAACCACAAGAAGCGGACGGTGCCCTTTCCGAAGTTCCTGGCCAAAAAGTTGGCTGCGCAATGCGAGGGCAAGGGCCGGGATGACCTGGTGTTCCCGGACGAGAACGGGCACTACCTCCGCGCTGCACGGGTGCACGAGGACAATATGAGCTGGTTTGCTTACGCAATCAAGCGAGCGGGCGTTCCGCGGATCACTCCGCACGACTTGAGGCACTCCGCGGCGAGCTTCGCAGTATCGGCTGGCGCCAACGTGAAAGTGGTCCAAAAGATGCTCGGTCACAGCTCGGCCGCCATGACTCTGGACACCTACGCGGATCTGTTCGACGGGGACTTGGACTCAGTTTCAGACGCTCTGGATCACGCGGTCTCTCTGGCGAGTGTGGGCAAAATGTGGGCAAACCCCTGATTCCAGCAAAGCAAAAGGCCCCCGTTCCCGTGTAAACACAGGGAAGCAGGGGCCTTTCAAGTGGCGGTGACGGTGGGATTTGAACCCACGTTGGCTTTTACACCAAACAACATTTCGAGTGTTGCACCTTCGGCCGCTCGGACACGTCACCAACTGAAATAGGGTACCGGAGTGGAGCCCTGTTCCCCAAAACGGCCCCGCCAGGCCGCCGTCAAACGGCGGCACTCCCGGAAGTGCCAGCCCTTCCGCATTCGCGGCTGCGGGGCTACATTCACAGGCAAGATGACTCTCCCGGATCACGCACCGCAGAACACGCCCACGCAAACGGCATTGGCCTACTGGACCGTGGGCCCGTGCCAAGGTGAACTGCGGAGCGAGGACCTTCCGGCTCCGGCGCACGGCGAGGCTTTGGTTCGGGCCTTGTATTCGGGCATCAGCAGGGGCACGGAACTGGTGGTCCACGAAGCCCACGTCCCTCCACGCACTGCGAAGGCAATGCGCGCACCCCATCAGACGGGAGATTTTCCGGGGCCGGTCAAGTTCGGCTACCTGTCGGTCGGCGTCGTCGAGGAAGGCCCCGAAGACTGGACTGGGCAAAACGTCTTCTGCCTGCATCCCCATCAGGACCGCTACGTCGTGCCTGTCACCTCGCTCACGCGAATACCCGACGGCGTGCCGCCACGCCGCGCCGTGCTCACCGGCATCGCGGAGATTGCCCTCAACGCACTCTGGGAGGCTGGGCCGCGCCTCGGTGACAGGATCGCCGTCGTCGGGGCCGGACTGGTGGGTGGCATGACCGCAGCGCTCTTGCGCGGCTTCCCGCTGGGGCGCTTGCAACTGGTGGAAACGGATCCGCGCAAGCGCGGCTTGGCGGAATCCCTAGGCGTGGAGTTCGCGCTTCCGGACGACGCGCTCCAGGACTGCGACATCGTGTTCCACTGCTCGGCCACGGATGAAGGATTGGCCCGAAGCCTGCAGTTGGTGGGTGACGAGGGCGAGATTATCGAGCTCTCCTGGTACGGGAACCGGGCTGTTTCCGTGCCGCTGGGCGAGGACTTCCATGCCCGGCGCTTATCCATCCGCGCCAGCCAAGTGGGGGTGGTGGCGCGTTCACGCCGGCACCGCAGGACGTCCAATGAACGGCTGCAGCTGGCATTGTCCTTGCTGCGGGACCCGGTGTTCGACGCCTTCCTCACGGGAGAGTCGCAGTTCGAGGAGCTCCCAGGGGTCTTCGATGGCCTGGAAAACGGCGAGCTGGACGATCTTTGCCATGTCATTGCCTATCCAAAAACCGGAAGCAAGGACTAACCATGTTCAGCCTCACCGTCCGCCGGCATTTCATGATCGCGCATAGCCTCCCGCGGGAATCGTTCGGGCCCGCCCGAGGACTGCACGGAGCTACGTTCGTGGCCGAGGTGACGTTCCGCCGCGCGGAACTGAACGACGATGCCATCGTGCTCGACATCGGTGCCGCCGGAACCATCCTGGACGAGGTGCTGGCCCGACTGAACTACAGGAACCTTGACGAGCACCCCGACTTCGCCGGACAGCTCACGACGACGGAGATGCTGGCCCGCTTCATCGCGGAAGCGGTTGCCGCTAAAGTCCGCGAGAGCGACGACGGCGGTGCGCTCGCCGGCGTCGACGTGCTGTTGCGCGAGCATCCCGACGCCTGGGCAGGCTTCTCCCTGGATTTCGAGCGCTAGCTCGCGCGGGACTGCCGCGGATGGCTAGCAACGGTGCAGAATGGGGCCATGACGTCCGCCGTGCTTTCCACACAAACGCTCACTCCGGAACTGCTCCGCGCCTGGGCGTGGCATCGGCAAGGCCTCGACGGCTCACTCGCCGGCAGGACTTCCGAGGAAGTCCTGGACCACGCCGGCTGGGCCCGTTCCGTGGGCGGCGCCAACCCCTACCTCACGCTCTTCGCCCGGGCCGGGATCAGGCGCGAACAAGTGGACCGGGACGTCGCGGAGCTGAAAATCCACGAACTCCCCACGGCCCGCGGTTGCACCTATGTCCTTGGCCGGAACGATTGCGCCTGGGGCCTCCAGGTTGGCCGGGACGCCGCAGTGGCGCCGTTCAAGGTCCTGGCGCGGCTCGGCGTCGAACGCGGTGAGATCACGCTGCTCGAAGAGCAGGTGCTGCACACCCTCACTGAGTCCAGCGACCCCATGGACCCCAAGCAACTCAAGGACGAACTCGGCGAGTCCGTCCGCAGCCTCGGCGAAGAAGGCAAGAAGAAAGGCGCGTCCACCACCCTCCCGACGGCGTTGGGCCTCCTCCAAGCCGACGGCCGCATCCGCCGCGTCCCCGTCAACGGCCGCCTCGACCAGCAGCGCTACGCCTACACCTCATGGGTGCTGCCGCCGAGCCCCATCGACGACGACGCCGCCCGCGCGCGCCTGATCGAACGGTATCTGCGCTGGACCGGCGGGGCAACGTTCAAGCAGAGCCAATGGTTCACGGGCTTCACCGTCGCGCAGAGCAAGGCGGCGCTGGCCGCCGTCGACGCGGTCGAAGTGACCGCGGCGGCAGGCGAGCCGCTGTGGATGCTGCCCGACGACGTCGAACGCCTTTCCGCGTTCAAGGCACCTCGGGAGGAGCAGATTCAGCTTCTGGCCGGGACGGACTCTTTGGTGCTGTTGCGCCGGAACTCGGCGGACATGCTGGCCGACGAGGATCGCGGCAGGAAGGTCCTGGACACCACGCTGGCGCTTCAAGCGGACTTGTCCGACCACCCGATCCTGGACCGGGGACGGATTATCGGGCTGTGGCAGTACGATCCCGGCAAGGAACGGATCGCAGCTTGGACGTTCGCCCAGCCAACCGCAGCTGTCAAAGCGCGGATCGCCGACGTCGAGGGTTGGATCCGCGAGGACCTCGGCGATTTCCGCTCGTTCAGCTTGGACTCTCCGGCGTCGCGCCAGAGACGCATCAATGCCCTGGATGAGGCGAACGCCGCAAACGCCTAGGGCGGGCTCAGTCCACCCCGAACCCGGAGAATTCGCCGGTGGCTTGCGTGAAAGTGGCATCCACCTGGTCCACACGGCCGGGGGCATCCCGGGACTGTAGCCATTCCAGCAGGGAATCGACGGCTTGGCGATCACCCTCTGCGATCACTTGCACCGAGCCGTCCATCTGGTTCGCCGCCTGGCCGGCCAGACCCAACCGCCGGGCCTTGGCCATCGTCCAGTACCTGAAACCGACGCCTTGGACGCGGCCCGTCACTGTGGCCGTGATCCGCACTGGGGAACTCATGCCGCACCTGATCCATAGGGCCGCGTGATCGCCTCAAGGAAATGCCCGTCCGGATCCGCGAAGTAGACCCCGCGACCGCCGTCGTTATGGTTGATCTGCTGCGGGCGGGACCGTGCAGGATCCGCCCAGTAGGGGATCCCTTCGGCCTGGATCCTCTCGAAGATTCCGTCGAAATCGTCCTCGCTAACCAGGAATGCGTAGTGCTGCGGGGAGATGGGCCGGTCCGCCGTGGCGAAATCGAGGGCCACCCCGTGGTCAAGGGAGACGGTCATGAAGGACCACATCGGCTGTGGTTTTGGCAGCCCAAAAACGTTGGCCAGGAACTCCGCGGAACGGCGTTTGTCCGTTGCGTAGACGATGGTGTGGTTGAAAGAGATCGTCATTTGTCCTCCGTGGTGTGTCTGAGACCATCTGACGTCCAACGGATTGGCAATTGCAAGGCCCTTTTGCACGCTTCGCGACACATTCTGCTGGATCATTCCTTGCTCCTCGGACCCGCTGCCCCGTGATTCCGGGGCTGCGGGATGTGGCCCTTCGAATCATTGAGCAGAATGTGACGTGCTACTTCCGATGGGCTGCGAAAAAGTCGCGCAACAAAGCCGAGCATTCGTCTTCGCGCACGCCTGCGTAGACTTCCACCCAGTGGTTGAGGCGGCGTTCCCGCAGGATGTCGAACACGGATCCGGCGGCACCGGCTTTCTCGTCCCACGCGCCGAAGACTACCCGTGGAATCCGGGCCAGCACGATGGCTCCGGCACACATCGCACACGGTTCAAGCGTGACGACGAGTGTGCAGTCCTCGAGCCGCCAACCGTCGCCACCTTCGCCCAGTTCAAGCGCGTGGCGCTGCAGGGCAGCGGCAGCCTCGCGGATGGCGACGATCTCGGCGTGCGCCGTTGGGTCGCCGTGCGCTTCCCGCTCGTTCCGTCCGGCGCCCAGCACACCGCCGTCGGGCCCTAAAACGACAGCGCCGATCGGCACGTCCTCCGTGTCCAGCGCTCTGCGGGCCTCGTCCAGGGCGAGGCCCATCCAGGCCGCGTGCTCCGCGTGATAAGGCTCGTTGGTGCTCATGCCTCAATGATAGTTTTGGACTCATGCGCACATTCGTCGTGGACCACCCGCTGGTCGCTCACAAGCTCACCGTTCTGCGGGATAAGAACACCCCTTCACCGGTCTTCCGGCAACTCACCGAAGAACTCGTCACCCTCCTGGCCTACGAGGCCACCCGCGAGGTCAGGACCGAGCCGGTCGAGATCGAAACTCCCGTCACCAAGGCGATCGGTACCGCCTTCACCAAGCCGACGCCCCTGGTGGTTCCCATCCTGCGCGCAGGCCTCGGCATGCTCGAGGGCATGACCAAACTGGTCCCCACTGCCGAGGTGGGCTTCCTAGGCATGGCTCGCGACGAGGAAACCCTGGACATCATCACCTACGCCGAGCGACTCCCCGAGGACCTGACCGGCCGCCAGATCTTTGTCCTGGACCCCATGCTTGCCACCGGCGGCACCCTGCGAGAGGCCATCAAGTTCCTCTTCAAGCGCGGCGCTTCGGACGTCACGTGCATCTGCTTGCTGGCTGCACCGGAGGGGTTGGCCAAGCTGGAAGAAGAGCTTTCCGAGGCCAACGTCAAGATCGTGCTCGCCTCGATCGACGAGAGGCTCAACGAGAAGGCCTACATCGTTCCCGGCCTGGGCGACGCCGGAGATCGCCTGTACGGCGTGGCGGGCTAGCGAGTCCGTCCGCGCCGGGGGCACCGCGTCCAGAAAAGAAGGCTGAGAAGCACAAGGTACCCAGACTTCTTTGCCTGCACACCGGAACCGGTCATTGCAGATAGTTCGGCCCCGGACCGTTTTCCCCTCTTTTGGTGCGGGAAAGCGCCTGCGACGCGGCGAGTCGCGCCATTTCGGGGCTTCTGTGCGGCAAAGAAGGGGAGAAAGCTACCGCGCAGCCCGAGCTAGCCCGCCCGCCGCTGGGCCCTGCTTGCCTTGAGCACCATGGGCAGCTTGGCCCGCAGGGTGCACTCAAGCAACTCCTCGGCCGTCGCGTTCTGTTCGTAAATTTCCGGCAGGCGGATGCCGATCAGGGTGTTCATGAGCATGCCCTGTGCAAGGAAGTCGCGGGCGGTTTCCGGGAGCAGGCCGGCTTCATCCCGCACCAAGCGGTAAATATCCAGGAATCCTTCCCTGGCCCGTGCCCCGATGGCGGGCTCATGACCTGCCACGAAAGCCTGCATGAGCATCATGAGGATCCCGCGGTCCTCCACCAGATCCGCGTAGGCGATCGCCATGAGCTGTTTGAGCTGCTCCGGCCGACCATTCCCGGCGGCAGGATCGAGGTGCTGCAGTTCTTCGGTGAGTTCTCCGGCGTCGTAGGCCGCGATCACCTCGCGGAACGCGTGCAGCAACTTGCCCTGCGCGCGATCCAAGGCTTCGAGGAACAGGGCTTCCTTGGTGCCGAACATGCGCACTACATACGGTTGGCTGATACCCGCGGCCTTCGCCACTTGGTCCGTAGTGGACCCGGCGTAGCCGCGCTCGGCGAAAACGCCGGTGGCGGCTTCCAGGATCAGTTCTCGCCGTTGCGCCGCAGGAATGCGTTCGGCGGTCGCCGGGCTGGTTGAGGCCTGACTGCTTGAGCTTGTCTCGGGGGCGCCGGTGCCCAGTGTTTTCTTCGCCACACTTGACATGTTATCAGTCGATAACTAACTTTGGGCTCTAAGTAATCATTCGATTACAACAACCCAAAAAACGCCACCTTCAGCGACGTCTGGGAGTCATCATGAAACGCAGCATTCCCGTTTGGCTGGCCATTGTGGCGGCCTCCTTACCTGTCTTCATGGCCACACTGGACAACCTTGTGGTCACCAACGCACTGCCCGTGATGCACAAGGCCCTCGGCGCGAGCATCGAGGAACTGCAGTGGATCGTCAACGCCTACTCCCTGAGCTTCGCGGCGTTCATGCTGCTGGCCGTCGGCTTGGGGGACCGCTTCGGCCGCCGCCACGTCTTCATCGCCGGCCTTGCCATCTTCACCCTGGCCTCCGCAGCAGCCGCCGTCAGCACCGAGCCGTGGCAGCTCATCGGCGCCCGCGCAGTGCAGGGCGTCGGTTCCGCGGCCCTGATGCCCCTTTCGCTCACCCTCCTGGTGGGTTCGGTCAGTGACAAGCTGCGCCCGCTCGCCATCGGGATCTGGGGTGGAGTCTCCGGCTTGGGTGTGGCACTAGGGCCGCTGATCGGCGGAGCCGTGGTGGAAGGCTGGAGCTGGGAGGCGATCTTCTGGCTCAACGTGCCCATCGGAATCTTGTCGATTCCGCTGGCCCTCTTTGCACTGCCGAATAGCTTCGGCGCCCGCGTCCGCGCCGACGTCGTAGGCTTGCTTCTCTCCGGACTGGGTCTCCTGGCGCTCGTGTTCGGCATCGTCCGCGGGAACGACGCCGGTTGGTCCAGTGCCGAGGTGCTCGGTGCCTTGATCGGTGGTGGCGTCCTGCTGCTTGCCTTTGTGCTGTGGGAATCCCGCGTCGCCGCGCCGCTGCTTCCGCTCCGCCTCTTCCGCGACCGCAGTTTCACCGTAGCCAACCTCATCGGCTTGACCTTCAGCTTCGGGATCTTCGGTTCCGTCTTCATCCTCATCCAGTTCTTGCAGGTGGTGCAGGGCCACGGACCCCTCGCGGCCGGTGCCATGACCATGCCCTGGACGTTGGCCCCCATGTTCGTGGCACCGCTGGCAGGCCTGCTGGCGCCACGGCTCGGCACCAGGACCCTGATGATCACGGGCCTCGCCCTACTCACAGCGGGCATGTTCTGGCTGGCCGGAGTCCTTTCCGCGACGGTCCCGTACGAAACCTTGGTGCCAGGCTTCGTAGCGGCCGGAATCGGCATGGGCCTGGTTTTCGCCCCGATGTCGACGTCGGTGCTCGCAAACATGCGCGCCGAGGACCACGCGAAGGCGAGCGGCACCAACTCCACCCTTCGGGAGATCGGCGTAGCCCTTGGTGTTGCGGTCCTGACAGCAGTCTTCACCGGAGCCGGCGGCAAACTCACTCCCACGGGCTATGTGGACGCGGCCATTCCTGCCATCTACGTTGGTGCGTCGGTGCTGGTCCTCGCCACCGTGGTGGCGTGGCTACTCCCGTCCCGCGCCCGAGCCCGCAGGCTGGTCGAACAACTAGCCGCAAGCCAGGCTGAAACCGAAGCCGGCATGGGCACCCGGGCGAGCACCGCCGTCGAGCCTTCACTGCAGATTGCGTAATCAACGCGGGGTCACTTAGGGCCCAATTCGAGCAGCAACATGGGCCGTAAGTGACCCCGCGTTGTGCACCGCCCCCTACCGGTTTTCCGGCTCCGCCGATAGCCTTTGGCGCATGGACTGGAAACTTGAACTTGTGTTTGTCCCTGTGTCCGATGTGGACCGCGCCAAGGATTTCTACGTCAACAAAGTCGGTTTCAACGCCGACTACGACGAGCGGCCCATGGACGGCATCCGCTTTGTCCAATTGACTCCGCCGGGCTCGGCCTGCTCCATCTGCATCGGCGAAGGCCTCAACGATGCTCCTCCCGGCACCGCCCCTAGCTTGCAGATGGTGGTGGGCGACATCCAGGAGGCGCACAGCCAGCTCAAAGCCAACGGCGTGGAAGTCAGCGACATCGACATCCAGGACTGGGGCCACTTTGTGTACTTCGCCGATCCGGACGGCAACAAATGGGCCGTTCAGTACATCCCCAGCAGGCCCAACGGCTAGGACGCAGATCGTAAGAGTTGGGTAGCGGAGCAGCAACCCGGGCAGGATGGACGCATGAACCTGCCTGCTGAATCCGTGAAAACCTTGACCGTCCGGGCCGTCCTCTTCGATATGGACGGGACCCTGGTGGATTCCACCGCGATCGTGGAACAGGTGTGGAGCGAATTCGCCGGCCGCTATGGACTGGACATCGAGGAGATCCTGCGAACCTCGCACGGGGTCCAGGCTAAGGACACGGTGCGCCGATTCGCCCCGGCGGGAGCTGACATTGACGCGCTCGCCGAAGAACTCGGTGAGATGGAGCGGACGCGGACCAACGGGATTGTGGCATTGCCTGGAGCCGCGGAACTCCTGCAGTCCTTGCCTGCCGATGCCGTCGCCATGGTCACCTCGGCCGATCGGATCCTCGCCGGCGTGCGCATGCAAGCAGCGGGACTCGCGATGCCCACGACCACCGTGACCTCCGAGGCCGTGACCCGCGGCAAGCCGGACCCGGAAGGGTACCTCACGGCGGCCGCGCTGCTTGGTGCCGAGCCGGCCGACGTCGTCGTTTTCGAAGATGCTCCCGCAGGGATCGCCGCCGCCCTCGCCGCCGGGATGAGGACAGTAGTGGTGGGCGATGCCGGCGGCCAAGCGGCAGATGGGTTGTGGCAGATCGCGGACTACTCCGCTGTCACTGCCGCAGCGAGCCTGGACGCTTCGGGCCGCCGGGTCATCGAACTACGGTTCTAGCGAGCCCGAGGGCAGCCAACACTCAGCCGGCCAGCGCGTACACCGTGGTTCCGCCGATGGTCTGCGCCTGGAAGTTCGCAGCSACCCATTGCGCGATCTGGGCCGGAGCGGCAGACCCACTATCGGCTTGCATGGTCCCACCGGCGATGAAGTAGTGGATTTTGCCCTGCGCCACGAGCCGCTGGAACTGCTCAAGCGTGGGAGACGGATCCGTTCCGTTGAATCCGCCCACCGCCATGACGGGCAGTTCTGTGGCCAGCTGGTARCCGGCCGCATTGTTGGAACCCACGACGGCGGCCGCCCAAGTGTAGTTCGAGGCGCCGGTTTTCAGTGCGGCCACCAACTCCGACGACGGCGTGGTGGAGCCGAGAAGACCGCCCATACCGCTGCCCTGCCGGTTTCCGCCAAAGCCGCCTTGCGCGCCGGGCTGCTGAAGGGCTTGCGGTGTTGTGTTTTGGCCAGTGCCGTTCTGTCCGAAACCGCCCCGGCCGCCGAAGCCGCCTCCGCCGAAGCCACCGAATCCCGCCGTCGGACCCGCACTGACGATTGCACCACTGTGCGTCACGGACGCCGTTGAAATCGAGTAGGCCAACGGCCCGGCGAGCGATGCCGCGAGGGCGAGTGCCGCCGTCGTGCGCTGGAGGGTCCGGGAGGCGAAGCGTCCGGCGAGCAGCAGTCCGGCCGCCGTGGCGAAACCGCCGAACAGCACCAGCCAGCGCAACCAAGGGACAAAGGCCGGCGTCCGGCCCAAGAGCTCGAACGCCATGAGTCCTGCAGCGATAATCGCCACGGAGAGCAATACGGCGGCGACGAGCTGGGCCCGGTGCTGCCACAAAAGCACCCCGCCCAAGCCCGCGAGACCGGCCATGCCCGGAGCCAGGGCTACCGCGTAGTAGGGATGGATGATGCCAGCCATGAAGCTGAAGACGAGCCCGGTGACAAGCACCCACGAGCCCCACACGATCACCGAGGCACGGACGCCATCCGTGCGCGGGGCACGGCGGTCAAGCCACAGGAGTCCGGCCCCGAGAACCAGCACCGAGGGAAGCAACCACGCGATCTGGCCGCCGAACTCGCTGTTGAGCATGCGGAACAGCCCTGGAACTCCCCAGCCGTTGCCGCCCCCCACGCTGCCGGTCTCCTGTCCGCTGAGCCGGCCCAGGCCGTTGTAGCCCAGCGTCAGTTCCAGGATGGAGTTGTTCTGGGAGCCGCCGATGTAGGGCCGCATGTTCGCCGGAATGAGTTCGACGACGGCGAGCCACCAAGCGGCGGCTCCCACCATCGCTGCACCTGCGCCRAGCAGCCGAAGCAGGCGACGCCCCACCCCACCCTGCGCGGCAGCTACATATGCCGCGGCAAATCCAGGTACCACCAGCAGGACCTGGAGTTGCTTAGTGAGGAAGCCGAAGCCCAGGAACACCCCGGCCAGCAGGAGCCAACGCAGCTTGTTGTCCTGGATGGACCGCAGTGTGGCGTAGCCGGCGGCCGTCATGAGCAGCACCAGCAAGGCGTCCGGGTTGTTGAACCGGAACATCAGCGTGGCCACCGGGGTGATGGCCATGACGACGGCGGCAAGCAGCCCGGCCCGGTGTGCTAGCCGTAGATCGCCGGTGGCGGGGGCCGCGGCCCGCCGGACTGCCAGGTACAGCAGCCACGCCGTGGCAACGCCCATGAGCGCCTCGGGAACCAGGATGCTCCAGGAGCTCAGCCCGAAAATCCGTACCGAGAGGCCCATGATCCAGAGCGATGCCGGCGGCTTGTCCACCGTGATGGAGTTGGCGGCGTCGGAGGATCCGAAGAACCAGGCAGCCCAATCCTGCGAACCAGCTTGGGCTGCCGCGGAATAGAACGGGTTGGCCCAGCCGGAAGCGCCAAGGTTCCAGAGATACAGGGCCGCCGTTGCGAGGAGCACACCGGCAAGTTCGACGCGGTGCCGCAGGGCTGGGCGGCTTTCGCTTCGGCTTCGGCCGGTGCGGGACTGCTCGTCCCGGACCTGCGTCCGCGGCAGGGGCACCAAGCGCGGTCGCAGGACCAACGGCATCGGCTGCTCCGACTCATCTGGCTTGGAACCGGCTTCCGTCGAGTAGGAGGTGGTCATCGGAACCTACTTCGTCAGCTTGTAGACGGTGGAGTTGCCCACTGTCTGGGCTGGGAAGTTGGCCTGAACCCAAGCTGCCACCTCGGAGTTTCCGCCCCGGCCGCCGAATCCACCGCCACCCATGCCGCCACCAGCGATGAAGTAGCCGATCTGTCCCTTGGCCACCATGTCCTGGAATTGTGCCAGCATGGGGTAGGGATCGCCGCCGTTCCAGCCACCGAGTGCGATCACGTTGGTGTTCGTGGCCAGCTCGAGGCTGGCGGCCTGGGTGGCGCCGGAAACGATCGCGGACCACGTGGTGGTGGTGGACGTCAGCAACGCGGTCAGTCCGGCGTCGGCCGTTCCCTCCGAACCGGGGCCGCCGGCAGCTTGACCATCAGCACCAGCACGTGCAGCACCGAATCCGCCAGCACGGCCCCCGAAGCCGCCCATCGCGGAGCCGCTGGGACCCGACGTCGGAATGGAACCGGAGTGCGCGGTAGCTGCCGTCGCGAGGGTCCACGCCGCCGTGCCGAGGCCGCCGGCGAGAAGGGAAACGACGACGACGGCCGCGGCCGCCGCGTTGCGGAACCGGCCGGCAGTATTTTGGCTGGCAGGGCGTAGCGAGTCGAGGCGAAGCAGGATTGCAGCGGCCGCCACCACACCCAGGACGACGATCACAATGCGCAGCCAAGGAAGCCATGAAGCATCGCGGCCCAGGAGAACCGCGGACCAGACTGAACTACTGAGGACCACCACGGCCAGGATGATCCGGGCTGGCCAGTACCCGCGGCCACGCCACAATTCCACGCTGCCCATGCCCACCAAGGCCGCGATGGCCGGAGCAAGCGCAACCGCGTAGTAGGGGTGCACGATGCCGCTCATGAAGCTGAATACGCCAGCGGTGACCAGAAGCCAGCCACCCCACAGGATGAGGGAAGCGCGGGTGCGGGAGGCTCGTGCTTCCCGGCGGGTGAACCACAGACCGGCCGCCAGCAGAATCAAGGCGGCGGGCAGAAGCCAGGAGACCTCTCCTCCGAAGCTCGTGCCGAACATGCGGGTGATCCCGGCAGCTCCACCGAAGCCAGCGTTGCCGCCACCGCCACCGCCGAAGCCACCAAGTCCACCGGCGGGCGCGCCGCCTCCGCCGCCCGGCATACCTTCGCCCGAGCCAGTGATACGGGACAGGCCGTTGTAGCCGAAGGTCAGCTCAAGGAAGCTGTTGGTTGTCGAGCCTGCCATGTAAGGCCGTGCCGAGGCCGGAGTCAGTTGGAAAAGTGCGATATAGCTGCCGGCCACCACTGCGATGCCGGCCAATGCGCCGAGCAGGTGCAGCAGCCTCCGACGCAACGTCGTGGGTGCGGCCCACAGGTAGGCCAGTCCTAGGCCCGGAACAATCAGGAAACCCTGCAGCATCTTGCTCAGGAACGCGAGGCCCACCACGGCGCCGGCAGCGGCGAGCCACTTCCAGCCCGCGCGTTCGATGGCGCGAGCGGTGAAGTACGCCGCCAACACGAGGCACAGCGTGAGCATGGCGTCGGGATTGTTGAAGCGGAACATGAGTGCGGCCACCGGAGTCAGTGCCAAGGCACCACCGGCCAACAAACCCGCGCCCGGTCCTGACACGCGCTTGACCGTCAAATAGAGGAGTCCGACGGCGGCCACGCCCATCAGCGCTTCGGGAACCAGCATGCTCAGGGGCGAGAAGCCGAAGATCCGGCCCGCCAAGGCAGGGATCCACAGGGAAGCAGGTGGCTTGTCCACGGTGATGGCGTTGCCGGCGTCGAGCGAACCGAACAGAAACGCCGTCCAGTCCTTGGTACCGGCCTGGATGGCCGCAGCATAGAAGGAGTTTCCATACCCGGTGGCCGCGAGATTCCAGAGATACAGGAACGCGGTGGACACAAGGAGCCCGGCGGCGGACGGACGCACCCAGCGAGGCTGCCGGCCAAAGACGTAACTGGCCCAGCGGGGCGTGGTACTCGAGGCCCCGGGGGTTGACGGGCCGGTCGAGCGGCGGCCGTGCGCTGCGTCGCCGGAACCAGGAGTGACAGTTCCGGCGGCGGGACCTGCCGTGTCGGTTCCGGCGGCGGTTTCGGTGCCTGCGGGAGAGATCGTGGAGGTCATGATGCTGCCGTTTCTGTGAGCGGGCTGTCTGGCGTGGTTGATTCGATCACTGGCTCTGGCTGGGCCGGCTGCGCCGGCGGGACCTGCGCCGGTCGAGCGGCTGGCTGCCGGAAGACCCATAGGCGGAACAACAGGAAGCGGACCGCGGTGGCGGCGAGGTTTGCCCCGACTACGGTGAGGAGCTCGCCCCCGCGGTCCGGCGTCGTCGTACTGTGCACCAGGGCGAGCGCTCCGGAAGTGAGTGCCAGGCCGATACCGAAGACGATCAATCCCTCGAAGTGGTGCCTGACGGGGTTGCCGCCTTGGATGCCGAAGGTGAAGCGCCGGTTGGCGCCGGTGTTGGCGATAGCCGTGATGAGCAGGGCTAGGAAGTTGGCCAGCTGCGGGTCCATGAAGCCGCGGCAGAACAGGAAGATGAGCACATAGGCGAGGGTGGACGCAGCACCGATCGCGGCAAACCGGACCAGTTGCCCGAACAGGCTGCTGCGGGGGCTCTGTTCAGCGGTTCGGGACGACGCCGGGAGCGGCCCGCGCGCAAGGGCTGCACGCAGTTCCGGGATGGGAATCCGTCCGGAGACGAGGTCCCGCGTGAGTCGGGCCATGCCGCGGATGTCGGCCAGGGCGGTGCGGACCACGTCGACGCTGGAATGGGGATCGTCGATCCAGTCCACCGGCACTTCGTGGACCCGGAGGCCGCAGCGTTCTGCGAGGACAAGGAGTTCAGTGTCGAAGAACCAGGAGTTGTCCATGGTGTGGGGGAGGATCTGCTGCGCCACATCTGCCCGGATCGCTTTGAAGCCGCACTGGGCATCACTGAAGCGGGCGCCCATGAACGAGTGCAGCATCAGGTTGTAGCTGCGGGAGATGAATTCGCGCTTGGGGCCGCGGACAACCCGGGAGTTGCGCGTCAACCGTGTGCCGATGGCGAGGTCCGAATGGCCAGAGATCAGCGGCGCCAAAAGGGGAGCTAGTGCGGCGAGATCCGTGGAAAGATCCACGTCCATGTAGGCCAGAACCGGCGACGGCGATGCGAGCCATACCTTGCGCAGGGCGTTGCCGCGTCCCTTCTCCTCCAGATGGACCACCACGAGCTCCGGCAGTTCCCTAGCCACCCGCTCGGCGATCTTCAAGGTGCTGTCCGTGCTGGCGTTGTCGGCCACGGTGATGCGGAAGCCGTGTGCGAAGGATTCACGCAAGTGGCCGTGAAGCCTGCGCACGCACTTTTCGAGGTCGCGTTCCTCGTTGAAGACAGGGATCGTGACGTCGAGGACGGGGACAGCGGTGCGGATGTCCACGGGGGCGTGCCGCATTGCGTTGTGTTGAGCGACAGTGCTGCGTTGAATGGGGTGCATCGGGGGGCCCGGCGGCACCACCGCGGGGTCCTTCAGGGTTCCTGTGGTGGATTCGATGAGCGTCATGAATCCAGAGTGGCGCTGCCGAATTTGAAGGCTTTAGGCGCAAGCTGTGATGTACCTGTGGAAGTGGGTAAGGCCGGTTAACGATGACTGATTAAGACCCCTGAACAGGCGCCACATCGTTGCTCTCGCCAGGGTTGATTGCGAGACCCGCGATCAGGGCGGCCAACCCGCGCTCGAACTGCTTCTCACCAGCGACCTCTGGCAGCTCGTCGAGGACGCCAACGACAAATGGAATCTCGGCTGGAGGCAGTTTGGCAACTTCTCGCCGCCAACTCGCCGCGTACGTCGCTTGTGGCTGCCGGCGTGTGCGCGGTATTTCCCAAGCCGCAAAACCTGTGGCATAGGTGAGGACGGCGTAGACCGCGTGGACGCCCTGCGCTGGGGGCATCCCGGCCCTGGCCAGTGGCCCGAGGAGAGCCTCGAGCCCGCGGAGGATGCCGGACCCGATCACCGCTCGGGAGAGGAAGATCATCGGTAGGCTCGGGTGCTCGATGAGGTTCAGGCGTAGAGCCCGTCCCCAGGCGTACAGGGTCGCCCCGGCATCCTCAGGGAGCGGGTGGGGGAGCTGGAGGTCTCGCAGACCGCGTTGGGCGATGGCATCGAGCAGGTCTTCCTTGCTGTTCACATAGCCATAGATGGTCATCACCCCGCATTTGAGGCGGCGCGCCAGCATCGGCATGGTGAGTGCCTCAAGACCTTCGTTGTCGGCCAGCGCCAGCGCGGCTTCGACCACTTGCTCTCGAGTCATGGAGCCCCGCGGTCGCCGTTTTCGCGGGGTCTTGACAGAGTCCTGCATGGATGTATCGTACTACTTACGGTAAGTAATACGCTCCTGGAGGTGTCAGGATGCTTCCCGACCATTTTGAAGTATCGCCATCAGCGTCACGCGCGCTTGACGCGACGGTCGGCCCGCTTACCCCGGGCCGGAGGGTGCTCTTCGCCGTCGCGTGCATCGTGGCTGGATTCCTGCCGGTGTCGGTCGGATACGTGCCCGGTGATGCCGCTCGGCTCGTTTACGGCCTGGCCGTCACCACCGCTTTGCTCGCCCTCTCGCTGCTGGCGAGGCGCAGTACCGCCATGCACGCGTACTGGGAGATACCCCTGGCCTTCTTCGGCATGTCCCTTTTTATCCTGGCAGATCGCTACGTGCCCGGATTGCTTGCCACCCAGGTCCTGCATAGCCCTCCGGTCGCCGGCAACCCACTGGCTTCGACAGTTTCGGGCACGATGATCATCGAGTTCGATGAACTGCTGCTCACCGTCGTCGCCGTCCTCGTGGTGGTCTGGATCTCAAGGAGTTCGCTGGCCTCGATCTATGTCCGCGGCGGGCGATTCGGAAGAGCATACTTGATCGGAATCATCGTGTTGGTCGCCTTCTATTTGCTCACTTTCGGCGTCCTATCGCACTCACGTTTCATGCCTGTGCACGGCACCTTCGATTTCGGCCGTTACCTCAGCCTGACGCCTGYGCTCTTGGCGGCAGTTGCTGCCAACGGGTTCCTGGAAGAGCTGATGTTCCGCGGGCTCCTGATGTCCAAGCTCAACATCGCCTTCGGGCCATACCTGGCAACCATTATCCAGGCGGCCATCTTCGCGTCCTGGCACGTCGGCGTGACCTACACGTCCTCCGCCATCCTCTTCATCGTGCTGTTCGCCTTCCCGCTCGGTCTGATCGGCGGCTATCTCACGCGCAGCTCGGGCAGCATTGTTCCCTCGTCCCTTTTCCACGCGGGTGTGGACATGCCGATCTACTTGGGATTCCTGTCCTTCGTCTCCTAGCTTCCTGAGGGCCCGTGGTCACGGGCAGCTCCCAGAGAGCGGATGCTGGCACAGATCTCAGACATGCCGCCGACAAGCGACAGCAGTCCCCCAAAGGACTGAGCCGATTAAGGACGCGGAAGTCCGCCCCTGACGGGACGGACCTCTTGAGTGCTTGGTGCGTCTAGTACCAGTTGTGGGCCAAGTGGAAGGCCCAAGCCGCGGACGGGGATCCGTAGCGTTGCTTGATGTAGTTCAGGCCCCAGCGGATCTGGGTCTGGTAGTTGGTCTGCCAATCGGCGCCTTCCGAGGCCATCTTTTCGCCGGGCAACGACTGCACAATGCCGTAAGCGCCGCTCGATGCGTTGGTGGCAGTGGTCCGCCAATCGGATTCCTTGTTCCACAAGGTGATCAAGGCAGACATTTCGCCCTGGCCCCAACCGTAGGAAGAAAGCATGCTCGCGGCGTAGGCCTGGGCGCCGGCGGGGTCATCGACGGCGACCGGAGCTGCGGGAGCGGCGGGTGCCACCGGCGCTGCCGGTGCGGCGGCCTGGGGAACGACGGCGGCCGGAGCGGGAGCAGGTGCCTGAGTCGGCGCGGTGCTCGGCTTGGCACTTGCGCTGGCACTTGCGCTCGCCGATGGCGTGGCGGTGGCGGACGGGGTCGCGTTGTGCTCTGCGACGGTGCGCGATTCGGACGCCCGGCTCAGGTCCTGGGCGCTGATGGCCTGTCCGGCGGCCTGGCTGGCTGCGCCTGCCCCGAGGAACACAGCAACAACGCCGGCAACAACGGCCATGCGCTGGCTGGGGCCGAGGTTTGCGGCTGCTCGCCTCAGGGTGGAACGTGACTTGTTTGTCCGGGCAGGTTCGCCGCGGTGGCGCGCAACAGGGCGCGACTGATTCTTGGAACCAGACATGGTGATTGCCTCTCAACGCCTGCGGAGTTAGCTGTCGGATTCGGATGAGGTCATCCGGCCGTGGCCACTGAGAATCGTGGCGGTACGGCTTCACCCCTAGGGCCGGCTCAACATGAGCGCTTGCCCGGAGACCTGGGTCCCCCGTCTCTGCCTGGAGTGTTCGGGCACCGGGCAGTGGCAGAGCTCGGCGCCTACCCGGCGGTGGCCGGGGATACCCTGCGCACCTATTCGACGGTACAGGAGGTCCCCGCTTAAGTCACATTTAGGTAACGGAGATCACGACGCCGGTGCGCCGACTTGCGCTCGCCGCGCTCCGGCGTCGTGATCTTCCGGATGGTCTTCAGGCCGTGGCGGTCCTGAGCGCCGGAAGGCGCACGGCAAACTCCGTCCGGCCCGGACGCGAGACTACCTCAACAGTGCCGCCATGGGCCTGGACAATGGACTCAACGATCGACAAGCCGAGCCCGGACGTGCCCTCGGAACCGGAACGCGCGGCGTCGGCGCGGGCAAAGCGGGAGAAGATCCTGCCTTGGAATTCAGGCGGAATGCCGGGACCGTTGTCGGTCACTGTGACCACGGCGCTGCCATCGGCCGAGCGCATGACTCCCGTGACCACCGTGGTGCCCGCCTCTGTGTGTTTACGGGCATTGGAGAGCAGATTGGCCAGGACTTGGTGGAGTTGCGTGGTGTCTCCGCGGACCGTGAGGGGCTCATCCGGGAGCTTGAGCTGCCAGATGTGCTCGGGGGCCATGACTTTCTCGTCACTGACGGTCTCTATCACCAACTGTGTGAGGTCCACGTCGGTGAACTCCGGTGCCTTGCCTTCGTCCAACCGCGCCAACAACAGGAGGTCCTCCACGAGGGTGGTCATTCGCTCGGACTGGCTCTGGACCCGGCCCAGGGACTTGCGGCCGTCCTCGGTGAACTTCTCCGTCATGCGCAACAGCTCGGTGTAGCCGCGGATCGCCGTCAGCGGAGTCCGGAGCTCGTGCGAGGCATCGGCCACGAACTGGCGCACCTTGGTTTCGCTCAGCTGGCGTGCCTCGAGGGCGCTGGAAACATTGTCCAGCATCAGGTTCAAAGCATGGCCGACGCTTCCCACCTCTGTACCCGGGTGGGCCGCCGACGCCGGAACGCGCACCGCGAGCGCCACCTCACCGGCGTCGAGCGGAAGCTTCGACACCTTCGTGGCAACGTCGGAGAGTTGCTCTAGTGGGCGCATGGTGCGGCGGATCAACACAGTTCCCGCGAGTCCAATCAGCACCAGTCCGCCCAAGGACACCAGCACCATGGTCCACACGAGCGAGGCCTCGGTATCCTCTTTTGAGGCGAGTGGCAGGCCAGTGATGATCACATCGCCGTAGGGGGTTGCGGTGGCCACCAATCGGTAGCCGCCCTTGGAAAGGCTCCGATCAACCGGACGTCCATCGTGGGGCAGCGCCAACAGCACCGCGGCATCGTTGGGTGACAAGTTCGTACGTGTGGCGTCCGGGGACAAGAATCCAGCGCTGCTCACTTGCCCGCCAAGAATGCGGGCATTCAGCGTGCCGATGCTCTGACCCCGGGCATCCAAAGGATCCGAGCGTCCATTTGGATCACCTATGGGCGGGCGGCCATGGGAGGCCTGCATCAATTGCTCGTCGAGCTGCTTCGTGAGAAACAGGTCCATGGAGGCGTAGCTGACGACGCCCACGGCTCCACAGATGGCCACGAGGAGGGCCATGGAGACCAGGATCAGGCGTGTGCGCAGGTGCCAGGTTGATGGATTGAACCACTGGTGATCCGTTTGGCGAGGGATACCCGAGAGTGCGGACATTCGGCGCCCCGGGCTATTCGGCGGGCTTGATGACGTAGCCGGCCCCGCGCACCGTGTGGATCATGGGCGGGTGGTTGGCTTCGATTTTCTTGCGCAGGTATGAGATGTAGAGCTCCACGATGTTGGCTTGCCCGCCAAAATCGTAGTCCCACACGCGGTCCAGGATCTGGGCCTTGCTGACCACGCGCTTGGGATTCTCCATGAGGTAGCGCAGGAGTTCGAATTGGGTTGCCGTGAGCTGGATGTCTTCGCCCCCGCGGGTGACTTCGCGGGTGTCTACGTTCAGGGTCAGGTCGCCCACAACCAGTTCGGCCGTGTCCATCGCGGCCACGCCGGAACGCTGGACCAGGCGGTGCAGGCGCAGCAGGACTTCTTCCATGCTGAACGGCTTGGTGACGTAGTCGTCCCCGCCGGCGGCCAACCCGACGATGCGGTCCTGGACGTCGTCCTTCGCGGTGAGGAAGAGCGCAGGCACCTCAGGGGCAAAGGCGCGGATCCTGCCCAACAGCTCAACGCCGTCGAACCCTGGAAGCATCACATCCAGCACCAGGACATCCGGCCGGAAATCCTTGGCGAGCTTTACCGCTGCGGGACCGTCGCCCGCCACGGCTACGGACCAACCCGCCATGCGGAGGCCCATGCTCATGAGCTCGGCGAGGCTGGGTTCGTCGTCCACCACAAGGGCGCGGATGGGGGAACCGTCCGGGTGGCTGAGCTGGGGAAGGTTGTTGGTCATGGAGTGCGAGGATGCCATGGGACAACTCTCCATTCTGCCGGTTTGCCGGTGCTTTGCCGATGCTGTGAGCACCCTGTGAGTCTCAGCCTAGCCACCTGACCAACTGCACGGTACAACGGCACCGGACGCCCGACGCGCAATGGCGGCTTTGTTCCCGGGGCCGGATGGGGCACTGGGCGCGGGTTTCGGCGGGGGCGGCGTCGGATTCTGCTGGATCACTCCTCAGTCCAGCCGGGCGATCCGCACGATCACGGGGCCTGGCGCTCGATGGCAGCGAATGATCCAGCAGAATCTGTCACAACACCGCGGGAGGTCACAGGAAGGCCTGCCGTTCGACACAGCCCGCACACAGCAAAGAGGCTGACGCTGTTTGGGACAAGGACAACTTCGACACAACAGTCCCGACTTCGATGGAGAACACCATGGATCAGCAAAACAACCCCTCCGCACCTGGGTCCGAACCTGGGTCCGAACCTGGGTCCGAACCTGGATCCGTGCCGGAGAATGGGCAGCCGCAGCCGGTGATCCGGCCCCTTGACGATTCTGCGCAGCCGGTTGCTGGGGAGCCTGCCGCTGGGTGGGGTGCGCCGCAGCCGCAGGGYCAGCGGCCCGGACAACCTGCCGCCGGGCAGCCCGCCGCTGGGCAGCCTGCCGCTGGGTGGGGTGCGCCGTCCCAATACGTCGTCGGGCAGACACGACCCTCGTTCTTCAAGAATTGGTCCGTGAAGAAAGGGCTCATTGTTGGTGGCGTCGCAGTGGTGGTCGCTGCGGCGGCGGGAGCGGGTGCATATGCGGCTGGAAACGCAACTACTGCTGATACCAGCAATGCGCTTGGGCCGGGTGCCGGGGGACAGGCCGGGCAGAACGGTCAGGGTGGATTCGGTGGCCCAGGTGGCACGAACGCCGGCCCAGGCGGCCTGGGTGTGGGAATGGGCGGCTTGAATGCGGCCATCCATTCTGAGTACGTGGTCCTCCAGAACGGTAGCTACGTCACCATGGTGGGGCAACAGGGCACGGTCACTGACATCTCGGCCAGCTCCATGACCGTCAAGAGCGAGGATGGATTCACTCGCAGCTATGCCCTTGGAACGGACGTGGTGGTGGCTGAAGGCATGCGGCAGCGCGGAAGTGGAACCAGCGGCACCACCCTGACCCTTGCCGATGTGAAATCCGGATCCAGCGTGAGGGTCACAGCGCTCAAGGAATCCGACAAGTACACGGCCCAGACCATCCAGCTCGTCACTGCCACCACCTCAAGTACCCAAGGGTCCGGCACCAGCAACTAGTGATGGATGCCCTAGCGTCCGTCGTGACCTTCTTTGCCGCGCTTTGCCTCAAAATGACGCAACTCGCCGTGTCGCAAGCGCTTTCCGAAGGCAAAGAGGGTCACGACGGCGCGCGCGCACCAGCCTGCATCGGGTCCCTAGCAGACGATTTGCCAAAAAATTTTCATGAGACTCAGATTCGGGATTGGACAAGGGTTGTTTCATATCTTGGGATTCAAAGGCAAGCGCGTGACGTGACTTAAGATTCAAAAATTGGCACTTCAATCAAATTATCTTCGAATATTGCGTACCAAGCGGCCATTGTGACGAACGAGAATGGGTCACATTTGGACATGCTTGAATTGTGACATGCGGCACAATAGTGCGATTCGTCTCAAAATGTGGACAGTTCGGCCCTTTGTTACTTGCAAGTTCCCTTTGTTACGTTGCACACTTCAAATGTGAACAAGAACTCAACAGCATCTGCAGCCGCAGCGATCGAGCCCAGCGTACCCGCTGGTTTTTCGATGAGCTGTTGTCGAATGCATGCCTAACTCTCGACCCCAAAAAAGTTTCAGGCATTCGCCCCCTGCCCAGCGTCGGGCGCCCCTCCCCATCTCATTGCGGGGACCAGACCAGCATTCGAAGCCGCGATGACGGCTATTCACTTTGAGGTAAGCAATCCATGTCAGTTGCATCCGGATACGTCCACATCTCCGTCCGTAACGCCAACAAGGCCGCGTCCAACGCCGGCCTTCGTCCCGGCTTCGGCAACCGGCCGGCCTACGCCCAGCCCGCCCCCCAGGGCGGTAGCCAGGCCCCCGGTTACGTGCCCCAGGGCTACAACCCCAACTCCTATGGCCAGCTCCGCGCCGTTCCCGCCAACGAGGCCTCGCCGATGACAGCACCCACGCCTGTCCTGGCTCCAGCCGACCGCTCCATCCGCCCCGTTGCCAACGACAATGTGGCGCGCGGCTTCGTGCTTTACATGGGCATCGACGAAGACACTGCGGCGGCTGCCGGAACATCCATCGCCAAGCTTGCCCAGGAAATCCGGGCCTACGCACAGTCCCTCGTTTCCGGCGCCGACAGCTACGCCGCCGTCGCGGTGGCCCCGGCCAGTGCGCCAGGTTCCGCGCTCGACGTCGTCCGCTCGACTTTCGGTGACCCGACCGTTGGCAACCGCCAGCGTTCCGAGGCGCTCCGGCCGCAGCCGGCGCAGGAAGCCCGCCCGTCCGGCGTCCTGATCGACCTCGCCCGCCGCGAAGTGCACCTCGACGGCGAATCCCTGAACCTCACGTTCAAGGAATTCGAACTCCTCAACTACCTCGTCGAAAACGGCACCCGCACCGTGGGCCGCGATGAACTCCTCGAGGGCCTGTGGCGCAACGCCGAAGAAGTTCCCAACGAGCGGACCATCGACGTGCACATCCGGCGCCTCCGCTCCAAGCTCGGACGCCTCGCAAACACCGTCCGCACCGTGCGCGGCCAGGGCTACCGCTTCTACGAGCACCCCGAGGTCATCGTCTGGGCCGCTCCGGAATACTCGATCTAACCAGGTTCCTAACCGCCAGAAGGAGGCACAATCCCTCGGCGCCTGCGCTCGTGCCTCCCCACCTGCTCCCAGCCTTCGCAAGCTCAGGCCGGGACCCTCGTCGGCGTGGGCCCAACGCAACAATGGCGCTTTCGGGATGTGCCGCCTTTTGGCTTCCCAGGTTCAGTGAGCATGTGCCTCCGCGGCGATAGGGTGGGGGGATGAGCGAGCATCACATTAAGCGGCTGGTGATCATGCGGCATGCGAAGTCGGACTGGCCTGTGGGGGTGCCGGATCATGATCGGCCCCTTGCGGAGCGTGGCCACCGGGAAGCGCCCCTTGCCGGGAAATGGCTCCTCAAGCACCATGTGATTCCGGACTTTATCCTGTGTTCCTCCTCGCTGCGGACCCGGCAGACCTGCACTTGGGTATGCAGCGAGCTCGGGGACAAGGCGCCGACGCCGAAACTCGAGGACGGCCTGTACGCCGCCTCCGCGCAGCGCATGCTGACCGTCATCAACCACGTCCCAGAGACCGTCACCACGCTGATGATCTTCTCGCACATGCCCGGCGTGCAGGACCTCGCCATGCACTTGGCTTCCCGCGACTCGGACCACGACGCCTACATGGATGCCGCAACGCGTTACCCCACGAGTGCCATGACTGTGATGGAACTCGAAAAGCCGTGGGCCGAACTCGATGGGCAGGATGCCCGCCTGACCCACTTCGCGGTGCCTCGCCCAAAGAAGTAGTCCCTGCTAGCCCACGTCGAGATCCGCGGCCACATCCTGCAGCAAACGGACCACGTGGCGGATGCTGGGGCTTGCCGTCATGGTCTTGCGGTACACGATTCCCACTTGGCGCTGCTGCATCGGGTTGGCCACAGGTACGGCCACGACTCCAGCCGGGAGCTCGGGCCGGCCGAGCCGGGGAACCAAAGCCACCGCAACACCTTGTTGGACCATCGCGATATGCGTTGAAAAGTCGGGGTCGTAGACGCGGATGTCCGGGACCCGCCCAAGGCCTGCGAGGATCGCCAGCAACGCCTCATTGCAAATAGCGCCGGCAGGCGTGCTGATCCAGCGTTCGTCCACCAGATCGGAAGGCTCGACGGCGGTCCGGCCAGCCAGCGGGTGCGCTGAGTTCAGCAGGACGTCGGCGGTGTCCAGGCAGAGGTCCTCGTGGACCATGTTCTCCGGAATGACCAGGGGCACCGAGTGCCAGTTGTGCACGACGCCGAGATCGGCTTCCCCTGTTGCGACCCTCTGCACGGCCTCGCGCGGGTCCTCGGCGACTACTCGGATTTCAAGTCCGGAGCCACCAGAGTCGGACGCTTCCGGCGAGGCGTCACTGAGCTTCCGCAGCATCGGCCCCACCAACCCGCGGCATGCCGTGGAAAAGGCCACGAGCCGAAGCACTCCGCTCGGCTTCGCGGGATCGGCAAGCAGGGTGGCCTGCAGTTCCTCCAATTCGCCCAGGATCCGGCGTCCGTACTCGGCCAATGCCATGCCCCGGTCGGTGAGCAGCACGCCGCGGCCGTGGCGCTCCAGGACGGTCACACCACTTTGCTTCTCGAGCTTCTTGATCTGCTGGGACACCGCCGACGGGCTGAAGCCCATGGCCTCCGAGGCCGCCACCACCGAGCCTTGTTGTTCCACTGCTACGAGGGCCCGCAACGCCGCAATCTCAATCATGAAGCAAACGTACATGATTTGATGCAGAATTCAACGCTGGTGCTTCATCCACTTGGCTGTCAGAGTTGAATCGTGAATATCCGACACTCAGCACTCGCCGTCCTTGTCGCCGTCCTTTGGGGCCTGAATTTCGTCGCGATCGATTTTGGCCTCCATCCCGCAAGCGGGAATGGCAGCAACGGGAGCGGTGGCGCGGCGGACGTGCCGCCGCTGCTGTTCGTGGCCATCCGCTTCGTGCTGGTGGTGTTCCCCTGCATCTTCTTCGTCCGCAAACCGGACGTGAGCTGGAAGGCGATCATCGGCGTCGGGCTGTTCATGAGCGCCGGACAATTTGGCTTGCTCTACCTGGGCATGGCCCTCGGCATGCCAGCCGGGCTCGCTTCCTTGGTGCTGCAGGCGCAAGTGCTCCTGACGGTGCTGTTGGCGGCCCGGTTCTTGGGGGAACGGCCCAACAAACGCCAACTGACGGGTGTGGTGCTGGGGGTCGCGGGGCTTGCCCTCGTCGCAGTGGGCCGCAGCCTGGTGGCTCCGGTGGTGCCGCTCATGATCGTGCTCGCAGCAGCGTTGTCCTGGACCGCGGGAAACATCATCGCACGCAAGGCCAAAGCCGCTTCGGGGTTGGGCCTGGTGGTGTGGTCCGGGGCCGTGGTCCCGCTGCCGCTCGCGGGCTTGTCGCTGATCGTGGACGGGCCTGCCGCCGTCGTCGGGACCCTCGCCAACCTTCAACCGGCCACCATCCTGAGCGCCCTGTACACAGCGGTGTTCGCCTCGCTCGTGGGCTATGGCATCTGGAACCGCTTGCTCAGCCTCTACCCGAGCTCGGCCGTAGTCCCGTTCACGCTGTTGGTTCCGGTGGTCGGAATGACCGCGGCCTGGTTGCTCATCGAAGAGATCCCGACGACGGCGGAACTGGCCGGCGGCCTGCTCCTGCTGGGCGGTGTGGCGACGGCGGTGCTACAGCAGCGCGCCAAGCCCAAGGTTCCGTTGCTGGACGATCGTCAGCGCTTGGGTGCAGGCTTGCGCTGAGCGGGAGATCCCGACGTCGGGCGCTTGGCAGGAGTTGCCGGCGTCCGGGGAGCAGGGCGTTTCACGGTACCCGACGCCGGACGGGCCGCCGGCCGTTGAGCTGGCCGGGCCGCCGGGACCGGGCGTGTGACCGTGCGGGGTGACTGCCGAGCAACGGGGCGGGACGCCGCCGTCGGGCGTCCCTTGCGGGAACTGCGGGATGGCCACACCGCCCCCACGAACAAGACCAGCAGCGAACCGCAGCCGGCAGCGGCGGCGAGGTAGAAGTAGATGTCCGAGTCCTTGGTGCTCACCGCGTTGCCCAAGGCATTTTCGTCCTGGTTGAAGGCAAGGCCCCACATGCGCAGGAACGCGATTCCGAACGCGATGAACAGGATCGAAGAGACGCTCCCGAGCAGGAGCATCAGGTAGCGGCGTCGCGCGAAAACCTCGGCCACGGACGCCAGATAGCCGATCGCCAAGACCCCCAGGAAGGCGTACATCACCGTTTCATCAAGGGTGATGGCAAGCAACACCAGCAAGCCAGCGGACACCACAGCAGAGATGATCGCAAGCTTTCCACTGTTCCCCATGTGACGCATGGACTAATCATCCCTGACCGGCCCGCGTTCCGCGCTCGCAAGGCGCGGCAGTTGCCATACCGTTACCGCAGCACGTAGCCGCGCATGATAGTCATGATGGCCGCGATGCTCTGCTCCCGGGTGCGTTCCGGGTTGTACGTCTGCCGGTCCAGGCCCACCACGAAGATCGCACCGAACATTGCCGCTTCCAAGCTGCCCCGGGCAATGCCAGTATCCACAATGTATGTAGTGGCGACCTTCTCGATCGCCGCGCCAATCACGGCCAACAGTTCGCTGCGGAGTTCGACGAAGAGCTTGCCCCACTCGCTAGGCGTCCGCCAGTTCTCGCTGACCCAAAGACGCGCGAAGGAGGGGTAGTCGTCCATGAAGTCCATGGCTTGGCCGAGCATGGCTTCCATGGCCTCGAGCGGATCGGCGTGCAGGCCCTCGATGGTCTGGAGCCGGCCGAGCATAATGTCGACGCCGTGGCGCAGCAACTGGGCGATCAGATCCGCCTTGCTGCCGAAATTGTAGTAGACCGTTCCCTTGGACACCCCGGCCGCGGCCGCGATCTCGTCCACCGTGACGCCTGCCGCGCCGCGCTCGCCGATCAGTTCCATCGAGGCATCGAAGAGGCGTTGCTTGGTGGCGTTGGTGCGGGCCGGGCGGAGCTTCTTTTCCGGGGCGGCCCCGACAGGTGCCGGGGCCCCCGGGGCGGCTGGCGTCGGGACCGCAGCCCCGGCGGTCCCTGGCGTTTGCATGCTCATACCGCGATCTCCGGCTTCAGGGTCTTGAGGGTCCAGAACTTGTGCTTACGGACGGCCAGGGTGGAAAGCGCGGCTCCCAGCACAGTGTAGCCAAGCAGGCCCAGGACAATCGGCCAGATCATGGACAAGTCCCCGCCATAGATCAAGTGCCGCATGCCCGTCACGACGTAGCCCATCGGCATGATCTCGTGGACCACGTGCAAGGGCATGGGAGTGGTCTGCCACGGGAACGTTCCGCCGGATGACACCAACTGCAGGACCAGCAAGATCAACACCACGAACTTTCCAGGAGTCCCCAGCAAAGCCACGATGCCCTGGATGAGGGCCGTGAATGCCATGACCGCTGCCAGCATGAACAACCACATCCACACCGGGTGCGCCGCGTTGAGGCCAAGTCCCAGGTCCACCACGAGGGTGAGGATGCTTGCCTGCAGCACGGACACGACGAAGAACGGGAGCCAACCTCCGACGGCGATCTTCCACGACGGAGCGTTCGACGCCAAGGCCCGCTGCGTGATGGGACGCATCGCCTGGACCAGCATGAACACACCGATCCAGAGGGAGAGTGTCAAGAAGAACGGGGCGAGGCCGGCGCCGTAGGATCCTGCCTTGGCCTGCGAAACGTTGTTGACCGCAACGGGATCCGCGATCACCTTGGACACCTCGCTCTTTTGGGCGTCGTTCGGGTTCGGGACCTTGCCGGCGCCCTTCGCCAACTCGCCCGCCAAGGTGCGGGATCCGTCCGCGGCCGTAGCGGCACCGCTGGCGAGCTGCGCCGCGCCGTCGTCGAGCTTCGCCGCGCCGTCCGCGAGTGCCGCGGTGCCGTTGACCGCAGACTGCTCGCCCGCCGCCAGGGCGGACGCGCCTGAGCTGAGCTGGTTCGCGCCGGCCGAGGCCTGGCCGATCGCGTCTGTCAGGGCAGGCGTGGCGCCCGCAAGCTTGGCGGCGCCCGCACTGACCGCGGCCGAACCGTCCGAGAGCTGCTGGATCTGGGCGGCATCCGCGGAAATCTTGGCCTTGGCATCTGTCACAGCGGTGGACGCGGCGGCGGTATCGAAGTCCGCCAGGATCTTGTTCGCCTGGTCCTGCGTGATGACACCACTCGCCACGAGTTTCTGGGTGCTGCCTATCACGCGGTCCCGGGCTCCGGCGTCGAACGCTGAAAGCTGCCCGACGACGTCCTGGACTTTCGCGTTCAGCTGCGCGTTTCCGGCGGCTACTTGGGCGGCGCCGTCGGCGAGCTTTTGGGAGTCTGCCGGGAGGGACGCGGTCTTGTTCTTCAGTTCGGTGAGTCCCGCGCTGAGCTGCCCCGCGCCATCGTTCAGCTGATTGGCGCCGTCGCGCAGTTTGTTTTGGCCCGCCAGGAGCTCGGACGCGCCGCTGCTGAGCTTGCTGGTGCCGTCGTGGAGGGTGGCCGCGCCGTCACTGAGCTTGCCGACGCCGTCCGCAAGCTGGGATGCGCCGTCGGACGCCTTGACGATGGAGGCGTGGATGGTGCCGAAGCCCGTGAGGAGTTGGTTGGCGGTTTCCTCACCTACTTCCTTGGCCACGGTGGAGTGCACCGCGGTGGTGAGTTTGTCCACGATGGTGCTCAGAAGGTAGTTGTTCGCGTCGTTGGTGGTGACGTTGAGCATCGCCTGGTTGGCGGCGTCGAAGCTGCCCGGCGAGACCAGGTTGGCGGAAAAGTCCTTCGGGATCTTCAGGGCGAAGGCGTATTTGCCTGATTCAACGCCGGCGTCGGCTTCGGCCGTAGTGGTCACCCGCTGCCAGTTGAAGACGTGGCCCTCCACGAGGCTGTCGGCAACCTTCTGGCCTGCCTGCAGTTCGGGGCCGCTGGCCGGTTTGGCTCCCGTGTCCTCGACCACCAATGCGGCGTCGATCTGGTTGAGGTTGCCGTACGGATCCCAGTTCGCGTAAAGGTACACGGCTCCGTAAAGCAGTGGCACCATGGTCAGGGCGAGGATGGTCAGCTTAGGCAGGAGCCCGTCGGTCATGCGCTTGAGTTCGGAGCGGGCCAGCCGCAGAACAGTCACTTTGCGGTCCTTTGCAGGGTTTCGGGTACTTCTTCGGGATCTTCTTGCGCATTGTCGAGAAGTTCGGCGGGTGCCGCGGCGGTGTGGCTGACCGAATTGCCGATCACGGCGGCCGGGCCGTCCCAGTTGTCCGGGAGGGCAGAAACGACCGCGACGACGGCGAGCGGCCGCCCGGCGTCGTACGCCAACTGCTCAAGCCGAGGGAGCCAGTCCGCAGGGTTCGCGCTGTGCCGGTCGGGGGAATCGAGCACCAGGAGATCGAGGGCAGGGTCCGCGAGGGCCAGGGCGGTCAGCAACTCGAGGCGGCGGTCCGCGGGGAGTTGCTCAATCCACAGCCCGGCGATGTCCTCGAAGCGGTTGACCTTGAGCCATGGCTTGCTGAGGAGGGCGCCACGGTAGCGGCGGGGGATGAGGGAGAGGTCTTCGGTGACGAGGTCGCGGACGCTCAGGTGCTGTTCTGGCTCATTGACGCCGGGGGAGTCAATCAGGGCGCTCGCTGCCCGGACTCTCTTGGTCTTCGCGGAGTTTTCCCAGCTCAGGACGCCCTTGCTGGGCTTCATCCGGCCGCTCAAGGCAAGCGCCAAAGCCGTCCGCTGGTCCTGGCCGTCGCCGCTGACGAGGAGGAGCTCCCCGCGCCGGGCTTCGAGGGACGTGGGAGGCAGGAGATCGTCCCGGCGGCCGTCGATCTGGAGTTGCTGTACGGACAGCACAATTGGACCTTTCGCAGAACCAGTAGTCTGCTCTCAATTGTAATCGAACTGACCGGTCAGTTCAAATAGGTCCTCATGGTCCCCGGGAAAGCTAGGCGCCCGTCTTCCCGGCGCGGCGTACGGGTATGAACGTGCGCGGCGGCCCGTCCGCGGTCAGGAAATTGACAATCAAGCCGGCGAGGAGATCCGGCTGTTCCAGTGGAAGCCCGTGGGACGCTCCCGGAACGACCGCCAATTGGCCTTCGGGCAGGGCTTCGTACAGCGAGACGGTATGGGGCAACGTGACCACGTCGTCATCCCCCACCACGACGAGCGCCGGTTGGGTGATTTGCGCGATGTCGGTGGTGGTAAGCGTCGGCTCCGTAGTGAACATCGCGACACTCTTGCCAAAGACAACATCCAAGTGTTCCGGCCCGTCTGGAGACCGCTCGATATAGGCCTTTCCGAGTTCCTGCGCAATGGGCGATTGCGGGTCCATCTCGAAAGGAACCGTACCGTTGTAGTGATAGTTGGTACCAATGACTACAAGCTTTTGCACGAGTTCAGGCCGCCGGAGCGCAACGAGGAGGGCAACGATCCCACCGTCACTCCACCCCACCAGATGAGCCGGGCCGCCAATGACGTCCTCAAGCACTCTAATCGTCTCGGTGGCCATGTCCGCGTAGTGGAACTCGGCGTCCGTGTCCGCCGTATAGCCGTGTCCGCGACGATCGAAGGCGACCACACGGAACCGATCCGACAGGCCTGGTCCAATGCTTCTCAGCAGATCGTCACTGTTGCTCAGGCCCCCGTGCAACAGCAGGAGCGGCTCGCCGGGACCACCCCGGTCTTCCACCCACGTTGGGTGTCCGTCAACGTCCGTCAGTTCAGCCATGCGGCCATTGTCCTCCCGCGTCCCGGGCACCACAACGGCTCATCGGTTGTGCCTCAGGGTCACAACCCGTACTTCTCCAGCAGCCTCAGCCACACCTCACTGATAGTGGGGAACGACGGCACAGCATGCCACAGCCTGTCCAGGGGGATTTCGCCTACAATCGCGATGGTCGCGCCGTGCAAAAGCTCGGCCACCCCCGGCCCGGCAAACGTCGCACCAACCACCACTTTCCGGTCCTCGTCCACCACCAGTTGCGCCCAGCCCTTGTACTTTTCCGAGTGCAGTTGGGCGCCGGACACATTGATGGGGACCTCCACGGCTGTGGCGTTGATGCCCTTCTGCAGCGCCTGCTTGAGGCTTGGTCCCACGGTTGCCACTTCCGGATCCGTGAACACCACGCTGGGGATTGCAAATTCGTCGGCCGTCTTTGCCTGGGCACTCCAGGGTTTCGGGGTACCGTGCAGGGTTCCCTTGGCCCGGGCCACGATGGCGTCACCGGTAGCCCGCGCCTCGTACTTGCCCTGGTGTGTGAGGAATGCCGATCCCACTGCATCGCCGGCGGCGTAGAGCCACAGCCCGCTGGTGCCGTCGCTTGCCGGGCCCTCGACCAAGCCGCTCGAGTCCGTGGTGAGGCGCAAAGCCTTGCCCTCTTCGGCGTCGAGCCCTACGTTCTCAAGTCCCAAATTGTCCAGGTTCGGCCGCCGGCCCGTGGTCACCAGCAGCTGATCACAGCTGAGGATCGAGCCGTCGCCGAGCGTGACGCCTAACGAATGGTCCTTGTTTTGTTCGACGCGAGCTGTGTCCGTCCCAAGGCGGAGATCGACGCCGTCGGCCCGTAGCCCTGCCGCAACCAACTCGGCGGCTTCCTCGGGGAACGCGCTGAGCAAGCGGCCGCGCGCAACTATCGTGACCGACGAGCCCAAGCGGGCGAACGCCTGGGCAAGTTCGACTCCGGCAACCCCGCCGCCCAGCACCACGAAGCGCGCGGGGATATGCCGGGCAGAGGTGGCGCCTCGGGTTGTCCAATACGGGACGTTGCGCAGGCCATCAATATTCGGGATAACGGGCGTGGATCCGGTGGCTACGACCACGGCATGGTGAGCCTTGAGTGAGTAGCTGTTGCCGTCCTTGCCATCCACGAGGACTTCGCGCGGTCCGGTGATGCGCGCGCGGCCCCGGATGAGTTCGATGCCTGTGTCCACGAGCCACTGCACGGCGCCGTCGTCCTGCCACTTGTTGGTGAAGTAATCGCGGTATTTCAGGACAGGCTCGGCGTCCAGGACCTTCGTGACGGAGTCGGCCGCCCCGGGCACTGACTGGGCTGTGTGCAGGGCGGTTCCAGGCCGAAGGAGCGCCTTGGACGGTATGCAAGCCCAATATGAGCACTCCCCGCCGACGAGTTCAGCCTCCACAATGGCCGCGGTAAGGCCGCCCCGGACCACTCTGTCTGCCACGTTTTCGCCCACCGCTCCGGCGCCGATCACAATGACATCGAACTCCCGGATATTCTCCTCAGCCATGGGAGAAGCCTACGCCCGGACGCAGGCTGGGATCAGGGGGTCAAGGCTTCCAGCAACAGTCAGGCGTGCATGGAGCCCTTGAACCAGCTGGTGATGCTTGCCGGATGCGTGATGGCGGTACCGACGACGACGGCGAACGCGCCGGCGTCGAGGGCCTGGCGGGCTTGCGTTGGGGTATGGATGCGTCCTTCGGCGACGAGTGGCTTGCCCAGTCCGGCGCTGGCGATCTCCGTAAGGAGCTCAAGGTCCGGGCCGTCAGTCTTCGGACGCTCCCGGGTGTAACCGGCCAGCGTGGTGCCAATAAGGTCCGCACCGGCCTCCACGGCGGCCACCGCATCGGCGTAAGAACCGCAATCGGCCATCACAAGGGCATGTGATTCGGCGTGGATTCCATCAACCGTTTGCTTGAGGCTCAAGCTGTCGGGCCGCGCGCGCCGTGTGCCGTCTATGGCCACGATGTGGGCTCCGGCATTCGCGACGGCGAGGGCGTGGCGGAGCGTCGGGGTGATGAAAACGCCGTCGTGCCCGTCCTTCCAGAGCCCGATGACCGGAACCTCGACAGCCGTGCGGGTGAACTGGACGTCCGCGAGGCCCTGGACCCGCACTGCCGCAGCGCCACCGATAACCGCCGACGCCGCCACTTGGCCCGTCGTCCGGGGATCACGCATGGGCTCGCCCGGGTAAGCCTGGCAGGAGACGATCAACTGCGAACGGAGGGCTTCGAGGCCATCGGGGGTCAGGATCATGGAACGTCTCCTTGCGAAAGGTGGTTGAACGGTTGGTTTCGGGTTTTCGGGTTTTCGGGTGCTTGGGTGATTAGGTGTGTCAGTTCAGGACGAGTTTGGCCGCGCCCACAATAGCCGCGGTATTGCCGAGTGCCGCGCGAAGCACGGGAATGTCAGCGAGCGGGACCATGAGTTCCTTGCGCATGGCGCGTTCCATGGGTTTCCACCAGAGATCTCCGGCGTCCGCCAGGCCACCGGAAACCACTACCGTCTCCGGGTCGAGGATGTTGACGAGTCCGCCAATCGCCTGCCCGGCGGCACCTGCACCGACGCCGATTGCCTTGATGGCGGCGGCACGATCGGCGGCGCCGTCTGCAGCATGGTCTGCCGGGCCGCCTACGGAGGCGGCCTGCGCTAAGGCAAACACGTCGCGGGTATCCGGGACATCGGGGGAGCCTCCGAAACGGATGAAGGATTCAAGAATCGCCGGACCGGAGGCGATCGCCTCAACATGCCCCGCACTGCCGCACACGCAGGGGAGTGCTTTGCCCTCGTGATAGGCGTACGGCGAAGCAAAATGCCCCACGTGCCCGCCCACATAGCGGTGCCCCAAAACGGGAGAACCGTCCAGTACAAAACTGCCGCCCACACCTGTTCCGAAAGCCGCCATGAGCGAACTCGAAGACCCCGCAGCTGCCCCACGCCACGCCTCACCCAGGGCATGCGCGTGCACATCGTTGACGGCCCTGACAGCATTCCGGGGGAGCCCCAGCCGATCCGCCAAGCCCACAGTTAGTTCCGTCCCGGCCCACCCCAGGATCGCGCCGGTGGCCGAGACCACGGTCCCGCTCCCGGCATCGATGACACCCGCCGAACCCACGCCAACACGCCCGACATAGATCCCCTCACCCGCAGCCCGCCACATGAGCCGCCCCACGAACTCCGCCGTCGCCTCCAAAATGGACTCGCCACCGTCCCGATTGCGCGTAGGAATTTGCTCCGAAAACAACACCTCCCCATCGGCCCCCACAACCCCCGCGGCAGTCTTCGTCCCACCAAGATCAACCCCGATCACGTGCACCATGTTTTGTCCTCCGGATCGTTCGATTGCTGGGTTCATCGTTGTTGGGTCACGTCTGTGCTGCGGCTGCGTCAGCGCGGACCGTGCGTTTTGTCCGTGCTCAGGTTAGGTGTGGTTGCGGCGGCGCCAAACCGCGGCCTTGCCGGCGCTTAGACACCTCCCGACGTCGCCTTCCGGTCGCTGGGCGACCTTCAGACGACTCTGGTCGGCGATGCGCGCTTACGCAAGACCCCGGCCCGGCGCCTCAGGCGGTCGGCCCAGCTGACGCTGCGACCGTCGTCCGCGGACCGTCCGTCGCTCCGCCCCCGGCGGCACAGTGCGGACCCAAAGTGGACCGCCCCGAAAGGTTCCGCGATCGCCCTAGTGGCGGAGGGACGGTTTTGTGTAGTCCCGCATCGCCGACCAGAGCCGCATGGACGTCGCTCAGCGACTGTAGCGGTGCGTCGGGAGGAAGAGAAGCTCCAGGGGCCCGAGCCGAGCTTGCGAGGCTTGGGGAGGGGCTGAACGCTAAGGGACGGCAAAACTGGTCCTGCGGCACGACCCGACCACGGCAACAGGCTGAGGCGACGTCCGGCAACCCACAAAAGGGTGACCTTCGGGAGCCCGCGTAAGCGAGCCAGCGCCGCCTCCCTAGACCAGGCCGTTGCGCTCGAGGATCGTCCGGATTGCGGCGGTTTCTTCGGCGTTCAGGGAAAGCATGGGTGCGCTCATCGTGTTGGATTCGATGATGCCCATGATTTGGAGGGCTGTCTTGAAGGCGCCCAGTCCTGCTGCGCCGCCGGAGACCCGGCCGTTGGGGGTGTAGACCATGTTGAAGACGTCGGCCAGGCGGTCTTGTTCGGCGGCGGCTGCGGTCCAGTCCCCGGCTTGGGCAGCGTCGAAGAGGCGGCGGTAACCGGCGGGGTCGACGTTGCCGAGGCCGGGGACTACGCCTTGGGCGCCGGCGAGGAGGGCGCCGTCCACGACTATTTCGTGACCTGTGAAGATGTCGAAGTTGGAGATGTCCTTGGCCGCGAGGACGAGTTGGCGGAAGGAGACGTCGTCGCCGGAGGAGTCCTTGACGCCGGCGATGACGCCGTCGCGGCCGAGACGGACCAGGAGGTCGGTGGGCAGTTTGAAGTGGGTGCGGACGGGGACGTCGTAGGCGAAGATCGGCTTGTCTACGGCAGCGTGGATGCTGCGGAAGTGGGTTTCGGTCTCCTGGGCGTTGCCGATGGCGTAGTACATGGAGGTGACCACGATTGCGTCGGCGCCGAGGTCAACCACCTTGCGTGCTTCTTCGATGACGCGGTTGGTGGTTTGCTCGTTGGCACCGACAATCAGGGGCACCGCACCGGCGTTCGCGTCGGCGATCGTGGAGACGACGAGTTCGCGCTCTTCGTTGGTCATGTAGGGGACCTCGCCGGAGGAGCCCAACACGAAAAGGCCGGACACGCCGCCGTCGAGCAGGTGCTTGGTGACGTTCTTCAGGGACGCGGTGTCAACGCGGCCGTCTGCGTGGCGGGGGGTGATGACCGGCGGAATGACGCCCTGGAACTGAGTGAACACAGAAATCTCCGTTGCTTGGATCTGAATGGGAAAAACTTAGGTGTGGAGCAGGCTGGGCGCGGCGCCGAGCAGCTTCTTCGTGTAGTCGTTGCTCGGGTTGTCGAACACCTGTGCGGCCGGGCCTTCCTCCACGATCTGTCCGAAGTACATGACGCAGATGCGGTCGGAGACGTAGCGGACGGTCTGGATGTCGTGCGAAATGAACACCATGCCGAGGTTCAGCTGGGCTTTCAGGTCGGACAGCAGGTTCAGGACTTGGGCGCGGACGGACACGTCGAGGGCCGACGTCGGCTCGTCCGCCACGATGACGTCCGGGTCCAGGGCGAGGGCACGGGCGATCGCCACGCGCTGGCGCTGGCCGCCGGAAACCTGCGACGGCGTGACCTCGGCCGCCGATTGCGGCAAACCGACGAGGGCCAGCAGTTCCTTCACCTTGTCCGAGCGGGACGCGGCGTTGCCGATGCCGTGCACCTGCAGGGGATCGGTGAGGATGTCCTGGATGGTCATGCGCGGATTGAGTGCCGTGGCCGGGTCCTGGAAGACCACGGAGACGGCACGTCCGAATTCCTTGCGCATCCGTGCGTTGCGTTTGATGGCCGGTTTGCCGTGGAAGAGCACCTGGCCCGACGTCGGAGCCTGGAGTCCCACGAGTACTGAAGCGAGCGTGGACTTGCCGCAGCCGGACTCGCCGACGATGCCGACAGTTTCGCCGCGGCTGATGCTGAAGTCCACGCCGTTGACTGCCTTGACGATGTTGGGGCGGAAGATGCCGCCCGTGCGGGCCCGATGGTGGACCTTGACGTCCTTGAGCTCGATGACCGGCCCGGCCGGGATGTCCCGTTGGGAAATACTCACTTTGCGTCTTCCTTCAGGTGGCTGGCCCAGTAGTGGTCCCTGTCCGCTCCGCCGCCGGCGGGTTCAACAACCGCGAGGACCAATTGCTGGTTCGGGTCGGCGTCGGGCCTCAACGAGCGCGCCGCAAAGCGGTCGCCGGGAGCGAAATCGCGCGGCGACGGGACCGTGCCGGGGATCTGGTGGAGGCGGACGGCGTCGGCCTCGATCGAAAGGACTGCGCCCAACAGACCACGTGTGTATTCGTGCCGCGGGTTCTGCAGGAGCTCCGAAGCCTGCGCGGATTCCACCACCTGGCCGGCGTACATCACCGTGATCCGGTGGGCCAGGGAGGCGACCAAGGCGAGGTCGTGGCTGACGAAGACCATGGCGAAGCCGAGCTGTTCGCGCAGTTCATTGAGCAGCTCCACCACCTGCTTCTGGACGGTGACGTCCAAGGCGGTGGTGGGTTCGTCTGCCACCACGATCTTCGGCGAGCGGGAGAGCGCCATGGCGATTAGTACGCGCTGGCGCTGGCCGCCGGAGAGCTCGTGCGGGTAGCTGGCAAGCGTGCGGACAGGATCGAGTTTCACCATTTCCAGCAACTCGGCGGGGGACTTGCGGCCGCCGCGCCTGGTCAGCTGGGTCATTTGCTCCTTGATCTTCATGGACGGGTTGAGCGAGCTCAACGCATCCTGGTAGACCATGGCGATCTGTTCGCCGCGCAGGCCTTGGTAGGCCTTGGGGTTGCTGTGCTTGGACCTTGAATCCAGGAGTTCCTTGCCATCGAAGATGATGGAACCGGTGATCTCGGCGGTCTTAGGCAGGAGGCCCATGATCGCGAGGGATGTGATGGACTTGCCGCAACCGGATTCGCCCACCAGGCCCATGGTTTCCCCTTCGCGGACGGTGAAGGAGACGTTGTCCACGATCGCGGTTTCGACGAAACGGCCGGGGAAGCGGATGGACAGGTTCTTGACTTCCAGCACAGTCCTGGCGTCGGCGGGGACCTGGGGGAGCCGGTCCGTGCGCTTCGCCTCGATGGAAGCCAATATCTCGAGTTCCTTGTCGAGGAGCGCGTGCGGATTCGCTATTGCGAGCCTCGGATTGGTCAGGACACGAGTATCGTTCAGGACCGATGCCGCGTAGTCCTCTTCGGAGAGCGGATCGCCGTTGGCGGCCAGCACGCCGTCGAGCTCGTGCTGTTCCAGGACGGAGGGCTGGGCCACCGACGTCGCGATCTCGGTATCGATAGCGGCGCCGGCCACCGCCGCGCCCGCAAAAGCAGCGGCAGCACCGTCGTCGTCCTTCACCACCGGGGCCTTCCGCAGTTTCGGGTTCACCATGGCGTCGGTGAGGCCCTCGGCGAGGATGTTCAGCGCAAGCACGGTGAGCAGGATGGTGAGGCCGGCGAAGGTGGTTGCCCACCAGCCGCCGGACAGGACCAGGTTGCGGCCGTAGGAGATGACGTTGCCCCACGACGGCGCGGGATCCTGGACGCCGGCGCCGAGGAAGGACAGCGAGGCTTCGAGGATGATGGCGTCAGCCACCATGACCGTGGCGAATACGAGCACGGGGGCCGCGGTGTTGCGGACGATGTGCTTGAGCAGGATGTAGGGGCGGTTTGCACCCATCACCCGTTCGGCGCGGACGTAGTCTTCGCCGTATTGGGCGAGCACGTTGGCGCGGACCACGCGGGCAAGCTGCGGGGTGTAGATGATGGCGATCGCGACGATGATGGTGGGTACCGAGTTGCCGAACGCCGCCAACAGCACGGCTGCGAGGGCGATCCCCGGGAATGCCATGAGGATGTCCATGAGCCGCATGATGATCTCGTTGACGGCCTTGCTGGACGTCGCGGCGAGCGAGCCAAGCACCGCGCCGATGACGATCGCGAGGGCCACTGCACCGAGGCCGATCATGAGCGACGACTGTGAGCCGTAAAGGAGCCGGGAGAAGACGTCGCGGCCGAGGCGGTCGGTGCCGAAGAAGTGGTCGCCGTCCGGAGCTTGCGCCGGAATGAACGTTTCCAAGGGATCATGCGGCGCGATGACCGGCGCGAAGATCGCCGCCAAGGCGATGACCACGAGGAACAAGAGGGCAAAACGCGATCCCCAGGGGAGGGACTTGAAGCGGACGCCCGGGGCGCTGAGCCGTTCAGCAAGTTTGCTGCGTATGGCTATACCGTCCTGATTCGGGGGTTGATGAGCAGGTACAGGAGGTCCACGACGATGTTCACCAGAACGAAGGTGACCGAGATGGTGAGGACCACGCCCTGGACCAGGTTCACGTCCAGATTGGTGATGCCGTTGAGGATCAGCTGGCCCATGCCGGGAAGGGCGAAGATCATTTCAATCACGACGGCGCCGCCCAGCAGGTAGCCCACGCGCAGTCCCAGCACGGTCACCGGAGTCACCAGCGCGTTGCGCAGGACGTTCCGGGAAACCACCTCGCGGTAGGGGACGCCGTTCCCGATCGCGGTGCGGACGTAGTCGCGGTCCAGTTCTTCGACCATGGACGTGCGGACAACGCGGATCAAGGAAGCTGAAACCGGGATGCCGAGCGCGAGGGCCGGGAGCGCCATCGAGTTGAGCCAACCGCCGAAGCCGGACTCCGGCGTCGCGATTCCACCCGAGGGAAACAGCGGATTGTCACCGAGCGCGAACCATTGGATGAGCAGGATGCCGAGCCAGAAGGACGGCGTGGCGATGGCTGCGATGGAGAAGACCCGGACCAGCTGGTCCTGCCACTTGTCGCGGTAAAGGGCGCCGATGATGCCGAAGACCAAGGACAGGACGACGGCGATGATCACGCCGAGGAACGTCAGCTGGAGGGTCAGCGGGAAGGCCGAGGCGATCATGCTTGCCACCGATTTGGACGGCGGGGTGGTCACGCCGAGATCGAGCTGCAGGAGCCTGCCCAGGAAGCGGAAGTATTGGACGAACAGGGGATCGTTCAGGCCGTTGTCCTGGCGGTACTGCTGTTTGGCGGCCTCGCTGGCGCCTTCGCCGAGGGCCGAGCTGGCCTGGTCGCCTGGGGCTGCCTGTAGGACGAAGAAGACCAGCAGCGTGATGCCCAGGATCATCAAGGGCAACGCTGCGAGCCTGCGTCCAAGCAGACGCAATATCATGACCAATTTGTTCTCCGGTTTGCGTTTGGTGCGGGGACCCAACTAACTCGCAGTAAGTGTCGTTTTGAGACGTCTAAACGACAACAAATGCGAGTCAGTTGGGGTTGGGTGCGGCGTGCTAAGCGGTGCGGCCGACGCCGATGAAGGATAGTCCCGTGGTGGGCAGCGGCTTGAAGCCCGAGAGCTTCTTCTCGTCCCATGCACTCGGGAGTTGACGGTGGAAGAGCGGGTACAGGGGGACTTCCTCGGAGACGAGGTCCACGATTTGGCCGGTGATCTTCTTGGCGTCAGCAGGCGCGGCCTGCGAGCCCTTATCCATCAGACCCTGGAGCGTGGCACTTTCCGGAGTGGTCCAGTAGGCACGCTTCGTCATCCAGGTGGCGCCGGAGTAGAACCAGCTCAGGAGCAGGTCTGCGTCGTTGCCGAAGACGGAGGGGTCGCCCGGGGCCGCCACTACCGAGAAGTCGGCCTTGCCAACCCTGTCCGAGTACAACGCGCCGGACTGGAGGTTCTTTGCCGTGACCTTGACTCCGGGGATCTTGTTCCAGGATTCCAGCATCAGCGGCGCAACGTCCTTGACCCATGCCGTGTCCGTGGTGAGCAGTTCGAATTCGAGGTTGCCCACGCCGGCCTGCTTGAGGAGGTCGGCGGCCTTCTGGGGATCGTAGCCGTAGACGTTCTTGGCCTTGACGTAGTCCGGGTGGCCCTCCTGGAAGTACGACGACGCAGCCTTGGCATTGCCGAACAAGGCCTTCTTGATGATGGCGTCCTTGTCTAGTCCGTAGTGGAGTGCCTGGCGGACCAGCTTGTTGTCGAAGGGCGCCTTCGCGCAGTTGAACATCAGGAACAGGAGACCGAAGGACTGCACGGATTCAACCCGCGCCTTGGACTTGAGTCCATCCATGTCCAAGTAGGGGACGTCTTCGATCGCCTGGACGCGGCCCGACTGGACCGCGGTGACGCGGGCGGCGGCGTCTGAGAGCAGCAGCCAGGTCATGCCCTTTGCGAGTGCGGGCTTGGGGCCGTTGTAGTCGGCGAATGCTTCGAAGACGATTTTGTCGTCCTTGACGGCCGAGATGAGCTTGTAGGGGCCGGAGCCGACCGGCTTGGCGTCGAATCCCTTCTGATCAGTTGAAGCCAGTGCCTTAGGAACCACCTTCACCACGGAGATTCGCGGTCCGAATCCGGGGAAAGGGTACTTCAGCGAGAACTCGACCGTCTTGGCATCAAGCGCCTTGACGTCCTTGATGAATGGAATGAACTGGGAGAACAAGGACTTGTTGGCCGGATCCATCACGCGGGTGAAGGAATAGGCCACATCTTCCGTGGTGACGAGGGAGCCGTTGTGGAACTTGGCGCCGTCGCGGATGGTCACCTGGTAAGTGGTGTCGTTGATCTTCTTGGGGTCGCTGGCGGCGAGTGCGTTGTAGGGCTCGCGGGTGGCCGGGTGGAGTTCCACGAGGCCTTCGAACACGTGCAAGTTGGCGGCCAGAGGCGTGGCGCCGGAGGAGGTCAACGGGTCGAAACCCGTGGACAGGGCATAGGAGATGCCCGCCTCGATGGTGAGGTCTTTGTTGACGGCAGCGATGTTGCTCGCTCCGCCCGTGGTGGTGGCGGCGGGACCGCCGCATGCCGAAAGGGTTGCGGTGAAGGCCGCGGCAGCGCCCACTGCTCCGCTCAGCTTGAGGAAGTTGCGTCGGCTGGCGTCATTGACCAGCGGCAGTTTGTTAATCGTGTTGCTCATAAGATGCCTCACCATTCAAGTTTTCTGGTTATCGGATGTAGGACATCCGATGCTCGTAAAGAAACTGTAAGGGCGGTCACATGAAGTCGTCAAGCGAAATGTGGATCACTGGTGGTCGCGCCGGCGGCTATCAGAGCCTACCGGCGGGCGTCCTGCGGTGCGCCTGCCTTGTGGGGGGGCAGTCAAAAATCAAGCAAACATCTATGAAGGAGATGGGACATCCGATATTGTATGTTGCGAAGCACTTATTCCCGGTGGGCGCTAGGCTCACCTCAACATTAACACCGCACTGATTCCTTGTCCCGGTTCCTGAAAGGGGGCCGGCCAGGGATGAGTACTTTTGCAAGGAGAGCCATGACCACTTCCGGTGTCGTTCCGCAGGCACGGTTCAGCGCACAGGCCCGGCTCAGGGCACTACAGGCGGACATTATGGAATTGATCCTCGAACGCGAGCTCGAGGCGGGCGATCCTTTGCCCACGGAAAACGAACTCTCCGTGGCGCTAGGGGTAGGTCGCAACACCCTGCGCGAATCCCTGAAAGTGCTGCAGGCCCTGGGTGTTATCGAGATTCGCCATGGCTTCGGCATGTTCGTCGCCCCCAGCAACTTCGAAGCACTCGCGGATGGCCTGACGTTCCGGGGCCGCCTATCGCTGCGCCATCAGGGCCTTGAAGCGCTGCAGCTCGTGGATGTGCGCCAGGCCCTCGAGTCGGGGCTGATCGGCTCATCGATGGACGTGATGACTACCGAACAGCTCGCCTTGATCGAAGAATCCGTCAAGCAGATGGAAGAGCTCGCGCACGCGGGGGAGAACTTCGTAGCCGCCGACGCCGAGTTCCACCGCCGGCTGTTCGAACCCCTGAACAACGAGCTCCTCATCAACCTCATGGGTGTCTTCTGGAAGGTCTACCGGAAGATCCACGTGGAGATCGGATCCGCCAACGAAGATCTCGTAGCCACCGCGGCGATGCACCGAAGCATCTATACCGCCGTCGCAACCGGAGACAGGACCGCCGCCGCCGAACTGCTCAACCGCCACTTCGACGGGATCCGTCGCCGCATCAGCGAGGCCGTCGCCGCGTAAGCCTGGCACCCAAGCGCAAGGGCCGCCGTCGTACTTTCTCGTTAAGTACGTACGGCGGCCCTTGGCGTTTGGAGCTATTCCGTCAGGCCGCACCGTCGCCCCCTTCTTTGACTGGGAAAGCGTTTGGGACACGGCGAGTCACGTCATTCCGGGTCTCGGCAGTGGCAAGGAGGGTCAGGACGGCGTGGCCCAAAACCGAAAGCCCGAATTTAACGAAAGAAGACCCGCACCAAGCACGGTGCGGGTCTTCATTTTGTGCGCCCAAAGGGATTCGAACCCCTGACCTTCTGTTCCGTAGACAGACGCTCTATCCAGCTGAGCTATGGGCGCATCTTGGTGATTCTCGGGAGTTTCAAACTCGTTCCCCCCTCGAACCTCAATAAACTTTACGCGAGATCCCCGTTCGTGCCAAATCGGCGCGGTGTAATCTACCTAACTAGACCGGTCTATGTGACCTTGGTCACTAATTTCGCAGTTTTAGGACCCAAGATCCTTGATTTTTAGCGGTTTTGCTCCGAAATGGTCAAGAGATCCCATGTCCGAACCCAGATTGGTCTACTCCGCGACCCCTAGCATTTAGGACACACCACTGAACCCGAGGAAGGGAACCACGATGGGCGATCTGGCGCGACTGCCGCTGCTTGAGAAGGCACCTACTACGCATGCACGCCTGCTGGCCTGGGTCGAGGAAGTAGCCGAGCTGACACAGCCGGACCGCATCCACTGGGTTGACGGCAGCGAAGCGGAATACAAGAAGCTGACCGACGAACTCGTCGAGGCCGGCACCCTGAAGAGGCTGAACCAAGAGCTCTTCCCCAACTCTTTCGCCGCATTCTCCGATCCTGCGGATGTTGCCCGCGTAGAAGAGCAGACATACATCTGCTCCGAGAAGGAACATGACGCCGGCTTCACCAACAACTGGATGGCTCCGGCCGAGATGAAGCAGAAGCTGCGCGGACTGTTCGCCGGCTCCATGCGTGGCCGCACCATGTTCGTCATTCCGTTCGTCATGGGCCACCTGGACGCCGAGGACCCCAAGTTCGGCGTCGAGATCACCGACTCCGCCTACGTTGTTGCCTCGATGCGCATCATGGCCCGCATCGGCACCGACGTCCTGGAACGCATCACCCAGACGGACGCGTTCTTCGTCCCCGCGCTGCACTCCCTGGGTGCTCCGCTGGAAGCCGGCCAGGCCGACGTTGCGTGGCCTTGCAACCCGGACAAGTGGATTGTGCACTTCCCGGAAGAGCGTTCCATCTGGTCCTACGGCTCCGGCTACGGCGGCAACGCCCTCCTTGGTAAGAAGTGCTACGCCCTGCGCATCGCGTCTGTCATGGCCCGCGACGAAGGCTGGCTGGCCGAGCACATGCTTATCCTGAAGCTGACCTCGCCTGAGCAGAAGAACTACTACATTTCTGCCGCGTTCCCCTCCGCTTGCGGCAAGACCAACCTCGCGCTGCTCGACCCCACCATCAAGGGATGGAAGGTGGAGACCCTCGGCGACGACATCACGTGGATGCGCTTCGGCAAGGAAGGCGAGCTCCGCGCCGTCAACCCCGAAGCCGGCCTGTTCGGCGTCGCTCCCGGCACCGGTTGGGGCACCAACCCCAATGCCATGCGCGCCATCGCCAAGGGCAACAGCATCTTCACCAACGTTGCGCTGACCGACGACGGCGGCGTGTGGTGGGAGGGCATGACGGAGGAAACTCCGGCGCACCTGACCGACTGGCAGGGCAACTCCTGGACTCCCAAGTCCGACAAGCCCGCTGCGCACCCGAACTCCCGCTTCTGCACCCCGATCGACCAGATCGACATGCTGGCCGAGGAGTACTTCAGCCCCGACGGCGTGGAACTCTCCGCGATCCTCTTCGGCGGGCGCCGGAAGACCACTATCCCGCTGGTCACTGAAGCCCGCGACTGGTCCAACGGCATCTTCATGGGTTCCACGTTGTCCTCCGAAACCACGGCTGCCGCGGCCGGAGCCGTTGGCGTCGTGCGTCGCGATCCCATGGCCATGCTGCCGTTCATCGGCTACGACGCGGGCGACTACCTGAACCACTGGGTCAACCTGTCAGCCAAGGCGAACCCGGAGCGTCTGCCCAAGATCTTCCTGGTTAACTGGTTCCGTCGCACCGCCGAGGGTGGCTTCGCATGGCCCGGCTTTGGTGACAACTCGCGCGTCCTCAAGTGGGCCATCGAGCGGCTTGAAGGCAAGGCCGACGCCGTCGAGACCCCCATCGGATTCGTGCCGACCGGCGAGTCCATCGACCTCGAAGGCCTGGACATGACTCCTGCCGAGGTGGAAGCCGCGGTACGCGTCGACCCCGCCGAGTGGGCAACGGAGTTGGCGTCGATCGAGGAATGGTACGCGAAGTTCGGCGGTTCCCTGCCGGCTGCGCTGATCTCGGAGCTCGAGGGCCTTAAGGCCCGCCTGGCCTAGCTCCCCGCTGCCTCCCCAGCGTGGGCCGAGGCAACCGAACGACGGCGGTCCCGCACCTTGTGTCCTCAAGGTGCGGGACCGCCGTCGGCGTTTCATTGACCAGGCATTGTGCCGCGCTTGCGGCGAGAGTAGCTTTTAGAGAACCAGCAGTTCTCTAATTTCCGGGACCGGGCCATGGACGATGCCCAGCAGCACAAAGAGAAAGTCCACTCTGCCATCAGGACGGCGCTGCCTGGAATCCTGTTGGTGATGTTCCTCGGAGCGCTGGACCAAACTGTCATGGCCTCGGCCCTGCCCACCGTCGCCGGGGATCTGGGCGGCCTGGATCAGATGTCCACCATCATCACCGGCTACCTTGTCGCCGCCACAGCCGCCATGCCCCTCACGGGCAAACTTGGCGACGCTTTCGGGCGAAAACGGATCCTGCAGGCTTCCCTCATCTTTTTCATCATCGGCGCGGGACTGTGCTCGCTGGCGCAGTCGGTGCCGCAGCTCATCGCTTTCCGCGCGATTCAGGGCATCGGCGGCGGAGGGCTCATGATCGGGGCACAATCGATCATTGGCGAACTTGTCAGTCCTCGCGAGCGGGGCAGGCTTCTGGGCATTATCGGCGCAGCCTTCGTCATGGCCGCGGTTGCCGGACCTTTGGCTGGCGGTGCGGTGGTTGATCATTTCTCCTGGCGCTGGATCTTCTACTTCTATGTTCCGTTCGGATTGGCTGCCCTTGCCGTGGTGACCTTTACACTGCGGCTCCCGGCCACTCCGCGCGGACGACGAGTGGACTACGGAGGCGCGGCCTTGCTGGGCCTTGCGATCGTGTCCGTGATCTTCCTCTCCAGCGGCGGCTACCCGGGGCAGCTTTGGGTGTCCCCGGTCCTCGGGGGTGTGGCTCTTGTGGCACTGGCGGCTTGGCTGTTCAGGGCGCGTCGCACGGCTGATCCGATCATCCCCTTGTCCCTGTTCCGGGATCCTGCCTTTGCCATACCGACGGCGGTGAGCTTCCTGGTCGGTTTTGCGATGTTCGCCACGTTGAATTACCTTCCGGCGTTCTTGCAGGTGGGGATGGGCATGTCGGCAACGGCCTCGGGCGGCATGTTGATTTCGCTGATGGCCGGGCTTCTGCTCACGACGTCGGGATCGGGTGCGCTGATCACCCTCACTGGACGCTACAAGCTGTATCCGGTGGCCGGGACGCTGCTTGCGGTTCCCGGGCTCTGGCTGTTCAGCACCATGGACTCGAGCAGCAGCCCGTGGCTCGTCCTGCTCTCCATGCTGCTTCTCGGTCTGGGAATCGGGCTCGTCATGCAGGTCATGGTACTGGTGGTGCAGAATTCCGTGGAGCGCCGGGACCTTGGTGCTGCGACGTCCACGGTGACCTTCCTTCGCCAGGTGGGCGCCGCCGTCGGCGTGGCTGTTCTGGGTTCCCTGATCACGGCGCGATTTGCCGCAGCGGTCCCGGCCTCACTGGCGGCCGCGCTGGGCAGCCGCATTAATTCCTTGACGCCGAAGGCCCTGGAAGCGCTGCCGGCCGCGGACCGCATCGCGGTTGCCCAGGCGTTCGGACATGCGCTTCCGCCGGTTTTCGGTTTTGCCGCCGTGGTGTTGGCTGTGGCATTCGTTTTGACGCTCTTCCTTCCCGAGCGGGAGTTGCGGACCACCGCGCACTCGGACACCGCGCTCCCAGAACCTTCCGACGCCGCCGACAGCACCGCACGAGGAGCCCACGATGACTGAGAAAACCACTGCTCCTCTGACCGCTTTCTGCGCGGGGGACATCGCCGTCGCAGGCGGCAAGGGCGCCGCTTTAGGCGAACTTGCGCGCGAGGGATTTCCGGTGCCGCCGGGCTTCATCATCACCACGAACGCGTACCTGTCCTTCCTGGCAGAAACGAAAGTGGGGATTGAGTTGGATAGCCTGCTGTCCGGCATGAGCGGTGCGCCCGACGGCGGAGCGTCCGGCGCCGCTATCCGGACCCTCTTTGCCGAGGCGGAAATGCCTGTCCCGCTGCGGCAGGAGATCCTTGATGCCTACGCGAACCTGGGCGGCGGGGCGGTCGCGGTCCGGTCCAGTGCTACGGCGGAGGATCTTCCGGGAGCGGCGTTTGCCGGCCAGCAGGACACCTACCTCAACGTCATTGGCGAGGAAGATGTCATCCAGGCGGTCTCGAGTTGTTGGGCATCGTTGTGGACGGACCGGGCTATGGCCTACCGGCTTCGGCAGGGAATCGACCCGCACGAGGTGGCCATCGCCGTCGTCGTACAAAAAATGGTGCCGGCCGCCATGGCGGGTGTCATGTTCACAGCGAACCCGGTCACGGGCGAGCGCGGTGCAATGGTGGTGGACGCGAACCCCGGGCTGGGGGAGGCCGTGGTCTCGGGGCGGGTGACGCCGGAGCACTACGTCCTCGACCGCTCGGGAAAGGTTCTTGGTTTCACGCCAGGTGGCCGCGAGGTAGTGATCAGCGTGGCAGCGGGCGGCGGTACGCGGGAAAGGGCTGGTATGCCGGGGGCCAAGCCTGGGCTCGCCGCGGGGCAATTGGCGGAGCTGGCCCGGCTGGGACGGGAAGCCCAGGAGCATTTCGCTCGGCCACAGGACATGGAGTGGGCCGTGGCCGGGGGCGTGCTGTATGTGCTGCAGTCGCGGCCGATGACCGCGCTCCCGCCTCAACCGCCCAGCCTCAACGCGGTACAACGGCGGGTGGGGCCGTTCTTCATCGAGATGTTCCAGGAACGGCCGTATCCGCTGGATGTCTCCGGGTGGATGAGCCGAGGAATCTTGGGCATGCTGCGGGGGATGGCCGGAAGCGTGGGCGTGGTCTTTCCCACGGTTGAGGAGTTGTTGCCGGAGGAGGACGGCGTGGTGGTTCAGCTCATCCCGCCGGTGCCGCGCCCGACCCTCCGGACCCTTGCAGCGCCCGTGTCTTTGCTGCGACGGTCAAGGCAATTCAAGCCAGACACGTGGACCCAAGATCCGCGCTTCGCCCGGTTCCTTGGCGAAATCGAACGACTGAACGGAATGGATCTCGGTCCGCTGCGCTGGCGTACGGTCATCGAACTTGTGGAGGAGTGCTTCGCGACGATGCAGGCGATCGGGGATCTCCGGATTTCTTACCTGCCCGGAATTCTCGTGCCGGTGCTGAAGATGCGCTTGATGCTTCTGTTCCTGGGCAAGATAAGGCTTGCGCCTGCGCTGATCGCGGGCGCGGAAACCCGGACGAGCCAGGCGAATCGGGCACTTGAACGGCTCGCTTCCCTTGCGGCAGACGACCCCGGACTGTCACGCGCCTTTCGTGAAGCCGACCCCCGCCAGCTGCTGGACCAGGTCGAAAAGGATCCAGAGCATCGCGCTTTCCGGGAGGCGTTCCAGGAGTTTCAGCTGGAATACGGACACAGGGAAACCACCAGCGTTGTCCTGAGCAGTTCGCCTACGTGGTCCGATGCCCCCGAGGTGGTGCTGGGGCTGGTGAAGGCCATGTCCGGAGAGCGGCATCAAGCGGCCGACCAGACCGGTACAGCGATTGCGGAATTGAAGCGTCACCCGGCACTCCGCTTCGAACCGGTGCGGCGAAGGGTGCTCGCCGCCGTCGAGTCCGCTCGGGCCGGAATGGCTTTCCGCGAGGACAGCCACTTCTACGCCACCAAAGCCATCCCGCCGATCCGCCGCGCCTACCGGGAGCTCGGCCGGCGGTTGGTACTGGGTGGCGTGATCGACGCACCGGACGACATCTATCACTTGCGGTTCGAGGAATTGGAGTCCATCACGGACGCGGACGACGGCGGTGCGCTGCCGGCTTCCCTGCGTGACCGTTACCGGCCGCTGGTGCTGGCGCGGGCGACGAAACGGAGGGAACTGGAGGGCATCCCGCTGCTTGATCCGGTTTTGCTCTTTGGCCGAGGCCGCCAGGTGGACGGGGCCCTCGTCTCCGGTACTCCGGCCAGCCGCGGCCAGGCAAGCGGGCTTGTCCGGGTGATCCGGGGGCCGGCCGAGTTCGGCCAGCTCCGCAGCGGCGAAATCCTGGTCTGCCCGTACACCAACCCTTCGTGGACGCCGTTGTTCCAACGGGCCGCGGCGGTTGTGGTGGATGCCGGAGGGCTTGGCTCGCATGCGGCGATCGTGGCCAGGGAATACGGAATTCCGGCAGTCATGGGCACCGGTTCGGGGACCAGCACTTTGGCCGATGGGCAGCGGGTGCTCGTGGACGGAAGCCTGGGAGTGGTCCTGCCGACCGCTTCGCCGGGGGATGTTTGACATGCCGAAGCAACAGGAGTTCTTGCCGGAGCAACAGCACCGCGTGCCGGTGCAGCAGGACCATCGCAAGCTGCCGCGCCGGCGCGGAGCTGCCTTGAACAGTGCAATTTTCGAAGCGGTCCGGGCGGAGATCGCCGAATCCGGGTACGCCGCGCTGACCATGGACAGCGTCGCCGAGCGCGCCAGGGCGAGCAAAGCTTCGCTCTACCGGCGGTGGCCCGGGCGGGCAGCGTTGGTGCTCGAGGCAGCCTACGATGCCATGCCCAGTCCGTCGTCCGCGCCGGATACGGGTAGCCTGCGCGGGGACGCCCTGGCGATCCTGCGGCTTGTAGCGCAACAGCTGGAAGGAGCAGTGGGCCAAGCCATGCGCGGGCTGTTAGGGGAGGCACTCCAGAACCCATCGGTGGCCGCAGAAGTCCACGAGTACACGCGCGGCAACGTAGGGAAGATCATGCGAGCCATTATTGAGCAGGCTGCGGCACGCGGCGAATGTGATCCCAGCGTGGCCACGGAGACGAGAATCGAGGCCGGACCCGCTTTGCTGCGGCAGCGGTTCATCTTCTCGGGAACGCCCATCGATGATGAATTCCTGGTGAAGGTCGTGGATGAGGTGATGCTGCCGCTGCTGGTGGTCGGCCCGCCGGGGGTGGTGGTCGGCCCGCCGGGGGTGGTGGTCGGCCCGCCGGGGGTTCCGGGGGCCGACGACCACGGCTAGTTGGCCAGCCAGATGTCCGGTCCGAAGACTTCGTAATGAATCTTCGTGGCGGGAATTCCGGCATTGATGGCTTCGTTGCGGATGTGCTTCATGAATGGCAGTGGTCCGCACAGATACAACGATGCGTCCGCCGGCAGGTCCACTTCGCGCAGTGACATGAAGCCCGCATTGGACCCGGGCTGCGGTTCCTCCAGCCAGAGTTGGAGTTCGGCTCCATCCAGCCGCTCGACGTCGTCCGTCATCTGCCCGCGCAATGCCCAGCTGTCCAGATTGCTTTCGGCGTGCAAGACCAGGACCTTGCGGTCCGAGCCGGAATCTGCGAGCGAGCGCAGGATGGATGCTGTGGGTGTGCAGCCGATGCCGGCCGATGCGAGGACCACCGGCCCGTGGCCGTCCTTGAGAGTGATCTCGCCGTAGGGGTTGGAGATCTCTAGGACGTCGCCGACCTCCACCGTGTTGTGCAGGACCGGGGAGACCTCGCCGCCGTCGTCGATCTTTGTAGTGAAGCTGCGGCTGGTGCCGGCATCACCGGAAAGTGAGTACTGACGGACCTGGCGCAGGCCGTCCGGGAGGGCGACCTTGACGCTGATGTATTGACCGGGCAGCGCCTCGGTGATGGGGGTATCGTCTGCGGGTTCCAGGGTGAAAGTCAGGGATCCGGTGCCGGCGGGAACCTTGGACGCGACCTTCCAGGGACTCCACATCTTGCCATTGGCCTGCGCCGCGTAGAGCCCTTTTTCGAGCTTGATCAGTGAGTCTGCCATGAGCCAATAGACCTCAGTCCAGGCTTCGGCGATTTCCGGGGTGATGACTTCGGCCAAGTCCTCTGCGATGGCGGCGAAGAGGTGCTCGTAGACCACGCGGTATTGCGGCTCAGTGATACCCAATGAGGCGTGGCGGTGCGCGATACGGGAAAGTACGGTCTCGGGCAGGGTGCCCGGGTTGCTGACCAAGTGGCTTGCGAAAGCGGCGATGCTGCCGGCAAGGGCCTGCTGCTGGTTGCCAGAGCGCTGGTTCGAACGGCTGAATAGCCCGTCAAGCAGCTCGGGGTGCGCAGCAAAGAGGCGGGAGTAGAACTTGGGAGTGATGTCACCAATCCGGGAGCCGACCAGAGGCAAAGTCGCCTGGATGACGGGGAAGGACTTGTCCGAGAGCATAGGAACTCCTGTCTTAGTGGCCCGTTGCTTGCGTACGGACCGGGATCAATACTCGTATTTAAAATGCAAGTATCTATGCCTAAGTTCTACACGCTGTAGAAGACTTTGGCCAATCGACAGGGCTGAGGACCGTCGGCGTGCGTCACAGCCCGGGCTTACGGTCCGGGCTTACAGCCCGGGGCGCAAGCCGATTGCTTGGAATGCTGGCGCCATTTGACGCATGTGTGGCAAGGAGGAGACGACGACGTCGTCCAGTTCCCGGTAGAAGGCTTCCCGTGCTCGGGCCAGGGCGTGGCGCAAGCCGCATTCGGTGATGAGTGGGCAGTCGCCGTTAGCGGATTGGCACTCCGCGGGATCCGCTCTGGTATTCAGCTCCCGCAGGAGCTGGCCCACTGTGGCTTTTTGTCCGGCTGCGCTGAGCCGGGATCCGCCGTTGCGGCCACGCTCGACGTCGATCAGGCCGAGCTCCCGCAGCCGAACGATGGCCTTGCTGACGTGGTGGTAGGGAGTCCCCACGGCGTCTGCGATGTTTTGGGTCGTCAGGAGTTCACCTGCGGGCGCGGACGACAGAACCAGGAGCGCGCGCAGGCTCACATCCGCGAAGGCATTGATCTTCATGCCAACAAGCTTACGGAGTCAGGTCTAGTCCACCCAGACGAGGGGTTCGTTGGTGTCGGCTTCGGCGGTGTCAAAGGTAAAACCTTCGGTTGTCTGGACATAGGGGACAACGGCTGCCATGAGCCCGCCGGCGCGATGCTCAGCCGCGGCGTGAATCCCGTCCGAGCCGTGTTCCGGAAGGATGACGTCGCTGGCGATGGCCACCGCGCGGTATCCGTCACGGCCTTGGCGGAGCAACTCGAGGATATCTGCCAGCATCGACTCGGTATCGACGTTTCCCTCGTCGTCCGGCTCTCCGGGAGTGACGAAGACGAGCCGGAGTTCGTCGTCGTCCGCGAGCGTGACGGCGAAGGGAAGGAATCCACCGTTTTGTTCCAGGTGTTCCTGCGCCGTCGCCAGAGCCGCTCCCAAGGTCTCACGGACTTCGCGGAGCTCGCGTTCCTCGGTACTTTCGAGGGTATTGGTACTCATGCTGTGCTCGTCTTCCGGGCCGCAGGCTAATCCCGGACCAGTGCGAGGACACGGTCGCGGACCTTTTCCATGGTGGCCACGTCCTTCGCCTCGGCGTTCAGGCGTAGGAACGGCTCCGTGTTGGACGGTCGAAGGTTGAACCACCAGGTGCCGTCCTTCGCGGTGAAGGTGCTGCCATCCATGGTGTCGACATCGACGTCTTCGCCGTCAAAATCGGCGCGGACGCGCTCAATGGCACCCGCTTTGTCCTCGATTTCGGAATTGATTTCGCCGGAGGAGACGTACGGCTCGTACTGACGGCCAAGTTCGGACAGCGGGCCGTCCTGCTCGCCCAGTGCCGCCAACACGTGCATGGCTGCGAGCATGCCTGTGTCCGCGTTCCAGAAATCGCGGAAGTAGAAGTGCGCCGAGTGTTCGCCGCCGAAGACGGCACCTTCTTCAGCCATGACGGCTTTGATGAACGAGTGACCCACGCGGGTGCGGACGGCGCGGCCGCCATCTGCGGCCACGAGCTCGGGGACAGCCCGCGAGGTCAGCAGGTTGTGGATGATCACGGGAGTTTCTTCACCTGCGGCCTGGGCGCGCGCGATTTCGCGACGCGCAACCATGCCAGTGATCGCAGAGGGGGATACAGGTTCGCCCTTCTCATCGATCACGAAGCAGCGGTCGGCGTCGCCGTCGAAAGCCAGGCCGATGTCCGCGCCGTGTTCGATCACCGCGGCTTGCAGATCGCGCAGGTTTTCTGGCTCAAGTGGATTGGCCGGGTGGTTCGGGAAGGAGCCATCCAGCTCAAAATACAGGGGGACGATCTCGAACGGCAGGGCAGGAAGCAGTTCGTTACCGAGCACGGCAGGCGTGGTCAGTCCGGCCATCCCGTTTCCGGCGTCGACCACGATCTTCAACGGACGGGAGCCTTGGAGGTCAACCAGGCTACGCAAGTACTCGGAGTAGTCCTTCAGGACATCGCGGACACTGATTTTTCCTCGGGCCTCGGCAGCAGGGATGCTGCCGTCGTTGAGGTACTTCTCCGCCAGCGCCTGGATTTCCTTGAGGCCTGTTTCGGACGAGATCGGCTGCGCGCCGGCCTTGGACATCTTGATGCCGTTGTACTCGGCCGGGTTATGGCTTGCGGTGAACGTGGCGCCGGCAGCATTGAGAGCGCCACAGGCGTAGTAAAGCTCGTCGGTGGAAATGAGGTCAAGCAGCTGGACATTGGCGCCACGGCGGGCGGCGCCGTCAGCAAATGCCTTGATGAATTCGGGGGAGGACGGTCGCATGTCGCCGCCCACCAGCACCGTCTCGCCTGCGAGGCCCAGAGTGTCGACGAACGCGGCGCCGACCGACTCCACGATGTGGGACGTGATGGATTCGCCGACGATTCCCCGGACGTCATAAGCCTTGAAGGAAGCCGAGAGGTCGAATGTCTTGTTCTGCTCGCTAGTCACGCGCTCAATCTTACTGTGGAGCGCGGTTGGCACTACGCCAGCGGCCGACTATGTGGAAAACGTTCGTCCACATAGATGAAGTTCCAGGTTCTGGCTGTCTGCGGGTGCTGGAATACTGAAGCCATGCCCAACAACCCGGATGCTGCTCTTCTTGCGGCGGAACAGTCCACCACCCGCCTGCAAGCCCTTGAGGTACTGAGGGAGCTTGTGGGAAGTACGGACGCGCAATTCCACGACGGCCAGTATGAGGCGATCGAGGCCCTGGTCGACGCCGGACGGCGCGCCTTGGTGGTGCAGCGGACGGGCTGGGGCAAGTCCGCCGTGTACTTCGTCTCGTCGTTGTTGTTGAGGCGTCGGGGCGCCGGACCTACGCTCATCGTTTCGCCGCTGCTGGCGCTCATGCGGGACCAAGTCGCGGCAGCCGCGCGCGCCGGCGTCCGCGCCGTGGCGATCAACTCCGCCAATCAGCTCGAGTGGGACAACGTTCGCGAGCAGCTGGCCGCGGACGAGGTGGATGTTCTCCTGGTTTCGCCGGAACGGCTCACCAATCCTTCGTTTCGCGAAAACCAGCTTCCCGAGYTCATCCGCCGTACCGGCCTCCTGGTGATTGACGAGGCCCACTGCATTTCGGACTGGGGCCATGATTTCCGTCCCGATTACCGGCGTATTTCCGATCTCATCGAGCAATTACCGGGAAGCGTCCCTGTGCTGGCAACCACCGCCACGGCCAACTCCCGGGTGGTCCATGACATCGAGGAACAACTCGGCGCCGGTGTGCTCACCATCCGAGGAGCGCTTGGCCGGGAGTCCCTGCGGCTGGGCGTCTTGAAACTCGCAGACTCGAGGGATCGCCTTGGCTGGCTGCTGACACATCTGGCCGACATGCCAGGCAGTGGGATCATCTACACCCTGACCGTCTCCGCAGCGGAGGACACCGCCCGGCTGCTCTCCGAGGCAGGCCACAACGTCTTGTCCTACACCGGCCGCACAGACCCTGCCGATCGCGAACGTGCTGAGCAACTCCTCAAGGACAATCAGGTGAAGGCTCTCGTGGCCACCTCGGCGCTTGGGATGGGGTTCGACAAACCAGACCTCGGTTTTGTCATCCACCTTGGTGCTCCCTCATCGCCGGTGGCGTACTACCAGCAAGTGGGCCGTGCCGGGCGTGGCGCCGCCAATGCCGATGTGCTCCTCCTGCCGGGATCCGAGGACCGCGAGATCTGGCAGTATTTTGCCACAGCTTCCATGCCATCAGAGGAAAAGGCGGCGGCCGTGCTCGACGTCCTGGCCGAGTCCGGATCCGCCTTATCCACTGTGGCGCTCGAAGCGAGGGTGGACCTGCGCCGCACGCCCCTGGAACTCCTGTTGAAGGTCCTCGCGGTGGATGGTGCGGTGGAGCGCGTTGGCGGTGGCTGGAGGTCCACGGGACGTCCATGGACCTATGACGYCGAACGCTACGCACGCATCGCCGAGGCCCGGGTGGACGAGCAGGACTCCATGGTGATCTATCAGGACACCGCTGGATGCCGCATGGAATACATCACCGCTGTCCTGGACGACGAGTCGGCACGTGCTTGTGGCCGCTGCGACAATTGCGCTGGCACGTGGTTCCCAGCGGACGTGGCTGCAGCAGCCGCCGACGCCGCGGGGCAGACTCTCCGGCGCGCGGGGCTCGCACTGGAACCACGCCTTCAGTGGCCCAGCGGCATGGACCGGCTAGGTGTTGCCGTGAAGGGCAAGATCAAGCCCGACGAGTTGCTGGCCGAAGGCCGTATCCTGGCCCGCCTGACTGACCTCGGCTGGGGAGGGGCCCTCCGTGCACTCTTTGCCGCCGGCGCAGCTGACCGCGACGTCGAGCCTGCCATGTTGCAGGCCTGCGTGCAGGTGCTGCGCGAATGGGCTGCCGGAGACGGCCGATCCGCAGGGTGGAGCGGGCAAGGACGGCCCGCGGCCGTGGTGAGCATCCCGTCCAGGAACAAGCCTGCGCTTGTCGAATCCCTGGCTCGCGGCATAGCAGGGATTGGCCAGATGCCATATCTAGGTTCTCTCCAGCTCCAGCACGGCGGGCCTGCTGGCGGGAGGGGTGGCAACAGCGCATACCGGCTGGCCGGTGTCTGGGACCGCCTTGTGGTGGGCCCGGAACTTGGACAGAACCTCGCGTCGCTAGGTGGTCAAGGCATCCTCTTGGTCGACGATCTTGCGGACAGCCGCTGGACCATGACCGTTGCCGGGCGCGTCCTCAGACAAGCCGGAGCAGGATCGGTATTGCCTCTAGTCCTCGGTCAAGCAGCTTGAGCGGCGCGGCATCGGACGTCGTCCAGTCCGAGTCCAAGTGGCAGCCACGGCTCGCATTGCTGGTTGCCGCCACGTTCTTCATGGAGTTCCTGGACGGCACAGTCCTCACCACCGCCATGCCGAGCATCGCGGCCGACTTCAAAGTGGTCTCGGCCGATGTCAACATCACGATGACTGCCTATCTGGTGACCGTGGCCATGGGAATTCCGCTCAGCAGTTGGCTCGCAGAACGCTTTGGTGCACGTCGGATCTTCTGCCTGGCGATCGCCGTGTTCACAGTTGCGTCGCTGTTGTGCGCGGCCAGCCAGGACCTCACCCTGCTGACCTTGAGCCGGGTGGCACAGGGGGCCGGCGGGGCCATGATGGTGCCGGTCGGGACTCTCGTCGTGCTGCGGGGCACACCCAAGTCAGAGCTCCTCCGAGCCACGGCATTCCTCGTTTGGCCCGGCTTGCTAGCCCCCGTTTTGGCGCCGCTTGTGGGCGGAGCTTTCACTACCTATCTTTCCTGGCACTGGATCTTCCTGATCAACCTACCGCTGGGGCTTGCTGCCTTCATCGCCGCCGTGAGGCTGGTTCCGCGTACAGGAGGCGATGCCGGCAGGCGGCTCGACTGGCCGGGGCTCACCCTGACTACCCTCGGCGTCGGATCGCTTGTGGTGGGCCTGGAAGGAGTTGGCGGTCATGGCGCGGGCGCGGTCCCGGCAGTCGTGCTGTTGGCTGGAGCTTTTGCTTTGGCAGGGGCGGCCTGGTGGATGCTCAAGGCCAAGACTCCGCTCTTCGATCTCCGGGTCTTCGCCACCCGGACCTTCCGGGCCACCTCCACCGGCGGCTTCGTCTATCGGCTGACCATCAGCTCGGTGCCTTTCCTGCTGCCGCTGTTGTTCCAAGACGGCTTTGGCTGGGACCCCCTCAAATCCGGTGCCATGGTGGCCGCTGTCTTCATTGGCAACATCGGCATCAAACCCGCTACAACGCCCATCATCCGCCGCTTCGGCTTCAAACCCGTGTTGGTCTTCGCGTCGCTCGCCTCGTCCGTCACCTTTGTCGCTTGCGCGGCGCTGAACGCCGGAACCCCGGAACCGTTGATTTTTGCCTTGCTGCTGGCCAGCGGAGCCTTCCGTTCCATCGGCTTCTCGGCCTACGCGTCTGTGCAATATGCGGACATCGTGCCGGGGGAGCTTCCCTCGGCTAACGCAGTCTCAGCTACTCTGGTGCAACTGGCCGCGGGTGCCGGCATTGCCGTAGGGGCACTTTTCCTGCGTCTTTTCGATCATGCTTCACTCTTTGGCGGCGGCCCTTCCTCGGCGTACCGCGGCGCTTTCCTCGCCATGGCTGCGGCGATGCTCCTGAGCACCGTAGACAGCCTCACGCTGCACCGGCATGCTGGGGCTGAAGTCAGCCGTGTTGTGGGCAAGCCGGAGAAACGTCGGGGCTAGGAGCGCTAGGGGCAGCCAAAACGCCGGAACCTCCAGCACGGAGATTCCGGCGTCTTTTGGCGGCCCGGTGACTTGCTGGGACAACGCTAGCTAGGAAGCAGGGTGCGTGAACGGAACCCGGTCGAAGGACACGACGCTTGCTGAGTCCTCGGGATTGACCGTGACCTTGAGCCAGTCCTTTGCATTGTTGGACCCATCCACAGTGACCCGCGTCAGGTTCTTCGCCGCGGTGGCCTGGCCGTAGAACGTAAGCCACGCCGAACCGTCTGCGAGAGGGTGGTCCTGGTTATAGACGTGGCTGTCGCCGTTGATCAGATAAACCGGGCCACCAAATGAGTTCGATTCCTCGATCAAGGTCTGCACCAGGGGCTTGAACGCACCAAAATCCGCCTGGGAAGGAGCCGCGACGGTCGGGTCGAACATATCGGCCTGCGTCATCACGACGACGGCCCGGTCACCGTTGTTCCGCGCCTTGCGGAAAGTGTCCTTCAGCTCCTGGATGTCTGCCCGGGTTCGCTGCTGCACTTCGTTCAATTGGGCGGCGGTGGGCTGCGTCTGGCCGAGTCCCGTCCAAGGCAGCATCGAGTTGTTACTACCCGGAATGTTGACAGCAGTGAAGGCGACCTCATGCTTGCGGAAGCTGACGTTTTCCGGGAAGCCTTCCTTGGCCTGTGACTTCACTTGCATGGGCGAACCAAGCGTGACACTTGGTTCCGGGAAGAAGACTTCACGGACCTTGGCCAGTCTCTCCAAGGGGTTGTAAGCTCCATTGTTCGTTCGGTGGCAGTCAGTCCACTCGTTGTCGCCCGGGGTGTAGACGAGTGGCGCCGTAAAGCTGTCGAAGTTCTTCTTGATGGCTTCGAAGTACTGGTCCGTGCACTGGGACGATCCGTTCTTGATGTCGCCCACATGTGCTACAAAACTCAGTTCCTTGTGTGCGTTCAGGTCCTGAATGTAGGACGGGAACGCCTGGATTTCAGCGTCACCGTAGGGCACATCGCCGATCACTCCAAAGCTGAAGCCATTGGTGTTGCCTTGATGGCCGTTGCCGTTAGAGCCATTCTGTCCTGTCTCAGCACCGTTGATTGCTGCACCGTTGCCAGCCGCCAGGGCTGGCGGAGTCAGCAACGTGGTTGACAGCAGGACGGCTCCGACCGTCGCGATCGCGAATCTTGACATTGAACGCATGAAACTCTCCTCGTCGTTGGTCTCGGGTTACCCGGACGAGGCTATTGGCGCGAGCTGAATTCGAAGAGTCGGAGACATGAATCTTCCCCGCCAAAATCCGGCCAGGAGGACCCTGGAACGCAAAAAGGCCCCGGTCCGAAGACCGGGGCCAAAACGCGGAGACGGGGGGATTTGAACCCCCGGTGGAGTTGTGCCCCACACTTCATTAGCAGTGAAGCCCATTCGGCCGCTCTGGCACGTCTCCAGTTGCTATTGCTAGCCAACCAAGGATACGCAGAACTGGGCACCCAGCGCAAAACGGGGGACCCAGGGGCCGCGGGCGTGGATCTTAGGCGACCGTCACCGCCCCGCACCTTCCTTGCCCGCAAGCGCCCGCCACAGGAAGTGCTGGCTGCGGGCTTGGAGCGAGGCCGCTTGCCGGTTGTCCGAGGCTCCGGCGTGACCGCCTTCAAGTGCTTCGTGGAACCACACGTTCGGGATGCCCATCGCCTGCATCCGGGCTGCCATCTTCCGCGCCTGGACCGGGCCCACTCGGTCATCGGAGGTGGCCGTCCAGATGAACGTCTCCGGGTAGTCCACGCCGTCGCGCAGCAGGTGGTACGGCGAGAAGGTGCGGATGTATTCCCACTGTTCCGGGACGTCCGGATCGCCGTATTCGGCGATCCAGGAGTAGCCGGCCGAAAGTTTCGTGTAGCGGCGCATGTCCAACAATGGGACACCGCAGGAGACCGCCCCGAACAGTTCCGGATACTGGGTCAACATGTTGCCAACTAGCAGACCGCCGTTGGAACCGCCCACGCAACCGAGCCTGCGCGGACTGGTGACGCCCCGCGAAATGAGGTCCCGGGCAACCGCGGCGAAGTCCTCGAACGCACGGTGCCGCTTTTCCTGCAGGGCGGCACGGTGCCAGGCAGGACCGTACTCACCGCCGCCGCGGATGTTGGCTACGACGTACACGCCGCCACGGGAATGGGATTCTGAGCCGTCTTCGGATTGGATGCTTTCACTTCGGCATTCCAGCCACGCACGGCCGATGGCTCCGCTGTAAGCAGGGGTCCTGGAGATCTCGAAGCCGCCGTAGCCCGAGAGCTGGGTGGGGTTTTCGCCGTCGAGGTCAAGATCTTTGGACGCCACCTGGAAATAGGGCACACGGGTGCCGTCTGCCGAGGTGGCGAAGTGTTGCTGGACCTCGTAGTCCGCCTCGTTGAAGAACGACGGCGAGGACTTCACCACGGAGTGCGTGCTGGACACCCCGCCGTCGTGGCCCGCGTCGAGGGTGTAGCTGGCGATGCCCGGGGACAGTGTGCCGCGCATGAGGGTGGTGGGAGTGGTGAAGCTGGTTGCCACGAGCCAGTAGTCGTTGCCGGCGTCGTCGCCTTCTGCTTCGTCCTCGTCGTCGACGGCGTAGGCGTTCACATCGTGCAGCGGTGGGCACGCATCGAGCAGGGTCACGGCCCACCCACCGGCAGAATCCTTGCGTGCGGGGTCGATTACCCTGATCTCGGAAGAGACATCGTGCAGCAGGTTCAGGAGCAGGTAGTCCCGGGTCCAACTCCAGGACTGCAGGGAGGTGTGCTCATCCGGGGTGAAGAGCACCGTGAAGTCGCGTGCTCCGGACAGATAGCCCTCAAAGTTGGCGGCCAGCAGCGACCCCGCCGGGTAGGTGGTATCGCCGACGTTCCAGTCCTGCCGCGGACGGAACATGAGCCAGTCGCGGTGGGAACTGAGGTTGACGTCCGTGGGGACATCAATGGCAAGCCACTCGTCGTCACGCAGTACGGAGGTGGTTCGGTTGAAGAAGTCGATCCAGTCGACGGCGAAGGTGCGTTCGAAACCCGGGGTGGAGTCGTGGGCGACGAGGGCCATCATGTGGTCTTCGGGGATCTCGAAGATCCGCCCGGCTTCAGCCAGGCTTTGGCCCCGTCGAAGCCTCACGCCGGTCCGCGCGTAGGACGAGCTGGTTTTCGGCAGGCCATCCGCAGTAGTGGAAACCAGCAGCGTATCGGCGTCGAGCCAGCTTACGTTGCCCTTCGCAGTCGGAAGGTCGAAGCCGCCAGCTGCAGGGTCCACGAAACTGCGGGTATCGACGTCGAACTCGCGATGGCGGTTGGCGTCGCCGCCGTCGGGGGACAGGGCGACCATGGCGAAGCGGTGCGGTTCGCCCTCGGCCGGACGGAGGAAATTGGCGCCGTGGAACACCCATTCTTCGCCTTCTGCCGCGGCCAGTGCGTCTATGTCCAAAAGCACGTCCCATTCCGGGGTGTCGCTGAGGTAGCTCTCCCACGTGGTCCGGCGCCAGAGACCTTTGGGGTTCTGCTGGTCCTTCCAGAAGTTGTAGTAGTGCTCGCCGCGTTTGTTGACCATGGCGATCCTGTCAGTGGAGTCAAGAACCTCAAGGATTCCGGTTTCCAAAGCGGCGTACTCGGCATCGTCGAGCAAGTCTTCAGTGCGGGCATTTTGCTCCCGCACCCAAGCCAGCTGTTCCTCGCCATGAACGTCTTCAAGCCAGATATTCTCGTCAACAGGTTCGGGTGCGATTGCGGTTCCCTGGGCAGTTTCGTTGTCGGGCGCGGGCGCTTGATCAGCTGCTGTGGTGGTCATCCCTCATCCTAGAGTCACTGTCTGAGAAGGAAGCAAGTCACAAGAAGTTAGGCTTGGGCGTGGGTAAATCGCAGAACATTCGGGTAGGGCTGATCGGGGCAGGTCCTCGCGGCACCAGTGTGCTGGAGCGTTTACTCGCCAATTGGGCTGCGACGGAAACGGGAGCGCGTTCCCTTCACATCGACGTCGTGGACCCCTTTCCCGCGGGTCCGGGACACGTCTGGCAGCCCGAACAGTCCCGGCTGTACCTCATGAACACTCAGTCCTTCTATCCCACCCTGATTCCCGAGGACGATCAGCTCGCGCCGCCCTTGGCCGGGGGGTCTTTCGAGCGGTGGCGGTCGGAACAGTGTGCGTCCGGGGGCGCCGGCCTGAGCCCCGAGGAGCGGGCCGAACTTGCCACCCTCGCCTCCCACGACTTTCCAAGCCGCGCCCTCTATGGACGGTATCTGCGCTCCACGCTGGAAGAATTACTGGAACGTGTCCCGGCCGGCGTCGAGATCGCGTTCCACCGGAGCAACGCCGTGGCGGCGCGTCCCCTGCCGGGTGGCCTGGCGGACGGCGCAGCGTACGCCTTGCCGGTCGGGCCTGCGGGCGGAGGGTTCGACGTCGAACTCGACGACGGCGCTCGCCTCACCGTCGATTCCCTCGTCCTCGCGCTGGGCCACCTTGGGTCCCGGCTCAACCCGGAGCAGCGTTCGTTCAGCGAGGCTGCTGCCGAGCTCGGTCTGCTGTACTTCCCGCCGGCCGCTCCTGCCGACGTCGACTGGGCCTTGGTCCCGGACAAGGAAACGGTCCTGGTCCGGGGCATGGGCCTGAACTTCTTCGACGTCATGGGCCAGTTGACGGAAGGCCGAGGGGGACGATTCGTGGCGGCCGGCGACGGTCTCCCGGGGAAGCTCAAATACGTGCCCTCTGGCCGGGAACCGAAGATCATCGCGGCGTCCAGGCGCGGCACTCCGTACCGGGCCAAGGCCGGGTTGGATGGCTACTACCCGAAGTCGGTGCGTTTGCGGTACTTGACGGAGAATGCGCTGAAACGCTTTGCCGCCGCGGGTATCCAACCTGGCTTCGATCATGACCTCTGGCCCCTCCTGCATCGTGACGCCTTGTGGGCCTACTACTCCACGTTGGTTGTTGCTGAACCAGTGGCCGTGTCTGATGCGACGGAATTCCTGACTGCCCTCGAAGACCTGCTGCGTCCCCATGCGCATGCAACCGGGCGGTGGGAAAACCAAGTCGCAGAGTTGGTTTCCATCCACGTTGCGGCGTCGCGCCGCCTTGACCTTCTGGGCCTCGCGGCGCCCTTGGCCGGGCGTTCCTTCGCGTCTAGGAAGGAACTCGACGCCGCCGTCGTGGACTATCTGGACGACGACGCCCGCCGTTCCGCGCTGGGTGAGGCGGATCCCGTGAAGATGGCAATCGGCGCCTTGCACACGGGACGGGCCATCTTGAAAAGTGCCGTGGCCGACGGCGGCATCACGGACGAATCGTGGGTGGGTGAACTCCGGGGCTGGTTCGAGTCCTTCGTTGAGGGGCTCGCGAGCGGTCCTCCCGCCCTGCGTGCCGAACAGCTAGCCGCTTTGGCGCGTGCCGGCGTCGTGAGTTTCGTGGGGCCGGATCCGCGGTTCAACGTTGACCATGGCAGGGGTGTCTTCCGGGTGGTATCCGCCTGGGTGCACGAGGGCGCTGCCGAAGCCAGGACGCTGATTGAAGCGATGTCTCCGGCGAACAGGGTGGGCGCGAGTGTTTCCCCGTTCTTGCGGCAGTTGCTCGCGGATGGGTTGGTGCGGCCCAAGGTGATGATGACGGCCGAGGGAACGCCGGTGCAGACCTCCGGATTGGATGTCCAAGCGCACCCCTACCGTCTGGTGGGTGGCAATGGTTCCCTGACTCCCGGGATGTACGCCTTGGGCCTGCAACTTTCTTCTGCCCAGTGGGGGACGGCCATCGCCGCCGAAGCCCGACCTTCCGATGGTCCCGCCTACCCCAGCGGCCAGCGGACCCTCCGCGACGCCGACGAAATCGCGAGGGACATGCTCGGCCTGCCCCCGCAAAAATGAGAATGCTCCTCCGGCTCCGCCAAGAAAAAATGAGCATGCTCCCCGCCCGCTCCGACGAGTGGACATATTCCCAATATGTCCACTCGCCAAGGCCGGGGGAGAGCATGCTCATTGGTGGCTGGCGCTGCGATTAGCCCTTAAGGCATTTCTGGTACTCAAGCCATGCAAAGGCATACTTGATCCAGCCGAGGACGTCGTACCACTTGCTTGGCTTGACCGGTGCCGTGCACTTCGGGGGCAGCGGAGCAGCGACCTTGACGGCGGCCTTCACCACGGTCCCTGACTCGACGGCGGTCAGCACCAAGGTGCCTGTTCCGGCAGCCGCTCCCGCGGGAACCTTGGTGTTCACTGTTGCCGCACCGGATGCCACACTGACTGTTCCCAGCTCCGTTGCGACGCCCTTGGCATCTGTGAAGATGGCCTTGAGCGAGGCGTTTTGCGGGCTACCGAGAGAGGTCAGATTCAGTTTGGAGACGGCCAGGGTCATGGCGTCTCCGCCCCCCACCTCTGCCGCCGTGGTGTTCACGACGGCAACGGATCGGCGTGCGAAGTCCGGCGAGACAGGGTTGTGCGCTTTCAAGTACTTGATCCATGCGTCGCGGTCCACCAGTCCGGAGTCCTTGGTGTTGCTGCCGTCCTTGAAGACACGGAAGTTGTCGCCACCTGCAGCCAGGAAGCTGAAGGTGCCGATCCGGTACGACTTCGCGGAGTCGAGGAGGGCGCCATTCACCCAAATGGAGGTGATCCGGTCGCCTGCCGCACGGGCGGCGTCGTACGTGTAGTTCACGTTCTTGGACAGTCCCAGCTGCAGGTAAGGACGGCTCGGCACGGATCCATCGGCGCTAGTCTGCCACTGCTGCTCAAGGAGCGACTTGAACTGCGTGCCGGTGAGGGACGTGGTCCAGAGGTTGTTTACGAAGGGCAGCACAGCGTTGGCTTCCGCATACGTGATGGTGCCGTCGGGCGCGTAGTAGAGCTCGTTGCGCAGGCCGCCGGGGTTCACGACGCCGATCTCGGCCCCACCAAGTTCGGGCGCCTTAAGCGTGTCCACGAGCGAATCCGCCACCAGATTGCCAAGCGTGGATTCGCTCGCGCGGTCATCACGCTTGGGAGCACCGCCGGCGGGGTCCGGCGTGAAGGCAGTGGTGATATCCGCAGTGACCGCACCAACCGGCTGGTTCCCGACGGCGGCGGCGTCGGCAAGTGCCTTGTCCACGATGGCCTTGACTTGCGCAGCACGGGGGTACGTTCCGGACATGTCCGTTGTGGAGCGCTTGACGTTGCCCGCGGTGTAGGCAGTCACCGCCATGCTCTTGGTGTCCACCGTCAGGGTGATCCGCCCGATGTTCTCGCCGTAATTGCCGGTCTGCACGATCGGGCGGGTCTTGCCCGTCGGCTGGCCGTTGGCGTCAAGGATCGGGGCGTCCCAGGCGTATTCCTTGTGCGTGTGGCCGTTGAAGATGGCCACCACATCGGGTGTGGTTTCCTTCACGAGCTTGGCGAACGGGCCTCCCGCCGCGACTTCCTGCTCAATCGTGGCGCCCTCCGGCGTACCTGCTCCGGCGCCGTCGTGGATTTCCGCGACGATCACGTCGGCGAGCTTGTCGGCCTTGATCTTGGCAGCGACCCGGTTGACAGCGTCCACAGGGTCGCCGAACTCGAGGTCCGCGATGCCAGCCGGACTGACAAGCGACGGGGTTTCCTGGGTCACGGTGCCGATGACGGCCACCTTGATACCGTTCGTGTCCAGAACGGAGTACTCCGGCAACACCGGCGTAGTGGTGCCCTTCTGGTAGACGTTGGCACCCAGGACCGGGAACTTCGCATTGTTGCCGCCAGCGATGACGCGGTCGCGCAAGTCCGCCCATCCGCCGTCGAACTCATGGTTGCCCACAGCGGACGCCTTGAGCTCAAGGGCGTTCAAGACATCGATGGTCGGCTGGTCCTTGGCCACAGCAGAGGCGAACAGGGACGCGCCGATGTTGTCTCCCGCAGAGATGAACGCGGTGGAACCGGGAGTGGCAGCCGCGCGGAGCTGTTCGATGGTGCTGGCGAACAAGACGGTGTTGCTGTCGATACGTCCGTGGAAGTCATTGATGCCCAGGAACTGCAGGTCAACTGAGGCAGGGGTGGTCGGAAGGTTCAAGCCAACCACCACAGGGTCGTGGTCGCTGGCCCGGAATTGGTCCGGAGCGTAGTAGTTGACCACGTTGTTGTTGATCCTGCTGTACTCGAACGCGACCGACTCTACGGAGTTGATGTTCCAGATGTCGGTTCCCGTGACTACCTCATGAGCGGCAGGAGAAGCCAAAACGTGGTCGAGGGAGCCAACCATTCCGCCGAACAAGTACGAGTGCTTGCCCGTGCTGGTTTCCAGATCCGCGTAGCCGGCCCCCGTGAGGACATTGATCGGGTCTTCCTTGGAATAGGCGTTGAAATCGCCGATCAGGAACACTTTGTCGGTGCCCTTGGAGGACTTCAACTGATCGGCGAAGGTCAGGAGCGACTGAGCCTGCTTGGTGCGGGCGACGTTGGAGGCCCCTTGGCCCTTGTCAGTGTCGTCCGGCGTGGCTGCGGAGCCCTTGGATTTGAAGTGGTTCACGATCGCGATGAACTTCTTGTCATCGCTTGCCCCCACTGGTTTGAATACCTGGGCGAGGGGCTTGCGTGCACTGGCGAAAGCGACGGTGTCGTTGTGGATGATCGACTCACCCAGTGGTTCGGCGGTGGCCTTCTTGAAAATGAAAGCCGTACGGATCATGTCCTCGTCGCTCAGCGGGGGAGCGTTGGCGGGCGAGCGGACATAATCCCAGATTCCCGGGGTTTCAACATTGAGGGAATCCACCAGCTTGGCGAGGGCATCGTCGCGGTTCTTGCCGAATTGTGCCGAGTTCTCGATCTCCTCCAAGGAGACGACGTCGGCCCCGGACTTGTTGATGGCAGCGACGATCTTTGCCTGCTGGCGCTGGAGGTTCTCGGCATTCGCCGCGCCGCGGGCGTTGCAGCCGTCCTTGACCGTGATCGGGTTGCCGTCGCGGTCCGTGTAGTAGTTGCAGCCACTGAGCTGGTCACCGGTGGTGGGGAAGTAGTTCAGAACATTGAAGGACGCGATCTTCAGGTTGCCGCCCACATTGGCCGGGGCCTGGGGCCGGCTACCGGCGAAGCTGACCGGTTGCACGGAATCCGCGGTGGCCGTGGTCAGCTGGGAGAGCGGCTGGAATTTCCAGGAGTTATTCCCGTAACCGAGGATCACGTTGGTACGGAAGGTCGCAGCCGATCCAACCCGGACGGGATCGCTTGTGGTCAGGTAGGGGAGCGCCTGGGCCTTCGTGGAGGCGTCCTTGAGGAAGTTGGTGGATGCGCCGTCGTCGAGCTTGATCCCGCGCACGGCATTGTCCGCAACCACCGCGTTGTATTCCGCTGAACCGTAGCTTGCCACGGCTGTCGGCTGAACCAACGGTGAGGTTCCCGCCGCCAGGCCGATTTCGCCGTACTGGTTGAGCGAGTAGTTGTCCGTCACCGTGAAGGCGCCCTGCGGTGCCAGGAGCATGCCTTCGTTGCGCTCGCGGGCGGCTTCGTCGGCCGGGAGCGAGAAGTTGCTGGGCTTGACCTCAGCCGCGGCCTCGGTGAGTTTCTTCACGCCAGCAGCGTCCGCTGTGAGCTGGGTCTGGCTGGCGAATTCGCTCACTACGCCGGTGAGCTCGAGGTAGTCGCCGATCTGAGTGCTCGCGACGGTCGACGGCGAGTAGACGAAAATCGCGTCCGACGCCGTCTTGGCCGTCGGGTCGATGTCGCCGCCGGTGCCGGGGGTCTGCACGTAGTAGCCATTGAAACCGCCTGTGGCGTAGACGGCGGTGACCTTGCCGCGAGTGGTGACGGTGGCGCCGACAAACGGGCTGGCCGCTCCCGTGCCTTGGATTTCCGCAATGGTCTTGGTCTCCGGCCCTGCGGGCGGAGGAGTTGTGGCACCGGCCGCCGTCGGAGTGATGGCGGCGCTGAGCGCCAGATCGGCGGCGTTGTTGTCAGTGTCCGATCCGTTGCTCCGGTTCAGGCTCCTGACATCGGTGTTGCCCGTCGGTGCGAGGGCCGCTGCGGTCTCAAAGGTGTTTGTGGTGCCGTAGCCGAGGAGATCGGCTACGGCGGGGCTGCCCACTACGGAATCCGTGGGGAGCGGGTTCACTGCAGTGCCTTGCTTGGCAAGGACGATTGTTCCGGCGCTTCCGCTCGGATTGAGTGTGCCGGAACCGTCGACGTCGGCAGCTGGCAATTCTGCCGCCGTCGAGGCCGTGTTGTTGCTGCCGCCCTTGATGAGGAAGTATCCCTTGGCCGGGATGTGGCCGCTGAGGGGAGTGATGAAGGTGGGAGGGTTGACGTTGCTCGCCGCGCGGTATTGGAGCGACCAGCCGCTCAGGCTTACGGCGGAGTCGGAGTTGTTGTATAGCTCTACGAACTTGTTCCGGAACGCCGCACCGGCGCTGCCTCCGCTGAGGTAGGCCTCATTGATCACCACCGACGGGCTTGTCGCGGGTGGTGTATCGGCTGCCATGGCCGGAACGATGGTTAGCGGGGCTGCAAGGAGCCCCGCCGACACCACCAAACCGACCAAAAATTTCCCATTTTTGAAATGCATTAGCTCTAACTTTCAATTGGCCCTGTGGGGCGCAGTGGAAGACGCCCGTCGCGTGTGTCGGCGGGCGGTGAACCGGGCTTTACTCCGGTGGGGATATCACGCTCGGCATCACATCAGGCACGGGTGAATGCCGGGTTGCCGCGTGGTGACGGCGGCAGGTCAGGGTTCGGACCGCCCTGGGGAAGGCGAATCGTCCGGACATGGAAAAGGTCCCCACGGATGCTCCGTGGGGACCTGTGCGAGTGGAAGGCTCCAGCGGATCCCCCGACGCTGGCGAAAGAACCCTGCCGGCGGTGCCGGCCGTTGCTGGCCAACTCCGGCCGGCAGGGTCCGTGGTGGTGTGGGCTTATGAGGCCTGGTTTTCGATGAGCTTGAAGATCGCACCCGTCGGGTCGGTCAGGGTGGCCATCCGCCCGTAGGGAGTGTCTTCAGCCGCCTGGACGATGGTGGCGCCTAGGGAGACGGCCTGCTCGATGGTGGCATCGACCTTGTCCACGGCGAAATAGACCCCCCAGTAGGACGGCACCTCAGCCGGAAGGAAACCGGAAGCATCCATGATGCCGGCCTTGGAGTCGTCGCCCGCTCCGAGTGTGGTGTAGCGGAACTCGGGGGTGTCGCCCACGACGGTCGTTTCCCAGCCGAAGACGTTCTGGTAGAAGGAAACTGCAGAGTCGTACTCCTTGGCGAAGAGCTCGTGCCAAGCAGGTGCGCCCGTTTCGGCAGCCAGCTGATAGCCCTTCATCTCGCCGAACTGCCAGGCGCCGATGGCTGCTCCGGAGGAATCCGCGTACATGGCCATGGTCCCCTGGTCCGGTACTTCCATGGGTTCCATGTAGATCTGGCCGCCGTTGGCGACGGCCGCTTCAGTGGTCGCCTTGATGTCATCGGTGCGCAGGTAGGTGGACCAGACATCGGGCATCTGGCCCATGTCTTCCTGCTTCTGCATGATCCCGGCCACCATCTTGCCGTCCTTCGAGGCCGTGATGTAGCCGCCGTACTTTTCCTGGTCTCCGGTCTCGTAGGTCCAGCCGAAGAGCGTGTTGTAGAAGGACTTTGCCTTCTCCGTGTCCGAGGTCATCAGGTCGATCCAGCAAGGTGAGCCGGGGGTGATGTCAGGCGTGGGCATGTTTGCTCCTGTGTCGTTACCGCGGTGTTGCCACGGTTTCATGAGTGGGTGGTGGAGACAAACAGAACCCTATGCGTGGCCTCTGACAGTTTCAATGCCTTTGCCGGGTCTTATCCCATGACGAGCATCGGGACGAAGTAGATCGCACCGCCCACCACCGAGTAAATGGCGAACGGCGTCAGGGTGCGCGTTTCGAAGAAACGAAGCAGGAACTTAGTGGCGAACCATGCGGCGACACCCGCGCACAATGCCCCCACCAGGAACACCCCGCGCTCGTCGGCCATAGCCGGTGTGAAGAGTTCGGGAAGCTTGAGCAGGGCGGCCGCACCGATGATCGGCGTCGCGAGCAGGAAGCTGAACCGTGCGGCGTTCTCGTTGTTCAGCCCGGACAACAGGCCGCCGGCCATTGACGAGCCGGAGCGGGAGATTCCCGGGATCAGCGCGGCCGCCTGGGCCGTTCCGATTCCCAAGGCACGCTTCCACGGCAGGGTGGCGATTTCGGCGTCGGAAGCCGTTGCGGTGGCGGGCTGCGCAGCAGCGCGGCGACTATCCCGGGTCCGCAGGCGCTCGGCCGAAAAAAGGACAAGTCCGTTGACCACCAAGAAAGCCGCCGCGATCAGCGGAGAAGCGAAGAGGTTCCGGATGGGCTTTTCCAAGACCAGGCCGATGATTCCGGCCGGCACGGTTCCGACCACGAGGAGCCAGCCGAGCTTCGCGTAGGTATCTGACGGCGCAATCTTCCTGTCCCGGATGGAACGGCCAAGCCCCTTGGCGATGTCAATCCAGTCCCGAAGGAAGAAGAAGAACAGCACAACTGCGGTAGCCAAATGGGTGGCGATGAGGAAATTCAGGAATTCCGGAGCTTTCTGGTCCAGGCCCCAACCGAAGAGTTTGGGCAGGATGACGCTGTGGCCGAGGCTGGAAATCGGGAAGAGCTCGGTGATTCCCTGCAGCAGGCCCATGACGATGGCCTGGATCATGTTAATCATGGGTTCGATCCTAGCCAGCACCCGTTACTGCGAGGTGAACGTTTGCTGGGAGTGACCTCTGTGATCGTTCCAAGTAATCGCCAACCTCAGCGAGTCCCAATCCACCATCGTTGACACCATTATCTGGGTCACCTGGCTGGTGTTTGCCCTGGACTACGCGATGTGCCTCCTCTTGGCGCGGCGTCGCGCCCAGTGGTTCGTGCGGAACCTGCATGAATTGCTGATACTGGCCCTCCCGGTCCTGCGGCCCCTGAGGCTGCTGCGGCTCGTGACGCTACTGAAGTTGCTTCATCGCACCGCCGGGAACGCCATGCGGGGCCGCATCCTCACTTTTGTTCTCGGCTCCGCCGCCCTCCTGACCTACTGCGGTGCGCTCGCCGTACTTGACGCGGAAGAGAACGCAGCGGGGGCCAACATCACCAACTTTGGCGACGCCATCTGGTGGGCAATGGTCACGATCACCACCGTGGGCTATGGAGACCACTATCCGGTGACGATTGTGGGCCGCTGCGTTGCCGGAGGTCTGATGGTTTGCGGGATCGCTGTTCTTGGCGTTGTGACCGCTTCCGTTGCTTCGTGGCTCGTTGAACAGGTCTCCTCGGGAGCTGCAGCTGCCGCGACAGTCGCCGAGGAACCCATGAAACAGGAGATTCGCCGGTTGACCGAGCAGGTCGAGCGCCTAAGCGCGCTTTTGGAAAACCCCGACGGCGAGCTAGAGGGTGGCGTGGTCGGAGCCCGCAACGACCACTCGCCGTCCCCTTAGCCCGCCGTGGAGGCGCGTTCTTAGTCCTCGCTTCCGCGGACAGGGATGCTCGCGGAAGAAATCAAGACGCCGCCCTTTTCCTCGTTGGTGGCGGGGCGGATCTGGCCGCGTTCGGGGACAAAGACGATGGCCTCGTCTTCCTGCTCGGGGGCGTTGACGAAGGAGCGGAAGCGGCGGAGCCGTTCCGGATCCTGCAGGGTCGCGGCCCACTCGTCCTCGTAGGACTCGACGTGCTTGGCCATGGCGGCCTCGAGCTCGTCAGCGATGCCCAGCGAGTCCTCGACGACCACCTGGCGCACGTGCTCGAGGCCGCCGTCGAGTTCTTCCTGCCAGCGGGCGGTGCGTTGGAGCCGGTCCGCGGTGCGGATGTAGTACATGAAGTAGCGGTCGATGTACTTCACCAGGGTCTCGTCGTCCAAGCCGCCGGCGAGGAGCTGGGCGTGGGCGGGGTTCGCGCCGCCGTTGCCGCCGACATAGAGGTTCCAGCCTTCCGAAGTCGCGATCACGCCGACGTCCTTGCCGCGGGCTTCGGCGCATTCGCGGGCGCAGCCGGAGACGCCCATTTTGAGTTTGTGCGGGCTGCGCAGTCCGCGGTAGCGCAGTTCCAGGTTGATCGCCATGGCCACGGAGTCGAGGACGCCGAAGCGGCACCAAGTGGAGCCCACGCAGGATTTCACCGTGCGCAGGCTCTTGCCGTAGGCCTGTCCGGACTCCATGCCTGCGTCAATGAGCTCGCCCCAGATGAGTGGGAGTTGTTCGAGGCGGGCGCCGAACATGTCGATCCGCTGCCCGCCGGTGATCTTCGTGTACAGGCCGTACTTCTTCGCGATCGTGCCGATGACGACGAGTTTGTCGGGGGTAATCTCCCCACCCGGGATGCGGGGGACCACGGAGTAGGTGCCGTCTTTTTGCATGTTGGCCAGGGCGCGGTCGTTGGTGTCCTGCAGAGTGCCGCGCCCGGCGCCCAGGACGTATTCGCTGTTCTGGCTGGCGAGGATGGAGGCGATGGTGGGTTTGCAGATGTCGCAGCC
>NZ_JBFTQF010000010.1:0-132003 GCF_056398865.1 Arthrobacter sp. 01T419
CGCCCGCTCCGTGCCCTGCTCCCTGATCAACGCATCCAAAGACTCAACCCACTCGGCAGTCTCTTCCGGATCACGATCAGGCAGCTGGGAAGTCAACCCGCTAAGGATGTGTGAGGTCTCTTCTCCTGCAGCCACGTCCAACCTCTCTTTTGGCGCATCCATCGTCGCCTCAGGTCCGGCAGGGTAACTGCCCGTCATGAACGCGGCGTGTGCGACATATCGGTTACAACAGCCCGGTCATGTGCGCCGGACAGGTTCTCTTGAGCTCAAGCTGCGCTATTCGCGGCGGGCGGTTGCCCTTGCAGCCAAAGTCTTCACTGGCCACTGTAGCTTTGTACGAGCCGCGATGCGTAGCCACACTGCCGCCATGGCGTTGTATGTCACACTCAAACTGTTACATCGTATGTACTCATGGCTGTAGCCCGACGCAGGCGTGGCTGGAGCGCGGAATATGGCGGAACGCGGGACAATGGCTTGAAGCCCACGCCCAAAGGGTGTTGGCTTGTAGTAATCGAAATCACTTCAAGAGGAGGAAACGTGAGCGAGGCCGACGCCGCCACATCGGTAAATGTGGCGGAAAGATTGGGTTTCAAAGATGGGGATCTGATTCAGGAACTCGGTTACGACGATGACGTCGATTTCGATTTGCGTGATGACATTGAGGAACTCACTGGTTCCGAACTGCTCGATGAAGACGATCACGAGGTAGTGGATGCCGTCATTTTTTGGTGGCGCGACGGCGACGGAGACCTTGTTGATGCGCTGGTGGATTCACTGACTACCTTGGGTGAAGGCGGTGTGGTTTGGGTTCTGACTCCTAAATCGGGCCGCGACAACTACGTGTCGCCCTCGGATATTCAGGACGCAGCTCCTACGGCGGGATTGCACTGCACTACTTCGGCAGGCGTCTCCAAGGACTGGAGCGCTACCCGGCTGGTGGCACGCAAGAAGAACAAGTGACGCACACCAAGTTGAACCCTGCCGGGCTGCGCCCCGGAGTTCCCGTTGTAGGCCAGGAAGCCCCGGATTTTGAGCTGGTGAACCAGTATGGGGAGCCGGTTCGTTTGTCCGGTCTTCGCGGCCGCAACGTTGTGCTTGTGTTCTATCCCTTCGCCTTCTCCGGGATCTGCACCGGGGAACTGTGTGAGATCCGTGACAATCTCGGTATTTTCGAACATGCCAACGCCACTGTCCTTGGCATATCGGTTGACAGCAAGTTTGCTTTACGGGCCTACGCGGAGAAGGAAAGCTACGAGTTTGATCTGCTGGCCGACTTCTGGCCGCACGGCGCGGTCGCTGAAAAGTATGGGGTGTTCGACTCCGCTACCGGTATGTCCTTGAGGGGCACGTTCATCATCGATGCCGCGGGCATCGTCCGTTATGTCGTCGTCAATCCGCGCGGCCAAGCACGCGATCTAGCGGAATATCGTGAGGCGTTGTCCGGGCTCGGCCAGGCCTAATGCCGATGAGTACCCAGCGGCCCGGCGTCGGAATGACTGGCTTTGCCATTCTGCCGCCGGCTCGCACGGTTGGGTTGGACGCTGATGAGCTCGAAGCTCTCCGCCAAGCCGCAGTGATTCTCGGCGGCAAGCGGCTTGCTGTTCTGACAGGCGCCGGCCTGAGTACGGATTCCGGAATCCCTGACTACAGGGGTCCCGGAGCCGCGCCACGGAATCCCATGACCTTCCAGGAGTTCATTGAAAGTTCCGCCAACCGGCGCAGATACTGGGCGAGGAACCACCTTGGATGGTCCCATCTCCGGCATGCGGATCCCAATGCCGGGCACGCCGCCGTCGCCCTCCTTGAGCGCCGCGGGCTGATCACGGGACTCATCACGCAAAACGTGGACCGCCTGCATGAGGACGCAGGCAGCGTCAACGTGGTGGACTTGCACGGCCGCTATGATCGCGTGATTTGCCTTGACGGGGGACACGTCTTCACGCGAAGGCTCGTGGCATCCATCCTTGAGGAAATCAATCCAGGATTCCTGGAGGCTGCCCAAGCTTCCGGCGTCGTGGAAATGGCTCCCGACGCGGATGCCTCTGTGGAGGATCCCGAGCTCATCCGATCTTTCGTCGTCGCCGTTTGCCCTGTTTGCGGAGGAACGCTCAAGCCCGACTTCGTGTACTTCGGCGAAAATGTGCCCAAAGATCGGGTGCAGCGAGCCTATTCCATGGTGAACGAAGCCGGGGCCCTCCTGGTGGCTGGATCTTCGTTGACGGTCATGAGCGGCCTGAGGTTCGTCAGACATGCAGCCAAACTCGGCAAGCCTGTGGTGATCATCAACCGAGGACCGACCCGCGGCGACGAGTTCGCGAGCCTCAAAGTGGAAGCCGGGGTCAGCGGCGCGTTGGCGTGGCTTGCCGCGGAACTTCCCGATCTGCTGCCCGCGGATTCGCCGATTAGTGTTCCGGGCGAATGATCCGGTAGAGTACATGTTCGTTGGTTGAAGCGTCGAAGGCGTTGAAATCAGTGTTTGGGTCTTTAGCTCAGCTGGTAGAGCGCCACGTTTACACCGTGGATGTCATCGGTTCGATCCCGGTAGGACCCACCCAATGAAAGAGCCCCTGAGCTGCGAAAACGCAGCTCAGGGGCTCTTTCTTTTATTCCATGTGTGTTGGGGCTCCGGTGGTTGTCGCCAATCATTTGGCGGTTCAGAATGGCAGCATGACAGCGTCCGGAGATGCAGCGCGTGACAAGAGGCTGGCGAAGATCGGAACGGCGGTGTTCGCCGCTGCCCCGGCAACCGTCGCAGGTTTGGTGCCGTGGGTGGTGACCCGCTGGAAAGTGCAACGGCCCGTGCCGGGCGGACTGGCGGCCCAGTGCGCAGGTGTTCTGTTGATCGGCGCTGGTGCAGCGGTGATCAGCAATTCGTTTGTCCGGTTCGCCCTTGAGGGAATGGGCACCCCGGCACCCTTTGCGCCGCCGAAGAACCTCGTAGTCAGCGGGTTCTACAGATTCGTGCGGAACCCCATATACGTGGGAATTGGCGCTGCAATCACCGGACAGGGCCTCCTGCTGGGACAGCCGAAGCTGTTCGGCCTGGCGGCGCTGGGCGCGGTTCCGGTGGTGGCCTTCGTCAGATTGTATGAGGAGCCAACGCTCGCACGTAGATTCGGAGCGGAGTATGAGGATTACCGCGCCAACGTCCCGCGCTGGCTCCCGAGGTTCACCCCTTGGCGGCAGAGCTAGCGTCGGACCTGATCAGTTCTGCGGGGAATTGGAAGAGCTCTCCACCGCGACTATTGGGGGATGCCGCGGTGGAGAGCTCAAAGATGAATATACAGAGAATTTCTGGATATGGGAAGGAAGGGTGTTCTACGTCCGGGACGGCTCCTTCCAGCCGTGAGCCACTATGATGGTATTTGTTCAGTGGATTGAACAAGCGTGATTGCCGTGGTCGGAGTTCAGCTGCCCTAGGGCGGCATTTCTGGCCGGCACGCGCCCGCTCTGCGCCAGACGCACTATTGCGAAGGAGAATCATGGCCGATTCCCGCACTCCCCGTTCCGCCGATGGATTGGGTAGCTCCTCGCCGGCGCCGGCCGTGACTCGCGCAGCTGCCGTACTGGACGCCTTGGCTGAAGCTCCTTCGGGTCGGCTGACACTCAGTGACCTTTCGAGGGAGCTGGGGATTCCGAAATCCTCCACGTCAAACCTGCTGCTTGCCCTCGAGGAGGCCCGGCTTATAACCCGCGAAGGTGCCGACTTCTCGCTCGGACGGAAACTGGTTGAACTTGGTGCCGCCTACCTCAGCCGGCTCGACGAGGTTCAGGAGTTCTACAAGTTCTGCGAGCAGGCGCCAACGCTGTCCGGCGAAACGGTTCGGATCGCGATGATCGACGGCGATCACATCATCTACCTGGCGCGCTACGAAGGCCACCCGGCCGTTCGACTTACGTCAAACATCGGCGACAAAATGCCGCTTTCCCTGAGTGCAGTCGGCAAAGTGCTCCTAGCCCAGCTTCATGACCATGACATCGAAGAGATGTTCCCGGACGATGTGGAACTTCCTGTCATGACTCCCAAGTCCCTTCGGAGTGCCGCTGAACTCAAGTCCCAGGTGCTTGCCATCCGCAAGCAGGGCTACGCCCTGGAGGACGAGGAATCCACCCTTGGCGTGGTTTGCCTTGCCGTGCCCGTGCCTACCCATGGGGCACACGGCCCTAGCCTCGGTCTCTCGGTGACTGCCCTGAAGGCCACATTCTCCGAGGAACAGGCTGCCCTGATGGTGAAGGAGCTTAAGGAGCTCGCCCACTCGCTAGGCAACCCGATGGGCTAACTGATCTCGCAGTCCGAGGGGGTCATACATAAATCTGATTACACCACTTGAAACTTGTCCAACGTGCTGTACTCTGTTCAATATAGTGATTCACGCCATGGCGGCTGACGCTATCTCGCCAGGCCAACGGGGGTCTGGAGTGTTCTTGAGGGAGTGCTTGTGACAACTCGTACTAAGACAAAGCTTGCTGATATGGACGGCGCAGTAGTTGAGCCGGAACAGCTGCGAAGGGCAACTCTTGCCAGCTCCGTAGGATCCGCCCTGGAGTACTACGACTTCTACATTTACGGCCTGGCTTCGGCCCTGATCTTCGGACCGCTGTTCTTCAAGCCTTTGGGTGAAAGCGGCGCATTGATCGCGTCGTTCGCAACCTATGGTGTTGGATTCGCGGCGCGGCCCTTCGGCGGTATCTTCTTCGGATTCATCGGAGACCGCTTCGGCCGCAAGATGGTCCTTCTCATGACCATCGGCATGATGGGCCTTGCCAGTTTCGCGATCGGCTTGTTGCCGACGTTCGACCAGGCAGGCATGCTTGGCGCTGTCCTGCTCGTGACGCTTCGCATCATCCAGGGCCTCGGCGCCGGAGCTGAACAGGCAGGCGCAACCACGCTGATCTCCGAAGTCGCTCCACCCAAGCGCCGCGGCTACTTCGCGTCACTGCCGTTCGTTGGCATTCAGCTCGGGACCCTCCTCGGTGCAGGCACCTTCGCGCTGATTGGCATGGCCAACAAGAGCGTACTCGAAGGCTGGCTGTGGCGCGTGCCGTTCCTCGCCAGCTTCATCCTGATCATCGTGGCCGTCTTCATCCGCCTCCGGCTCAAGGAGACCCCGGTCTTCCAAGAGTTGGAAAAGCACAAGAACGTGGTGAAGAACCCCGTTGGCGAGCTCGTGAGGCACTCCAAGAAGAACGTGCTGATCGGAATTGGCCTCCGCATGGGCGAGAACGGCAACTCCTCGATCTACTCGACCCTGCTCATTTCCTTCATGTCGGTCAAGGAAGGCGTCTTCCCTGGCGACAAGTTCATCGGCCCGGTCGGTCTTCTGATCGCAGCAGGCTTCGCGGCCGTCATGGTGGTCTCCTTCGGTGCCCTGTCTGACCGCATTGGTCGCGTCAAGGTTTACCGCTATGGCGCCCTGTTCCAGGCAATCTTCGCGATTCCCGCGTTCTACCTGGTGACCCTCGGCAACGTCACCCTCGTGTGGGCCGTCATGGTGGTCGGCATCGCACTTGGCGTGCAGTCCATGCTTGGCCCGCAGTGCCCGCTGCTGCCTGAGCTCTTCGGCTCGCAGTACCGTTTCACCGGAGTGGCATTGAGCCGCGAACTGTCTGCCGTCCTGGCTGGCGGACTCGTTCCACTGGTTGGTGCCGCCTTCCTTGCCGTGACAGGCAACTCCTGGGTGGTCCTGGCGGTCTACTCGCTGGTCCTGGCGCTGATTTCATACATCACCACGTTCTTCACCCCGGAAACAGCCGGCCGCGACCTCCTTTCCCTGGAGGACGCGAAGTAAGGATCCCGGTACCACGACGTGGCAAGCAGTGGTGGCCCCCTCCGAAGTTCGGAGGGGGCCTCGCTTTGTTGCGCGCGGGTCATGCACGGCGTTCGTGGTCCAGCTCGGAGCTTGTTTTGGAGATGGGCGGCTAGTTGCGCCGGAATGGCAAACAGGCCCTGGTTTGGCACAGCAAGCCCGCCGGACAGCAAAGCCTTCGTACAGCAAGCCCGCCGCACAGCAAAGCGGCCCCTCCGGAATACCGGAGAGGCCGCAAGGGCAATGCGCTGGTTGCGGACGGTTTAGTAGAAGTGCACCGTGTCTACCAGATGGGGGAGTTCCCCGCCGTCGAGGAAGGTGCGCAGGTTGCTGACGAAGCGCTCGGCGATGAGGCGGTTCTCTGCGGCGCTGAGTGCCGAGGTGTGGGGGGAGACCATGACCTTCGGATGGTTCCACAGTGGGCTGTCCTGGGGCAGCGGCTCGACGGCGAAAACGTCCAGGCAGGCGTAGGAAACCTGGCCATTTTCCAGGGCTTCGAGGAGCGCTTCCTCATCAACCACGGTTCCGCGGCCAACGTTGACAAAAACCGTGCCGGGCTTCATGGCCGAGAAGACCTCGCTGTTGAAGAGCTTCTCCGTGTACGGCGTGCCGGGCAAGGTGTTGACGACCGCGTCAGCCGACGCCAGGAGCCCTGCCAGGCCCTGGTTGTTGGCCACTTCGTCGATTCCCTCGATGGTTTCGACGTTCCGCTTGGTTCCGCTGACTTTCATGCCCAACGCGCGGGCGATGCGGGCAGTTTCCATGCCGATCTCGCCGAGGCCGGTGATGACCAGCTTGGAACCGTTCACAAGTTTGGTGGGAGTTCGTAGCTCTGGCCAGACCTTGGCGGCCTGGTCCTGTGCGAGTTCCGCGCTCCGCTTGAAGYCGTTGAGGATGCCAAGGGCGGCAAACTCCGCAAGCGGAAGGGCATGCACGCCCGCGGAGGTGGTCACCTTGAACTTTTGCAGAGTCTCGCTGTCGAGGCCGGAAGCCTTGACCGCGCCGCCGGCGCCCGCTGCCATGGCGTGGATCCACTGCAGGTGCGGGTTGCTCTGGGCGATGCGGGCCAGTCCGGCCGGGTTTTCATTGGGGAAACCGTAAAGGACCTGTGCCTTGTTCAGCATGGACCAGTAGCGCTCCTCTTGTTCCGGAGTGCGCTTGAAGTCCGGATCGCCGGAGTGGTCCGCCGGGAAGCGTTCCGGGGGAAGTAGCTCGGGTTCGTAAAGGACAGTAATGCCGGGATCTACTGCGCGGATACGCTCCACATGCTCAGCTTCGAGCGGGACTGCGATCGCGATGGTAAGTTCATCAGTCGTCATAGTGTTCATCATACTGAATTGCGGCTAGGATATTGAACAGTTTTTGAAAATATGAACCACAAAGAAGTGAGGTGCAACGGGACATGACTGCCAGGACTGTAGGTTTTGTGGGGCTCGGGCTCATGGGCTTCCCCATGGCCGCCAATCTACTTGCCAGCGGCTGGGAAGTGACCGCTTGGAACCGTTCGGCCGAGGCACTGGCCGAATTGGAGAAGCTCGGCGGGAAACGTTCGGAATCGGTTGCCGGACTGCGCGACCAAGCCGCCATTATCTTCATGCTTCCGGATCTCTCTTATATCCAAGACGCGGCCGCGCCGCTGCTCGACTCCTGGCGTTCGGCCAGCCCGCTCCCTGGAACCACAATTGTCGTCATGAGCAGTGTGTCTCCCACGGCCGTCCAGGAATTCGGCAGAGCGGTCCATGACGCCAGTGGCGGGAACGCTGTCGTCGTCGACGCCCCTGTGAGCGGCGGGACCAAAGGTGCGCAGGATGGCACGCTGGCCATCATGGTGGGAGCCGGAGAGGAAGACTTCCAACAGGTGCTTCCCGTGCTTCAGGCCATGGGCACCACGGTCCGCCGCATGGGCAACTTGGGTGCCGGTTCGCTGGCGAAGGCCTGCAACCAGCTGATCGTCGGGACCACGACGGCGGCGCTTGCGGAAGCTGCCGAACTCGCCGAGCGTTCGGGCATGGACGCTTCTGCCCTGTTCGATGTCCTGGCCGGCGGGCTTGCCGGAAGCCGTGTGTTGGAGATCGTCGGGCCACGCCTTGCAGCCAAGGACTACACGCCCACGGGTCCCGCGAAATTCATGCACAAGGACCTCAATTTCGTGCTCGAAAGCGCCGAGGCGGCCGGTGCCGCCGTCCCGATGGCGACTGCCGGCGTCGAACTCTACCGCGAACTGATTGATCAGGGCCTTGGCGACCAGGACCTCGCCGTTGTCCGCCAGGCCATCGCCAACCTCAGCGACTCTTCCCTAAGCCCTTTGAACTAAGTAAGGAAACAACTATGAGTGGACTCTTTGATCTCACCGGGCGCGTTGCGCTCGTTACGGGATCCAGCCGCGGCATCGGCAACGCGCTGGCCCGCGGATTGGCCGACGCCGGTGCCACGATCGTCCTCAACGGCATCAACGCCGAACGGCTCAAGGACGCCGAAGCCGCCATGGCTGCGGACTTCGGACCCGGCCGCGTCCACAGCTGCGCGTTTGACGTCACCAGCGATTCCGAAGCAGCCCGCGGCGTTGCCTGGGTCGAAGAGAATGTCGGCCCTCTCGATATCCTCGTCAACAATGCGGGCATCCAGCACCGCGTCGCCATGCTCGACCTCGATGTGAAGGACTGGGACCGGGTCATCACCACCGACCTCACAAGCGCTTTCCTGGTCGGTCGTGAAGCTGCACGCCACATGATCCCGCGAGGCCGCGGCAAGATCATCAACATCTGCTCGGTGCAGACGGACCTGGCGCGTCCCACGATCGCGCCCTATGTCGCCGCCAAGGGTGGCCTGCGCAACCTCACGCGCGCCATGACCGCTGAATGGGCTGCCTCGGGCCTGCAGATCAACGGCATTGCCCCTGGTTACATCCACACTGAAATGACCCAGAACCTCGTGGACGATCCCGACTTCAACTCGTGGATACTTGGCCGCACGCCGGCCCACCGATGGGGCACCGTGGAGGATCTCGCCGGTCCTGCGGTGTGGCTCGCCTCGGACGCTTCCAATTTCGTCAACGGCCAGACGATCTTCGTCGACGGCGGAATGACGGTGGTCGTCTAATGAGCAATATCCAGCACGCTGGCTTTGAGCTTCCCCGGACTTCGCCCGCCGTCGTTGCCCATGCGGCCGGCGACCTTCGCATCGAGGACATAACCCTCAGCGCACCGGCTCCTGATCAGGCCGTCGTCGAGATCGCCTACGGTGGCATCTGCGGCTCGGACCTGCACTACTGGCTTCACGGTGCGGCCGGCGAGTCCATCCTCAAGGCGCCCCTGGTACTCGGCCACGAAATCGTCGGCACCGTGGTCCAGCAGGCCGCCGATGGCAGCGGCCCGGCAGCCGGAACCGCCGTTGCCGTCCACCCGGCAAGCCCTGCTCCTGGCGCCGCCAAATATCCTGAAGACCGTCCCAACCTTTCCCCCGGCTGCACCTACCTCGGCAGTGCAGCACGTTTCCCACACACGGACGGCGCCTTCAGCCGCTACGCCACCCTGCCGTCCCGCATGCTCCGGGCACTTCCGGCCACGCTGGACTTACGCACGGCGGCGCTTGTGGAGCCGGCCAGCGTTGCCTGGCACGCCGTCGCCCGCGCCGGGGACGTGGCCGGAAAGACGGCGCTGGTGATCGGAAGTGGTCCGATCGGCGCGCTGGCGGTCGCTGTGCTCAAGCGTGCGGGGGCAACCCGGATCGTGGCCGTCGACATGCACGACAAGCCGCTTGAGATCGCCCGTGCAGTGGGTGCGGACGAGGTCCTGAAGGGCGATGACGCCGACGCGATCGCAGCGGTGGAGGCCGACGTCGTCATCGAGTCCTCCGGCAGCCACTTCGGACTGGCATCCGCAATCAAGGGCGCCGTCCGCGGTGGCAAGGTGGTCATGGTCGGGTTGCTGCCCTCGGGTCCGCAGCCGGTCTTCATTTCGCTGGCCATCACCCGCGAACTCGAACTGCTCGGTTCCTTCCGTTTCAACAACGAAATTGACGAGGTCATTGCGGCGCTCGCGGACGGCTCGCTCTACGTGGATCCGGTGGTGACCCACGAATTCACGCTGGACCGCGGTCTGGAGGCCTTCGAGGTAGCCAGGAACTCGGCCGAATCCGGGAAGGTCCTGCTGAACTTCCAGCCTGTGGCCTAGGCTCTCAGGCAGTCGAGCGGCGCCGGCGAGCAGCCGTCAGCGCCGCTCGACTGGAACAAAAACCCGAGGCTGGCCTTCCCAGCTGGGCGACAAGTCCGCGATGGTCTCCCGCATGATGTTGGACGAGGCATCGCGGGCTTTGTCGCCGTCTCCGTCGCTGATGCCCTGGGCCACATCCACATGCCATTGCAAGGCCGCTTCCTTCGGGTGTTCGGGCATGAGCCCGTGGACCGTCCGGCCGGTCAGGGTCTCCGTAACCTGACCGATCAGGTTCGCGAACATCTCATTGCCGGAACCGGACAGCACCAGAGCGTGAAAGCGGATGTCCAGGTCCAGGAAGGTGGGCATGTCGCCTGTACGGCCTGCCTCACGCATGGCCAGGGAGATTTCCAGCAGCTCACTTCGCAGGGACTCCGGAGCGTTTTCCGCGGCCAGTTCCGCGGCTACGGGCTCGACGGCGGAGCGGAGTTCGGCGAGGGAGCGCAACTGTGCGCCGCGGCCTTCTCCGGCCAGCCGCCAGCGGATGACCAGCGGATCGAAGGGATTCCAGCGGTGCGCGGGGAGGACCCGGATGCCAACACGCTTGATGGTTTCCACCAGTCCCAGAGACTGCAGTACCCTGACGGCCTCACGTACCACCGACCGCGACACTTTGAGCTCCTCTTCAAGATGCTCAGCCAACATGACGTGACCGGTGGGGAGCTTACCGCCGACGATCCGGGTACCCAGGTGCTCGACAGCGCGGTAGTGGAGACTGGTTGACATAGTCGTAAGCATAGTGGCGTTGACCGCCCGCCACCGGAAGCCCGAGCGCCCGCGAACTCCCCAGGGGGCGAGCTCGCAACATAGACTCTTTTGTGACGCGGACGTTTCCAAAACGTGGGCGCAACTTTCCCAGACGTGGTCCGAATACGTATGGTTTATTCCAGCTACTGCTCTAGAAAGCGTTTCCTCGCTCCTAGCAGGACTCAATGCACAAGAATGAATTGGAGTTTTGATGTCAGCACACATCGGTGTCACCGGCCTCGCGGTGATGGGCGCCAATCTAGCCCGCAACCTGGCCCGCAACGGCTTCACCGTTGCCCTCCACAACCGCTCCGTCGAAAAGACCGACGCCCTGCTGGCCAAGCACGGCACGGACGGCGACTTCATCCGCACGGAAACCCTCCAGGAACTCGTGGACTCCCTCGAGAAGCCCCGCCGCGTCCTGATCATGGTGAAGGCCGGCAAGCCGGTTGACGCCGTCATCGACCAGCTCGTTCCCCTGCTGGAGCCCGGTGACATCGTGATCGACGCCGGCAACTCGCACTACGAGGACACCCGCCGCCGCGAATCCGCACTGGCCGAGAAGGACCTGCACTTCGTGGGCGTCGGCGTTTCCGGCGGCGAAGAGGGCGCCCTCAACGGACCCTCCATCATGCCCGGTGGTTCCAAGGAGTCCTACGAGGCTCTGGGCCCGCTGCTCGAAAAGATCTCCGCCAAAGTTGACGGCCAGCCCTGCTGCGCGTGGATCGGCACCGACGGCGCCGGACACTTCGTCAAGATGGTCCACAACGGCATCGAATACGCCGACATGCAGGTCATCGGCGAAGCCTTCGATCTCCTTCGCTCCGGCGCCGGAATCGAGCCGGCCGAGCAGTCCAAGATCTTCGCCGAATGGAACAAGGGCGAACTCGCTTCCTTCCTGATCGAAATCTCCGCGGAGGTTCTGGGCCACGTCGACGCCAAGACCGGCAAGCCGTTCGTCGACGTCGTCGTGGACGCAGCCGGCCAGAAGGGCACCGGCCGCTGGACGGTCATCTCCGCCCTCGAGCTCGGTTCACCGGTTTCGGGCATCGCGGAATCCGTCTTCGCACGCGCCCTGTCTTCGCAGGCGGAACAGCGCAAGCTGGGCCAGGAGCTCCTCGCCGGCGAGGAAATCGCTGTCGACGTTCCAGAGAACTTCGTCGAGGACGTCCGCCAGGCGCTTTACGCGTCCAAGCTGGTTTCCTACGCCCAGGGCCTGGACATGCTGACCTCGGCCGCCAAGGAATACGGCTGGGACCTCAAGCTCGATGAAATCGCTTCGCTGTGGCGCGGCGGCTGCATCATCCGCGCGGAGTTGCTCAAGGAAATCACCAACGCCTACGCAGCAGAGGAGAAGCCGGCCAACCTGCTGTTCGCTCCGGCCTTCACCAAGGCAATCGCCGGCGCCCTGCCGGCATGGCGCCGCGTGGTGGCAACCGCGGTCCAGCTGGGCATCCCGGTTCCCGTGTTCTCCTCCTCGCTGGCCTACTACGACGGACTGCGCCGCAAGCGCCTCGCCGCAGCGGTCATCCAGGGACAGCGCGACCTCTTCGGCGCGCACACCTACGGCCGCGTTGACGCAGAAGGCACCTTCCACACGCTGTGGGGCGAAGACAAGTCCGAGATCTCGGCAGTCGACACGCACTAGAGATTGGGGCAGGCCCTTTAGTGTCGACTCCAAGCCACGTGGGCCCAGACTGACCCTGCTGCCCACTCTGTTCCTGACAAAGGCCGGTACTTCCCCGATACTGTGGGAGGCGCCGGCCTTTGCCGTAGGCGGGCCGTGCACGAATACACCCCGCCACACGAGGGAGCAGTCCATGCCGCAACGCATCGCATTCGTCACAGGGGCGTCAACCGGAATCGGGTTTGAAGCCGCCATCAAGCTCAGCAAAGCAGGGATGGTGGTGTATGCGGGGGCGCGGAGGGTCGAGAAGATGGAGCCCCTCAAAGCCCAGGGGATCAAGGTGTTGTCCCTGGACGTCACCGTCGAAGAATCGATGAAGGCCGCCGTAGACCTTGTCTTGGCCGAACAGGGGCGGATCGACGTACTGGTCAACAACGCCGGATACGGGTCCTACGGCTCGTTGGAAGAGGTACCGCTCGACGAGGGCCGGCGCCAATTCGAGGTCAACGTCTTCGGTCTCGCCCGTATGTGCCAACTGGCGATTCCGGCGATGCGTGCCGCGGGTTCGGGCAGGATCATCAACGTGTCCTCGATCGGCGGCAAGATGTATGAACCCTTGGGCGCTTGGTACCACGCAACCAAGTTCGCCGTCGAGGGCCTCAGCGACTCGCTGCGGCTCGAGCTGAAGCCGCATGGCATCGACGTCGCAATCATCGAGCCCGCCGGAACCGACACGGAATGGGGCACCATCGCAGGGGAGAGCCTGCTGACGGTGTCCGGACAGGGACCCTATCGGGACCAGGCGGGCGTCGTCGCGGCCGCTTTGGCATCGACGTCGGGAACCGCGCTGTCGACGCACCCGCGCACCGTGGCGGGTGCTATTGTGCATGCTGCGACCGCGCGACGGCCCAGGACCCGCTACCCGGTGGGTAGGGGAGCCTGGACCATCCTGACGTTGCGGAGGGTCCTTCCGGACCGGGCCTTCGACACCGTGTTTTGGAACGCCTACAAGCGCTTCGCTGCCTAGATCCGGTATTCGATGTAGTACTCGGCCGGGTCGACGGCCGGTTTGGTTTCGCTCTTGGCATCGCGGTGCCGCCACGTTGCGGGAACGCCGGTGATGATCGACTCGGGCGGTGCGTCTTTGACCACGACGGCGTTGGCGCCTACGGCACTGTCCGCGCCGATGGTGATGGGGCCAAGGACCTTCGCTCCGGCTCCGATGGTGACCCGATCTCCGATGGTGGGATGACGCTTGACTTTGGCCAGCGAGCGGCCGCCCAGCGTCACACCGTGGTAGATCATGACGTCTTCGCCGATCTCCGCTGTCTCACCGATCACCACACCCATGCCGTGGTCGATGAAGAACCTCCGGCCGATGGTCGCGCCTGGATGGATCTCGATTCCGGTCAGGAACCGGGCAAGTTGCGAAATGAGCCTTGCCGGAAAGCGCAGCTCAGGGTTCTGCCACAGTTTGTGCGTCAAGCGGTGCGCCCAGATGGCATGCAGCCCGGAGTATGCAAAAAAGTTCTCAAAGGAGCCTCGGGCCGCCGGGTCATGCGACCGGGCGGCCTCGAGGTCCTCCATAAGTCTTGCGAAGAAGCTCACAAAGACCTTTCTACAGGAAATGAAAGAAGGCGGTTGCGCAGGGTCTGCAATCAGCCGCGAATATCGTCAAAAAGCACGGTGGAGATGTAACGTTCGCCGAAGTCGGGAACGATCGCCACGATGAGCTTGTCCTTGTTCTCGGGACGCTTCGCGAGCTCCAGGGCACCCCAGACGGCTGCGCCGGCCGAGATGCCGCCGAGGATGCCTTCCTTCGTGCCGAGGGCGCGGGCGGTGGCCACGGAGTCCTCCAGCGTTGCGTCGAGCACCTCGTCGTAAACGTTGGTGTCCAGGATTTCCGGGATGAAGTTCGCGCCAAGTCCCTGGATCTTGTGCGGGCCTGGGGCGCCGCCGTTCAGGATGGGGGAGTCTTTGGGCTCGACGGCCACGATCTGGATCTCCGGCTTGCGCTCCTTCAGGACCTGCCCGACGCCGGTGATGGTGCCGCCCGTGCCGACTCCGCCGACGAAGATGTCCACGCCGCCGTCGGTGTCGGCCCAGATTTCCTCAGCCGTGGTGGTGCGGTGGATCTCCGGGTTTGCCTCGTTGGCGAACTGCTGGGCCCAGACGGAGTTCTCTGTGTTGGCGACAATCTCTTGGGCCTTTTCGACGGCGCCGCGCATGCCTTCAGAGCCGGGAGTCAGGACAATCTCAGCACCGTAGGCGCGCAGCATGACACGGCGCTCGGTGGACATGGTTTCTGGCATTGTCAGGATGACCTTGTAACCGCGCGCCGCGCCAACCAGGGCCAGCGCGATGCCGGTGTTTCCCGACGTTCCCTCGACGATGGTGCCGCCCGGTTTCAGCGCACCAGATTTCTCGGCGGCGTCGATGATGGCGACACCGATACGGTCCTTGACGCTATTGGCGGGGTTGTAGAACTCCAGCTTCACGGCAACCGTGGCGTCCAAGCCTTCAGTGAGCCTGTTCAAGCGGACCAGGGGGGTTCCGCCGATGAGCTGGGTAACGTCGTCGTAGATCCGTGCCATGTAATCATGCCTATTCTCTGAATTCGCTGAAATAGCTACTGCTGAGGTCAGCCTAACGAGCGGTGCTACACGCTGCTACGCGCGGAGCCACGAAGAGTAATATTTCCGGGCCTTGGCGAGCTTGGGGTTGATGATCACCTGGCAATAGCCCTGCTCCGGGAACTTGGCGTAGTAGTCCTGGTGGATGGACTCGGCTTCGTAGAATTCCGGCAGCCTGCTGACCTCGGTCACAATCGGCTTGGACCACAATTCCTGGTTCCGGAGGATGGCTTCCTCGAAGAGGATCTTTTCTTCGGTCGTGGTGTAGAACATCGAGGAACGGTACTGGGTTCCGACGTCGTAGCCCTGTCGGTTGAGAGTGGTGGGATCGTGCAGGGCAAAGAACATGTCAAGGATGACCTCCGGCGGGATAACGTCCTCATCGAAAGTCACGGCGACGACCTCTGCGTGGCCCGTCATGCCGGAGCAGACATCGTAATAGTCGGGGTTGCGGATGTGCCCTCCTGTGTATCCGGAAACCACGGAGCTGACTCCCTTGGTCTTCTGATAGACAGCATCAAGGCACCAGAAGCAGCCTCCGCCAAGCACAAAAGTTTTCATGATCTCTTCAATGGCCGGGAGTCCTGGATGATTCCCGCACAACCTTACGGGAGTGTGACGGCGCAGACGCCGTCACAGGCAGCAATCTCAGACAGTCCGGTTGCGCAAGCGCGTCATGGCCACGAAATGCGCAAGAATGTAGTGCATGGAAGCTGTGAACACCGCGGTTGCAGATACAGGATCCGGGGAAGAACCGGAAGACGGTGCGGACGGAACTTCAGGAACCAGTACCCCGACGCTCGGTCAGGTTTTGCTGGCCGTGGAGGAACTCTGGCCTGAGTCCCTCGCCGAGGACTGGGATGAGGTGGGCCTGGTGGTCGGGCGGCCCACTACGACCGTCACGAAGGTCATGTTCGCAGTGGATCCAACCCTCGCAGCCATTGACGAAGCCATTGAATGGGGTGCCGAGCTCCTCGTCACCCACCATCCCTTGCTGCTCAAGGGTGTCACCTCTGTGGCAGCCACGAGCGCCAAAGGCCTCGCCGTCCACCGGCTCATAGAGTCAGGTACCGGGCTGCTGACCGTGCACACCAACGGGGACTCCGCCGTCGGAGGCGTTTCAGATGTCCTCGCCGACGCGTTCGGGCTGGACAATGTTGTCCCGCTGGCCCCGGCTGCCCACGGCCTGCCGGAAGAAGGCATCGGCCGGGTTGGAGACCTTCCGGAGCTCATGACCCTGGGCGATTTCGCGGCGCGTGTGTTCGAGATTCTGCCTTCGGTAGCAGGGGGAGTCCGTGTGGCCGGGGACAAGGACGGGCTGGTGCGGCGTGTTGCTGTGTGCGGCGGAGCCGGTGACAGTCTGTTCGACGCGGTCCGGGCGAGCCAAGCGGACCTCTACGTCACGGCAGATATGCGCCACCACCCGGCGTCGGAAGCACGCGAAGCTGCCATTGACGGGAGGCCGTACCTCATCGACGTATCGCACTTCGCGAGCGAGTGGCTATGGTTGCCCGCCGCGGCCGAAGCGCTTGGGAACGTGCTCGCGGACCAGGGGCACGACGTCGAGATCCGGGTCGCTTCCACCAATAGCGATCCCTGGGACTTCATCCTGACTCCCGGCTAAAGCCTGGCGTGCGAGCTCCGTCCCAGGGCCCACCCCGGCGAGGGACCCACACCGAGCGCAGCGAGGTTTGGGAGCCGGTGGGGATGTAGCGAGGCAGGGGAGCACGTTAGGCGCTAGAGTCGAGACAAACAGGCTGGAGAGCCTGGCCGGGAGCGGGTATCTTCTCCGGCACGATCAAGCGGAGGTAAGCGTGGCCAAGGCAGCACCGGCGGAACAGTTGAAATTGCTCGAACTGCAGGGGTTGGACGCGAAGCTCAAATCCTTGGCCAACCGCCGGCGCACTTTGGAGAGCGACCCCCGCATCACCGATCTTCAGGACGCCCTGGGCGTGGCCAACGGGGCACTGGGAACTGCGAAGCTCGCCGTCCACGATGCCGAAGCCGAACTACGCCGGTCTGAAGCCGACGTCGAACAAGTTGCGGGCCGCATTGAGCGGGACGAAGCCAGGCTGAACAGCGGCACCGGACTCTCCAAGGACCTCGTTGCATTGCAGAGCGATATCGCGTCACTCAACAAGCGCCGCTCCGACCTTGAGGACGTCGAGCTGGAAATCCTCGAACGCCTGGACGGGCTGAGGGAGCGCCAAGCCGCGCAGCAGCAGATTGTCGATGATATCCAGGGTTCCTTCTCCGGCATTCGTGCAGAGCTGGACGCCGCGATCGCTGAGATTGTTGCCGAGGAGACGGAAGTGYGCGCTCAGCGGACCAGCTTCGCTGACGGTCTCGACGCCGGGATGCTGGCAATCTACGAAAAGACCCTTGCCAAGCGCGGCGTGGGGGCTGCCAGGCTGTTCCATGGCAAGTCCGAAGGCTCCGGCATGACGCTCAGCGCCGGCGATCTTGCCGAGGTCAGGGCGGCGGCCGAGGACGACATTGTCTTCTGCCCGGATTCCGGCTGTATCCTGGTGCGCTCCGCCGAGTGGAACTAACCGCCTGTTTCCCACCCAACTGGCTCGCAGTTAATGTCGTTTTCAGGGCTGAAAACGACACCTACTGCTAGTCAGTTGGGGAGGATGATGCTGAGGGTGTGCGGCTTGCGCGCCGTCCCCTCCGTTAGTTCAGCGGTCCAGACCTCTGCTGCCGCTTTGAGCAATTGATCGGGGGTTCCCGGAGCCTTGCCTCGACGGCTCAGGAGATGCCGGGCCAGTTCGCCGCGGGTGTGCTTGGCGAAGTGGCTGATCACGGTGCGCTTTCCATTGGACTCGGAAAAGACGTTGACAGCGACCGTTTGTGCCGCGGGCGGAGCCCAAGCCGCGGCGTAGGTGCTGGAGCGGCAGTCCACCAGCAGCTCGCCCTCCACCCGCGAGGCGAGGGCCTGCGTGAGCTGCGGCTTCCAGAATGAGGCGAGGCGTCCGACGTCGGGCAATGCGGTTCCCATGGACAGCCTATAGGCGGGCACGCGATCGCCGAAGCCAATGGCCCCCCACAAGGCGGACACCACGAGGATTGACTCCGCCGCTTTGCGGCGCTGTGCCAGCGTCAGGGACTTATACCCAAGCGCGTCGTAGAGAACCCCGGAATACACCTGATGGGCCGGGGCTGCTGGTTCGGCGTGGAGCCGGGTGTTGCGTTCGACGTCGTCCTTCAGGGATGCGCCCACACCTAACAGCGCAAGGGCGTCCTCGTGCGCGCTGACCAGACCCAGGGCGTCAAGCACTTTAGCCCTGTAGCTGTTGAGTTCCGGAAAGCTTAGGGACTCCCAATCGACGGCGGGGCCTTTGACAGCGGGGGTCTTACCTTCGGAAGGCGGCAGGAGAATCAGCACCTGTCGATATTACCGGGACGGGAGCGCCGCTCGACGACGATAGACTGTACAAAGGATGGGACAGCCAGGCGGCCGCGCGTCACGCAAGTGGCTCGAGGAACGTCCGGGCTCCACAGAGCGGGGTGGTGGGTAACACCCACTCGGGGTAACCCGCAGGCCAGTGCCACAGAAAACAGACCGCCTTGATCGCGTGTGCCTGCACAGGCGATCAAGGTAAGGGTGAAACGGTGGTGTAAGAGACCACCAGCTTCCCGGGTGACCGGGAAGGCTAGGTAAACCCCACCCGGAGCAAGGCCAGACAGGGCACGTTTGAGGGCTGCTCGCCCGAGTGTCCGGGTAGGCCGCTGGAGGGTGCCGGCAACGGCATCCGTAGATGGATGGCCGCCTCTTCCCTGCCGGTAACGGCTTGGAATGACAGAACCCGGCGTATCGGCTGTCCCATCCGCCAGCCGTGTGTGAGTGAATTCACGCATCGCGGCTGCCAAAGCCTTCCGTGCCAGACCTTAGAATGGGTACTGAACGTAGAAGTTCCACCGCCGGTTCTGCGTTCGCAGCCGGCGGTTTTTCTTTGCAACGTTCGAGGCGTCCGGGCAGACCGAAGTCCCGCCGATGCCAGTGCCGCAGGATTACTCCGGGCGGCCGCCATCTACGTACGAGGACGTATGTAGCTGACCCTAGGAAGGTAGTTCTGTGAGCCAGTCATCAGATTCTTGTCTTGATACGTGGATGGGCCGCGAAGCGCTGGCCGAGGCCATGATCCCGGTGATCGGCCGGCTGTACCGTGAAAACAACGTGGTGACCAGCATCCACGGGCGTAGCCTCATCAACAAATCGTCCATGAACATCCTGAAGGCCCACCGCTTTGCGCGCCGGATGAGCAAGGACGAACTCCTGCTCGAGGAAACCGCGCCATTGCTCAACACCCTCGCCGAACTTGAACTCGGGGCCGCGGCGATCGACATCGCCCGCCTCAACGAGAAGTACAAGGCCGAGGCCCCGGGCACCCCGCTCGAAGACTTCCTCCGCGCCGAACTCGCCGCGGTCGTGGGACGCCGCGGCGCGGACGACCGCACCAGCACCGACGTCGTACTCTACGGGTTCGGCCGCATCGGCCGGCTCCTGGCCCGGCTCCTGATCGAAAAGGCCGGCGGCGGCCACGGGCTGCGCCTGCGCGCCATCGTTGTCCGCAAGGGCGCCGAGAATGACCTCGTCAAGCGCGCCAGCCTGTTGCGGCGCGACTCCGTGCACGGTTCCTTCGAAGGCACCATCCGCGTGGATGAGGCCGCCAACACGATCACGGCCAATGGTGTCCAGATCCAGGTCATCTACTCAGACAACCCCTCCACGGTTGACTACACGGCCTACGGCATCAAGGATGCCCTGGTGGTCGACAACACGGGCCGCTGGCGCGATGCCGAAGGCCTGTCCCAGCACCTCCAGAGCAAGGGCGTCGCACGCGTCCTGCTCACGGCTCCGGGCAAGGGCGACCTTAAGAACATCGTCCACGGCATCAACCACTCCTCCATCGAGGACGCGGACAAGATCGTCACTGCGGCCTCCTGCACCACCAACGCCATCACCCCGGTGCTCAAGGCACTCAACGACAAGTTCGGCGTCATCCACGGCCACGTGGAAACCGTGCACTCGTTCACGAACGACCAGAACCTGATCGACAACTTCCACAAGGGCGACCGTCGTGGACGCTCTGCCGCGCTCAACATGGTCATCACCGAAACCGGCGCGGCCAAGGCCGTGGCAAAGGCGCTTCCGGAACTGCAGGGCAAGCTGACCGGTAACGCGATCCGCGTTCCCACCCCGGACGTTTCGATGGCCATCTTGAACCTCAACCTCGAAAAGGGAACTACGAAGGACGAGGTCAACAACTACCTTCGTGAGATGTCGCTGCACTCGGAGCTGCGGAAGCAGATCGACTTCATCGACTCGCCCGAGGTCGTCTCTACCGACTTCGTCGGTTCGCGCCGTGCTGGCATCGTGGACGGCCTGGCCACCATCGCGAACGATAAGAACCTCGTGGTGTATGTCTGGTACGACAACGAATTCGGCTACAGCTGCCAGGTAGTGCGCGTTATGGAAGAAATGGCCGGCGTGAACCCGCCGTCGTTCCCGGCACGCGGCGTCGCTGTCAACACTTCGTTGGAGCCGGCCGGCGTCTAGCAGGTTTGGCCAAGGCCAGGAAAGACACACAGGGGTTTCCCGGCTGATGCGCTGGTATCAGCCGGGAAACCTGACCAGAATGGACGCATGGAACGCGAAAAGATTCTGGAACACGACACAACCCTGGAACACGCACTGGACGTGGCGCGAGCCAACTTTAAAGAGGCCCAGCGCCTGCTCGACGAGGCCAAGAGGGCGTTCGCGGCGGGTGATATCGTCGAGGACCGCGTCGTCCAACTCGAGTCACTTCTTCAGCTCGCAGCTGATGACTTGAAACGCGTCACCAAGGAGCAATAGCAAGCCGCCCGAGTCGCCTGCGCGGTGATCTGTCCGACGTAGGGCATTACCCTGCGGTGATGATTCCGGCACAGTGACTTGTCCTGCACACTGTGGATATCGGCATTCGTTGTCGATGCCCTGACCTAGTCTCAAGGGACGTATTCCTCCTCGAAAGGATCCGACTCCTTGAGCACCACTTGGGCTGCATATCGACGTGCCCGCCGCCAGTCCCTTCAAGCCTGGGTGCTGCTGATTCTCTTGGTCGCCGGTGCCCTTGGAGGCCTTGCATGGTTCTTCGCCGCTGGCCAGTTCGCCGTCGCGGAATCCCCAGGCAATGGACCCACGGAAGCGCCCGTCTTCGACCCCGCCTGGATGAAGCCGGTGGAGTCCGTGCAGCCAGTTCCCGACGGTTTGGCCGTTGATGCCCTAGACGCGATCCCCGTGAAGGGGCGTGCCGCCAAGGACAACTACGACCGCAACGAATTCGGCCAAGCCTGGCTCGACGTTGACCGGAACGGCTGCGATACCCGGAACGACGTCCTGAGGCGGGACCTCACGGCGGTTGAGTTCACTACAGGCTCCAAATGCAGGATCGCGTCTGGACAACTCCGCGAGCCCTACGTCGGGCAGGACATCCATTTCCGCAGAGGATCCGAAAGCAGCGCGGCCGTGCAGATTGACCATGTGGTGGCCCTCGGCGATGCTTGGCAGAAGGGTGCCCAACAGCTCACCGCGAAGCAGCGTCAAAGCCTCGCCAATGATCCCCTCAACCTCATCGCCGTCGACGGTCCAGCGAACGTGAAGAAAAGTGCCGGTGACGCCGCAATTTTATGGGGACGCTTCATGTGTCACTTTCGTTCCCCATCTTTCGCCTGCCGACCCACTGGGCCCGTTGCAAGCGACCGATCGGTTTTACTTATACACACGAAGCGGTTGTGTCAGGCGGTCACACTGCGGCAGGAAGGACTATGGTCTCCTGATCCTCAGCCGGATCGCGTTATCGGGACTTCCAAAGTCGGATTTGTGCCCGCGGGACGCGGGGCAATTCCGACGACGGGAATGAAGACTTGATCCGAGCAAGAGCACGGTCGAGGGATGCCCGCCGCCACCGAGTTGAGGATCGGAGCGAGCGTCAGGGGCACCAGCGGATCACCGAACGTCCGTGACGCCCAGCTGCGCCGCAATATGAGCGGCAAACGCGGGGTCGTCGTGGATGCGTGCGACGACATCGTCAGCGATCTTGTTCACGTCTAACGGTCCGGCGTACTCAGGGCTCTGCGCGGGGGAGCGGAAACCGTCCGTCGCGGTGTAGGCGCTCTTGCCATCGTCGCCGTAAGCGGCCAGGACGTGGTCGAACACGAGCTGCACCTTCGATGTGAAGATGTTAGGTGTGTAGGGCGTCTCGGGCAGTCCTTGGTCCAGGACCCGGCGAATTGTGCTGTCAACGTCGTTGATCACGTCGACCTTGCGACGCCAGTCTTGAACGAGCTTGTCGTGGAGATGTTCCAGGAGCTTCTTGGCGCTGGCCTTCACGGTGTCACGCTCGTCGTGGGTCAGCACGGGATCGGGCTGGGTCAGCAGATCGAAGATTGCGAGCCCCTCCTCGGTCATGCCTTCTCGTGCCGACCGTTCTTCCTCCTCGGTGAGGGTCTGAGACAGTTCGATCAGCCGTCGGAGGTACTCGTCGATGTTCACGCTTCCGGCGTTGTACTCCGAGATCAGCTGTTCGATCCGCTCGACAAGTTCGTACCGGGTCGGGTTTCGGGTCGCTGCTCCGATGGCCCGTTCGCGGAGAAGTTGGGCCAGCCTGTCCGTCTCGGCTCGCTTGCGACCCGCGAACTTGGCTGCCAATCCCTCAAAGTCAATCAAGGACAGGTCGATCAACGGATCGGGCTTGGTCCCCTCCGCAACCGCCCGGATGACGTACTCCTCCGCACCGACCGATCGGTCGAGCAAGGCGTCGACCGCATCGGCGACGACTCCGAGGTCGGCCCCAGGCGGTCGCGTGACATCTGCGATGCATTCGGCGAGGACCCGGATCGCGGCGACGTTGCGCTGTTGGGCGGCTGCCTTGGGATCCGGGAGGAGGGCCTTGAAGAGCTTGCGTACCTGGCGGGCCGTCTGCTGGAAGTCAGTCCGGGTGTCTTCGTCCACCAGCAGCGCCTCGACTGCGGCGTCGCGCTGGGCGATGTGATCGAACCCTTCCGCGTCACGCATCGCGGCGAGATCGACCCCGACGCCGGAGCAGAACTGGAACAACTCGGCCACCGCGGCATCCAGCTCGCTCGAGAGCGCGTCGATGATCTCGATGGGCGACTGGCCGGCCTCTGCGGCTCCATAGATAGAGAGGGCCTTCTCGAGATTCCGGAAGACTCCGACGTAGTCGACGATCAGGCCGTTGTCCTTCTCTGGGAAGACGCGGTTGGCGCGGGCGATGGTCTGCATCAGCGTGTGGTTCTTCATGGGCCGGTCGAGATAGACGGTCGAAACGCTGGGCGCGTCGAAACCGGTCATCCACATCGCGCAGACGAATACCAAGCGCAGCGGGTCCGCCGAGTCCTTGAACTTCTCGGCAAGATCCTCACGATTCATTCGCACGCGGTGTGGCCGGATGTCGAGTCCGAGGTCGTCGAGCATCTTGAGTTCGTTCTGACTCTGCGACACCACCACCGCCATGTCGGTGGTTTCCATCAGTTCGATCCGCGATGCGAGCCAGGGTCGCTCCAACTCAGGGAGCGCACCATGCTTTGTCCGTAACTCGTCCAGATGTTCAGCCCAAGCTTCCTTGACGAAGTTGTACATCCGCACTGCCGCGGCTTTGTCGAGCCCGACATACATCGCCTTACCGGTGAAGCCGCGGCCCACGAAGTGAGTCACGAGATCCTTGGCGATGGCCTTCAGACGCTCGGGACGCGTCAGGAGCGTGTACTGCGTACCAAAGGCGCGAGCCAACTGGCCCTCTGCGTCCTCGTCAAGCTCGGCTTCTTCAAGGAGCGCGTCAAGTTCGTCCGAGAAGTTCTCGTTGACAAGTTGGAGCTCCGGGATGCGGTTCTCGTAGTAGAGCGGGACAGTCGCACCGTCCTCCATGGCATCGCGGAAATTGTAGATGCTGACGTAGTCACCGAACTGCTCGCGAGTCGCCTGCTCCTCCCCGGCGATCAGCGGGGTGCCGGTGAAGCCCATCATCGAGGCGTTAGGCAACGCCGTGCGCATGTTGAGGGCCAGCGTGTCGTACTGGCTTCGGTGCGCCTCATCGGTAATGACGATGACATCGGAACGGCTTGATAGGACCGGCATCTGCCGCTCCCCCAGGCCCTTGGACGGCTGGAACTTGTGAATCAGGGTGAACACGTACCGGTGATCTGCAGCCAGAAGTTCGCGCAGGTGCGCGACGGACTCCGCATGCACCCGCGCCTCGGGCGAGATCGCCCCGGCGTCGGCAAACTCTCCATGCAGCTGGGTGTCGAGTTCGGTGCGGTCCGTGACCATTACGAACGTCCACCTGCCAGGCATCTGGCGCAGCACTTTTTGCGTGAACCACAACATCGACAGCGACTTGCCTGAGCCCTGGGTGTGCCAGAAGACACCGAGGCGTTTGTCCTGCTCCGTGCGCGCCTGGTGAAGGTTCTCAATGGCTGCATTAACCCCGAGGTACTGGTGCGAACGCGCCAAGACCTTAATCAGTCCACCGGGGCGCTCCATGTAAGCGACGAAGTTCTCGACCAGGTCGAGCAGCACTGCTGGGTCACATGTGCCCCGCAGGGCTGTCTCCAAGGCGATCGCGCCACGGGCCCCGAGGGCGTCTATGACCATCCAATCGCTGAAAAACTCCCACGGTGAGTACGTCGAGCCGACCTTGGCGACGCTGCCGTTGGACAACAGCACGAAACAGTTCGGAATGAAGAGTTGCTGGATGGTGTCGCGATAGTCGGTCAGATTTTCGTCGTACGCGGACTTAACCGGCTCGTTGGGCTCCTTGAACTCCATCAGCACCAACGGGACACCGTTAACGAACAACGCAAGATCAAGGCGGCGGCTGTGGAGGTTGCCCTTGACCCAGAGCTGCCGCGCAGCCAAGAGGTCGTTGTTCAAGGGGTTCCGCAGATCGAGGTAGCGGAGCGTCTCGATCTGCTTGTCACCGCTGTCGTCGGTCCACTCGGCTTGGTAGCCGTCACGCAGCAGGTTGTGGACCTCGCGGTTGGCACGCACCCGGTCCATGGCGGAGCGGTCTTTGGTGAGCACCTCGATGGCCTCGTTGATCGAAGTGTCGGGCACGTTTTCGGAGTTGAGCTTCCGCATCGCGAACCGCAGCCTGTACGTGAGCACGACATCGTGCTGGGAATCACGGCCAAGGGTTCCCTGGGCTCCGAGCACCTCATGGAAGGCATCCACAGGTGTCCAGCCAAGGCGCTCCAGCAACTCGATGCTCGGCTTCTCGACGTAGAAGTACTCCGGACCCGTGGGAGCCATCACGCGACCAGTTCCGGCAACGCATCCAAATCGAGGGTTGACACGTCGATCTGCCCTGTGACCAGCTTCGGGAGCAGCAAGTCCCGGATTTGCGATAGCCGGGCCCGTTCGCGCTCCAAGCTGACAGCAAACTCAAGCAGCGGCGCAGTCGCCGCGGAGAACCTGAGTTGAAGGCCAAGCGGTGGAACAACTACCGAGAACTCGCGCAATAGTCCAAGGTTCACGTGGGGCACCCCCGTTCTGATCGCCTGTGCGACAAACCGCTGAGTTGTTTCCGGGGAACACAACTGCATGTATATGAACGTCGGATCAGCCCGCTCCTCGTCGACCGTGACCTTCATTTGACTCTGTGATAGCACGTACAAGTCGAATTTCGAGTCCGACGGAATCCTCCCGACCTGTCCGAGCGTACCTCGTTGGGTAATTACTATGTCGCCCCGCTTGGCCCAAGCCGATCGAAGTTCAGCCGCCTTCTCCTCAGAGACAAACACAAAGTCGGACTCGTCGAAGCCGCCGTGAACTCGGAGATTATTTCCGCGAAGCACCGGCACCCCGCATGGCTGGTAATCCTTGCGACCGAGCTTGGACCCAAAGGGACCGCCAGCGATCGCGTTTCGCTGGCCCAGCGCAACGGAAGCGACGGTGCCGAGCTCCCAGTTCAGAGGGAGCGGGCCAAGGGCGGAGTCGACGAGAGGGATGCCTTCGTGGCCGGGGTAGCGGAACTTCACGAACCACTCGCGGTAGATGGCCCGCGCCATCTCGTCCAGCACCTCGACCCGCCGTCGGTTGTTCTCGATCAGGTCGTCGAAGGCTTGGACCACGTCAGCGATCTCTCCCTGCGTCCGCACCGCCGGCACCCGGACGGGCACTGTATGTACGTGGTTGCGGTTCAAACCAGGAACGGCTGCCGCGCCGTCGTACTGCGCCAGATTCATCGATCGCAGCAGGGCAGCAACGAATCGAGGTTCATTCCCCTTGAAGTCACGGACGTACAGAGCAGTATTCAGCGGCCAGAAGTCCTCCGCTATGTAGAAGACCTGACCGAGCGTGCCATATCGGCCGGTCACGACGCCGGGGGCAGTCACCTTCGCCTCGTCATGCCATCCTGTCGTCCCGGACGAAGAGACAACGGGAATCCGACCATCCCTACGCGAGCCGTTGGGCAGGTCATAGCCACGCTTAAGCTCGCACACATCCCCCAGCGGGACAACGCGCCATTCGCTCATGCCTCGAGGATCCCTTTAACGGCCACATCGACCTTTGCGCGCAGGGCCTCAGCCTTGTCGCTCAGCATCGTGAAGTCCTCGTACAACGCTTCGAGATGGCCCATGAAGTCGACGTCGCTCTCGTCGACCGCTGTGGTACCGGTGTACCGACCGGGGTTGAGACTCCAGCCTTTCCCCTCGATCTCGGCACGAGTTGCGACCTTGCAGAGACCACCGACGTCGACGTACTTCCCCTCGGGAAAGTGCTCGTTGAGCAGGGATTCGCTGCGGTCATTGGACTCGACTTCCTCGCCGCGGTAGAGCCGCACAATGTTGGCCAGGAACTCTATCTGCTCGGGCTTGAAGTCGCGGTGGGCACGGTCGATCTGGTTGTAGATGTGCCGGGCGTCGAGGAAAAGCACGGTGTCTTCGCGCGGCGTACCGACTTTGGCCTTGTCGAGGAACCAAAGCGTCACGGGCAGTGTGACGGTGTAGAAGAAGTTGGAGCTGATGGCGATCATAACGTCGACGGCACCGGACTCGATCAGCTGCGTTCGAACCTCTTTCTCCGAGTGGCCCGCGTCGCCGGCCGAGTTCGCCATGACGAAGCCGGCACGGCCCTTCGGGGTGAGCGCCGCGTAGAACTGCTGGATCCACAGGAAGTTGCCATTGTCGGCCTTCGGTAGGCCGAACGGGAATCGCTTGTCGCCGGCGAGCTGTTCTTTCTTGATCTTGTCGACGTTGAACGGCGGGTTGGCCATCACGTAGTCGAAGGCGCCGACCGCGCCATGGGGGTCCTCGTAGTAGCTGTTGGCCTGGCGGATGTCGCCCGAGAGCCCGTGGAGGGCAAGGTTCATCTTGGCCAGCGGAACTGTGTCCTCGGTCTTTTCCGCTCCGAAGACCGAGAGTTTGCGGGCGGCCTTCTCGTTGTGCCGCTCAACGAACTTCGCGCACTGGACGAACATGCCGCCCGACCCGCAGGCCGGGTCGAAGACCCGACCTTGGAACGGTTCCAGGATCTCGACTAGGAGGCGGACGATGGAGTAGGGCGTGAAGTACTCTCCGCCGCCCTTGCCTTCTTGCGATGCGAAGTTGGAGAGGAAATCCTCGTAGATGAAGCCGAAAGCGTCGCCCTCGAGCTGGGTGGGCAGCGGTGCAAAGAGCCGCAGCAGTTCAATCAGAGTCGACCGTTCCAGCTTCTGGTATCCGCGGGGCAGGATGTCCTTGAGTTCGGGGTTGTCCTTCTCGATGGCTTTGATCGCCTCGTCGGTGGCCTTGCCGACGTCATCGCCTTCAGGCAGGTCAACAAGACTCGACAGCCGTGCCTTGTTGGGGACATAGAGCACGGACTTCGCCTTGTAGTCCGCGATCGTTGCAGGGTTCCGAGCGCTGGCCTTCGCCTCGACCTCGCCACGGACAGCCTCAAATCGATTCTCGGCGTAGGCGAGGAACACCAACCCGAGCACCGGGTCGCGGTACTGGCCCGGGGTGAGTTTCGAGTTGGCTCGCAGTTCATCGGCGGCAGCCCAGAGCGTGGCCCGCACTCGGGCGAGATCGGAAGTTTTCACAGCTAGAGAGTATCGGCAAAGGACGACACCGAGGGCACGTTCACGGTGGGTCGCGCGTAACCTGATTACCGTTCGACTTCCTTCCGCCCTGTGCGACGGAAGGAGGTCGTCGCACGACTGTGCGCAGGCTTCGCGCGCGCGATGGGCGCGCGCCAGGCATAGGCGGCGAGTGTGACGCCATGAAACCCGCAGGTTCCTTGTAGTAGCCGTGGTCTCCAAAGGGAGCCATCCACAGTGTCCATTGAACCGGTTGTCGCCGTGGCCGATGCTACCCCCGGACCCGCGGAACTTCGGGGGCAGTGGCCGGAGTGGCCAGTCGACCCAAAGGGCAACGGGCGGGAATACGCGTCGAGGGAAATTCACGCGCAACAGGCCCCGAAGCAGAAGGGGCTAGCTGCCGTGTCGCTGGAGTAGTCCCCTTTCCGGATTTTCAGCCTATTTTCCGGCGAGTTCCGGCGGGCGGTGGCGGAGGGTTTTGGTGATGGAGAGTTTGCTGGAGTACTGGATGGATCCGTAACGGAAGAGGTGGACCGCCAGGCGCAGGACCAGGATGCCGAGGATGAGGAGTTCAGCGATGACGATGATTGCTTCGGGGGTGCTGAGCGTTCCGAAGCCTTGCGGAGCATGGCGGTCACCGGGGCCGAGAGCGGGAAGTAGGTGAATGCCTGGACGGCGGGGGAGTGCGGGTCGCTGAGGATCATGCTGATCGCGTAGAACGGGACGAAGATCAGGGCCATGAGCGGGCCGAAGATGACCCCGGCCTCCTTGGCGGTGGGCATGACCGCGCCGATGGCGACGAGGACAGCCGTGAACAGGGTGAATCCGCCCAGCAGGAGCAGGGCCCCGGTGATCAGCGGCCCGGGTTCGAAGACCAGGGAGCTTAGGTCGACGTCGGGAAGCGCCAGCCGGTCCCGGAAGAAGGCGTAGCCGATATGATCGGGGTGAGGAACACCCCGATCTGGACGAGCCCAACGAGGAACAGCGAGATGATTTTCCCGACGATAAGGGTCGTCGGGTTCAGCGTGGTAAGGATCATCTCGGTGACCCGGTTTCCTTCTCCTCCAGTGTGCTGTTGAGCATCTGGCTGGAGAGCAGGATGAGGCTGACGTAGAAGACAAGCAGGAACGTCAGCGGCGGGATGGCCGTGCCGAGTCCGCCGGAGACCTGCCCGTTGCGGAACGTTTCGGTGTTGAGGTGACGTTCCGGCCGACGGCGGCGCTCAGCTCAGGGGACGCGATCCTGGTCGCGGTAGTAATTGATTCTTGCGGTGCATTCGGGGCCTGGAATCGTGTGCCGTCCGGGTCTCCCGGGTGGGTCAACTACGTTCCGGGGCGTGCGGTGACGATGCGGTTCCGCCCGAGGTTTTTCGCTTCGTAGAGCGCGCTGTCAGCGGCGGCGATCATCGCGGTGAGGTCGGCGGTGTTTGTGCTGGTGGCGATGCCGTAGCTCACGGTGGGGAACTGGAGTCCCTCGGGGGATCGTGTGGAGGCCAGATGGAGGTTGATGGTTTCGGCGGTCATTTCGGCGCTTTCTTCGCTGGCTCCCGGGAGCAGGAAGATGAATTCTTCACCGCCGTAACGGCCGGCGAGGTCCATGTGGCGGATCGAGGCGCGGCAGGCTGCGGCGAAGGCCTGGATCGCGGCGTCCCCGGCGGCGTGGCCGTGGGCGTCGTTGACGGCTTTGAAGTTGTCCAGATCGGCGAGGATCACAGCGGCGACCGAACCGGCTGCGTGCAGCCGCCGGACTTCCAGCTCGGCCTGCTCCTCGAAGGTTGTACGGTTGAGCAGGCCGGTCAGTCCGTCACGGCTGGCACGGTCGTTGAGACCGTTGATGAGCTGTTCGTTGCTGAGCGCGGTCATGCTGAAGGACGCCACCACCAGAAGCACGATGGTAAGCATGCTCGTGAACGCCGAGCTGAAATAGGTGGTGAATACGGGCCCGTCGGGCCCCTCCAGAATGTAGACACAGGCGCGGGCAAGGTAATAGACGGCCAGGAATCCCGCGGACAGCGCCAGCGGGTGGCGGGACTGGGAATCCGCTGGCTTTAGGAGCGCCAGTTCCCGGGCCGCGAGACCCATGCCGGCGGCCATCATGGCCAGGTACACCAGCCCGCCGGCCCAGGCATCTGAGGCCGGGTTCTCGATTGCGGAAGCGATGGCGGTGACCGCGGGGCCGGCCAGCAGCAGCCACCGGGATGTCGTGAGCAGGCGCAGGGAACGCGAACCGGCCCAGACACTGAAAGCACCGGCGACAAGCAGGGCATTCCCGAGCGGGTCGGCCCAGACCTGTTGGGATGTCCCAGTCAGTAGATAGGCGAGGTTCCCGGCCATCAACAACCCCAGGGTAAGGCACCACCAACCGCTGTACGAGGAACCAGTCCGGCGGTACGACCCGAAAAACAGCACGCTCAAGGTCAGCGCGACGACCCCGAGTGTGATCTTCAGACTTGAGACATCGAGCACCATGACGTTCCTCCCAGATCGCATCAGAGTAAGCCATCCGCCGTGGACGGTGCCCTAGGAAACGCATATATTTCCTCCACTCCCGACGAAGGAACCGCACCCGGCCACAATCCCCTTGGCGCCAGAGAATCCAGGAACGGGCACAAAGGTCACAGTCGTTGGTTTCTTTCGTATACGTACCGGAATCGCTACGCCCGAGCCGTTGCTGCCAGGGAACCCGAAGGTTCGCCGGCCCGGAGATCGAGGGGAAGGTAATCGATGACCGTCGTGTCCCCGAAATCCATCCTGAAGCCTTGATGTGTACCAGCGGCTAAACGGCCTCACCCCCAGGCATGCAGTCACCCTGCAAAAATTCTTGGGATTTTCGCGTCACGATTCGGCGGGAACCCGCACTGTAACCGTAAGGAGGAGTCTTGCCACTGGCAGCACACTCGTCCTACGACAGGCTGCCTCCCCATGGGGTATCGGTTTTGTCAGCCGGTAGGGTCGGGGCCATGGTCTCCCAACGCGCAATTTTCGTCGATGCAGGTTTCCTTCTGGCTGTAGGCGGCACACAGGTTGCGGGGACCTCCCTCCGGTCAGCTTTCCGCGTCGACTTCGAGAAGCTTATCCAGGGCATTATGAAGTGCACGGAGGAGCATTCCGGGCTTGATGTGTTGCGTACGTATTGGTATGACGCGTCCAAGGACGCGTTGTTCACCGATCAGCACAAGCAGATCGGCCTGCTGCCTGGCGTGAAGGTCCGGCTCGGAAGAATCTCGTTCAACGGCGAACAGAAGGGCGTTGACCTGAAACTGGGTCTGGACCTGGTCGGGGTGGCCCGCAACCGTGCAGCATCGGTTGCCTATCTGGTATCCGGCGATGACGACCTGGCCGAAGCCGTTGAAAAAGCCCAGGACCTGGGCATGAAGGTTGTTCTGGTAGGTGTCGCGGACTCGGCGCACCGTCTCGGGGTGATGTCAGTTGCGGAGCACCTGGGCCTGCGGGTGGACAAGCATGATCACGCTTCCGGCCGAACTGATCGACGAGGGCTTCACGAAGATCGTGCAAGAAGCCCCGAGGCCGTTTCCCTCGCCCCCTGCCCACGCAGGACATCCGCTGCCGAGCCCCGTTCCGAAGCCGGCTGCATCGGTGGCAAAGCCGGGCCCCGCAACGCGTCCGCTTCACCATGCTCCCCACCACGCACATCCAGCAGAGGCGCACCTGGTCTACAGCTCCGGGGGGAGCCGGCGCTGCCTTCGTCCCCGAAGACAGCCCCATGGACGTCGCCCAGGAAATCGGCGAAAGCGTCGCAGCCAACTGGTACGGATCCGTGTCTCAGGGTGAACTGAACGAACTGCTCGCCGACAGGCCCATCCTTCCCGTGGAGATCGACCGGGTACTGCTGAAAGACTGCGCCCAGCGGATCGGCGAATACAAGACCGACCTGCAAGGAGTCCGCAAAGCCTTGCGGCCTGGCGTTCTGGGGAAAGCTGGACGCACTAATCTGAATGAAGTGCTGATTTAACGGGGTTTCGACTTCGCTCGGGATGGTGCAGTCACGCGGCGTTCGACCAAGCTGCCTTATTGGGCAGATCTTATGCCTGCCGTGTCTCCGGCCAGGGGTTGCTGAAGTTCAGCTGGATGCGGGACCCGACCGGTTGGCGGGTCAGGGAGGGCCACATGATGCGTGCCAGTAAAGCTTGTGCCATCCATTGTTCTGGTTCGAGTTGATCACATAGAAGCTCCATGGCTGTCGCCGCTTCCTCATTCTGGAAGGTAGCGAGGGTTTTGGGGAAAGTTTCGCTGGCGTCGGGGAGCTTCGGCCAAAGGCCCAAGTTTACGGTTTCGACGAGCTTCACTCGGTCGAGCTCGTCTAGGCATTCCCGGACCAACACTGTTGACGCGGGGCTGAGCTCGGTGGGATCGCCCGCAGACAGCAGGGTTCCAAGGCCAATCGTGGCGGCAGGTTCTTCAGGCGGGACACCAGTCCACATCGCACGATACTTTTCGCTGGAGCTTGGAAGTATCGGGGCCGCCCCACCGAGGCGGCTGTCGTCCAGAACGATGCAGGCGACGGCGCGGTTTTTGGGAGCGCCGGCCAGAGCCGCTTTGATCGCGCCCCGAATGTGAATGCGAAGGTTCTGCTCCTCCGCCGCCGCGGCAAGCCCCACCGCCAGACCGCGTGTGTCCCGAGGAATCCATCCTTGGAAGGTCTTAAGGCTGACATCGACAAACCGCTTCTGCCATTTCGGCTTGCTAGCCGCCAACCCGTCGTCAAGAATGTCGGCGGCAAGTTCAGGTGCAACCGGGCACAGCCAGCTCGGAAGCGCGCTGTTTTCGTCAACCGCTGAGACGATGCTGGTGAGCAGGTCCCTTTGGTGGTCACTCCCATCCGTGAATAGCTTGCCGGCAACGAAGACCCACGTATTGCGCCAGTGTGGGCTTGGTGCCGTGACCATCAACCGATGTTTGACATCGTCGTCCGATCCCGAGCTGATCGCGCGGGCGGCCATCATTTCCTGGAGGCTGCGCACCTCGAAACTCACAGTGTTTTCTTCGCTAGGGACTAGCAGCACCAACCTGTGAGTTGCCGCGTCGACGATGCGCTGTGCAATCTTCTTAGCCTCGGTGTTGGGGTCGTGTCCGACTTCAATCATCCGCTCCGTCGCCAGGGTACGGAGCACGGAGAGCGGCATCCTGGACCTTGCCTGGCCCAGTGTCTCTGCATGCATTTGCAGTAGGATGCCGACGCGTTCATGTAGCTCTGTGATGTCACCACGGTGATGGGCAAGGAGGGACCTGAGAGAGGTGGGTTTGGCTGCTTCGCGATCGTAGATCGTTTCGTAGTAGCGCCAGAAAAGATGATAACGATCGGCAGGAAGGGCACCGAGGCGTTCAAGGATGAAAGTAAGGATCAGAACCTGGAGAGGTGTCTTGAGAAGACGCTCGGCATTCGGGTCGCGGGCAGCCTTCTTGAACTGCGAAAGTGCGGTGTCCAAGCGTTCATGGTCGGACGCGAGGCGACGGTTGATGACAACACTTCCGTACTCAACTGCTTTTGACGGCTCCAAATAACCCAAATCAAGCTGCACGAAATCGCGGGGAGAGACGCGCTCGGTGTACCCGGTAGGCCGGGTTGTTACAACGATCAGCACGTCAGCGTCGAGGGAGTCAGCGTATTCAACAAAATGCTCGATTTCGTCGAGAACCTTGCGTCGCACTTCGGGCGATGTGACTTCGTCCAGACCGTCCAGCACGAGTGCCCAAGGCCAGACCCGGAGCCAGCTGTTGAGCATGGCCGGTTCGATGTTGAACGATGAGCGCTTGGTGACGACTTCACTGATCCAGCGAATAAGCGGTTTGTCCCCGTTCGGTCCAATGGTGTCAGCGTATTCGGCCAGATTGATCTTCACCGGCCAGCGCTTGTTTTTGGGAGCATCGAGCTTTAAGCGTCGGTGTGCTGAGTGGGTTCCGCCGATGACTTCACGGATTGACGGTAAGACCGGGTCGAGTTCGACGAACGCGGACCGGTACGTTTGTATGAGGAATTTGCTGAGGGTGCTTTTGCCGTTTCCAGGCGCTCCGGTCAGAACTATGTGACGTGGGCGGTGGGTCTCTTGCATTGATGCCCTCAGGACATGCTCGCCCTGCTGCAGCAGAGTGCGGAGCGCGAAACCATTGGCGCCATCTTGCATCTGCGCGGGCAGATCGATAATGACGTTCTCCACCGAGTCTCGACTGTCTCCTCCGGCTTCGGAGAAGTTTACCCATCGCTCTCCGCTCAGCGAGGACCTGGCGTGGTCGACAAGGATCTCTCTCAGCTCTTCGGAACGGGGAAGTCTCGTCGAGAGGCTGTTCAGTCGGTTCAACACGTCACCGACAGTCAGCATGGCAGGAAATGCGTGCCGGATGGAGTCGTTGATTGTCAGGAGACCGTTGAGCTGGTCCCGGTGCCAGATCTTCCACCCTTTGAAGCCCTTTTTAGCGAGAGTCTCCGCTTTTCGCTCCGACATGAACGCGTCAAGCTTGTCAATGCCGCCAGAGCCGGCAACGCTCGACAGTCGAACATTGGTGACAAACACCAAGTACTCCGGGATCCTGCCCCGTCGACTTTCCGGGTGTTCCCACCGGTCCAGTTCATCCTTGATCTGTCCTCTAAGCCAGACAGCGTTTTTGTGGGGATCGGCGTCGGAGAATTCCTTTTGCTTGGCCTGTATTACAACATAGCCATTCCAGGAGTCGGACCCCATGCCGGTGGTCGCCGACCAGTTCACGGGTCCGGTGTATGTTGCTTCTCGTCCTCCGTCCGGGCCGGCTCCGAAGGCCTCGACGCCGGGTCCGAGAACCTGCAATGACAGGGCAACGGATAGCTGTTCGAAGGCGCGGTCGCTCAGACTCTCGAGCGGATAGTCGTCCGCCATGGCTCCCCCTTCGCTCGCACCGGAACAATGGTTGTCGGCGGCAACGGCACTCTCGGTTCCTTGAACGGAAACCGAACCAAGTCTAAGTGTGTCTCGGCCTGATCCTTCATTGGCACGCCACCAGGATCCCTTACGCGGACAGCTCAGTATCGCCACGACCGACCAACCATCACAGTGCGGGGAGGTACTCAAGGTCCGTGGGCTCTTCAGTTTGTCACCCTGCCCGGACGGGGGCTGTCCCTCACTGACCGACGAAGATTCCAGCTGGGAGTTTCTTGAGTCGAAGGATGCCGACAGTCCAGAGGCTGACTACCGCGAAGAGGGCGGTCCATACGATCTTCACCGGATCGAACAGGGGCCCGTCGATGAAGACCGTTGTCAGCACGATTGACGCCGCGGAGACCGCAATGGCGGCGATCAGTGGCGATCGGGCTGTTCTTTTGAGGGTGGCGAGGTTCCAGATCCCGATCACCATGCGCGCGATGGATACCGCGCCGAAGCCCAAGGTAACGGCGAAGACGTAGGCGATCCACTCTGCCGGGGTTCAACCCCTGAACCCGCCATATCCCGTAAGTGTCCGATACCCGTCGCGGCGCTCGTGACGGTGACCAGACCGGTGAGCAATCCCGCGCACAACTCGAAAAGCCCCAACCAGAATCGCCAATGCCGTGATCTCATCGTGTTGTGGCTGGTAAGGACCGGCATGTCTCTGCTGTCCGCGTTGGCCGCACATCGAGCCGCTCTACGTCATCGTGCTGGTCGGTCTGCGGCTGAATCTCCTGGCCAATGTGGCGTCCCCCTCGCGTGCGGCGGAGGCCGTCTGCGCGCCTCCGACCGGGATTCTACCTCGACCCATAAGAGCAATCGGGACGGAGCGTCATAACTTCCTATAACCGCATATCCAAATTTCTGGATATGGGGTTATCCCGTCGGATATGGAGAGCGCACTGCACCCATATTCACCGGGCGCTGGGGTGCACGGCATTTGGGGCCGGTGGCGGCCGGACCTGGCGAATGAGGATCTTGCTTCGCCGGCCGGTTGCTCCTGCAGCGAGTGGAAGGCCAGTGCCACGGGCTATTCGACCGATTCGGATCAGGCCTAGATCCTGGCCAATTGCGCTAGAATTATGTACATGACAACGCTTCCAGTGGCAGACGCTCGAGCGCACTTCTCACGGATCGTGGAGCAGGCATCGTCCACGCATGAACGATTCGAAATCACCCGGAACGGTTCCCGTGCCGCGGTCCTCCTGGGCGCCGACGATTACGACGCCTTGGTCGAAACGGTAGCGGTTTTGTCCGACGCGAAACTCGTCAAGGATATTGGCAAGGGACTGAGGGAGCTGGCCGACGGAGAAACCTTCACCATCGACGAGGTCAAGGCGGACATGCGCACGACCAAGCATGAGCCCTCGTTACGAGGTCAGATTTTCCAAGTCGGCGAAACGGGCCCTAACCCATGACCTGCCGGAGAAGGTCGCGGCTGCGGCATTTGAGTTCATAAGAGGCGCCCTGAGTGAGAACCCTCAACGTGTGGGCAAGCAGTTGCAGGAGCCGTTGTTCCCCTTGTATTCGGCCATGCGGGGGGAGTAGCGCGTCATCTCCCGGATCGTGGAGGACATCGTGCTGATCGAGATCGTCTCGATCGCGCATCGCCGCGACGCCTACCGCTAGGACGTGTTTGCGGCACCTCGACAGGATGGACGCCCGACCTGCTTTTCAGTGTTGGCAGAGGCGATCCAGCGTTTCATTAAGGGTGGATTCCATCTGGCCCATATACAGATCGCGCTTGGCCTGTGTCGAGGGGTCTTCGATGTCGGAAGGGATCACTGGTGGCACCACGGTCATGGAGGCCACGTACTTCCCGTCCTCGGAGGTTACCGCGACGGTCAAGTATGTCCAAAATCTGCCGCGCCCCTCGAACCGGGTCCCGCCCATGCATCCGCCCTGCGTGGTCCAGACGCCGAGCGCGTAGGGCGCCAGACTTGGCTTCTTCTTCATCTCGGCCAGACTCTTTGCCGAGACGAGTCTGCCTTGGAAGAGGGCGGCGTAGAACGTGTTCACGTCCGCCATGGTCGAGGTGACGCCCGCATGCGGAGAGGCGGCTGTGTCCGAGTTGTCCGTTACGTCCAGCCGCTCCCCACGGAGCGCGATGTACCCGTGCAGGAGCCGTGCCTCATGGAGGTTCAGCCGTCCGGTGGTGGTGTCCTTGAGCCCGAGCGGGTCGATAACCTCCTCGCGGAGCACCTGAGGGAACGGCTTGTGGCGGAGTGCCTCGACCAAGAGGCCCAAGGCCATATAGCCCGTGTTCGAGTAGCTGAAGCTACCCACAGAGAAGAGATCCCACGGCTGGGTACCCGCCACTCGGAGCGCAGTCTCGGGCGTAACCAGCAGTTGGCCTATGGACGCTCGGATGTCCACGTTCTCGTAGAGCACGTCCGTGAACTCGGGCACCCCGGACGTGTGGCCGAGCAGTTGCCTAACGGTGATCGGCCCGGGCGGGTGGAGCAGCGTCTTGAACCCGGGGACGATGTCGTTCACAGGGTCGTCGAGGCCGATGAGGCCGTCATCGACGAGTTTGAGGACGGTGACCGCGGTCATCGTCTTGGTAATGCTCGCGACTTCCGCCAGGTCGGTGGGCTGTGCAGGGGCCTTGGTGTCGAGGTCGCGGACGCCGTACGCTTTGGACCACTCCCCGCCGGGCCAGCGTACCTGCACCACAGCGGACACGGCGCCCTGGTCCATAAACAGCTTCGCCTGACGATCCAGCGAGTCCGTAGCGGCTGGGGCGGTCGGTGACGTTGTTCTGTCGGGGGCGGTGTAGGTGCAGGCCGAGAGAGCGAGGACAACGGCGAGGGCCGCGCTCCTCAGGGCGAAGTTCTTGGAGCTCATGGGAAGCCGCCGATCAGGTCGCGGTGACATCGGACTCGGCCGTGCTCGGCGCCAACGCCCGGCCAGACTCGAGTCGGCACCGTCTTTCCAGCACTTCGATGCTAAGGCTCGCGCTCACGCAGGGGAACCCGCCCGCTACTCACATACGGATGAATCATGCGCGATCGGTCCGTGAGTTTGTTAGCCGTGTGGCAGGTCCTTCCGCGATGTCCTCACTGCCTCGACGACGCGCTGCCTCGCTCCGCCGTGGGGTTGGTAGGTAAACAGGGAGACATTGCCAGTCCAACAAATCTGATCATGATTAGGCGAAGCTTCGGAAAATGGATCGTTGCTTCGGGTCCGGGCAGGTTGCGCGCCGCGGCGCCCGGCGTCTAGGATTCGTAAATCCGGCCCACGCCGGATCCGCGCCGGTATGCGGCCCCGTAGGCTGGGGAAGCCGGCAACCTAGCGGGCCGTGTACCCGCCCTACGGTTACACACTCAGCCCCTCACCGTCCCCCACGGTGAGGGGCTTTTTATCGCGTGGCTCCTGTGAAATCTGCCGGTCAGTTGTTGCGGTCCATGAGGTGCTCGAGCAGCGCCTGGTCCGGCCTTCCAGGATGTCGGGAAATGCTCACCCTCAATTTTGCCCGGATCCGTTCACCGGCGGGATCAGTGCCGCTCAGAACTTGATCGATGATTTCCTGTGCCTGCTCTCGCAAAGTCGCCAGGCTGTCGTTTCCGCCTTTGCCTGGCGAAACGATTACCTCGGGTATTTCGGATGGGTCATACGACTGTCCAGGTTTCGCCATTTCCCCTGCCTATATTCGGCCAAGCCGTTCCCGCCCGAGCTTGGAAGCGGCCCCGGTCGCTTTCACAATAATGAGGTATCGGGGTTGTTTGTCGTCCGCTCTGTTCGGTGGCCAGCAAGGACGAGTCTCCGTTTGAAGATGGCCGCGCAGGGCACTTTCCGGGGGCCGCTGAGGCAGCTGAAGTGCAGTCCATGCAACCCTCAAGGACTCAGTCGCCACCCACGGTGCTGCCTTGCCGTGTGTACCAAGTTCGAGGCGCTTGCGGGCGTCTGTCCCGGTCTTTGGCTAATGGCCAAGTCCATACCTTAATGCACTGCGGCCGTTGAAAGGGTTGTCCCCATCTGGCCGCCGGGCCGGTTGCCGGCAGGGATATACGCCCATCGGCCGGAGCTATATCGCAGTGGGCACTCCAAGACCGGAATCGAGTATGACGCCCCAACCGTTCATCACGCCCTGTCTAGACCGCACGGATTGGTTGACCCGCCAGGTTCCAGTAGGTGATGGAATGACCGTCGGGACAGTACGGCCGGCCGATTTGCCGACGTTCCAGAGTTACATCCCCGTCCATCTCGATGTACCAAGTCTCAAGTAGCCGTGTGTGACATTTCGGGCACTTATATGCGGATTTTCGGTTCTCCATTGCTCCCCCCGAACAAGCACCGATTACTCGCTTAGTCTAGGTCAACAGGTGACCGCAGAGAAGATCTCGGGAACCCGATTTCCAAGAGAAGAGAACTGATTGCATTTCCCTGCTGGCCTTGATGAGCGCGGGTTTATCCCCCTGGGCGGCGAAGTTGGGTGCCGAAGGGTAAGCGTGTCCAAGGCGAATACCGCCGTGGTTCTGTTCATCTGTCATTCGCTGGTTTTGGATATGTGTCTTGGCCGGGGCTGCTAAGGGCCAGCCAGAGCAGCGATGACGACAACGAGCGTTAGGACCGTCAGGACAGCCAGTACGACGTATCCGGGCCATTTCGGGCGGGGGCGATGGGGGTTGATGTCGATGTAGGGCATTGTCGCGGCTAGTTCTCACGGACGAGCGAGGCAGTGTTCTTGCGCTTCGTATGCCACAGCACGAGCAGGTGTACGGAAAACATTAGCACAAATGAGGCGCTCAGGAAGATCGCGAGGCCGGTGGCATAACGGACGAAATCCACAACAAAATGGCCTTTCAGTAGGGCAACCCGGCCGATAGTAACCGGAAAATGTCCGCAGACAGAGTCAAGCTCAAGATGACCTTTAGAAAGGCTCAAGATTTGCTTAACAATGCCGGTGGACTCAGGTTGGCGCATCGACTCTTTGTAAGCACACGCGGAGCCTCAATTGTCAGAAGAGTGGGCGTCCGGCGGCTCCATCAATTTCCGCGCTGCCCGCCCCAACAACGAGCGGTGGCAGGGGTGGTCCTGTGAGTCTGCTAGCAGGCGGCGTCCTTCACCTACGGCTTTCGCGGCCAAGCAGCGAAAGGACCGGTACCCATATCTTCGCTTCGGTGCCCGCAGAAACCCCCGGCATTCCGGAAACGCAGCCAAGGCCAATGCGGGCGTTTAAGGCTACGGCCGCCCTGTAAGATGCCGGCTGCGTCTGACTCAACCCAACAACCCCAGGCGGCTTTTCAAAAGAGTTCATGCAAAGTCCGTCTTTTCCTTGTAGCTTGGGAACTATAGGTCTGACTACCGTGCCGGTGCTGGGCTGACGCGGATTCTTGAAGTACACATGGGGGGCCATGAGCGACTTGGGCGTGGCTGTAGTAATAGAAGACGATGAGGACATGCGCAACCTGATCGGGGGAATCCTTCTCCAATGGGGTTTCGAAGTCCACACTGCATCGGGCGGCCGCGAAGGCGTTGAGGTGGTGCGGGACATCAATCCCGATGTCGTGACCGTGGACGTAGGCCTGCCGGACATTGACGGGCTCGAGGTCCTGCGCCGGATCCGACAGTTCAGCAACGCCTATATCGTGATGCTCACAGGCAGGGCTGACGAGCCCTATCAACTGGCTGCTTATCATGCCGGGGCTGATGAGTACATCACCAAGCCCTTCTGGCCGCGGGAGATGCGGGCCAGAATCGTTGCGATGATGGGCCGGCCGCGGCCCCTGACCGCGGGCGGTCATTCGCCCGAAACCTCGCCTGCGCATTCGTCTTTCCGAGACCCGGAATGGTGAGTAGGTTCTGTGCTGCAACGGGTTGGCCTGGATGACAGAGGGCGGACGGCAGCAGTGGGCGGGATTGCAGCGGAGCTGACGCGGTGCTGGTTCGACCTCCTTCACGAATTGCTTCGGGGAGTCGGAACGATCGGTCTGAATTCCTCCGTGCCATCCGGGGAGGGGACAGCGAGGTCATCTGGATCAGCGACTCCGATGAACGTGCCGTGGAGGCGCATATCGGGAACCTTCACCGCACACTCCGTGACGAGCCGGAGTCGCGTCGTTGGTTGCAGACCATCCGCGGGGCAGGTAGCACCGGTTGGCCGTGGCGAGGTCACAAGGGCCGGACGCTCCGGCTTAACGTGGTGGAGGCTGGGAAGGACTGGACAGTTATCCGTCCGTCCTGATGTACCTGAGCTGAAGTTCTTTGACCGTCGCCCGGCCATGGACTGCAATCAGGCCCAAGAGGGCAGCCCCGTCACCGAGGTCCCCTTCGCGAACGGTAGCCTCCAACATCTCCGCGAGATGCGCCAGCCGTAACCCTCCGACCATGGCAGAAGAGACTTTCAGGCTGATGACCGCGTCAAGTGCTGCCATCCGGTCCCTGCGCTCGACAGAAGCAACGAGGCGAAGGTACCGCTGCCCCCAGATGGAGGCATAGTCACGCGCAAAATTCCATGCCATGTCCGGCTGCCCCAGCTGTTCTTCCAGGTCTTCTAGCACCGCCGCATCCAGCAGCGGCAACTCCCGTCCGCTCAGGGACAGGCCCCCGCCCGCGGGAACCCTGGAGGACTCCGCTTCGCCGACGGGATCCGCACCGGGGTCGCCGGAGCGGTCTGATGCTGAAGTGGCCATCATCCCAAAGTACGTCCCCCACTGACGGAATAGCCCGACATTGGCCGATCCTGCGGAAATCTTGGGTGTTTCTTGGGGCTGGGGAAACGGGTCCGTGCTCCGTCACACCCCGTCATGCCTGCCCGCCGACCTGTGGCAGCCTTTCCAGCTCGATGCGTCCTGCAGTTCCACCCCAGTATTCACCCAGTTTCACCCGACCAAACCAAGGGTTCGTATAGGTTAATCCAAGGACCGGAGTAAACCCGGCTGCCGACTGTTAGCTTCGAACTGTCGATGAACCCACCGCTCAGTCACGGGTCGGCGGAGAAGCAGCGCAAGACACCTTGCTGCTTTCCGGTGACTTCTTAGCCGTGTATTCGTTGGCAGCGGCATCCAGTTGTACCTGGGGTTGCAACCGCCGCGGGGCCCGCTCAGGGGCTGCCGGGCTTCCTAAACCGAAAGAGAATCTCATGCGTAAATCCGTAAAGCTCATCACCGCCCTGTCAGTCGCCGGGCTCGCCACAGCCGCAGGTTCCGCCTTCACCGCCAGCAACACACTGCCGGCCGGAGGCGTCTCCGGCTATGGCGAGAGCGTGGCCACCGGTGCCACCATCACCGCGGTTAACGACACTTTGCTCTCCACCGATCATTCCAAGCTCGCCAGCGTCGTGTTCACCAGCTCCACCGACGTGACAGGCAAGACCGTGTCAATGACCCTGAAAAACGGCAGCACGGCACTCGGAGGCGGCAACCCCTACGCCTGTTCACTCGGCACCTACACTGCTGGCTCGATGACGATCACCTGTGCCACGGCTGACAACCCGCTGCTCAGCGCGTTCGACACCACCGGTCTCACCGTCCTCTAGTTCAGGCCCTAACGGTGTGGGATGGCCCCGGAGCGGGCCATCCCACACCGGTTCGGAAAACTGCGAAGGGAGCAGGATCATCAGGTCGCGGACAGCCCGATACGGCGTTGCCATCAGCCTCTGCGTGCTGCTTGCTGCCGCATGGTGGTTTGCTGCGCCGGCGCAATTGGGCGGAACCACCACGTACGTTTCGACGCACGGGATCAGCATGGAGCCCGAGTTCCAGACCGGGGACCTGGCGGTTGTCCGTCCCGCAGGGGACTATCGGGTAGGTGACGTGGTGGCCTACCACAGTGAGCTCATGCACACCGTGGTGATGCACCGCATTGTTGCGATCGAGAACGGCCATTACACCTTCAAAGGCGACAACAACTCCTGGCTCGACCCTGAACAACCCGCCCGCAATGACCTCCTCGGGGTACTGGCACTCCGCATACCCGAGGGCGGCATATGGCTTAGCCGGGCTCCCAGCCCCCCGGTTCTGGGCCTGGCCGTACTGGTATTACTTGCCGGGGGCGGTGCGGCCGCAACTACCCGCCACCGGCGCAAACGAAGGAGAACCGCCTTGTCCCGCCACATCAGTTCAAGCCCTGCCCCGCCCCTTGCCTTGGGGAGTCTTCCGTCCTCGCTGCGGATTTCCACCATCCTGGCAACCGTCTTCGCAATGACGGGCATGGCCCTCGGAGTGCTGGCGTGGTACGGGCCGGTCGAGGAGCCAGCCACATCCCAGGTCAAGACCGGCACGCGGATGAACTTCTCCTACACCGCCGACGTCGGACAAAGCCCGGCTTACGACGGAACCAGCGCGAGTTCCCCGGATCCGGTCTTCCGCAAACTCACCAACACCGTCGATGTCCACTTCACCTATCACGGCGAGCCGGGAACCGTGACCGTGAAAGCTGACCTTTCCGCGCAGGGAGGCTGGCACACGACCATCCCGCTGACCCAACCGACGACCTTCAGCGGCTCCGGATACGAAGGCATAGTCACCCTGGACCTGAAGGCACTGGATGCCAAAGCGCAGGCCGCATCAGCTGTCACCGGCCTGCCCTCCGGACCTCTCACCCTCGTCGTGACACCACAGGTCAAGACATCAACGGGCGCTGAATTCCAGCCCGGCCTCAAGCTCAACCTGACCCCGCTCCAGCTCGCTCTCGCGGGTGGACCGGATACCCTGACCGTCACCGACAACACCACAACGGAGCAGACAGTGATGACGGCCCGCACGCTCGGGCTGAACGGCGTGAACATCACCGCAATCGCTGCCCGTTTCGTCTCAGGCGTCCTGCTGCTCGCCGCACTGGTCATCGCAGCCATCACCGTGGTCTTTGCGCGCCGCACCGCGCCCGCGGACGAGGCAGCGGCCATCCGCCGCCGCTACGCTGCACTGTTGGTCCGGGTCCACCCCATGCCCGTGCCGCAAGGCCGTCCCGTCATTGACGTCACGACCTTCTCGACCCTGGCGAAGCTCGCCGAACGCTACGGCCTGCTCGTCCTTCACTGGTCCCGCAGCGGCGTGGAGACGTTCGTCGTCCAGGACGAAAACATCACCTACCGCTACCGTCCAGGAGCCGAACCGGCACTAGTCGAACCCCAACCCGAATGGGTCGACGTCCAGCCATGACGCGTACGGGATTCAGCTGTCCGTACCAAATCAACATCGCCAAATCAAACATCGGCGGCGACGGCGGAAGCGATCCGGGCTTTGCCTTTCAGGGACATTAACGTCATCACCACCCTGTTCCGTTCGGGTGCCCATTTAGCGCACGCACTGCACCGTAGGACGCCGTTGCCCGCAGGGCCAGTCACGTCCATCCCTGAGTAATGCGACGCAATCGAGCTTCGGATACAAAGAACACGGACGCTCTGAGGGCGGACCTCGGGCGTGAACATGAGGCGATCATGAAGGTCGTCTCTGAATTTGACAGCCGGCTGATGACAGTCAAGGGGGTGGTCGGTCACCTTGTCTGTGGCTGCTCCGGGTCTTGGATTTCAAACCAACCACTTCGCTCTGTTTGGGCTCGGAGCTGCCAGCGCACTGGCCTTCTGGTTCATCGACGGCCTGAACAAGCAGCACCAGATGCACTATTACTCACGCATGTGCGACATCGAGGTCGCAGCTTTTCACCTCAATCATTTGGAACTCAACAACCAGCAGGTCTCCGCACCGAAGGTGGACTGGTGTTGGGGTTCGACGGTAAGGACGGGGTCTACTGGTCCGACATACCGGTCAGGCGAAGCCCTGAGAATGTCAAACACCTGCTCGCCCGCGCCCCGTGGATGGCGAACGTATTCCTTCCGCATGCGGTCGCGGTGGTTTTGGGGTTAGCCCTCTTCATCTCAGCACTCCTGGGAGTTCCCGGGCTTGATCAAATGAGGCCCTAGTAGCCGTTGCGATGACTGTTGGAACCTGCTGGGGCCGGATCCGCGGGAATGGGCAGTGGATGTACCCTCCCTCAGGGCCAGCGAAATGCTGGGCGGGACGCGCCGCATGGCTTAGGATCATGGTGAATTGGCCACGAGGCGGTTAAGGCAGCCCTTGAGCACGTTCGTGGACGAGTTTGGGGGGTGGCGGCTATGACGATCTATACCGTTACGGCGGAGAGGTCCGGTGATTGGTGGGTTCTTCAGTGTGTCGGAGTGCCTGGTGCTGTTTGTCAAGTGGCGGGTCTTGACCAGGCGGAAGAGGCTATCCGGTCAGCTATTTTGTGGGTAGCGGATGTTCCGGAGGCCGACGTGGAGGTTGAACTTCACGTGGTCCTCCCGGCTGTTGTGCGTGAATCCATTGATGCGGCCAAGCGATTCCGCCGTGAGTCAACCAAGGCCGAGACTAGTGCGGCTTTGGCCATCAGCGCTGCAGCACGTGAACTTCAATGCATCGGGTTGACAGTCAGCGACATTGGTACTGTTTTGGGTGTCTCTCATCGGGATGCAGGACAGCTCATCCTTTCACCAGCTATGGAAACTGAGGACGAGCACCGCGTCGTTGGGACCGACGCTTCCGTGCTGACCGGGCCCTCCCTTTAGCCCGCATCGTGGCCTTGGTCGGGGATTTGATGATCAAAGGCGGGCTGGCCGTTTCGTCACTGGAGCCGCCAGCGGCGGTTTCACCGGCGGCGCGGTGGCCGTCTTCTTGGTGCACACGGACCCGGAAAGCCCCGACGCTCTGCACCAGGCCGGATGTGTCGCTGGGCTGAAGGGCGGTTCCTGCCCTGCCGCAGGGCTTGATCCAGTCGATAGACTTTCCACGTCGGGAGGTCCTGGTAGGCCCGTCCAAAGCAAGGGGGAGTGATGGAATTTGCTCGTTTGTTGCCGTTCGGGGTGAAATGGCCGGCGACCGAAGCATTGCGGGCCCGGAGTTTCCGGGAACGCCAGGCCTTCGACGAGTGGATCGCCGGACTGGATGTATCGGAGACACGGCGTCGGGTGCTTGTTGCCCTGTTGGAGATGGTTGATGAAGCGGAGCTGGTCGACGCCCGTTGCGCGGGGGTGACGCACACCGCCGAAGTTGAGCGCCGGGCGGGCACCAAGGACGTGCATGCTGTTCTGGAAGAGCTCGTCGCTGACGGGCTCCTGACGGTGCATCCCGCGGCTGAGGTGTTCCCTGACCCGCGGCCTGGGCTGGTGTTCCGTATCCGCCGGCCGGATGTTGTGCTGACCATTGAGTCGGCTGGCCCGTTGTGGCAAATGGATGCGTGGAACGCGCAGGCCCCGGAACCGTCGTCCCCACGAATGCTGCTTTGGTGATCGCGGAGCGGGCAGGAACCCTGGCTTTCAGGGCGTGTTGGCGGTTTCGTCCGAATCGTTCACGGGCAGGCGGTGCCAGGTTTCCCAGTCTGCCGGGAGGACCGTGGGGCGGCCGAGGAAGTATCCCTGTCCTGCGTCCATGCCGAGTTTGGTGACGGCGGCGAGTTCTTCTTCGGTTTCGATTCCTTCGGCCACGATCTTGGCGCCGATCTGCTTGGCGAAGATGACCATGGCCGCGCCCAGGGCGTGCTGGCCTTGGTCATTGTCGATCCCGGCGATGAGGCTCCGGTCGAGTTTGATGATGTCCGGCCTGAGCCGCAGGACATGCCGCATTGATGCGAACCCGGACCCGGCGTCATCGACCGCTATCCGCAGCCCGCGCCGGCGAAGGGGCGCCATTGCTGCCAGCAGCGGGGCGTATTCGTCCACCGCCAGTCTTTCGGTCAGTTCGAGGACGATCCGGTCATCCGCCAGGGGCGACTGTTCCAGGAACCCGGGCAGCCGGGGATCCAGGCATGTTTCGGGTGAGAGGTTCAGCGCCACGTAAAGGTGGGCCGGTAGCTTGCCTGCGGCTTCGAGCGCCGATTCAAGGGCGGCGAATTCCAGTTCCCCGCCGAGCCCGACGGTGCTGGCCTCGTTGAACCAGTGGTCCGGTCCGCTGCCATCGAAGCCAGGGAACCTGGCCAGCGCCTCAACTCCGATGATCATTCCGCTCCCAAGGTCGTGGATCGGCTGGAATGCCGTCAGAATCGACCGGTCCTGGAGTGCCCCTTCAACTTTTTCTTTGATGCGTTGCTTCAGCAGCGCACGCGCGCTCTGGGGAGGAAGCGGCCGGCTCGTGCCCTCGAACCGGACACTGAGCCCAGCCGCGTCGGGGCGCACCCGGCCAGACACTTCCATCCAGACCGGTGCGCCGTTGCGATGGCGGCAGATGACAACAACATTGCTCCAGCCCGAACCGCGGTCATCCATGGCGGCGGCGACCATCTGCCGTGCACTGGCGAGCTCGTCCGAATCAATCACGATCCGGCACGGCTTGCCGATGAGTTCGGACGGCTCGTAACCGAGCAAGGCCATGCTGGCCCGGCTGGAGAATGTGAACTTCTCGTCCTCGTCCACCGCCCAAAGCCATTCCTGGCTCGCGTGGGCGACGGTCTCCATGAGCTCGGACGCGGCCCTGGTACGGGAACGCTCCCCGTGCAAGGCCCGGATTCCTTTCACCGTCGCGAAAACCGCCACCAGGACAAGGCTCCCGGCGAAGAAACCCAGGATCAGGTCCGCTGCGGGCGAAACTACCGCGACGATCCCGGAACCCAGCGCCACTGCGATGGCAACAACGAACGCAACCTGGACACACACTATGGTCAGCAGCAAATGGCCGCCGACTAGCGACGCGATCATTCCTCTGCGCCGCTTTACCATTTTCTTCCCCCTGTTGCATACATTAATCCGGCAGGGAAGAAACCGCCAACGGTGCCCTTACCGTTACGCGGTCGGGAAGACACCCCCAGCTTCACTGGCGGGAAGCCCCGGCGTGGCCTTCCAGAGTCGGGGGAAACTACTTCCCCTGGGTTCTGACGGCGGATCGGCGAGTTGGCCTGGCCGCCTGCGCAATGGACAGTTCCTTAGTCGGAGTGTGTGCAGGGTCGCCCGTCACCGCTCACTGTCAGTCGACGTAGTCGTCTTCGTCCGTGCGTCGTACCACCATGGTGCCGTTGGCCGTGCCTGCCCGGATGGCGCGCACGATTTCCGATCGGGCTTCCTCCACCTGGGAGGCACGCACGGGACCGGAGTTGGCCATCTCGAACTCCAGGATTTCCTGGTTGCGGGCGGAGATGTTGCTGCGGACTGTGTCCAGTATCACGGCCGGGACCCCCTTCATTGCGATGGCCAGCACCTCCGGGCTCACGCCCCGCAGGGTCTGCTGGATGTCCCGCCGTTCCAGTTTCACGATGTCCACGAAGGTCAGCATCCGGGCGCGGACCTCACCGGCAAGTTCAGGATCCAGGGCATCCAGACCATCCAGCACCGTCCGTTCGGTCCTGACGTCTGCCCGGGTGATGATGTCCACGAGCGGCTGGATCCCGTCCACATTGTCCGTGGCCTTGCCCTGCGGTATGACGGCCCGGGAACGCTGCTTCAGAACCTCAGCGACGATGGCACGACGTCGGGCGCCACGGGGCCCATCGTGGCGATGCAGCGGGCCACTTCGCTCGCCGGGTCGTCATCGAGCCCGGATGCAACGGCCGAGGCCTTGGTGGGCCGGAGGTGCGCCAGCACCAGGGCAATGGTTTGAGGCAGTTCGCCGTCGATCAGCTCGAGTATTTGCTGCGGTGCCATCAGTTCGAGGAATTCGAAGGACTTCCCGGCCATGGTCGACGCCAGCCGGTCCATCAAGCCTGCGGCTTTGTCCGCGCCGAAAGGCGCCTCCAGAAGCCCGGCGGCGAAATCGCGGCCGCCGCGGGCCGTGCGCCTGCCGCTCCGAGATGGGCCTGCAGCGGTGTCCGGCCTGCTGGGCAGAATTGGTCCCGCCGCCGCCGACTCCAACGGAGCCAGTCACATCAAATGCCATCAAGTCATCCAATCTCGAGTACCGACGTTCAGCTCTCCCGGCAATGGTCAACCATCTCGCCGAGCTGACGCTCCGGGGCCATGGTCGGYCGGCCAGGTAGGGAAAACTTCACAATGCCGGAATTTTCGTAGCGTCATCGGCGTCAGGCCATCTCCGTGCATTCCAATGGGGAGAATCGCAATTCCGAAGCCCGGCTCCAGCGCGTAAAGGTATTGCCCCCGGCGTGCCAGAAGCCCCGGTTCACAATTGCTGAAACCTAATACGGTTGAGTAACCCGCGCCCGGCATTGTTTTAGGCATATCGGGTGCCCGGGCGGCGCCCGTTGCGGGCACCCAGGACCCCGGGGAAATGCGCGGCTTGAGCCGTGTGGCATGGGTTCGGTCAGGATCAGCCTCTTCAAAGCCGGATCAATGATTCCCCGACTGTTCGCGGAAGGGCGCGAGACGCTCACTCCCTCGACGCTTAGACCACCTGCGGCGTGCAAGGTCCGTCAGTAGGTTCTGGAGCTTCCGACACTGCCCGCACTCTACCCAGCCCCGCCGGTCAAGTGAGCGTGGAACCGGGCCGCCCACGATCGGGAAGGCGCCCGGATTGTTCTTGGACTGCGGGTCAGACACGGGCAGAATGGGCCTGAGTATGACTGCGAATACGAGGGGAAAAATGAGTCGCATGTTTTCGTGGATATTTCATCGTTTGCCGGGGCCCGCCTGGGTTCGGATCCTGCTTTTCTCAGCGGTGATCATCTACGGCGTGGTCCTCGCGGTACGTTTTCTTGTCCCCTGGACTGACTGAACCTCACCTACAAGAAGCTGTGCAGCTTCAACTGCACAACCCACAAGGCATTGCGGCGGCAAATCGTCCCGTCTACCCACCTAGGTTCGCTCGTGAAAGCCGCCTGGAGGCGTGCAGGGTGAGGGCGAATTTTCATAAACGTATGCCAGACTCGTGGGAACTTGCCCGGTTCGTCAGGGACGGAGCCGCCATTAATGCCGGTCAGGCCCCGCGCCCGGCAAGGGGTATGTCGAAGGAACCGCAGTATCAGGGGGAATGGGTTTGATTCAGATCATGGTCGATGATCCGTCACGTGAAGATGTCCAGGAGCTGTTGGGTGAGCATCTGGACGACATGTACAGGGCATCGCCCGCGGGAAGCGTGCACGCCCTGGACCATGCGGCGTTGGCCGGTCCGGGCATCACGTTATGGACGTTCAGGAGGGCGGGGGCGCTCCTTGGGTGCGGGGCGCTGAAGGAACTCACGCCGTCAGCCGCGGAGCTCAAATCAATGCGCACCACGGCATCTTCACGAGGACAAGGGGTGGCAACCCGGCTCCTCGCCGTTCTCATCGAGGAAGCCAGCCAACGGGGCTACCGGCGCCTGTATCTGGAAACCGGGGCTCAGGAGTTCTTCGCGCCGGCCCGGAGGCTGTACAGCAAATACGGGTTCACCCAATGCGGGCCATTCGCCAGTTACCGGCCGGACCCCAACAGCGTCTTCATGACACTTGGCCTTCCGGCCATCCCCGGACCTGAGCACGATTGACGAAACGCCCCCGGCAGAACCCAATGCCGGTTCGAAAGGGGTGGGCATACGGGGGCCGTTTCTGCACCCGTTCGGTTCCGATCTGCCGTCAGGCGGCCAGGGCGGCGTCGGCGGATGACCTGACGGAGATGTTGACATCTGACTGTTGGGGATCGATCAGGGCCGGAAGGCGGCGGGATTGCGAGCAGCGTCGCAGCGCTTCCATGGCGGCAGGGTCGACGCTGGCCGCGGTGACGTCGACTTCAAGGGCCAGACCATCCATGAGGGCGTTGGCCCGCCTCGCGACGACATAAAGGGCGTGGAGGCTCCGGGAGGTTAGCCGCCCCTGGGCTGTGATGCGGATCTGGGCACCATCGATGTCCATTTTTACGAGAAGCCGGATCTTTTCGGTCATGAGTCCTCTTTCCGATCAGGAACCGCGACGCTGCGGCCCGGAACAAGGCTAAACAACAGGCTGTGATGCAGGCAACAGTCGGAAGGAAGATTATTTGCGCCCCTTTGGCCTGGCGAGGCCGGGTGCTAAGTGATCGCAGGCCATCAATTTATTTGGGGCATATCCGTCCAGGATTTCCTGACGTAGGGTGTTAGTCAGACACGGGTGGTCTCCTCCATCGGAGCGCACGTGTACCAGCCCCGAGGCCCGACAGCCGGTCCGCAGCAACGCGGCGAACTCGTCGGACGGGGATTCTGAAAGCGATCATAGAGAACGTGAGGGACAATGCTGACTCTTGCAGTTGCTAGACATCGACCGATAACCCATCATTCCGGCATCCCCCGCCGCAGGCCTGTCGACTTTGCGGTCCCGGCTCCGTTTGGACCGGACCAGTCAGTCCACCAAGAAACGGGTCCCCGCGACGCGTCCACCGGCTGAGCCCTGCATGGCCGGCCGGGTCCCCGGCTCCCGCTCGCTGTTGCCATGGCGCCGCCATACATTCCAGCCGCCGTGCCCGTAGGTCGTGGCTTTAAAGCCCCATCCATGGCGATTAGGCTTCCACGAGTGACTTAGTGAAATATTCGACTCTAACGTCCGTTCGAGCGTCCCCACCCCTGTTTCAGGCCCGGATTTGTAGGGTTTGATGTGCTTGGTGCGTGGAAGTCGCCTGTCATCCCAGCCGCTCATCGCCCCCGAAAGCCTCCGGAATACTCGCCAGTAGGCTGGACGTCCAAGTACCCTAAGCTTTGGGTCCGCCTGTGGCGGACCTCACAAAATCACATATAGAATTCCAATGCCCGACCTGAAGGCCGAGGTGCGAAACCGCATCCCGGACCTAACAAGACAAGCCCAAGCGGCTCGTTTCCCCCCATCTAGGAGGATGCCCATGACCGGTACATTCGAACTCTTCACCGACGAGAACATGAGCTTCAGATTCCGACTCAAGGCAAAAGACGGAACCGTAATGGCCCTCTCCAGATCATTTCCCGACAAACCCGCTGCTGTCGCCGGCATTACGGCCGTTCGCGAGTATGCCGGAATGGGCCTGATCACCGACCTCTGCCCTGAAATCCCCGCCCACGGATCATCACCCCGGTCACAACCCGCCGCCCCGATCATGACTCCGCGATACCCGGCTGACCTCGCAGCTGATGCCCCGGGCCCTGACATCCACCGGAATAAGGCTGCCTGACCGTCATCAAGGCAGGGCAGAACCAATCTTGTCCCGCGACCACGGTTCGTTAGTCGGGGCCGGCATGGAGTACGTGGGCTTACCCCATGCCGGCCGGGCCCGCCCAAGTAGCGCTCCCACCAGTCCCTCCGCCCCCACGGTCGTCGAACTGACCGCATCGCGTGCAGCGGTTGTAGCGGCCGCCATCCTGGGTGAATTCCGTGTGGCCAATCGTGGCGCAGGTTCAACTTGCACAGCAAGGTCTTGAGCATGATGCTCTCCGATCTGAGGCACGCTCCCGCGCAGTCCGTGTCCGCCACGTAGCCAACGCAGATCTTATGCGCGTCCGTCTTTGAGACGGCGAGATTACCGACCCCGACACCAAGGGGGTGCCGGGTGCGGACTGTCCAGGTTCGGTTTGCCGCTCCTAACTGACCTTAACCAGCTGGTCTTTAATGAGCCTCATCGGTTGGCCCTGCGGCAGGCATGCCAGACGGCGCTCTCCGGATAACAGGCAACGGTGCCGTATCGAAGAACCGGTATTCGGTCGCCGGGACGCGGATTGTTCCGGCGGCCTCCGCTTTCTGCCGAATGAAATCGTGGTCGGCCAGAGAGAGCACAACCTGCCCGTGCGGGTCACACAAAAAGTCCCCGTGTGCGTCCTTGCTGATCTTGCTCGACATGGCGTGGGGCAGCGTCACGCATCCTGGATTTTCCAGAAGCCAGGTCCGGGTCTTGGAATCTAGCCGGTCCCACTCGTCCTTGAGGCTCATACACCCCGTCCTCTCCGGGCTTTCCTGACTGTGAATTCCGTCCAGAGTACGCCCCGACGTCAATCGGATCATAGCGCTTTGTGCCTAGCTGGTGAGACTGTGCCGCGGTCCGTCGGTGGCGGGTTGCAGAACGTCTCGCCAAAAGGACCGGCACACCCCGAACCTAAGGCTGCCGGGCTTCCGCCGGTCATAACGGCCACGTGATCATGTGCCGTGCGCAGCTGTGGCGTGAGGTATTCCACGAGGTCAAAAGGTCAATTTGCCATGCATGGGGCGACGTCCGGTGGTCTGGAACCCGGTGGGTTGTACGTCGATAATGAAGGCAAGGAAGCCTGCCGGTGGGCATGCTGGTGCGGTGGCTGAAGGCATGGACGGGAGAGGAAGGGTTTGCAATGCCGCTGTCGGACTATGAGCGCAGACGTCTCGGGGAACTCGAAAAGGATCTGGCTGCTGACGACCCGCTCCTGGCCCGGGAACTTGCTACGGGGAAGCCTGCCGGGTTGTGGTTTCGCAGGTCCGCCGGGATCGTGCTGGGCCTCGTGGGTTTTGGGCTGCTGATTATGGGTATTGCCGCGCAGCTTCCGGGTCTGGGCGTCCTGGGATTTCTGGTGATGCTCGGCGGTGCCTGCGGGTATCTCGGGCGCCGGGCGGCCGGTTGCCTGAAGCGAAAAGGCCCGGGATGACCATTGTCAGGAGCGCGGCCCCGCGGCCAGGGGGACAGCCCGATGACCTGACCTGTTTCGTCGGCCACGGTGCCGCCGGAATTTCCAGGTGAGAGGGCTCCCGCCTATCGCCGCAGGTACCGGGTGCACGGCAATCATCGCTCCGAAGGGACCAAGGCGGACCATCGGTGGTGCGCTCGTCATCGATAGACGGGGTCCGCATTCGAGGCGGTGCCGTGTTCCTGCCTCGGGTCGTGGCACTGTTACCGCTGCCCGTGGCCACTCGGCCAGGTCGGGATCCCAGCGGGCTCTGTCCCGCTCGGCTATCGCTCCGAGGACCCATGTCGGGTAGCAGACGCTGGAGCGATGGGGGAGTCAGGGAGGCCGAGGTGATCAGCTGCCGGGACCACGGCCCACTCAGCCACCTCTGCTTTGGCGGCTTGGACCGTATGTTCACTCAAAATTCTGCAACCGAAGCTGTTCACCGAAACCCCGGGGTGTGACTGTTAGCGAAGAGTGATGGCTTTTTCAGAGCTCAGTTTCACCGTTTTCGAAGCGTTGGCCCGGGCTGCGCCGAACGTCAGGAGTCCACTGCGATCCCTGCTTCCGGTACACCCGTTCGACGGTGCGATGAACAGTGGGACGACCAACGGAGAACGGGTGAGGCATGTACGTGGTGATGGTGGCAAGCGAGTGCGCGCCGGTGGCCAAGGCGGGCGGCTTGGGCGATGTGGTTTTCGGACTGAGCCGCGAGCTGGAAATCCGGGGGCACGAGGTGGAGATCGTGCTGCCCAAGTATGCGGGCATGCGGTATGAGGACGTGTGGGGGTTGACAATCGACTACCACGACCTATGGGTGCCGTGGCACGGGGCCGCGGTCCGTTGCAGCGTGTGGTTCGGCTACGTGCACGGGCGGAGGTGCTATTTCATCGAGCCGCACTCGGACGAGGGATTCTTCGACCGGGAGCTCATGTATGGCTACCCCGACGACGTGGACCGCTTCACGTTCTTTTCCAAGGCCGCCATGGAATACCTGTACAAGGTGGGGAAACGCCCGGACGTGATCCACTGCCACGACTGGCAGACCGGCCTAGTCCCGGTGCTCTTGTATGAGCAGTACGGGCATGTGATGCCCGACCAGCGGGTGTGCTACACGATCCACAACTTCCGCCACCAGGGTCTGACCGGCCCCCAGGAGCTTTGGAGCACCCAGCTGGGCCGGCCCGACTATTTCCTGGACCGTGTCCGCCTCGGCGACGACCACCGGTTCCAGGCGGTGAATCTGATGAAGGGCGGGGTGGTGTACTCGAACTTCACCACCACCGTCTCACCCAACCATGCGGTCGAGGCCCGCCACGGCGACGGCGGGGACGGGCTGGGACACACCTTGTCGACACATCAGGACAAGTTCGGCGGGGTGCTCAACGGTGTGGACTACGACACCTGGAACCCCGAGATCGACCCTCTCCTCCCCGCCCGCTATTCGGCGGAGCAGGTGGAGGGCAAGTACGAGGCGAAGAGACGGCTGCGGGAACGGCTCTGGATGCGGGACACCTTCAGCCCGATCGTCGCCTACGTGGGACGCCTCGACGAGCAGAAGGGGATGGAACTAGTGCATCACGCCCTGTTCCACGCCCTTGAGAAGGGGGCGCAGTTCGTGCTCCTGGGCGACGGCCTGCACAACGGGATCAACGGGCACTTCCGGCATCTCAAGCACTACCTCAACGACAACCCGGACTGCCACCTGGAAATCGGATACGACGAGGAACTGGCGCACCTGATCTACGCGGGGGCGGACATGGTGGTGGTGCCGTCGATGTTCGAGCCGTGCGGGCTGACCCCCATGGTCGCCATGCGCTACGGCACCGTCCCGGTGGTGCGGGCGGTGGGCGGCATGGTCGACACCGTCTTCGACCGGGACTTCTCGGACCGCCCGGACTGGCAGCGCAACGGGTACGCGTTCCACCAGAGCGATAACACCGCCATCGAGTCGGCGCTGGACCGGGCGTTCGGGCTATGGTTCGACTACCCCGGGGAGTTCCGCCAGCTGATGCTCAACGCGATGCGCAGCGACTACTCCTGGGCACGCCCAGGCCAGGATTATCTCAACATCTACGACCACATCCGCCACGCATAGCCCCACCCCGGAGGGAAAACAATGGACGAATATGTGGATGGCTTGCCGAATATCTGCGGGGAGGAGAGCGTGGTCGCCCAGGCGATCGCAGCCGGCCGTGGACAGCGGGCGTTCAACGCGGTGGATCTCGCCCGGCTGGGCAGCGGTTTCGCCGTGGCGTTGCACATGCACCAACCGTTGATACCCGCCGGCGGGCAGGACCTGGAAAGCGCGGCGGTAATCTCGAACCTTGCGTGGATGATGGACCACCCCGACCAGGGCGACAACCACAACGCCCCGGCCTTCGCGCAGTGCTACAAGCGGATGGGCGAGTTCATCCCGCAGCTCCTGGAGCGGGGACTGGCACCCCGGGTGATGCTGGACTACTCGGGCACCCTGCTGCACGGTATGCGCCAGATGGGCCGCGATGACGTGTTCGACGCGCTGGCCCGGATCACCTGCGAAGACCCTTGGCGAGGTGCGGTGGAGTGGCTGGGATCGACCTGGGGGCACGCGGTGGCCCCCTCCACCCCCGTCCAGGACTTCCGTCTGCACGTGCGCGCCTGGCAGCACCATTTCGCCGCCATCTTCGGCACCGAGGCGCTCGGCAGAGTCCGGGGTTTCTCGCCGGCCGAGATGGCTCTGCCGAACCAGCCTGATGTCGCCTATGAGTTCGTGCGCACTCTGGTCGAGTGCGGCTACAGCTGGGTTCTGGTCCAAGAGCACACCGTCGAACGCCCCGGCGGCCGTCCCATAGACCGCCCGCATCTTCCGCACCGGCTCACCTGCACCAGCTCCAAAGGCGAGACTGCCACGATCACCGCGGTAGTCAAGACACAAGGCAGCGACACCAAGCTGGTCGGCCAGATGCAGCCTTACTACGAGGCCAAGGGTCTCGCACCCCTGCAGCTGGCCGGCCGGATGGTCCCGCCGCTGGTCACCCAGATCGCAGATGGCGAGAACGGCGGGGTGATGATGAACGAGTTCCCTCCCAAATACTTCGATGTCATCGCCGAGTCCTCCGGGTCGTCCACACCCGCTCTCAACGTTTCGGAGTATCTCGAAGCCCTCACCGCCCTCGGCGTCGACCTCGGGGACCTGCCGCCGATCCAGCCGGCGGGGCAGCACCGGGTCTGGGAGCGGCTCGCCCCCGGTGAGGGACCCGAGCGGCTCGAAGAAGTGATCGACCAGCTCTCGGGCGAGGACGGGAGGTTCCACATGGACGGCGGCAGCTGGACCAACAACATCTCCTGGGTCTCCGGCTATGACAGCGTCCTTGCCCCGATGCAGCGGGCCAGCGCCCTCTTCAACCAGCGATTCCTCAACGCCGGTGTTCCCAGCAGCGATCCCGCCTACCGGCGGGCGCTGTTCCTGCTGCTGGCGTGCGAGACCAGCTGCTACCGCTACTGGGGCCAGGGCATCTGGACCGACTACGGTGCCGAGCTCGCCCGCCGCGCCATCCAAGCCTGCGAGGCCCACTGATGGCCGGGCCGATCGACTTCGCGCTGGTGCTCAACCTGCACCAACCCGCCGGCAACCTCGAGCACCTCCTCAAGGCCGACCCGTGGGCCGCCCGAGAGATCCTCTACGCCCTTCGACCGCATCCCAAGGTCCCTGTGGCCATACGAGGACACCGGCCGGGTCCACCTCTCGCTCTCAGGAATCCTGCTCGAGACGCTCGCGGATCCGGCCTTCCAGTCCCGCGTGTACGGGATCGTGGACTGCGGATCGCTGCTTTGGCACTGGCAGAACACCGCCATCATCGACATCTTGGCCACCGCGTACCACCACCCCGTCCTCCCCCTCATATCCGCCCAGGACTGGCCCGACCAGCTCGATGCGTGGCGCCAGACAGGCGAACAGCTCTTCGCCCGCCCCCACACGGGCGGGTTCTGGCCGCCCGAGATGGGCTTCACCATGGAGCTCATCCCACTCCTGCAGACGATGGGTTACCGATACGTGCTCGTCGACTCCAACCACGTCGAGGCGGTCGACCCGATGCGCTGGGACGAGCTGCGCTACCGAACGCATGTCGCCCGCCACGGCGGCGCCGAGATCACCGTGGTCGTGCGCGACCGGGAACTCTCCGATGCCCAGGAGTCCGGGATGGACCCCGACTGGTTCATCCGCGAGGTCAAAGCCCGCACCCGGCACTGCGAGTTCACGCCCCTGGTCACCACCGCCACCGACGGCGACAACGGCGGATGGTTCAGGAACACGACCGCCAGCGCCAACTTCTGGACATCCTTTTACCAGCCCCTCCTCGAACGGGCCCGCAGCGGCACCGCAGGCGGCATCGCCCCCGCCTTCATAGGGGACCACCTCGACCGCAACCCACCCTACGGCGAAGTACGAGTGCGCGACGGGGCCTGGAACACCGGCTGGCACGACGGCAGCGGCTTCACGCAATGGACCGGCAGCCCCGCCCAGCGTGACGCCCTCGCGCGTGTCCGGCAGGTCAGCGGCCAACTTCACGCCGCCGCCAGCCGAAGCGGCCCGTCCGACCCCGGCCTCGAGCTGGCCCGCCGGCACCTCCTCCAAGCCCAGACCAGCTGCAACTTCTTCTGGGGCGAAGCCTGGCTCGACCGCTGCCACGGCGAACTCGACCAAGCCGCCGCCGCCATCACACCCACCTGACCGTAGCCAGATCCCGGCGCGTGTCCCCCGACTTGGTTCGGCCTGCCGAGAGCGCCGTTTTACTCGCAGACGCCCAACGGGCCTTCACCGATCCCGGAACTCCAAGCGGGGTAGGGGAGCAACAGTGCTTCATCGGACGTGACGGCACGGTGTCCATCATCGAAGGCATCGGTGAGGAAAGCCCGTGGTGGGCCGCGACAATGCCCGCCACGCCCGGCAAGATGAACAACTGTTCCACCTACACGCGTGAACCCACGCCTGCAGGATTGCACCTTGTTGATTTTCCTGAGCCCCATGCGCCCACTAGGCCTAGGACAGTGCTGTCATTGCTGTCAGCTAGGTGCTCCACCAGTTGGGCCACCATTTCAACGAAGGGGCCGCGGTCGAGTTTGTCTCGGCTTGGATCTTTGAGAGGCGAGTCGGCCCAAGGTTCAATCACAATCGCGATTCTATGCTCCTCAGGGTTGGTCCGAAGGAGCAGGGCCGCATCGTCGGCCTAACTAGATCTATCTAACCTGCTGTGACGGGTGAGGGACACTCCGATAGGAGCGGAGCCTGCGAGGGCAATCGGCCATTGGGATAGATGCTTCCGCTTGGGTGAAAGTCAAGTTCCGCTGGCGCCTCATTTTCGTTTGCGCCAGTCATCTGTGAGACGCATCGAGTTTGAGGTCGGACCCTCGATGTCTGTCAGACATAGGTGGTCAACGCTTGTTTAACAACGCCCGGGCTTGGGCGACAATGCGGGCATCCTCTTTGCCCACAAAGCGGTCTGTACTTAGTTGGTCCAATACTGCGAGCCCGACTTTTCGTCGTTCCGGCTTGTCGTCCAAAGCCATGTCCATGGCCCATTCAGCTCTGCCCCACCACTCAGCCCTGCTCCACAATTCGACATGGCTTTCCGATCCAGCCGCGGGCGCTGTTGTCGATCGGTACAACGTGAGCAGCACAAACACGACAATCAGAAGCGCCACGAGTGGTGTGAGGGTCACCACAACCTGCCACCACTCGGCGGGCTCCGCATGGATGGCCACGTCGATGCTGCTCACGGTGTTATGTAAGTTCACGAGACCAGCTTAGACGGGGCCCTGCTTCGCCTCGTGCTCACGACCTGGGCGGGTTCGTTCTGACGGCGTCACAGGGTCGCCCTGCTCCAAGTGGCCAGGTCTGCCGCCCTATGGCCCATCCCACGTCTGCTTCCCGCTACGGCTCGGGCGCCGGCTCTCGAGGACTTATGTTCCGGTCTCTGTGCCGACGTCGGCCACCCCGATAAATGATTCTCTGGGGCATGGTTTCAGGTGGAACAAAGAGATCGACGATGTCAACGCCAAGCACCGCAGAGATGTCCCAGAGGCGTTCATAGCCCAGACTCCTTTGGCCCAGTTCGACGTAGAGGACCATCTTCCGATCCATTCCTGCAGCGTTTCCGAGCTCCTCCTGCGTCAGACTTCGTTCCAATCGCAATTCGCGTATCCGAGCTCCCACCGCTTTGCGACGCGCACTCCAAAGCTCTAGCTGCTCGGCGGAGGACTTACGGGGAACGGGCATCGTTCAATGTCACTAAGATGGGACATTGTTGTCTGTCCAACTAGTTGGACATGGGACCTAAATCACCTTTCAAACGAGGAGTATCACCCTTGGCAGTACAGGTCAGACTCGACCTTTCGAACTCAGTCTCCATCCGCGATCTTCGCACCTTCCTCAACTGCGTGCCGCAGTACGTCGACGAAACGAAGGACCTGCGCTATCGCTACGTGCAGGAGGAAACGGTCGTCTACCTCGCCGTCGAGTTCCCCTCCGCAATCCAGCAAATCGAATCGGCGCCGGGCAGCCAGGCCGCATGACGCAGCCGTCGCACTCCGACCACGCGAAAAGGCCCGTGAGCGCCCGGAGCATTGACGCCGAACCGGTAGGGGCTGTCACCGACCTCGACTTCGGCCGCTATCTAGTCCTAACCGCCTCAGCGTCGGCATACGTTCTGGTAGTTGGACCCGACTGCAGCTCACTCGTCCGCTTCTCATGCCGCCAGACCTTGGGCGAATGGGAGTCGGCACCCCTGCGACGGGACGGGGGGACTGTGCCTTTACTCGGAATCATCCAACTTCAGCTCGGGTGTCGGGCGATCTTTCGCATCGACGTCCGGGGCGATGGTATCGAGACGACCAGAACGACAACGCCCGTGTGCGCTATCCGAAGGCTCGCAGAGTGAACGATGTCAGGTTCGCCGTGGCCGGCGACTGGCACGGCGACCTCAGCATCGCCCGAGGCGTCATCCGAACGCTAATAAGCGAGGACATACACCTGCTCCTTCACGTCGGCGACCTAGCCGTACGATGGCCCGGACCCAAGAAGGGCCGTTTCGACAAGCGCCTCGGCCAGCTGCTCAATGATGCCGACATCGAATTCCTCTTCATCGACGGCAACCACGACAACCACAAGGATCTCCGCGAGCTTAACCCCCTCCCTGACGGAACCAGGAGGCTGTCGAATCGGATGAGCTACCTGCCGCGGGGGACAGTCATCGAGCGTCACGGCCTTCGCATCGGGGGCCTAGGGGGCGCATACAGCGTTGACCGGCGATGGCGAACCGAGGGCAAAGACCTTTGGGCCGCCCTTGAAGAACCCACACCGGAGGAAGCCGAACGGCTCATAGCATCTGCTCCAGTTGACGTGCTTCTGACGCACGACGCCCCGGCCAGCTTCCAGGGACTCAAGGGGCTCGCACTCCCGCCAGACATCGCCTTTGCTGCAGAACGCACGCGAGGACTGCTTCAGAGAACGGTTGAGGTGTTGCAACCCACGCTCCTGTTTTCCGGACACTGGCACCAGCGCAAGAGCCAAGAGCTTGCCTGGGGCGACGGCACCCTCACGGCCGCTCACGTCCTCGCCCATGAGGGATCATGGGGCGGAAACACCGTTCTTGTCCAATGGGCGGAAGGCGGGAGGCCAGAGGTCATGCCGCTGAGAATCGGGTCCTGAGGCTGAGGCGCCGAGGTCCCAGGCGTTGCTGGCTTGGAGGGACATGCCGCGTGGGCCTGTGCGGCGGGTGGTGCCTTCGATGAGCAGCAGGTTGGTGGAGAACAGGATGGGCGGGGCGACTTTTTCCTGGGCGTCCCTGAAGAAGGTGGCGTCGACGCAGCCGGTGCCGTCGTCGATGCTGATGAAGACGACGCGTTTTCCGCCTCTCATGGGCGGGGTCTGGGTGGCGACCCGGATCCCCGCGACGAGGACTGTGGAGCCGTTGCGCAGGGTCAGGAGGTCTTGGGCTTTGGTGAGGCCGAGCGGTTCGAGGAGCGGTTGGTAGGAGTCGATGAGGTGGTGGGTGACGTCCAGTGCCAGGATGTCCAGTTCTTCCCGGGTGATCTCCAAGTCGGGAAACGGCGCGGATCCAGAATTCTGTCAATCGGCCGACAGGGCTGTTGAGCGCCTCCACGAAAAGGTCCCGCCCGCGGAGCGGTGCGGGTTGGGCGAGGACCGCCCAGACCTCCGCAGCGAGTGAGCGGGCACCATCGAAGCGATGCCATTCGGTCTGGTTCCCGTCTCGGACGCCAGAGGCCAGAAGCCCGGCAATCGCAGGCCCGAAGCGGCTTCGGTCCAATCCGGCGAGCTCTTCCAGGACACGGCCGGCCGCTGCGTCTTCCAGAGAGGCTTCGGCCCACCCGTTGATCACGGCCTGCACAGCCAAGGGCATCTGCTCCTTTAGTGAGGGGAGGGAGGAGTGAAACGCCGTCATCAGGGTAATCAGCAGTGCATTGTTCAAGGACTCGCAGTGCCTCCTCAAACTCGGGGCCGCCCCAGCCCCGCTCGCTGTCCAACAATTCTTCAAGTCTGGCAACTGCGCCCGAAGCTGAGGCCCGAATCCAGGAATGCAACTGCTCGACAGTGAACGGCCTTAGACGTTGGAACGGGTTTTGCGTCCTCCCAGCGTTGATGCTTGCCGGTGCATCAGGCGCCCAGTCTGGATGCTCTCCTTTGACAGCGCCGTACGCCTCGGCGATGCCCGGCGCGTTCGGAGCCGATTGAGCGAGCCAGCTCACCATGTCGAATCGGCTCCTGGCACAGCGCTCGGGGTCCATGGCCGCGTCACCGGGTCCCTCCAGCGCCTGCTGAACGATGAGGCCTGCCTCTTCGAGACCTGCTTCCGGCATCGCGGCCTGCAACAGGCGGTACAGCTCGTACTGGATGCCGGGACGATAGAGCCATTGTCGGGCCGCTAGCCACGCGAGCTTCTCCGAGAATGTCCGATCATTGCGGCAATGCCAGCCGTGGACGGCGAGTCTGACAAGGACCGTTTCAGGAGCGTCGGCCCAGGTGTCCAGATAGTGCTGTGCCAACGCGGGATGGGTTTCCAGCGCTTGAAGGAGGAGATCACGGGCCGCGTCGATGAGGACGTCGAGAGTGTCGTGAACTGTGTCTGGCCCGATCGTCTCGATAGCGACCCGCTTGTAGCTGATTCCGTCGAAAGTCATGGTCGGATTCGCGGCGACGGACAGCCGATAGGCTCCTCTAAGTTGGTGGTCAACGATGGCCAGCATCGCCGACAGGTGCGTCGGAAAGAGCGAAGGCAGGCGGTCTTTCCATGCGCTGGCCAGCTGCATTTCGGTGCCACGTAGGATCACATCGAATCTCGGCTCCTGGACAAAGCCGAGGGTTGGTCGGGTGACGAGCCGCGGCTGGGTCACATGATCAAGCAGCATCAGCGCAGTGTCGGGGTCCTCTCTCCATCCGGTGCTCGCCAGGAGCGTGGTTAAGAAATCTCCGGGATCCTGAGAGGCTCCGGGATCCCGCTCGATGAGCAGTGCGAACCATGGTCGGATCCACTCGACAACCCCCTCCGTGAGGCTGAACACGCATACCGCGTGGACGATGACCCGCCAAGTCTGGGCATTCCAGAGCCGCACACGCATGACTTCGAGCGCCGCGTTGGACAGTTTCTCGTCGACGATGGTGAAGTGTATCGCGACCCATCTTGCCAGTGTCAGTGCGAGCTCGTCGTCGGCTTCTCCGATCGAGAGGCGCGCGAATTCCGGTCGGTCGGCGGCCCACTGGAGCCATGCTGTACCGCGCGCTGCCTCGGTGAAGTACCTGGCCTGTTCGGGGTCCGCGAGGGCGTCTTCCAGGTAGGAAACCTCCTCGGGGACGGCTGGAATCCCAGTGGAGATGATTTCTTGGGTCCGGTCGACGTGCTCCAGTCGTTTCATCGACGCCAGCCGAGCCCATTTCTCTAAGATGATGGGAAGTGCCACATGGGATCCCTCGTCGACTCGGTAGCCGACGGGGGTGATGCCCCATGTCTGCCAGCTCCGATCTTCGGGGTTGGGCGTGAGGGCATACCGTGAGGTGTTTCCGCCCAAAGCACGAGCGAAGTATTGCATCACAACATCGCTATGGCTGTAGCCGATGAAGAGCACAACCCGGGTCCTGAACATCCTCTCCAAGAACCGCGCCGCCCACGCATCGTGCAGATAGGCGGTTCCGAAGTCCTTGTCCGTGAGGACAAGTCGACGTACCCCCTGCGTCAGGCTGCCGTGCAGGTACACCAGACCCTCAAAGTCGTCGCCCATCGGCAATGCCGGGGCCATGTATTCGTCCATGGTGATCGGAATTGTTGCTAACGCGGCGCTGAGATGGCGGTTAAAATTCGTGGTCACGACCCTCGCTGATGGGCACGTTGCTGCGAGTCCCATGATCGCGTGGTGAAGCCGGTTCGGCTGAGAGTCCGCACGCCCGAGACGTCCACTGACCATCTCGCGGACTCTAACTCCTTCGTCTTCGAGGAGCCCGAGAAACCTGTCGGGATGCTTGAGGTCACCCTCATGGAGGGGCTTCGAGGCCCTTGCAGCGATGTCCTCGGTCAGCCTGTCGAAACTCGGGAGGCTCGATGGCGCATCAATCGAGGCTCCCGCTCCGACGAACAGCACAAGCTGACCTCTGCGGCCGCCGTCCACCAATTCGCGCGGCACATTCACTTCACCAATCCACACACATGGGAATCTACAGGGTTCGGTCAAGCCCTCGGAGCCAATCCAGGCAGGCAAGGAACCGTCACTGGCCGACCCCAGAAAGGATTTCCCCACCCACGGCGTCATCGTGGGCCCTCCTGCGTATCGTTCCAAACGACACATGCGACTGCAGCTCCGACTCGCAGCGGCTCGCTTTTCGACGGCCATTGGCGGTTTAACGAAGGCCTGGAAAATGCCAAAAACGTTGCATCGCCTAGACCTTGATGGAATAGGCATACGAATAAAGCATCCCCAGGCCGGGGCCGGCATGCAACGAGACCTGGTGTCCTGTCGTATCCCGTTGCGACCCGCCCGACAAGATCATCTTCCGCCCAGCGATCGTCGAACCCATAAATCGATGGGCCATCTGGACGTGCAATTGCGCGCTCGAACTTCAAGCCACGACGAGTCCTAACTATCAGGTCAGGAACCCCACCAGACATGATACTTGACATTTTGCTGCCCAGGGTGTAGCGCGACACGCTGAGGCGCTGATCGTTGGTAAACATCAAGAAGAACATTGCCCTGCTAGGGTCCGTCGTATGTCGATTGATGGAGTCGTCGGAGAGCAGGCGTACGTCGTCCCGCCGATGGTGCGGAAGATCAGGGGCCGCGCCCCGAAGACATCGATCCTCCCAGTAGGACTGCGCGAAAGAGTGGAGAACGCGTTGGGCGCCGTGCCAGTTGATCCGCAGACACGAAAGCCCGTAAAGGTGCGTATGAGGCGCGTTTTCTTGGGCCCCAAGGGGTTTCCTTTTGATGCCGGAAACAAGTTCCTGCAACGCACCAGCGCCCGAAATGAGGGCACGGAAGCCGTCTATGCCAGTGCCGTTCGCATGTGGGTCGAGTCCTGCACATCGCACGGCGCTGACCCGCTCGAAATGAATTTCGATACTCTGCTCGAGTACCGCGACGATGTGCGGCTTGAACTCGACGGTGTCTCCGGGGGAACGTGGAACCTTAACCTTGTTCCGTTGAAATGGTTCGCTGAGTCCTGCCATGCCGCCGGACTCATGGAGCACATTCCTGCAGGCGACTGGAAGTCGTTGCGGCTAGCTGATACCAGTGTGACTTGGCCACGTGTCGTGGATCCGCATGAGTACAGACGGTTTCGCGCTGTGGGAATCCAGGCGTTGTCTCTGGATGGCAGAATGACCCGCACGAGTCATTCGATCAAGACGCTGCTTCGGGATTCGCTGTTCGCTGATTTTCTGGTTCTGCACGGAACCCGCCGCGCAGAAGCGGCTCACCTGACCATGCTCGATCTTCCGCTGCGTCGCGACGGTTATGCCCGCAACATCGGCTACCTGCCACCGAACATTTGCAAATGGGGATCGGGGCGGGATTTCGAGGAAGTTGCTGCCTGGGTAAAGCGGCTGGGCCGCTATCACGACTCTGAATGGCTGACCACGACGGACGAAGCGCAACAGAACCTGCGGCGATTGGACCGAGACGGCGAGCTGCTCGTTGTGACGAAGGTAACTGACAGGTTTGGCCGCAACAGTAAACTGACGATCCGGGGAATCGGCGAACGAAATCTCGTGAACTTGTCGAAGGAGCAGCGACGCAGACTTGTCTGCACGGCCGAAATCGCCCGCGATCTCGCCGTGGAGCCCGGAATGGGCAGGGGGATTCAGTCGGTCGAAGACGACTGGCTGGTGTCGCTCGCCGTGTTTCCTGGTGTTCGGGCGCCGATGCTGGCGCCAGAGGCCTGGTCAATGATGTTTCGCGAAGCCAACTCCCGTGTGAACGTCGTCCTGAAATCGGAGGGTTCCCCTGCACCCCGACGGATCACTCCGCACATGCTCCGGCACACATTCGCAACCGAGTGGCTGTCTGCAGAACTGGACCGGATCTCCGAACATGATCGTGATTTTGCCAATGCTCTCGTGCAGGGTGACCGTGCTGCGCTGCGGCGACGGCACATGAATCCGCTTGTGCGAATGATGAGGTTGCTCGGTCATCGGCGCCTCGAAACGACCCTGGTGTATATCGACTACCTGATGCGGGAGGAGCAGACCTCGTTCATGCGAGGCGACTCCTGGATCGAATCCTTCATCGGCAGCGCGCCATGACCTCACCTAAACCAGGCGAACGTCGGACACACCGTGGACGCGCACACTCTCCCTCCTCGGAACGGCGACTCCCGGAAATCGGATCCGTTGTCGTTACCGGAACCGACATAAGACGACCCGGGCTATCCACGATTTCCTTCGATGTGTCTGCTGCCGGGTCTGGGGAACCGCTGGCCCGCGAGCTCGGGCATCTTTGGCAAGCGAGGAACAACAATGGTCGGCTTACAACCGCCAGACAGCAGCGCAACGCACTTAGCAAGTTGCTTCCCGTGTTGAATCGCCATGGCATTCGCCGCTGGAGCGAACTCACCGTGGAGGTGCTTGAAGACTTGGAGCGGCAGTTTCAACACTCCAAGAGCGGCCATCAGAATGCGCTCATTGTGTGGGATTACCTACGCCACGTACGGGAAAGTTCCCGCAACGGCGCCATGACTGCCGACGTGAGACAGTTCGTCCAGGCTCCCGCTAATGTACCTGACCGCAGGATGACCCCCACTGAGGCACTCCCAGCTGGGATGCTCAGGGACGTCTTGCGCGCAGCCATGTATGACATATCACAAGCCGAGCACCGCATCCGAAAGGCCGCCTGGGACGGTATTTCCGCCCCGCCCAATGCAGCGCTGATACAGCGGCACGAAACAGTGGCATTCTTCATTCTCTTGTGCATGGAGTGGAGTCAGTCACCCGATGTCATCAAGTCGCTGTCGTTTGATCCAGACGAGCCGACGTCGGTCCAAGACTGGGGCAACGGGCGGATGCGCGTCAGCGTGCGCTGGTTCAAGCCCCGGGCGCGCGGGCTGGGCTCCGTGGCGCTGTTCCTCGCCGACAAGGACTGGCGGTCCGGTTCGCTGCTTCGGCGACTGCGCGATGCAACCGGTGCGACCCGGGCCGTGGCGCACGAGTCCTGGCGTCAGTATCCTTGGATCTGCGCCGACGAGGGAGACTTCACCCGCTCAGCCGGCACGGCAAAAGGCATCATCTATTCCGATCCCCAAGGGGTCGTTTCACACATTACCGGCATCTTCCTATCGCCAAGGCGCAGCGGCTTCCTTCGTTGGTGCCAGAAGCCCCGCAAGGCCGGCTTGGGAATCGAAATCCCGGAGCAGTACACGCGTTCAAACAGCCCGGAAATCCTACATTTCCGGGCCATCCGGCCTGCTGCGAAGTGGGCCCGATTCACAGCGACAGGTAAGGGTCTGTTGCTATCCGAGCTGATCGATGACAACACCATTGAGGTCCTGTCATCGCACTATCTCAACTCACAGGTTGCCATGCGTGACCTCGCGGAGGCATGGCAGGAGATCCCTGGCTTGGCTGATGAAGTCGCCCGCGGCCTTCGGCCCACCGCGCTGAATCGTCATGGCGAGGTCATAAGCGGACTTCCGATCAGCCGGGAACTAGCGCATAGGGCCTTCGAAGGTGAATTGAGTATCGGGATAAGTGGGTGCAGAGACGTATTTCATTCACCCCTTCCGGGCCAGCGGTCTGGGCGGGTGTGCAGCGCGGCCAACAGATCGTGCTTCTTCTGCCCAAGCAGCGTTGTGACTCCCGATGACATCCCCGCAATGAAGGCTTACCTGCTGCTCGCCGAGCGGGCTTCGGCTTCGATGTCGCCACCGGAGTGGGACCTGCACTGGGGCCGCACTGTGCGTTGGATCATGTGGATCGTCCCGCAGATGGATCCTGACTGGGAATTGCTTCCCGTCGGAGACAACGCACTCTTCGACCTTGGGATGGAGTCGGGACCAAAATGACAGGATTAGAACCGCTCGTTAATCAGGGGGATCTTATTGGTGATGCCAGCGTGCGCTTGCCCAGCATGCACATCTCCGACTTCGAACCGGTATTCACGGGCTTATGGTTCAGCGAGCGTCCTGGACCGCGTTTTGGTGATGGCGTGTGGGAGATAACCGGTGCGGATCCGACAAAGAAGCGTACCTCATGGGAAATCGGCTTCCTTGATCTCTCCCCGGAGTGGAGCCTGACAATCCGGGAAGTTCTGTACTGGCGCGCGAACCTTCGGAAGGTCCGGCATCTCGCAACCGTTACCGGTTCGTCGAGCCGCTATCAAGATTTTCGTGCCGCGACGATTTACAACTGGCGTAGCCACCTCGGTCGTCTCGCCGAACTTGCCGACCTTCTCGGCATTGGTTTGCCGTTGACGTGGACGGAAGAGTCGACGGACGCGTTGCGTGATCACATTGTCTCGGAATGCCCCAACTCCGGCTTGGGCATTGTCGTTCAGGCCTTGTACATGATGCGCGGGGCCCTGACGCTCGGCGGGCTCGGCCATGATCCGACACGTGAGTACGGCGCCGCCAAGAGGTGGGCGGGCGACACCGCGGTGACTCGTGACTTGGCTTCCGAAGCCATACCACCAAAGGTTTTCCATTCGCTCGTTGGCGACGCACTGACTTATGTGGAAAAGTGCGCTCCTGACATCCTTTCCGCTCGGCTTTGGCGCGACCAGCATCTGGCCCGTCCTTCACACGCGAGTCCCGGCAACCAAATCGCGAAGGACCATCCTGTGCGGGCGAGGTATCCAGATGTCACCAGTTTCCGACTGCTTAACTTCCACAACGTGATCCAGGCCATAGGTGGAATACCCACTGCGACCGTAACCCGGCACGGGAAAAACGCATTCACGCTGTTTGAGAATAGTGATGTGTGCCTAGCGACGCTGCGGACAGCCGCTGGATTGCCTCTCCGCGCGCAGGGCCGCCTAGATCACCAGTTCATCCAAGGCCGAATTACCGCAGGAACGCCAAAAGTCTCGGGCGGCCTGCCCATACCGGTCACTGAGATTCAGCGGCCCGACGGCACGGTTGGACCATGGCGGGATCCGTGGTGCTGGCAGTCGATCGCAGTGGAAGAAGAAACCTTAGGCAACGCCTGTCACATTGTGATTGCAGCGTTTACAGCCATGCGGGACGGCGAAATGGCCCGCATTCCGAGTCGTTGTTGGCGCACGTCTTGGATGGGGGCCGACGCCATCACGGCACCGCTAGTAAAGAACGCGTACGGCGAAGCCATGAAGTGGTGGGCAACCCCGCCGGTCGTGCGGGCGTGCGAAATCTTAGAACAGCTAGCAGCCCCTGACGCGCCATTTTTGCTTATGGGCAAGGGTCGTACCAAAGGTGTCCCAGCTGGTCAGCGAAAGGAGATTGATGCTCGATCTTACAGGGCCATTCAGCACTTCGTGGCGCGGATGAACACCGATCAGCATATTCACGGTTTCCATTCGATCGATGCCGGGTGGCGGCTGCGTGCCGACCGTACCATGGGCAATGATGAGTCCAAACCCTCCGTCAGTGTCCGCCAGTTCCGCTTCACTCTCGCATCGATTTCCAACTTCGTCGCACTGGGAGATGCTGCGTTTCAGCAGCAGGCAAAACACGCCAGAATCGCAATGACTCACTCGTACCAGGCCAACGGCGGAACTGATGCGTGGATCGGGACCATCCTCAACACCCTCGCAAATGAGGAAGCCCAGCACCGAACGGCCGAAGCAGTTGACCTATATATAGGAGTCTGGACCGGCGAAAGTCAGTTGGCGGGGCATGCAGGCCGGGAGTTCACCCGCACCGTGCGGGACTTACTGGCGAGCCTCCCTATTGCGCCCTTCGATCCCAACGCAGAGGTCGCAGAAGTCGAGCAGTTCATGACTCAGGTGATGTCCGTCCCTGAGCTGGCCGCAGCGATAAAATCAACCGCACAGATTCTTTACCCGGGGACAGTCGCTCACTGCCTGCGTTACTTGCAAGAGATGGAGTGCACTGACAAGCAAGAACCCGTGCAGGGTCTTTGCCACCCGCAGACCTGTGGAAACGTACTGCTCATTCCACAACAGCAGTTCGTATACCAGTACCGGCTGGACCGGACGGTAGAGTGGCTCGGCATTCCAGACATGCCCTCACAACAACGCGCAGTCCTCGAAAATACAGCGAAGAATTTGCGTACCCAGCTACGGACAAACGGCGAGTGACGTGGCTCGGCAGCAGAACGTCGATGCGATCATCGCCGCGATCGGGACCGTCTATCGCAATGGCGGCGCCACACGCCCGTCCAAAGCTGAAATCATCGCAGAATCAGGTGTCGCGCACAAGACGTTTTACCGGGTGCTTCAACACCATCCCGAAGTGAAGAGTCAACTCGAGCTGGCTGAAGCCGCGTTTGATCGCAGACGACCGACGGACTCCAGCGAGTTCGATCCCGACCCCCTCCAGGCAAACCCTCGCGGGGCCATCTCGGAATTGCTCGACACGATCGCAAAACTCACGGAAGTCATCGAGTCTCAGCGCAAGTGGATCCGCGTGTTAGAAAGACAGATAGACACGGCGCCGGCATCCCTTCCCTACCCACAGCGCGCTCGACAGCGCAGGAGGTACAAACTCAGACCTTTCTAGGAAATGGTCGGGGAATTGTAAACCGCGATCGAACTTCCTCCGGACAGCGTAACTGGGTGAGAGTAAAGCCATAAATGCCTGTCAAAAGTCCGACACAGTCCCGCCTGGTCCGACACAGTCCCACCTGAATATGGGACGCACTCGACTAAGGGGCGACCGTCTCTACTCACGGACAGATAGCGTGCCAGCTACGGGGATCTTGCATGACATTCGGAGGCCCGTGAGTGTTTTCGGTGCTGACGGTCCGGCGAAACTGACACATTGGGTCATCTTGCGCGTTGCGGACACCGAACATAAGGCACCCATATGTAACGGGCATGCCGGGTGCTTTGAACGCTTCTAATTGACACAGATCGGCTGACACAAACCCCGAGGCGGCTCTAAAACAGCCACCTGGCTACCCGCGAACAAGGGATTTCGCTGCCATTACGTGGCACGCCAAATCTCCGTCAAGGCCGCGTACCGGCTTTGGGTCACCCAGGCCGAGAAAGACGCCATGAAGCGTGTCCTGGACTCGTGCCCAGGCCAGCAGACCATCACAGCGAAGTAGCGGGCTGAGGACACAGGAACGGATCCGTCAGGAGTGGTTCCCTGGAGCCGGCGGAAGCACCACGTGGCCATGTCCAAGTTGCCAGACCCCGCCGTCGTCGATCCTTTCCAGGACCACGCGCTGAAGCGACGTCTCGCGGGGCAGCTCGGCAAGGCTATTCATGTCCCGGTGCCGGAAGGTGAAGTAGACGGCGTCGCTCGGCGCGTCCGAACAGCGGTCCAGGGTGAACCTGCGAGCAAATGCCGCGATGTTGCTGTCTGGCAGCTTGCGGGCAAGATAGGGATCCAGCATCCAGGAATCGCAGCTCGCTACGGCAATTGTTTTGTCCGGGAAGAAGCGGTCAAAGAACTCCCTGGCCTGGCTGAAGCTGGTGTCCACGAGGGCGGGGGAGAGGCCGCCATCCTCGGGGATGTGTACGCCTAGCACCCATTCTCCATGTGCAGCTGGGGAACTTTCTCCGTTGCCGCGGACAAGGTGGAACTGCAAACGGCCGATCCGGAAGATGTTTCCCGCCATGTGCAGCGTCAGCCAGGCCCACGTGTCCAAGCCGAAGCGTCCATGCACCCGCCGGTTGATGCGAAGGTTAAGCCCGACGTCGGCCAGGATCGCGGCGGACGATTCCCGGGGGATGCCAAGGGAAAGATGATGGTTGGTGACCACAGGCGCAAAGCGCAGGAGCGCCTCGATCCAGTCCGTTTCCGTGCAGCCCTCCGCTGAGGCGGACTCGGTGGGAAAGGTGCCCAGACGGGCGTTCAGGATGGCAAGAGCCCGCCGCGTACCGTCTCCTGGAGGTGACGCCAGCAGCGCGGCGCACTCCTGTGCGTCCTCGCCATGGATGTCGAGGAGCCTGAACAATTCGTCCTGCGCGATGCCGCTCATCAGTCAGTGCCCGAAGGGATCCGGATCGACGCCCGGCATCCAGCTCAAGCCAGGGACTCCCCAGCCGTTCTTCTTGGCTTGCTTCATGGCTTTCTTGGCATAGCGGTCAACGAGGCGATTCACATAGAGCTTGCCATCGAGATGGTCGAACTCGTGCTGCATGACCCTGGCGAACCAGCCTGTCGCCACAAAATCCACAGGCTTTCCGTCACCGTCGAACCCTTGGACACGAGCCCACTCGGCTCTCTGCAGGGGGTAATGCTCACCCGGGAAAGACAAACAGCCTTCTACGTCTTCCTCGGGGTCCGGAAGGGCTCCGGGGATCTTGGAGAGGGTGAGAACCGGGTTTACCAGAACGCCTTCGTCGGGTGCGTCGTCGTCATTGGCGTATTTGAAAATGAAGATCCGTTTGCCGACTCCCACCTGGGGTGCAGCCAGTCCAACGCCGTTGGCGGCTTCGTTCGTTTCGAACATGTCGGCAATCAAGGTGCGTAGTTCGTCGTCGAACTCTTCGACCTCGCTCGCCCGGCGGTGAAGCACGGGTTCGCCCCAGATGGTGACTGGCAGGACGGTCATGTCAGGTGCTCCTCTGGCTTTCGGGTCTGGAAGGGTGGCCGGAAGAGGCCCGGACAAAGCAAAGGCCGCACTGGATAACCAGTACGGCCTTTGGCTGCGATCGGCAAACTTCAACCGATCTCATGAGGGTGAGCGACGGGGGTTGAACCCGCGACCTCCTGGACCACAACCAGGCGCTCTGCCAACTGAGCTACGCCCACCATGCGCCTTTGACCGCTTTCGGAATGACCCGTCAGCTGCGAAGGCAACGACAAAAACTATACCCCGTGTTTGGGGGTGCTTTTGCCACTTTTGACCGTTTAGGTGAAATTTCCCGAAAACGTGCCGCAGATCACGCGCTCGGCGGGGTCTCTGGGGCGGCCGCAATCTGCTTGGAAATCTTTTGTGCCGTAGCCGTGTCAGGCCCAGGCGCCGGGACGAAGACTGCCTCGCGGTAGTAACGCAGTTCGTCGATGGAATCTCTGATGTCCCCAAGCGCGCGGTGGCCGCCATGTTTGGCGGGAGACTGGAAATAGGCGCGCGGGAACCAGCGGCGCGAGAGTTCCTTGATGGTGCTGACGTCGATGACCCGATAATGAAGGTGTTCAACGATGTTGGGCATGTCCCGGGCGAGGAACATCCGGTCTGTTCCCACCGAGTTTCCGCCGAGCGGTGCCTTCTTGGGGTCCGGTACCCACTTCTCGATGTACTCAAGGACGATTGCTTCGGCTTCGGCCATGGTCTTGCCGTGGGGGAGCTCGTCCAAGAGCTTCGAACGGGTGTGCATGTCGCGGACGAAGTCGTTCATCTGTTCAAGAGCAGCGTCTTCCGGTTTGATGACGACGTCTACGCCATCACCCAGGATGTTGAGCTCCGAATCTGTGACCAAGGCCGCCACCTCGATCAGGGCGTCATTTTCGAGGTCCAGGCCGGTCATCTCACAGTCGATCCAGACGATGCGTTCATTAGTAATAGGCACGCGTTCCAGCCTACCGTTCGGCCGCGTGGGACGCGTGGCGGAGCGCTCGATTCCGCGATTGCGACGCACTCCGGCTGGTAAACTGGGCCGTTGTCGAGCGGTTGTTGCTTGCCTCGATGAGCTGGATCAATGTACGTAGGGACTGGAATATCATGACGGCAGGCGGATCGGGCGTGGGCACCTCAAACAGCCGGGATGAGGCAAAGGAACCCGACATGCCGTCTGGGACGATCGCCCGGGGTCTCTATTCCCCGCATAATGCGCCGCACACCAGTGCCGGTACCGCCAGCCAAGTCAAGGCCTATGTAGCCATCTGGCAAGGCTTCTTTGGATCCCTCATGATCTTCGCCGGTTCGATCGGCGCTGGCTGGATCGCCAACGGATCACCGATGTTCAGGCACCCGGTTGTCATCGCCTTGCGCACCGAGGGCTGGGGCGTCACCACTTCCACCATCTTGCTGACAGCCGGGGCCATGCTTTTGGTCCGGTCCTGGTTGCGCCTTGGGCAAAGGCTCAAAGACTGGGGACCAGGCTCGCTCAGATCCGTAGTCGTGGCGGTTGCGGCGTGGGCCGCGCCCATGATGTTCGCCGTGCCCATCTATTCGCGCGACGTGTACGCCTACACAGGCCAAGGCAGGCTGGTCCTGGAAGGCCAAAACCCCTACACCGCCGGCATTTCGACCCTCAGCAACTGGTTTTCCCTCGGTGCCGACCCGGCCTGGGCTGAGGCCAAGACCCCTTATGGGCCATATTTCCTGTGGCTTGCGAGGTGGGTAGTAGGCATCACGGACGCCCAGCCCGATCTCTCCGTCTTGCTCTTTCGCGTTTTGGCGACAGTGGGCGTGCTGCTTTGTGTGGTGTACGTTCCCAAGCTGGCAGAGCTCCACGGGATTAACCCGGGCCGTGCGCTGTGGATCGCTGTGGCCAATCCGCTCTTCCTCATCAGTTTCGTGGCCAGCGCCCATAACGATGCCCTCATGGTGGGCCTGGCGGTCGCAGGAATGTATTTTGCCGCAACCGGCCGCCATATCACCGGTCTCCTGCTGGTCACGGCTTCCGTTGGAATCAAGCCGATCACCGTGCTTCTCCTACCTTTCATCGGCCTCATGTGGGCAGGACCGGCCGCGAGCTGGACCCGCAAGTTCCTGTTCTGGGGCGCAACGGCCGCCATCAGCTTTGGCGTGCTGGCCATCAGCGGAATCCCCTACAACCTTGGCTTTGGGTGGGTCTGGGCCATCCTCGATCCCACCCCCGGCTATACCGGATATTCGCCTTCCGGCTTCCTGGGCCAGCAGGTCGAGGTGATCGCGAACCTCTTGGGCTTGCCCGGGCCGGCCGTGGCAACCGGACTCCGTGCGCTCATGAAGTGGGCCGGAATGGCGCTGGTGGTGGTACTGATGTTCCGCGGCGACTATTCGCGGCTGGTACGGCGCGCGGCCTTGGGGTTTGCCGCCGTCGTCATGCTTTCCCCCATCATCCAGCCTTGGTACATCCTGTGGTTCATTCCGTTGCTCGCGGTCACAGGCATCAGGGACGACTGGCAGATCAAGTCGCTCTACGTCGCCATCACCTTCTTCGTGGCCTTCGGCGCGCAGGACCAGATTTCGGTGTTGTCCTTTGTGGAGCTGAACGTGAAGGTGTCTTCCTTGGCCTTCGTGGTGGCGGTGGGATTCACGGTCTATTTGATGGTCCTGGACGTGCACACCCGTAGATTGCTGATCCAGTCCCCGCCCATGGAACTGCTCCGCAGGCTCGAGCGAAGGCTCAGGCGCCCTGAATAGCGGCCGCCGCGCCGGACTTACGGCCTAGCTCGAGGGATCGCTGTACGGACCACCAGAGCAGGACGACCAGAAGCACGTTACGCGTGGTGAGCACTGCCGCCATCACGGGGTTGGCGTGTATGAGCGGCGTGTAGAAGAGCGGGTAGATCACAAAAGTCGTCATGGCGATGCCCATGAGAAGGGCTGCAGGAACACGCCAACGATTCCAGTCGTGGGTCAGGCCGCCTACAACCACCGGAGCCAGCCAGATAATGAATTGCGGCGAACCCACCTTGTTGAACACGATGAACGCGGTGGTCATCATGAGTGCACCTTCAAGAAACAGCTCTTCCGGTTCGGCTCCGCGCCGAAGTGCCCAAACCAAGAGGACTGAGCCCGCGACGGCGGCAAGCACCAGGAGGGGCTGCATCATGAATGCAGCTACATTCGCGCCCGGTCCGTATACCTCCGTGGAATTAATGGTGACGTTGTCGGCGATTTTGGAGCCGCCGATGTTGAGCACGCTGAGCCAGACCCACGGAGTTGAGAAGGTGGCTTCCAATTGCATACCGCGCTCACCTTGGTTCGTCAGGAAGTCAAGGATGTGCGGAAGCCCGCCTGAAACGTAAGTACCCAGCGCGACGACCGCTGTGACTGCGGCACCGCAGGCGATGATCTGCAGCCTGCGGCCACTCGCGATGACGATCGGTACCAAGACGGCAGCCGGCCAGACCTTGATCCAGGTGGCAATGCTGAGGAGGATGCCCGCTGCTACGGGACGCGTGGCTGCATACAGGAGGGCTACCAACACGATGGGCGCGGTGATGCCCTCCACCCGGGCAAAGCTGAGGTAACCCATGAAGGCGGTGAAGAACAGCCACCACCAAGCGGGCGCAATGCCTGTTTTCCGGCGCGGTCCCCGTGTCAGGATGAACAAGCCGGCGGCATTGAGCGCCGTGATGATCAGCGTCCAGACCAGCAAATACGGGCCCGGGCCCGCGATGTTGGCCAGGAAGATCGGAATCTGCGCGAGCACTGGATAGACCCAAGGGCTGATCGTGCCGTTGAGATCCGCAGGGTTGTAACCGTTCATTGCCCACTGGCGGTACTGCTCTGTGTCGCTGAAGGTGTTCCCCGAGATGAAAAAGCTCGCCATCCAGCCGAGGAAGTACACATGGACGGCGGCAAAACCCCACCACACGCTGGAAGGACGGCTGAACCATGCGACGGCGGCAGGCGGCAGGGCGGCGTCGCGCACGCGGACCAGCCTGTCAAAGAATCGAACGGAAATCTCAGGACTCCTTGGCAGTGGCGGCCGGTTCGTTGGCCGGGATCTTTTTGCCCAAAAGGTACAGGCGGCGCACAGACCAGCAGAAGAGCACCACCAGCAGGATATTGCGGATGGTCAAAACCAAGGCCATCCAAGGGTTGTTGTGGCTCAGTGCGTCGTAGAAGAGGGGGTAGATAAAGTACGTGGCCACGGCAATGGCTATGAGCATGGCCGCAGGGACCCGCCATTCCTTCCAGCTGTGCGCGAGCCCCACTGCGACAGCTGGCGCGAGCCAGACCATGAACTGCGGGGATCCGACCTTGTTGAAGACTACGAAGGCCGTGGCCATGGTCAGGGAACCAGCCAGCAACAGCTCCGTGCGGTCCGTCCCGCCGGTTCGCTTGCCGTTGTGAAGTGCCCAGAAAGTCAGGGCAGCGACCAGGAGCGCAGCCAAGACAAGGAGGGGCTGCATCAGTTGTGACATGAAGGGTGTACCCGGGCCATCCACCTGCATCGAGTTGATGTCCGTGTTCATGTACATCCTGGAGTCACCAACATGGAGGACCGAGAGCCACAACCAAGGAGTGGTGAAGGTGGCCTCCAGTTGCATGCCACGATCGCCTTGCTGGGTCAGGAAGTTAAGGAGTTTGGGCAGCGCGCCCACCGCCGCCGCGAGGGCGACCACCAAGGCGCTGGTCAGGATCCCCGCCGCCACCACGCGGGTTCTCTGCTTGACCACAGTGAACAAGGAAAGCAGGACGGCGGCCGGCCAGACCTTCATCCAGGTGGCAACACTCAGGAGGGTGGCGGCAATGAAAGGCTGCGTTACCCCATAGGCCAGGGCGATAAGCACGATGGGCGCGGTGAATCCATCCACGCGGGCGAAACCCAGCCAACCCATGATGAACACGAAGACAAGCCACCACCATGCTGCGGGAATCGCCTCCCGACGACGTCCCCACCCGGTGAGCTTGGCGAGAGCCACGGCGTCGAGCACTGTGATCATGAGCACCCATAGGAAGAAGAACGGTCCGGGACCAGCCACGCCTGCGATGGCCATCGGTATCAGGGCGAGGATGGGGTAGACCCACGGACTAGGCCCGCCACTGAGGTTCTCATCGCGGAACCCCGCAATAGTCCAGTCCCGATAGATGAAGGTGTCACTGAAAGCTTCGCCACGCAAGGAGACGATCAAAGCGAACACGAGGAAAACCAAGTGCACAACGCAGAAGCCCGCGAGCAGACCCTTGGGGGAGTTGAGCCTTTCTTCCAAGGAAGACGGAAGAACACGATGACGGAACCGTGTGAGCGCGCTGAAGAATGAGTCCGTGGAAATGGGAGGATCCTTGTCAGGTAGTTGTCGTCACAGGGTGCCGCGAGCCGTTGCGGCGGGAGCCGCTCCAGAACAACATCGGTTCCGTTGAAATTCATGCGGAACCGGCGTGGCTGTGGGCCTTCGGCATCAGACCAGGGCCCTGTTCATCCTATCTCAGGCAACTTTCGCAGTCCGCCCCTTGGTCCGGAGGGCCCCGGGCTGCCGCGGGCGGCGATGCTACAGTTGCAATAATCCATGGCACCCGGCACTACCACTTTGGCCCGGTTGCGGCAGGGAACCGGACAGGATTTTGTTTGATGGTGACGTCGAAGTTTCGCGAGCGTGAGGTGAGGAGTTCGTTGGCTCATCCAGAGGCGCTTGACGGCTCCCACGCCCCACGACACGGAACTGCTATCGCCAAAGCGGCAAGGACGGCGATCCTTCAAGGATTCATTGGATCTTTGCTCATGGTGGCCGGCTCGGTTGGAGTCGGCTGGCTGGCAACAACCAGCGGCGCCCTGATCCGAATGCCCCTCTTCATCATGGCCCGGACATCTCCTGTGGGAGTGATCCTGTGCACTGTGATGCTCTGCCTCGGTGCGCTGCTGCTCCTGCGCTCATGGTTGCGTCTTGCGCAGCGGATCGGTGGGTGGAACTCTTCCTCACGTCCTGTGCTCCGGCGTGCATTGTGGATGTGGACTGTGCCCTTGATGTTCGCGCTGCCCCTGTTTAGCAGGGATGCCTATGCGTACATCGGCCAGGGCCGGCTTATGCTGCAAGGCTTGAATCCATATACCAACGGCATCTCCGCCTTGAGTAACTACTTTTCCCTCGGTCCGGACACTTTGTGGACCGAGGCCCCCACGCCGTACGGTCCGTTGTGGCTGTGGATCGAACAGGGTGCCGTTTGGGTAAGCACAGGAATCTTCGATGCAGGCATCCCCGAGCTTGCCCTGATTCCCTTCCGGCTGGCGGCACTCGGCGGGGTCTTGCTCCTCGCCGTCTACGTTCCGCGATTGGCCGCACTTCATGGAGTGAACCCGGACAGGGCGCTTTGGCTTGGGGTTCTCAATCCGGTTCTCCTGATCAACTTCATTGCAAGCGCGCACAATGACTCCTTAATGCTGGGGCTGGTTGTCACCGGGCTGTACTACGCCTCGGTCAAACGTCCCGTGCTTGGAATAGTGCTGATCACCGCTTCGATCGCCATCAAGCCAATTACTTTGATTGCCTTGCCTTTTGCTGGCCTTCTGTGGGCAGGGTCCCGCGCCGGCTGGGGCCGCAGGATGTTCTGCTGGACGGCCACGTTGGGCTTATCCCTGGGGTTACTGGCCGCCGCGGGCTTCGTCAACGGACTGGGATTCGGTTGGCTCGGTGCCTTGCAGACTCCTGGCGCCGTGTGGATCTGGTACGCGCCAGTGGGCCTGCTGGCACATACGGCGGGCTTCGCCGTCGGACTTTTCGGCGGTCCCGGAGTCCCTGTGACGGATGTCATCCAGACCATCGGAACGGCGGTCTCTGCCCTTGCTATCGTCTGGTTTGCCGTCCGCACGCCGGGTCGCGGAATCGGAATGCCCGCGCCGATCGACGACGAACCTGGGTTCAACAAGACTGTGCTTCGCAGGATGGCCTGGGCCTTTGCCGCCGTCGTCGTCTTGGCGCCGGTGATTCAACCTTGGTACATGGTCTGGCTACTGGTGTTCTTTACTGTGACGGGCATCGCGGACGGACCCCAGCTCCGGACCGTCTTCTATTTGACGGCGTTCTTCACCCTTATCGCACTGACGGACCAATTAAGTGTCTTCCAGTGGATTCCTCTTGCCGTGGTGCGAGGAGTGGCGATCGCTATTGCGGTCCTCTTTATTGCCTACTTGGTGTTCTATGACAAGAAGACGCACGTACTGTTCCGCCCGCGTCGCGGCATCTTGCAGCTCAGGCCCAAGCCCAGGTCCTGAACCGAATTCAGCCGAGGTGTTTCATCGCCTCACGCAATGACAACTGGCTCAGGCCGGCCCGTCGGGTTTCCACATAGTCCCGCACCCATGGGGGATCCGTTTTGGCGTAATCACGCAGTGCCCAGCCGATTGCCTTTCTGATGAAGAACTCCCTGTTGGCCAGATTGGCGTCGAGCACACTGGAGAGAAGTTCCTGGTCCGTCGCCGACTTTGCCTTCAGCTGGGAGGTGATGGCGGCGCGCCGGATCCAGAAGTCCGGGTCGCTTGACCACTTCTTCAGCAGCGGGGTCAGCGTACGCCGGTGGTGCTGAAGAAGGGCACAAATGCGGTCGGAGACACCGTCCGCGAAATCCCACCATGCACCTGTCCGGATGATTTCTTCGTACAGCGGCAACATCTCCAGGTCCTTGGCCACGAACTTGAGCGAGGTCAGATCGATGGCTGCGTAGCGTTCTTCCCTCCATGTGGCCTCCCGCCACAGCAGCCTGACGTCGTCGCGCAGTTCCGCCGCAGACCCGAAAGGCAGTTCCTTCGCGGTCGTGAGAACCATGCGACGGACAGTGGGAACCCTGACGCCGAGGGACGGCATGGATGATTTCATATACGCTTGCGTCGCTTTCGCGCGCTCCGGATCTGCTTCCGCATACAGGCGGTCCCGGATGGCGGCGATTCTTCCATGTTCCATACTGCGACTCTAAGACAGTCTTGCGGGGGACACCTTTGGGGCGAGGCCCTCCCGCGCCGGGCTCGGTGCGCCACCCGGTTGACTAGCACCAGAGCGCCCATAGAGTGGGGTGGAGGGAGTTCATCCGGTGGCCGGCCCGGGCCCCTTGTTCCTAGTGCTTTGGAGGCCGCTTTGTCCATGGTGAAGACGCCAGACGAGATTGCACTCATGCGCGAAGCCGGGAGGGTGGTTGCCAACACACTTTCCGCGGTTCGTTCGCAAGCCGAAGTTGGAGTGTCGCTCAAGGAACTGGACGAGGTTGCTGCCGCTTTCATTGAATCCGCGGGAGCCAAGCCGGCATTCCTTAATTACCGTCCGCGATGGGCGTCCACGCCGTTCTCCGGGGTCATTTGCACGAGTGTCAACGACGCCGTTGTGCACGGGATCCCGGACGGATATGTATTGCAGGACGGAGATCTGTTGAGCGTCGACTGCGGGGCATTCGTCGAGGGATGGTGCGGGGACGCCGCCGTCAGTTTTATTGTGGGCACTGCGGATCCTGTGGACCAGGAATTGATCGATGCCACGGATGCCGCCCTTGCTCGCGGAATCGAGGCCGCCCGGATTGGAAACAAGATGGGCGATCTTGCGTACGCCATCGGCGGGGACGCGAAACGCAGCGGCTACGGGATCCTCGCCGATCATGGGGGACACGGCATTGGCCGGACCATGCACGCGGAACCCAACGTTCCGAACATCGGCCGGCCGGGCCGCGGGGTGAAGCTCGTGGAGGGTCTGGTGATCGCCATTGAGCCGATGCTGATTCTGGGCGGCAGCGACGACTACTACCACGATGACGATCAATGGACGCTCCGCTCCGCCAACGGCCGCCGGGCGGCGCACAGCGAACACACCGTCGCGATCACCGCAGACGGCCCCGTGATCTTGACACTGCCATAAGTGGCTTGCCTCGGCGTGGTCTTCAGGAATTCAGCGCCGTAGCCGCATGACCGCCCTTCCGGGCACCGCCGTGGAAATCGTCGTGAAGCCGGCCGTTGTAAACAAATTGACCGTCCCCTGATAGAGATCGGCCGAACCGGCCTTCGGTCGGAGCACGGGATCCACGGGGTAGCCTTCGATTATTTCGGCGCCGTGGGCGAAAGCATGCCCGACGGCGGCGGCCAGCAATGCTGCGGCCACTCCGCTCTTGCGGTGGCCGGGAGAAACCACAAAACAACTGACCGACCAAACCCCAGCGTTTTCGTGGGCGGCCGTTCCTGCGGCCTTGAGGACTTGGGATAGTTCGATGCGTGGATAGCATTGGCGCGGCTCGACGGCGCACCAGCCCACCGCTTCGCCGCCTCGAAACGCGAGAACTCCGGGTTCGGGGTCGCCGCCGTCGAACTTGGCTTTGAGTTGCTCTTTCCGCGCCTCGGGGGGAGTGGTCTTCCAATCCTGACCGGGGAGGGCGAACCACCGGCACCAGCAGCGCGACGGCTCGCCACGGACGCCAAAGAGCCTTTCGACGTCGGGCCAGGTTGCGGGGCGCGTGGTGATGGCGGCGGAGCCTAGGACGTTCGGGACCATGGGAACAGCGTAGATCGCAGTGGGCGTGAAGGCATGGGTAGGCGTGCTTTTGCGGCCTTGGGTCTTCGGCTGCCGGCAAAGGGCTGAATGATGCATCATCGAACGCCCCAACAGAAGTCAAAAAGAGTGACCCGCTTCACATATGAAGAGTTTCGCAAAGGTTCATCGATTCATTCGATAAACCGCCTAGCCTCTCACTATCGCCTCCAGCAGGGAGGCGCGAGATACAGGGGGAATATCTCCAATGACGGTTCAGATTGCTCGCAGGACGACCCTGTCGATGGCCGTAGCACTTGGTGGAGCTGCACTGACGGGACTCACTGCGGGCCCGGCACGGGCTGCCGGCATCGCGGATGTTGACGCGTTCGTCAGCAGGCACAATGGTGCGCTCATCGACTACGACGGCTACCCCACCGATTGGCCCTGGCAGTGCTTTGACCTGTGGGTCTATTACTGCCGAGAGGTCGTCGGCTTCCAAAATGTCTTGTCAACGCAATACGGCAGCCACCCTGGCTATGCATGTGCCATATGGGATGGCTTTGACTACAACGGTAGCGGAGGCTACTTCAATAAAATTGATGCCGGGTCCGCGCCACAAAAGGGCGACGTCGCGGTGTGGCAATGGGGTGCCTACAACCACGCAACGTCGCACGTGGCCGTGGTCCTCGAAGATCGAGGCTCCAATGTCCTGGTCTTCGAGCAGAACGGCTGGCCAGACCGCCACTGTGCGGTTCAGCAGACAACAAAGTCCGGCATCGCCGGATACCTCCGTCCTAAGCAGTTCGTCGGCCCAGTTGCGCCTCCGGGATCGCCTCTGCCTAACAATGACACCGTCGCATTCCAAGCCAACACGGGAAACATGTTCTCGGTCGGGCCAAACGGCACAAAAGATCACCAGTTGGGAATGCGGGCTGGCACGAGCCCGTCCATCGCTAAGTTGACATCAGGAATCAACGCCTTCGCTGTTCATGCGAATACCGGCGGACTGTGGACGGTCGACGCCAGTGGCACCTACAACCGACAGATCGGCATGATGGCCGGGACCAGCCCCGCCCTTACCGCTCTCAACGATGGAACATACAAGGTGGCACTGCAGTCCAACACCGGATCCCTCTGCACCTACGGAAGCGCAGGCGGATGGGACTATCGCCAGGGCGTGATGGCAGGAACGAGTCCAGCCATCGCCACGCTGGCTAACGGTGACACCATCATCGCCTTCCAGGCAAACACAGGCAGTCTCTTTACACTTGGACCCGACGGAACCAGGGATTGGCAACAAGGCATGATGGCCGGAACCAGTCCGGCGATCACGGCTATTGGCAACGAATACCAGATCGCTTTCCAAGCCAACACGGGGAGCCTCATCACATATGGTGCAGCCGGAAATAAGGACTGGCAGTTGGGCATGATGAAAGACACGAGCCCCAGCATCACCACCCTCAGTGACGGGTCGTTCATAGCGGCATTCCAGGCCAACACCGGCGATTTGTACACCGCAGGGCCGTCCGGAATCAGGAACTGGGGGCTTGGAATGATGAACAAGACCAGCCCAAGCGTCTCCGCGTGGGGCAGCGCCGTTGGATTTGAAGTTGCGTTCCAAGCAAATACAGGAAGTCTCTTCACGGTCGGTTCGCGTCTGGACAAGGACTGGCAGCAGGGAATGATGGCAGGCACAAGCCCCTCCGGCGGCCACTAGGCGCGTAGCGAAACCCGGAAAGCGCACCATCCTGTGCCTGGCAACGAGCCCGGTAGGGGGTTGGTAGCTCTGTAATAAATTAGTACTTAGAGCGGCTCTGAACTACGTTTCCGCAGGTCAGAGCCGCTCTTTGAGTGCCCCGGGAGGGAATCGAACCCCCGACCAAGAGATTAGAAGGCTCCTGCTCTATCCTCTGAGCTACCGAGGCTGGCGGCGCATGAACAGCTCGTGGCTAAGGCGCCATCAAGAGTTTACATTGTGGCGGCTGCCTGTGTTGTCAGGTCGGTCACGGCGGTGACCCTTCCTCCACAGACGACTATTTGGTGGGGCTATGCACATACGGGAATTGCGTACTGCCGCTGATCTGGGCGGCACGCGAAGCTGAAAGGGCCAGACAGGCACTTTCAACTCAGGTTAGGACAAGACCATGAACGACATCATCACTGTCCGGGGATTCGTGGCCTCGGAAATCAGAAGCTCGACGACGCCGGGCGGAACCGGGACTGCATCGTTCCGCCTGGGCTCCACGGAGCGCAGGTTCGACCGCGCCAACGATGTCTGGATCGATGGCAACACCAACTGGTTTACCGTCCAAGCCTTCAGGCATCTCGCGGGAAATATCGGGTGCAGCGTCAAGAAGGGTCAGCGGATCATCGTGGTTGGCAAACTCAAGTTGAGGCAATGGGAGCGCGACGGCAAGGTCTACCATGTTGCCGAAATCATTGCCGAGTCAGTAGGGCACGACCTCATGTGGGGCTCGGCGAACTTCATTCGGACCACAAGCGGTACGAGTCCACAAAGCACTCCCGCGTCCGCGGACGCGCCGGAGAATCAGTGGCCCGCGGCGGAAGACGACGGTGACGGCGGCCCCCGAGACGACAGTGACGGCGGCCCGCACGACGACGAGGACGCAAGTGCCGCAGCCGAGCGGGGAGTGATTCTTCCAGCCGGAGAAGGTGACGAGCCCGTTCTTGTTGATGCTGATACGGGAGAGCTTGTGGACGTGGGTGTTTGAATCAGGTCGCCTTGGGCATCCGCGGATTGCCATGCGGCGCAGCAGGCAGTGCGCCGCATGGCAGAATGGCCGGGTGATGAGCAGGGGAACACGGGGACAACCATCAGGACACCGCCACGTAGCGGGAAGTCGACGTTTGCTGCTTGCGGTGCCGCTGCTTGTGGTCGGACTCACGAGCGGCTGTTCCGCGCCGACTCCTGTCGTGTCGGGAAACGGTCCGGTTTCTTCGACTTCCGCGTCGAGTCTGGCTACCGCCGGTCCCAGCGCGGGAATCCCCTCAGCAACGGTTTCGGACTCACTGAGCCCGGGCACGGCGATGCTGAAGCAGACCGTGGAGTCCGCGCTCAGGACCCTGGCCGCGGCGTCCCCCAAGCCGACACAAGATGCACTGCGATCGCAGCTCGTTTCAGCAGGCATTCCGGCCTCGACCTTGGAGGTGTCCGCGAGCAAGACGCCCACAGGACTGGACGTCGATGCCATCGAGGCGGCGGCCAAACTGGACAAGGACTGCGTCATGGGCGAAATCAGGGACGGCCAGGTTTCAGTGTCCGTGCTGCCCGTGCTGGCCAGCGGCAAATGCTYCGTCGGGGACTCCCGCTAGTACCGCCGAATGTGAGTTATGCCTTGCCACCCATTAGATTTAACGGCATGGCGGAATTCATTTACACGATGACCAAGGCTCGCAAGGCCGTTGGCGAAAAACTTATCCTGGACGATGTCAGCATGTCGTTCTTCCCTGGCGCGAAGATCGGCGTCGTTGGACCCAACGGGGCCGGTAAATCCACGATCCTGAAGATCATGGCTGGCATCGACACACCGTCGAACGGCGAAGCCCGCCTCAGCCCCGGCTACTCCGTGGGCATCCTCCTGCAGGAGCCGCCCCTGAACGAGGAAAAGACCGTCCTGGGCAACGTCCAGGAAGGCGTGGGCGAGATCTACTCGAAGATCCAGCGCTTCAACGAGATCTCCGAGGAAATGGCCAACCCGGACGCCGACTACGACACCCTGCTGGAGGAAATGGGCCACCTCCAGGAAGCGATCGACGCCGCAGATGCCTGGGACATCGATTCCCAACTCGAACAGGCCATGGACGCACTCCGCTGCCCGCCGGGCGACTCCGACGTGACTGTCCTGTCCGGTGGTGAGCGCCGCCGCGTAGCTCTCTGCAAGCTCCTGCTCCAGAAGCCTGACCTCCTGCTCCTTGACGAGCCCACCAACCACTTGGATGCCGAAAGTGTCCTGTGGTTGGAGCAGCACCTGTCTTCCTACCCCGGCGCGGTCCTCGCCATTACCCACGATCGCTACTTCCTGGACCACGTCGCCGAGTGGATCTGTGAAGTCGACCGCGGCCGCCTTTACCCCTATGAAGGCAACTACTCCACGTACTTGGAGAAGAAGCGCGCGCGCCTGGAAATCCAGGGCAAGAAGGACGCCAAGCAGGCCAAGCGCCTCAGCGAAGAACTTGAATGGGTGCGTTCCAACGCCAAGGGCCGCCAGACCAAGTCGAAGGCCCGTCTGGCCAGATACGAGGAAATGGCAGCCGAGGCTGACCGCACCAGGAAGCTCGACTTCGAGGAAATCCAGATTCCGCCGGGACCCCGCCTGGGTGGCCTGGTCCTGGAGGCGAAGAACCTGCAAAAGGGTTTCGAAGACCGGACCCTGATCGACGGGCTTTCGTTCTCCCTCCCTCGCAACGGCATTGTTGGCGTCATTGGCCCCAACGGCGTCGGCAAGACCACCCTGTTCAAGACCATCGTCGGGCTGGAACCGCTCGACGGCGGCGACCTCAAGGTCGGAGACTCCGTGAAGATCTCCTACGCCGACCAGAGTCGCGGCGGCATCGACCCCAACAAGACGCTCTGGGAGGTCGTCTCCGACGGTCTCGACTTCATCCAGGTCGGCCACGTTGAAATGCCGTCCCGCGCCTACGTCGCGGCCTTCGGCTTCAAGGGTCCAGACCAGCAGAAGAAAGCCGGGGTACTCTCCGGTGGCGAGCGCAACCGTCTGAACCTGGCACTGACCCTCAAGCAGGGCGGAAACCTCCTGTTGCTTGACGAGCCCACCAACGACCTCGACGTCGAGACACTCAGCAGCCTCGAGAACGCCCTGCTCGAGTTCCCCGGCTGTGCAGTAGTGGTCTCCCACGACCGGTGGTTCCTCGACCGTGTCGCCACCCACATCCTGGCCTATGAAGGCGACGAGGAAAACCCCTCGAAGTGGTACTGGTTCGAGGGTAATTTCGAGTCCTACGAGGAAAACAAGGTGGAGCGCCTCGGCCCGGACGCTGCCAAGCCGCACCGTGTCACGCACCGCAAGTTGACCCGCGACTAAGCGAAAAACCGCAGAAGGCCGGCGCCCCTGGATATCTTCCGGGGCGCCGGCCTTCCTTGTTGGGACGATCTCGGCTGCATTGTGGCAGCAAGGCAAGCAACTACGACGGAATCCGGAGCATGCCCTCCTGCGCCACCGTGGCGACGTGCTGGCCATCACGGCTGAAGATCTTGCCGGTAGCCAGTCCACGGGCGCCTTGGGCGCTGGGGGACTCTTGGACGTAGAGCAGCCATTCATCCACGCGGACGGGACGATGCCACCACATGGCGTGGTCAAGGCTGGCTACGCTCATGCCCGGCGTCATCCAGCTCAATCCGTTCTTGCGCAGCACCGATTCGAGGATGGTGTAGTCGCTTGCGTAGGCCAGGGCTGCCAAGTGAAGGTTGGGGTCGTCCGGCATCGGGCCAAAGGTCTTCATCCAGACGGCATTGCTGGCCTTCCGGTCCTTGGGCGCCTCCACGTACAAAGCCGGATCGACGTGGCGGACATCGAAGGGTCGCTCGAAGGACATGTGGCGGGCCAGCGGATGGTCGTACTTCTGCAGGAGTTCCGCCGTACTTGGCAAGGAATCGGGGTCCGGGATCCCCGCTGGCATGGCGGTCTGGTGCTGCACGCCCTCGGCCTCCGTCTGGAAGGAAGCGATCATTGACAGGATCGGTTTGCCTTCTTGATACGCGTGCACCCGGCGCGCCGAGAACGAGCGTCCGTCGCGCAGCCGTTCCACGCTGAAAGTGATGGGTTGGTTGGCGTCCCCGGGACGAAGGAAATAGCCGTGCATCGAATGGACGGTTCGGCCCTCCTCCACGGTTCGCATACCGGCCACAAGTGATTGCGCCAGCACTTGACCGCCGAAGACGCGATGTCGCGGCTGTTTCTGGGACGGCCCAAGGAAGATGTCCTCGGCTGTCCTCGCGCCGTCGAAATCGGCCAGGGACAACAGCTCGATGAGGGTGGATGTCGGGTCCTCGATGGCAACCTGATGTTCCAGGCCGGCGTGCGCGTCAGTCATGGTTCGACTCTAGACGCCGCCCCGACCCCTCTCAACCGCGGACATGCCGGTAGAGTCGATGATGTGTCCGATGTACTCACCCAGTCTTTCCATTTCGTCGATCCCCGTGATCTGGCGGATCTGCGCACCTATGTCACGCGTGCCAAGAGCATTGACGACGGCGCGATTCGGCTCCAGGCATCCGGTCGCGTCCTGGCGGCATATGTGTGTGTCCTGAGGCCGCGCCTCCTGGGCGAATCGACCCCCACTATCCTCGGGCTGCGCACCATCGCCCTGGCGGATGACGCAAACGCGGATGTCACAGTGACGCTGTCCTCGGTCCTGGACCGCCTAGCGCGGTCCGGCGCCGACGACGTCGAGCTGCCGATCCCGCCGTCGACCGTTTCCGAATCGTGGGCGGGAGTCGGGGCGCCCCGCAGCGGCTGGGAGCCGCTGGGTTCGGTTCCCGATGTCGAACTCAAGTCTGTCGCGAATGCCGGCATCGCCGAGGTAGCCGGGATTGTTCCGGATCAGCCTGGCGCGTTGATCGTCAACAATGCCAGGGCAGCAGTGTGGGGGCGGGAGATTCCGGGACTCGACGGCGTGCCCGCAGGTGCAGCGTTCGCGGCCATGGCGCTCGGCTTCCTTGGCGATGGGGAACACCGCCTCTTCCGCAACGGCCGGTGGTTCCGGCTCAGCGGAAGCCGGGGCCATATCCTGGCACGATCCGGATCAGGTCTGGCCTTCCAGGCTCACTGAGCCCTAGCCAACTCCGAGCCGACACGGCCCGGCCGCCTATGCTCAGGGCTGCTGGATCGACGGGCTGTTCACCATGGTGAGGGCAGCCCGCTCCATGTAGTCCCACAGCGTGCCTTCGTGAAGCGGCGACAAGCCGAGGGAATCCACTGCCGCGCGCATGTGGTAGAGCCAGCGGTCCTTGGCTTCGGGCGTCACCTGGAACGGCATGTGCCGCATCCTCAAGCGGGGGTGCCCACGTTCCTCGCTGTAGGTGCTCGGGCCGCCCCAATACTGCTCAAGAAACATGAGGAATCGCCGCTTTGCCGGAGCGAGGTCTTCTTCCGGGTACATGGGCCGGAGCAACGGATCTCGGGCGACGCCGTCGTAGAAGACATCGATGAGTTTCACGAAAGTCTCGTGGCCACCGATGGCCTCATAGAAGCTGTCGGTATAGGCAGGCTGGCTGAACGGATCGTTTTGCATCAACTGCCGCCGTTCGGCCGGCTGCGGTGGTGCGGATTCTGGCTGGCCGCCCATGTTACTCACTGGCTTTCTGCTCTTGAATCTTGAGAGATTCCTTTGAAGATTGAGGCGCACCGGATGCCGCGGCTTCGGCAGGCGCGGTACCGGGAGGTGCAGGCGGAACGTCGTCCGGTGAAGCGGGTTCCTCCGGAACGTAGTCGCCCTGCGAACGGTTGCCTACCCTCAGGATCTCTCCGTTGCGCAGGTACCAGATGGCGCCGTCTTCGGCCTTGAGCCGGGTGATCCGAAGTCCCACGGATTCAACGGTACCGATCACTTCGGTGGTTACGATTACATCGCCGATTCCAAATTGATCCTCGATGGTGATGAAGATCCCGGACAGGAAATCGCGGATCAGTTGTTGGGCGCCGAAGCCAATGGCCACACCCAAAATCCCGACGCTCGTGAGTAGCGGCGCAATGTCCACGTTGAGGAATTTGAGCACGTAGATGATGACGATGACCACCACCACGACGCTGAGGACACTCGTGAGCAATGAACCAATGGTGTGCGCACGCTGGGATCGCCGTTCGTGGTCCAGCGCCCGGAAGGCCGGCTGGACCCACTTGAAATGGGGTTTCTTGAAGAAACTGGTGCCCTCGGCTACGCGGCGGGTGATCCGTAGAATGATGAACCGGGCCACAACCCAGACCACCAATCCAATGCCAAGCGTCACGAAGATTGACGCGAAATCGATCTTGGCGGCATCGGCCACGATGGTATCGGTCGACGAGGCGACGTTCATTTGGGGCAATGCTCCTCACTGGATCCACTTGTTCGCCGGGCCCTTTTCGCCGGGCGCTGAACACTCTGTCCACAGCCAACCCTATCGCCGTAGCGTGACGGCATGCGCATCCTGATTCTTGGCGGAACGGCCTTTCTGTCATCTGAAATTGCTCGGCAGGCCGTTGCAGCCGGGCATGAGGTCACGTGCCTTGCTCGCGGCACAACCGTCCAACCGCCCGTCGGCGCCACTTGGGTCCGCGCCGACCGTTCCGACGGCGTTTCGGCTTATGCCGAGGTGGGCGGCACCTGGGACGCCGTGGTGGACGTGGCGCGGGACCCCGAACAAGCCAGGGAGGCCTTGGAAGCGCTCGCTCCGCGTGCAGCCCACTGGGGCTTCGTTTCCAGTTGCTCGGTCTACGCCGACCACTCGACTCCCGGAGCGGACGAGGACACCGGGCTCCTGCCGCCGTTGCCGGCTGGCGCCTCTGCTACCCGCGAAAACTACGGTGAGTCGAAATCCGCTATCGAGCAGTTGACCACCCGGATGGCCGGGCCGAAAGTGTTCATTGTCCGGCCCGGACTTATCGGCGGGCCCGGCGATGCGTCCGACCGCTACGGGTACTGGCCTGCCCGCTTTGCTGCCTCCCAGGAACCTGTTCTCCTGCCGGACATCCCGGACCGCAGCACCCAGGTGATCGATGTTCGGGATCTCGCCGCCTGGATACTCGCTTCTGCTGAACAAGGACTTACTGGTGTTTTCAATGCCACGGGCACGGTGGTCCCTTTTGGTGAATACATCGATGAGTCGCGGCGCCTTGCCGGAGTGGTTGGGGAGGCCGGAGCGGTTAAAGAGGCCGGAGTGCTGGGGGAGACAGCGTTTGCCGACGAGGAATGGCTGGTGGCGCGTGGTGTCCGGTACTGGTCTGGTCCCGAGTCRTTCCCGCTCTGGCTGCCGCCTGGCTACGAAGGATTTTCGATGCGCTCGAATGCCGCGGCCCTTGCTAGGGGCTTGGCCCTGCGTCCGTGGCAGGAAACCCTGCGCGACGCCTTGGCGGACGAACGCGTCCGCGGCCTGGGCAGGGAGCGCAAGGCCGGCCTGACTCCAGCGAGGGAGCAGCGGCTGGTCGAAGAATTGCGGGAGCTCGGCGACCGCGGGAAATCCGCCGCGAAGGCGGGTGGCACGAATTAGCTGACGGCAGCCGTCTTAGCTGACCGCCGTCGTCGTGCTCGGTTCATGCAGAACCGGAAAGTTGACGCTCCGGGCGATGAAGCACACTTGGTTGGCCTCATAGTGCAATTCGTCCATGAGGGAAAGATGCGCTGGGTCGGCAACGGTGACCTGTGGCTTCAAAGTGACGTTCTCGAACTGTCCGCTGCCATCGCGGTTGAGGCGCATCATCCCCTCGGCGTGGTCAACATAGTCCGTGACCACAACGCCGTGCTTGACCGCGACATGCAGGAAGGACAGCATGTGGCACTGGGACAGGGCGGCGAGCAGCAACTGTTCGGGGTTATACCGGTTGCGGTCTCCATGGAACGTTGGGTCCGAGGATCCCTTCAGGACGGGCAGCCCGGGGATCTCGACGTCGTGGTCCCGGGCATAGCCGCGGTAGCTGGAGGTCCCACTGCCCAGATTTCCGGTCCAGCGCACTGTCAGGGAGTAGTGGTGTTCGTCCAAGCTCATGCGGAAAGTCTAACGGCGGCACTCGGGCCAGGCGTGCCATGAGGCCCCGGCTCCAGGAATACGGAACCGGGGCCTCGCGGTTTAGGCGTCTGCTGCGCGGGCCCTCAGGGCGCGGGCCACGCCGTCGCGGTTTTCGAGCATCATGCGCCGCAGTGCGCTGCTGTCCGCCGGCAGTTCAGCCAGGAACTTGTCCGTGCGGTCCACGGTGGCCTGGGTGGTCAGCTGCGCGGGGTAGAGCCCGACGACGATCTGCTGGGCCAGCGCATGGGTGCGGTTGGCAACAATCTCCGGGACGGCCTCAAAGTACTTTTCGGCGTACGGTTCCAGCAGGGAGGTGTCCAGCACGCGAGTGAAACCCGCGACGGCGGAGCTTTGGATGGCATTGGAAAGCTCGCCGGTCACAACGATCTTCTTCCACGCAGTGGCCTTGGCCTCCGGGGTGGGAAGGGCAGCAGTCGCCAATGCTGCGGCGTTTTGGCCGTTGGCCGTGTGGTCGCGCTCAAGTTCAGCATCGATCAGGTCCTGGCCTTCGCGGCCGCCCACCACGAGTGAGGTGAGGAGCTCCCAGCGCAAGTCCTGGGCAACGGTCAGGCCATCCAGGACGGTGCGGCCGTCCAGGAGCGCCTGGACGGTGTCCAGCTGGGAGCTGCTGGCGGCGAGAAGCGCGAACGACTTCACGAATTGGAGCTGGGCGTCCGATCCGGCAGCCGCAGTAGAAGAGAGTTCCCACAGCTTGTCCGCGGCAGACACTGTAGCGGCAACCTTGTGTTCTGCTGCGACGTAGTAGGTCAGTGTCGTGGCCAACTGGCGCAGCTGGACCAGGATCACGGAAGAGTCGGTCTCCGACGCGATGTTCGCCAGAATCAGTTCGGCGTAGCCGCGGGCCGAAGTCTCGCCGTCGCGCGCCGCATCCCACGCCGAGCCCCAAACCAAGGTGCGGGGCAGGCTGCCGGCGAAGTCCTTCAGGTGGGCCTTCGCGGTGGCCAAGGATGTGGGGTCGAGGCGGACCTTCGCGTAGGCGAGGTCGTCGTCGTTGAGCAGGACCAGGTCCGGACGTTCCAGCCCGGCAAGGGCGGGGACATCGGTCCGGGCGCCGTCGACGTCGAGCTCCTCCCTGTGGGTGCGCTCAAGCTTGCCATCGGAGGAGAGGTTGTAGAAACCTACAGCGAGGCGGTGTGGACGCAGAGTGGGCTGTTCGTCGATAGCTGTCTGCAGGATCGAAAACGAAGTGATGATACCGTCCGCATCGACCTTGAGCTCCGGGGCAAGCGTGTTAACGCCGGCGGTCTCAAGCCAGAGCTTGCCCCACTGGTCCAAGTCACGGCCACTGGCAGCTTCGAGTTCCTTCATGAGGTCTACCAATTCGGTGTTCTGCCAAGCATGCTTCTGGAAATACTCGCGGACGCCGGCCATGAATTGTTCCGGTCCTACCCAGGCAACCAACTGCCGCAGGACGGAAGCCCCCTTGGCATAGGTGATGCCATCGAAGTTGACCTCGACATCCTGGAGATCATTGATCTCGGCGAAAATCGGGTGCGTGGTGGGGAGTTGGTCCTGGCGGTACGCCCAGGATTTCTCCACGGAGGCAAAAGTGGTCCAGGCCCGGTCAAATTCGGTGTTTTCGACTGCAGCGAGGTGGGACATGTACTCGGCAAAGGACTCGTTGAGCCAGAGGTCATTCCACCAGCGCATCGTGACGAGGTCGCCGAACCACATGTGCGCCAGCTCGTGCAGCACTGTGATGGCCCGGCGTTCGATCTGGGCGCCAGTGACCTTGCCCCGGAAGACGTATCCCTCGAGAATCGTCACCGCGCCTGCGTTTTCCATGGCGCCGGCGTTGAACTCGGGGACGAACAGTTGGTCGTACTTTTCGAAGGGGTAAGGGAAACCGAACTGGGCCTCGAAGAACTCAAAACCCTGGCGGGTCAGTTCAAAGATGTTATCGGCGTCCAAGTACTGCATGAGGGACTTGCGGGCGAAGACACCCAGGGGGATGGTCCGGCCATCTGAGCTGGTGACCTTGCTGCGGACCGCTTGGTACGGGCCCGCGATCAGGGCGGTGACGTAGGAGGAGATTCGGGGAGTGGGGGCGAAATGCCAGACCGAGCGAGCACCGCCGTCGTCCCCGGGGGTGGTTTCCACCGGTACGGGAGTGGGGGAGTTGGAAATGAGATCCCAGTGCGAAGGCGCAGTAACCGTGAACGTGAATGCCGCCTTCAGGTCCGGCTGCTCGAACACAGCGAACATACGGCGGGAATCGGGTACCTCGAACTGGGTGTACAGGTAGACCTCGTTGTCCACCGGGTCCACGAATCGGTGCAGGCCTTCACCGGTGTTCATGTAAGGGGCGTCGGCAACTACCTTGAGCTCGTTCTCGGCGGCGAGCCCGGGCAATTGGATGCGGTCGCCGTCGGACACAACTGCGGGATCCAACTCGGTGCCGTTCAGCGTCACGCTGTGGACGGTTTCCGTGATCGCGTCGATAAAGCTCGAGGAACCTTCGACGGCGGAGAACTTCACCACCGTGGTGGAGCCGAAGACCGTGGCGCCCTTCGTCAAGTCGAGCGTGACGTCATACGAGGTCACGGTGAGCAGTTCTGCGCGCTGCCCGGCTTCGGCGCGCGTCAGGTTCAGGCCTGGCAAGGTGGTGCCTCCAAGAAGGGATTGCAGGAAGCCGGCTGACTTCAGCCAACGCCGGCGCTGTGAAGTCATTCTTTCATTTGATCGCGGCTTGGCAAGGACGCTGGATTACAGTGTCGCTGGCCGGGGGTAGCGTTGGAACATGGGAAAGATGCGCGACTCGCTGGACCTCCGGGCTCTCCGCTTTGCAGTGGCATTTCCGCTGCTGCTCGCCGCCGCATTCGCCGTGTGCGCGCTCATGTTGCGCAACAACCTTCCCGAGCCCGTCGCCATTGCGTGGAACGCCGACGGCGGAAGCAGCTTTGCGCCGTTCGCCGCCTACGTGTTTGGAGGAACCGGCCTCATGGTCCTGACCGGGTGGTTGGTCTTCATCCAAGCCGTACCCCTTGCCAGGCCGGTGATCATGCGTCGGTTCATGATGGGCCTGGGTCTCATGGTGACGCTCTTCATTACCGCCGTGCTAGCCGCCGGACTCGTGGGACAAACGGGCCTCGCCGATGCCCGCAATTCCCACGTTGACGCCACCGTCCTCGCGCTCGGTGCCGGTGCGGCCCTGCCCCTGGGCGTGGTCATGATGATGGTTTTCAAACCTGATCCACGCTGGACGCCGGAGGATGACGCCGCCCTCGAAGCCGAAGTAACCCTGAAGGAAGACCCCGGCCTGGCGGAAGATTCCATGTTGCTGTGGGTTCACGCGAGAAGCTCGGTGTTCGTCATGATCTGCGTGGCCACTCTATTTCCTGCCCTGTTGATCGCGATTGCGCTCCCTTGGCTGGGCGCGTTGCTCGCGGCGGCCGCAGTCATCGGAGCGTGTTTCCTCTTCGATCGGGTGCGTGCTGACCGGGGAGGAGTGCAGGTCTTCGTTGCCGGCGTCCTAAAGGTTTTGACCGTGCCCGCCGTGGACATCGCCGGAGCGGCCGCACAAGAAGTCAGGGCCGCTGACTTTGGCGGCTGGGGACTCCGGCACCACGCCGGAGCCACCGCCGTCCTCGTGAGTAGCGGACCCGCCGTCGTCGTCCGCCAGGTCAGTGGCCGCAGGGTCGCGTTCAGCGCCGGGACCTCCGCCACGGCGGACAGGCTCGCAGGAATCCTGAACCGCGTCGCTGCCCGTGCGCAGCGCGGAGAGCAGCCTCCTGCCCCCTGAGGGTCCGAAGTTTTGCCGCGTCTGCCGGTTTCGTCTTAAGACGTGAGCAACGGTCCGATCCTAGTAATCTAGGAACCGCATCCCTTACCGCCGCGCCCGGCCTCGCCGCGTTCGCGTGCCAGACTGAATGGACTTCCTGTGACCACACCCCGCGTCCACATCGCTACTGACCACGCCGGCATGGAGCTCAGCGCCCACCTGGTAAGCCACTTGACGGCCAAAGGCTACGACGTGGTTGACCACGGTCCCAAGGTGTACGACGCCCTCGATGACTACCCTTCGTTCTGCATCAACGCGGCCGCTGCCGTTGTGGCCGACCAGAGCGCCGGTATCCATGCTTTGGGCATTGTCCTGGGCGGATCCGGCAACGGTGAACAAATTGCCGCAAACAAGGTCAAAGGCGTCAGGGCCGCGCTGGCGTGGAACCTTTCCACCGCGAAACTGGCGCGCGAGCACAACGACGCCAACGTGATCGCCGTCGGCGGCCGCCAGCACACAGTCGATGAAGCCACCGAACTGATTGAGGCCTTCCTGCAGGAACCCTTCAGCAACGACGAACGCCACGTGCGCCGCATCGGAAAAATCGCCACCTACGAGACCACCGGCGAAATCGTCGAATAGTGCCTGAGGGGCATTCAATCCATCGCCTGGCGCGTCAGTTCCAGGATGTCTTTACCGGTCAAACACTGGAACTGTCCAGCCCGCAGGGCCGTTTCACGGCGGGTGCCGCGCTTCTGGACGGCCACAAGCTGCAGGAAGCGAGAGCACACGGTAAGCAGCTCTTCCTCCGTTTTGACCATGGCGTGATTCTGCATGTCCATCTGGGACTCTATGGTGCATGGAACTTTGGCGGCGACGAATCTTTCCGCGGGGCCTCGAGCATCGGGGCGCCTCGGCGAATCGGCGAGCGGGAGAGCTATTCACAAGGCACAGAGCAGGAGGCGGGACCCGATGCGGCGGATGTGGAAAGTCGCTACGCGGGGCCGCCCGAACCGGTGGGGGCTGTCCGCGTTCGCCTTGTCTCGGCCAACGGCTGGGCGGACCTGCGAGGCGCCACCACGTGTGCGGCGATCACCGAGGCCGAGGCGGCAGCTGTCCTGGCACGGCTCGGTCCCGATCCCCTCCACAACCTCCCGGGCGACCGGGACGAGTTCATTCGGCGGCTGCGGCGCCGCAAGACGGCCGTGGGGCTCCTCCTGATGGACCAGTCCGTTGTGGCCGGAATCGGGAACATCTATCGGGCGGAGGTGCTGTTCCGGCAGGGCGTGGATCCGTGGACTACGGGCGGCGCCTTGGACGCCGAAACTGCCGGACTTCTGTGGGATGACACCGTGGCCGCCATGAACGACGGCGTCCGGGACGGGCGGATTGTTACGACCCCAACGGCTTTGTGGACCGGCGGGAACGCAGGAGCGCTCGACGGCGAGGCGCACTTTGTCTACAAACGCCAGGGCCAGCCGTGCCGGCGATGCGGCGAAGCAGTGGGGATGGCTGAAATCGGCGCGCGCAAGCTCTATTGGTGCCCTGGCTGCCAGGACTAAAGTTCGCCCTTGGCGGTTGCAAACCTGCGGAAACACGAAGGGCCCCTCGATTGAGGGGCCCTTCGTTCTGTGGAGGGGACGACGGGAATCGAACCCGCGTAATCAGTTTGGAAGACTGAGGCTTTACCATTAAGCTACGTCCCCGGGCGAGACTGCATGCACCCTTGGAGGTGTTCCGCGCATCTTTCCGGCGGCTGTTGAAGCCGGATATAACTAAACCTAATTCAGGGGCCAAGTGTCAAATGTGCATTCTTCGGCGCTATGCCCGTAGACTGTCCTGTGCATTCACGGGGTGTAGCTCAGCTTGGCTAGAGCGCCTGCTTTGGGAGCAGGAAGTCGCAGGTTCAAATCCTGTCACCCCGACTCTGTGTGCCTGTCCCGATCCGGGACGCGGCAGAACCCCATCCCACAAAACCAGGAGTACTTAGACTGTGAAGAGCGCTGTCGAGAACCTCACCGCCACGCGGGTCAAGCTCAACGTTGAGGTTCCCTTTGAGGAACTGAAGCCGAGCATCGATGCCGCTTACAAGACCGTTGCTTCGCAGATCCAGGTTCCCGGGTTCCGCAAGGGCAAGGTTCCCTCCAAGCTGGTCGACCAGCGCGTCGGCCGTGGCTACGTCTTGGAAACCGCCATCAACGATGGCCTCAATGGCTGGTACCAGGCTGCCGTCCAGGAAACTGGCCTCCGCCCCCTGAGCCGTCCCGAGGTTGAGATCACCGAGGTTCCGGACCCGTCCGCAACCGACGGTGAGCTGAAGTTCCAGGTTGAGATCGATGTCCGCCCCGAGGTTGAACTGCCCGACTACGCCGGCATCAAGATCGAGGTTGCTGCCGCAGAGTCCTCCGACGAGGACGTCGACAAGGCCCTGGATGAACTCCGTGGCCGCTTCGGCACCCTGAAGTCGGTTGACCGCCCTGCTGCCGATGGTGACTTCCTGACCATCGACATCACCGCCACGATCGACGGCGCAGAGATTGACTCCGCTACCGGGCTGTCCTACCAGGTTGGCGCCGGCACCATGCTCGAAGGCCTGGACGAAGCCGTCACCGGCCTGTCTGCCGATGAAGAAGCAATCTTCGACACCACGCTTGTTGGCGGCGAGCACGCCGGCGAGGCCGCCCAGGTCAAGGTTGTTGTCAAGACCGTCAAGGAGCGCGAGCTTCCTGACGCAAACGACGACTTCGCCCAGTTGGCATCCGAGTTCGACACTCTCGCTGAACTGCGTGAAGACCTTGCCAAGCAGGCTGCTGAGTCCAAGGTGGTCGGCCAGGGCGTCGAAGCCCGCGACAAGGTCCTGGACAAGCTGGTCGAGCTCATCGAGGTCCCGGTCCCGGACTCCGTGGTCGAAGAGCAGCTCGAAGCGCACTTCAACCCGGAGAACGCCCACGGTGAAGGCGAGCACGACACCGAGGAACACCGCGCCGAGGTCAAGGCCAACACCGCCCGCGCTTTCCAGAACGAGATCATCCTTGACGCTATTGCCGACAAGGAAGAAGTGAACGTCAGCCAGAACGAACTGATCGATTACATCGTCTCCACGGCAAGCCAGTACGGCATGGACCCGAACCAATTCGCCCAGATCATCGATCAGAGCGGCCAGGTTCCCATGATGGTTTCCGAGGTCCGCCGCCGCAAGGCCCTCGCAGTTGTGCTGGGTCAGGCCGAGGTTGTCGACTCCGAAGGCAACAAGGTTGACCTCAGCGACTTCGTGCGCCCCGCCGGTGAAGAGACCGTCAGCGTCGAAGAGGCCGAAGAAGCAGCCGTCGTTCCGAGCGATGACCCTGCCGCAGTGAAGTTCTAGTTTTACCTCTTGCCGCCCCCGGATCCTTCGATCCGGGGGCGGCTTGGTTTAAGCCGCCCCAGCGCCGAAAAGCCGGACGCTCCGCAATCGTGCGCCGTCAGCGAACAGCGCGATTTGGGAGAACAAAACGCCATCGAAAACGGTTAGTGTCCAAGTAGTGAAGATCAGGGATGGCAAGTTCAGCAATGGCCCTGTCACCAGCGAGAGGTAAGTACTTATGTCACAGCACGCAGAGGCACCCAGGATGGCCACCGTCGATCCCGCGGCCCAGGACAACTACATCTACAACCGCCTGCTGAAAGAGCGCATCATCTGGCTCGGATCTGAAGTCCGTGACGAGAACGCCAACGCGATCTGCTCCCAGCTCCTCCTCCTCTCGGCTGAAGACCCGGAGAAGGACATCTACCTGTACATCAACTCTCCTGGTGGTTCCGTGACTGCCGGCATGGCCATTTACGACACCATGCAGTTCATTCCGAACGACGTCGTGACGGTCGCCACCGGACTCGCGGCCTCCATGGGACAGTTCCTTCTTTCCTCGGGCACCAAGGGCAAGCGTTACGCCACGCCCAACGCCCGCATCCTCATGCACCAGCCTTCCGGCGGCATCGGTGGCACGGCGTCGGACATCAAGATCCAGGCCGAGCTGATCCTTCACATGAAGAAGGTCATGGCCGAGCTGACCGCTGAACAGACCGGGCAGACCGTCGAGACCATCCTCAAGGACAACGACCGGGACAAGTGGTTCACCGCCACTGAGGCCCTTGCATACGGCTTCTTCGACAAGATCTCAGCCCACGCTGGATCGGTCGCTGGCGGGGGCGGAACGGCCAACTCCTCGAATTCCGAGAAGTAACCGGCACAAGAAACATTCAGATCAGGAGCAATGAACATGAATTACAACTTTGGATGGTCTGCCGGTAATCTCCCGTCCAGCCGCTATGTCCTCCCGCAGTTCGAGGAGCGCACCCCTTACGGCTTCAAGCGCCAGGACCCGTACACGAAGCTGTTCGAGGACCGCATCATCTTCCTCGGCGTGCAGGTTGACGACGCTTCCGCCGACGACATCATGGCCCAGCTGTTGGTGCTCGAGTCTACGGATCCGGATCGGGACATCACCCTGTACATCAACTCCCCAGGTGGCTCGTTCACAGCCATGACTGCCATCTACGACACCATGCAGTACATCCGTCCCGAGATCCAGACTGTTTGCCTGGGCCAGGCGGCCAGCGCCGCAGCCGTGCTGCTCGCTGCCGGTACTCCCGGCAAACGGCTCGCACTGCCGAACGCCCGCGTCCTGATCCACCAGCCGGCGCTGTCCGGCGGCCAGGGCGGACAAGCCTCGGACCTCGAGATCCAGGCGGCCGAAGTCATGCGCATGCGCACCTGGCTTGAGGACACGCTGGCCCACCACTCCGGCCGTACCTCTGAGCAGGTCAACAATGACATCGAACGCGACAAGATCCTCACCGCCGCTGAAGCGATGAACTACGGATTGATCGACCAGGTGCTCGATTCCCGCAAGATCAAGCCCCAGGCGATCGCCAGGTAACTGGCCAAAACTCGACGCCGGTGCGGTTCAGGAAATATGGACCGCATCGGCGTTCTGTTTCAACCCAAGCAGCCCATTGTGTCCTACAGTGGAAGTTGTCATGGTGGCGCCCCCGCTGCGATCTCGCGAAATTGGCGGATAGGTACGGGGCTGCACCACCCGCATGAAACGAAGGGATTCCCACATGGCTCGGATTGGCGAGAGCACGGATCTGCTGAAGTGTTCTTTCTGCGGAAAGAGCCAGAAGCAGGTTCGGAAGCTGATTGCCGGGCCCGGCGTGTACATCTGCGACGAGTGCATCGAACTCTGCAACGAGATCATCGAAGAAGAACTCGCTGAAGTGTCGGATCTGGGCAGCTTCGAGTTGCCCAAGCCGCGGGAAATCTTCGATTTCCTCCAGGAGTACGTCATTGGCCAGGAGCCGGCGAAACGCTCCCTCGCCGTCGCGGTCTACAACCACTACAAGCGCATCCAGGCAGGTCACGCACCAAAGACCGGCCTTGGCGAAGGCGGACACCACGAGGACGTGGAGATCGCCAAGTCCAATATCCTGTTGATTGGCCCTACCGGTTGCGGCAAGACCTATCTCGCACAAACCCTGGCCCGCCGCTTGAACGTCCCCTTCGCCGTCGCGGACGCCACCGCGCTTACGGAGGCCGGATACGTGGGCGAGGACGTCGAAAACATCCTGCTGAAGCTCATCCAAGCCGCTGACTACGACGTCAAAAAGGCCGAGCAAGGCATCATCTACATCGACGAGATCGACAAGATCTCGCGCAAGAGTGAGAACCCGTCCATCACCCGCGACGTCTCCGGCGAAGGTGTGCAGCAGGCACTCCTGAAGATCCTCGAAGGCACGGTGGCCTCGGTTCCGCCGCAGGGTGGTCGTAAACACCCGCATCAGGAATTCATCCAGATCGACACCACCAATGTGCTGTTCATTGTGGCCGGTGCCTTTGCCGGACTTGAGGACATCATCGGATCGCGGTCCGGTCGCAAGGGCATTGGTTTCGGGGCCCCGCTCAACGAGGTCAAGGACAACGCAGACAGCTACGGCGAGGTGATGCCGGAGGACCTGCTCAAGTTCGGGCTTATTCCTGAATTCATTGGACGCCTGCCGGTGATCACCACCGTGTCCAACCTTGACCGTTCCGCGCTCATCCAGATTCTCTCCAAGCCCAAGAACGCCTTGATCAAGCAGTACCAGAAGATGTTCCAGCTGGACGGCGTCGAGCTTTTGTTCGACGACGACGCCCTTGACTCGATTGCGGACCAAGCCCTTGAACGTGGCACCGGAGCGCGCGGACTGCGTGCAATCATGGAGGAAGTGCTGCTGCCGGTCATGTTCGACCTGCCCAGCAGGGACGACATCGCCAGCGTCGTCATCACTGCCGACGCCGTGAACAAGAAGGGCCAGCCCACCATGATCGCGCACGAGGTCGTGGCGAAGCGGCGGAATAAGTCGGCCTAGCCCAAGGTTGGCATAGTCGGTGCCGGACGCACATTCTTCCGGCTAGCCGCGCCCCCGTACGTCCTATCCGAGGAGTTCCCTGTGCCCGAGCAGACCGCAAACAAGGTTGATTTCTGGTTCGACCCCATGTGCCCTTTTGCCTGGGTGACATCGCGCTGGATTGGCGAAGTGGAAGACGTGCGTGGCATCGAGACCAATTGGAACGTCATGAGCCTGTCTGTTCTCAACGAGGGCCGCGAACTGCCGGCCGAGTACGCCGAGAAGATGGAGCTTGGCTGGGGACCTGTGCGTGTCATCATTGCCGCCCGCGAGCTGCACGGAACCGAGTGCATCAAGCCGCTGTACGACGCGATGGGTTCCCTCATCCACCATGAAGGCATCAAGGATTTCGCCGAGGTCATCTCCAAGGCACTGGCTGAAACCGGCCTGCCCGCCGAGTTGGCCCGCTTTGCCGATTCTGAAGAATACGATGTCCAGCTGCGTGCCAGCCACGAATCCGGCATCTCCTTGGTGGGCCAGGACGTGGGGACTCCGGTGGTCGCGGTCAACGGCACTGCGTTCTTCGGCCCGGTCCTGACCCGCATTCCCCGTGGAGAAGAAGCTGGCCGTATCTGGGACGCCACGGTCACGTTGGCCGGCTACCCGCACTTCTTCGAGCTGAAGCGCAGCCGGACCGAAAGCCCCGAATTCAACTAGGCCCGATTCGGGCTCGTGGTTGAGCTGCTGGCGCTTGACGCGACCGCTGGCACGGCTATTTCAGGAAGCGCGACGTTCTGCGGTCCGCCAGGATCTTTCCGTTTGTCTGGCAGCCCGGGCAATACTGCAAAGCGGTGTCGGCAAAGGACACTTCGCGGATCGTGGACCCGCACGCCGGGCATGACTGCCCGGCCCTGCCGTGCACCCTCATGGTGCTCCGCTTCGCGTCCTTGAGTTCGTTGGAGGCTTTCCCGGTTGCGGCGGCAACAGCCGCGCCCAGGACAGTTTCGATGGCCTCATAAAGGACCTGCGTGGTATTCCTGTCCAGCGACTTGGCGATCGCGAACGGTGAAATTCTGGCGGCGTGGAGGATCTCGTCGCTATAGGCGTTGCCGATGCCAGCGATGACGCTCTGGCTCCTGAGCAGTCCCTTGATCTGGTGTGAGCTTGTGGCCAGGATCCCGGTCAAAGTTTCCACAGTGAATTCCGGGCTTAGCGGGTCCGGACCCAGCGTTGCGATGCCCGGAACGTCCATGGGGCTTCGCACCACGTATACGGCCAGGCTTTTCTTCGTGCCCGCCTCCGTCAAATCCACGCCGAGGTGTGTTGAGCCATCGCTCTTGGAGAAGCTGAGCCTGGCGGCAATATTGCTGCCGCCCATCCGTAGCTGGGTCTGCGACGGCTGCTCGGTGTACCGTAGCCACCCGGCCTTGGCGAGGTGGAAAATGAAATGGATCCCCCCGAGGTCGAGGCTGACGAACTTGCCGAAGCGCTCCACCCGGAGGATTTTGCGACCCTCCAGGGACGAATACGGTGGATCGGCGGTCTTGAGCACTGCAAACGAGGTGATCTGGATCTTCGTCAGTTCGGCACCGAGAAGATTCCTGCCCAAGAAGGCGGCTAGCCCGGCCACTTCGGGAAGTTCTGGCATAGCAACACTGTGCCACAAAGCACCCAGCCGCCAGAACCCCGCAGGCCAGTCACGGAGGCCCTGAATTACATGCCAGTAGTTCCTGAAGAGGGGTTGTGCTGACCGGGGAGCGGGTCAAGAATAGAACTTACCCACTTCGAAAGAAGTGGGACACGGAAACCAAAGATTCAGTGATATGTATCTGACGCAGCCTTCGGCAAAGTTGGATACAAGCTACCAGTGACGAGGTAGGAAGACCTGAAAGTCTGAGGATTCCGCCAGACTGTCAAGACGTCACCGGACAGCCGAAAAGTCGAAGCCCCACCAACGGCTAAACGCTGATGGGGCTTCCCCTTTGCCCGGAAACTCCCGGGTTTGCCCGGAAACTCCCGGTCATTCGAAATTAGGCCTGCGCGGGCTCTTCGGCGGGTGCCAGGACCACGTCACTCACCGTGAGTTCGCCGTCAGCGGCCACCAGTGAAATCTCCTGTGCGTTGGCGGCGGCCTTCAGGTCTCCCAGTCCAGCTTCCAGCTGGGCAACAAACGACTCGGTAGCCGTGATGGTTGCGGAGAGAACTTCGGTGCGCTGCTTGACCTTTGCCTCGGACTTCGCCTTGCGGATGCCGCTCAGCGCGATGCCGACGGTGCCCAGCATGGTGGTGTCGCCGTCGACGATTTCCACGGCTGCAGGCCACGCCGCGCGGTGAACTGAACCCGTGCGCCACCAGCTCCAGACCTCTTCGGTGGCGAAGGGCAGGAACGGCGCGAACAGGCGCAACAACGAATCCAGCGTGGTGGCAAGGGCAGCAAGGACGGATGCCTGCTCGGTCTCGCCGGCAGCACCGTAGGCGCGGTCTTTGATGAGCTCCACGTAGTCGTCCGTGAACTGCCAGAAGAACGATTCCGTGATCTGCAGGGCACGGGCGTAGTCGTAGTTGTCGAACGCCTTGGTGGACTGGGCCACGACGTCGGCCAACTGGGCGAGCAGTGCACGGTCCAGGGGGTTGCTCAGGACGGAAAGGTCCGCGCCGACAACGGAGTTCTCCGTCGCGCCCAGGTTCAACACGAACTTGGAGGCGTTGAGCAGCTTGATGGCCAGGCGGCGCCCGATCTTCATCTGGGCGATCTCGTAGGCGGTATCAGCACCGAGCTTGGCGGACGCGGCCCAGTAACGGACGGCGTCGGAGCCGAATTCGTTAAGGACGTCGGTGGGAACAACCACGTTGCCCTTGGACTTGGACATTTTCTTGCGGTCCGGGTCCAGGATCCAGCCCGAGATGGCTGCGTGCTTCCACGGCGCGCTGTTCTGGAGGGCGTCTGCCCGGACAGCGGAGGAGAAGAGCCAGGTGCGGATGATGTCGTGGCCCTGCGGACGGAGGTCGAAGGGGTAGACCTTGCCGAACAGTGCCTCGTCACGGCTCCAGCCGCCCACGATCTGCGGGGTCAGCGAAGACGTCGCCCAGGTGTCCAGGACGTCGGCGTCTCCAATGAAGCCGTTGGGCTGCTCGCGCTGGGATTCGTCGAAGCCAGGGGCCGCGTCCGCTGCGGGGTCCACGGGCAAGGACTCGTCGGATGGGAGAATCGGGTTCTCGTAGTCCGGGTTGCCTTGGGCATCAAGCGGGTACCAGACGGGGATCGGCACGCCGAAGAAGCGCTGGCGAGAAACGAGCCAGTCACCGTTCAGGCCGGAGATCCAGTTCTCGTAACGCGAGCGCATGAAGGATGGGTGGAACTCGATTTCGTGTCCGCGTGCGATCAATCGTTCGCGGCGGTCCTCGTCCCGCCCGCCATTGCGGATGTACCACTGGCGCGACGTGACGACTTCAAGGGGCTTGTCGCCCTTCTCGAAGAAGTTCACCGGGTGGGTAATCTTCTTTGGCTCGCCATCCAGCAGATCGGCGGCAGCGAGAAGCTCAACCACGGCTTCCTTGGCCGAGAACGCCGTCTTGCCGGCAATCGCGGCGTAGGCTTCCTTGCCGGCGTCGGTGGTGATCCATTCAGGTGTCTCGGCGATGATGCGGCCGTCGCGGCCCATGATGGCGCGCGTGGGCAGCTGCAGCTCGCGCCACCAGGTGACGTCAGTCAAGTCGCCGAAAGTACAGACCATGGCGATGCCGGAGCCCTTGTCCGCCTTGGCGAGCGGGTGGGCCTTGACCTCAAGCTCGACGTCGAACAGGGGAGACGTCACTGTCTTGCCGAACAGCGGCTGGTAGCGCTCGTCGTCGGGGTTTGCCACCAAGGCCGCGCACGCAGCGAGCAGCTCCGGGCGCGTTGTCTCGATGAAGATCTTCTCGCCGTCGGCAGTGAAGAAGGGGTAGCGGTAGTACGCACCGGCAACCTCGCGGTCCTCCAGTTCGGCCTGCGCGACGGCGGTACGGAACGTCACGTCCCACAGCGTGGGAGCCTCGGCCATGTAGGCGTCGCCGGCGTTCAGGTTCGCGAGGAAGGCGCGCTGGGACACCGCACGGGAAGTGTCATCGATAGTGCGGTACGTGAGGTCCCAGTCAACGGAGAGGCCGAGGGTCTGGAACAGGTTCTCGAAGACCTTCTCGTCCTCCACGGCGAGTTCCTCGCAGAGTTCGATGAAGTTTTGGCGGGAGACGACGTCGAAGTCCCGCTGGTTCTTCGCAGGTTCCGCCGGCGGCCGGTAGCCGGCGTTGTACGGAATGGCGGGATCGCAGCGGACACCGTAGTAGTTCTGGACGCGGCGCTCGGTAGGCAGGCCGTTGTCGTCCCAGCCCATCGGGTAGAACACGTTCTTGCCGGTCATGCGCATGTAGCGGGCCTGGACGTCCGTCTGCGTGAACGAGAACATGTGGCCCACGTGGAGCGAACCCGAGGCGGTAGGCGGGGGAGTGTCGATCGAGTAGACCTGCTCCCGGGTGGTGTCCGGGTTGAACTTGTAGGTTCCTTCATCCAGCCAGCGCTGCGTCAGGGCAGCCTCGAGGCCTTCAAGGGCCGGCTTGTCGGGAACGTTGATGGGGGCGGTGGCGGGCGTGTCTGTACCCTGCGTTGATTCAGCCATGGGCCAATTGTTTCATCTTCTTGCACAGGTTCTTGCACTAGCATGCACTCCATGGCGGATCTCAGGGACGTTTTGGTGATCAAGCGCATCTATGACGAGGCAGCCGACGACGACGGCTACCGGATTCTGGTGGACCGGCTCTGGCCGCGAGGGGTATCCAAGGAACGCGCCAGTTTGGATCTCTGGCTGAAGGAGATCGCGCCCTCGCCTCCGCTGCGCACCGAGTTTGCCCATATGCGGGAGCGATTCGAGGACTTCCGCCGCTCGTACCAAGCCGAGCTGGAACGGAACCCCGCCGTGGAGCAGTTGCTGGAGTTGGCGGCAGGCAAGAAGCGTGTGACGCTCCTTTACGGAGCCAGGGACCCAGAGATCAACCATGCCCGCGTGTTGCTGGAATTCTTGCTGGGCGCCGGGTCGGCTGATAAATAACGCCGAAGCATCCGCGCTTTTCGCGGGCCTACGACCGGGTGTTACCCGAGACAAAAGTTGCGCGGCGGCACCGAGAACCCGCGCAGGCTTCCGGCTGGCTTGGCCGCGCGATTTCTCCCGGCGAACCACGTTAGGGTGGTGCCATGACTGAGGAAGCACAGACGAAGACTGCAGTAGTGACCGGCGCCAGCACGGGAATCGGCGAAGCCACGGTGCGGGCCCTCGCTGCAGACGGATGGAGGGTGTTCGCCGTCGCCCGCCGTGCGGAACGGCTCGAAGCGCTCGGCACCGAGACCGGCGCTGTGCCTTTCGCAGCGGATATCACCAAGGACGACGACGTCGCCGCCTTGCTCTCTGCCGTCAGCGAAGCAGGGGGCGCTGACACCCTCATCAACATTGCAGGCGGCGCACGGGGCGCGGATACCGTGGCCAATGCGCAGAGCGAAGACTGGGACTGGATGTACCAAGTCAACGTGCTCGGTACCCTGAAGCTGACCCGCGCGTTTCTTCCGATGCTGCGGGCCAACGGCGAGGGCACCGTTCTGAACCTGACGTCGACCGCCGGCTTCACCGCCTACGAAGGTGGCGGCGGCTACAACGCGGCCAAGTTTGCCCAGCACGCAATGACCGGTGCCCTGCGCCTTGAGGAAGCCGAGAACAACATCCGCGTGATCGAGGTGGCACCCGGTCTCGTCCGTACGGAGGAATTTGCACTCAACCGCCTCGGGGATGCTACTGCGGCGGCCAAAGTGTACGCCGGAGTCGAGAAGCCGCTCACGCCTGAGGACGTCGCCGACGTTGTCAAATACGCGGTCTCAGTGCCGCACCACATCAACCTGGACGAGATCATCGTCCGCCCTGTGGCGCAGGCTGCTACCCACAAGTTGATCCGCAAGGGCTAGGTTGCTGCCGGGATCCCCAAGGTTGCGAGGATGGCCGCGTGGTCTGTTTTGGGGACGCGGTGAACAGCGTATGCGCTGCTGCTGATCCGCGCGGTGGTGACCATATGGTCGAGCACGATCCCTGGTAGCTTGCTCCCCTTCATAGGCCAGGTGGGCACGAAGCGACCCCCGGAAGCAATACCGACGTCCACCAGCTTTTGACCGTTGGGGCCTCCGTCCACAAGTCGCCGGAACTCCATGTGATCGTACGTGGCGTTGAAGTCGCCGATGAGCAACTGATTGCCCGGCCGGGCAGCCAGACGCCCCACCGCGGCGAGATCACGTCGCCACTGGGCGATGCGGATGTCCACCGGCGGCAGCGCGTGGACATTGGTCACGTCCAGCACAGCCGTGGCGTCACCGGATGTGATGGTTACCCGGACCGTGGGTATCTGGAAGGGCGAATCGGGCACCATCCCCAGCGACTGCAAGGGATGCGAGGAGTATATGGCGCTGCCGGCCGCATCGTCCGTGGGATCGCTGATCCTGTTGGGTAACAGCTCAGCCAATCCTGCGGCCGCGAGTCCGTCTTGGAGTCCCTGTGAATGTTCTTGGACGCTCAACAGCGAGATTCCGTTCTCTTTGACTAAGCGCACGATTTCGTCAGGATCCGCCCCGCCAAACTCCGAATTGATGTTCATGGCTTTCAGTTCCAGCAGCCGGACACCGGCGCTGGGTGTATAGCGACCGCCGTCGAGCGGAAACAGCCAGAACAGCTGCACGGCCAGGAGGGACGCCGTCGTCGCAACCATCCAGGGGCGCCGACAGATCAGGCCAAGCAAAGCCGCAAGCACGGCCGGGATCACGAGCCACGGTGTGAAAGACAGCACCTGGACTATCGGCAACGGCCATTCGAGCGGCACTGCGCGAAACACCGACAGCACAGCCACGGGCAGCGCCGCCACGCCCGCCAGAACCGCCAAGGCCTGCCGTCGACCAGACCGCGAGGCAGCTTGGGGGTGATCAGGGACAGTCATGTGCCCGAGTCTAAGCGGGTGTGGACAACCGCCGCATGCGCGGGGCGAGTTCAAGTAGAGCTCGCGGCGCCGCTGCCGCTAGACTTGTGGCACAAGCTTCGACCCGGCAATCACCGGTGAGCTTCCGGAAGAACACCCCCGGCACCATGTGGGTCAGTAGAACCGGACGGGTAAGCCCGTCACAGCAGCAATGAGCGGCCGACGCCGAAACAGCTCCTCTTCAAAGGGGCCGCGCCAGCGGCGGTAAGTGAGGTGGTACCGCGGTACCGGCACTGTTGGAAACAACGGGCTGGCRCCGTCCTCGCATCCTGAATGAAACTTTGTGTTCACCGGCTCAACCCAGGATGAAGAGATGACGTATTACCCCAAGGCCTCCGCAACGCTGTCCAGCACAGCTCCGTCCGGCACCGCAACGGGGGTGTCCGCCTCCGTGAAGTTCCCGGAGATCGAAGAGCGCATCCTCAAGTACTGGGATGAAGACGGCACCTTCCAAGCCAGCATCGACCAGCGCAGCGCCGATGCTCCCGGCGGGCACCCTGGCAGCAACGAGTTCGTCTTCTACGACGGTCCTCCCTTCGCCAACGGCCTGCCCCACTACGGCCACCTCCTGACCGGCTACGCCAAGGACCTCGTGGGCCGCTACCAGACCCAGCGCGGCAAGCGCGTCGAGCGACGCTTCGGCTGGGATACGCACGGCCTGCCCGCTGAGCTGGAAGCCATGAAGCAACTGGGCATGACGGACAAGACCCAGATCGAAGCCATGGGCATCGACAAGTTCAACGACGCCTGCCGTGCCTCCGTCATGAAGTACGCGGACGAGTGGAAGAGCTACGTCACGCGCCAAGCCCGCTGGGTGGACTTCGATAACGACTACAAGACCCTCAATGTCGAGTACATGGAGTCTGTCCTCTGGGCCTTCAAGCAGCTGCACGAGAAGGGCCTCACCTACAACGGGTACCGCGTCCTCCCGTACTGCTGGAAAGACGAGACTCCGCTGTCCAACCATGAGCTGCGCATGGACGACGATGTCTACAAGAACCGCCAGGACCAGACCGTCACCGTAACCTTCCCCATCAAGGCGGGGGAATCGGAGCTCTCCAAGTCCCTTGAGGGCGTGCAGGCGCTCGCCTGGACCACCACCCCGTGGACGCTGCCCACCAACCTGGCGCTCGCCGTCGGGCCTGACATCTCTTACGCGGTGGTTCCGGCCGGTCCGAACGGCATCAAGGCCGCTTCCGCGGAGGCTCCGGTGTCGGGCAGCTTCCTGCTGGCTGCCGATCTGCTTGGCACCTACGCCAAGGATCTCGGGTACGACGACGTAGCTGCCGCCACCGCTGCCGTCACGGCCAGCTATACGGGCTCCCAGTTGGCGGGCCTTGAGTACGAGCCGCTCTGGGACTACTTCTCCGACACCGAGAAGTACGGCACGCAGAACGGTTGGCGCTTCCTCGTGGCGGACTACGTCACCACCACGGACGGTACGGGCATCGTCCACCAGGCCCCTGCCTACGGTGAAGACGACCAGAAAGTCTGCGAAGATGCGGGTATCCCCGTGGTGCTCTCCGTTGACGAAGGCGCCAAGTTCCTCCACCTGTTCGCGCACGGACCCCTTGCCGAAATCTCCGGATTGCAGGTCTTCGACGCCAACAAGCCGATCACGCAGGCACTCCGCTCCGGCGGCCGTTTGGTCCGTCAGGCCAGCTACGAGCACAGCTATCCGCACTGCTGGCGCTGCCGCAACCCCTTGATCTACCGTGCCGTGTCCTCCTGGTACGTGGAGGTCACCAAGTTCAAGGACCGGATGTCCGAACTGAACCAGGAGATCAACTGGATCCCGGGCAACGTCAAGGACGGACAGTTCGGCAAATGGTTGGCCAACGCCCGCGACTGGTCCATCAGCCGCAACCGTTACTGGGGCTCGCCCATCCCGGTATGGCAGTCGGACGATCCCGAATACCCCCGCACCGACGTTTATGGCTCGCTCGCCGAGATGGAAGCCGATTTCGGTCGCCTTCCGATGAACAACGACGGACAGGTTGACTTGCACCGCCCGTTCATCGACGAATTGACGCGGCCCAACCCGGACGATCCGCGCTCTCCTGAAGAGGGCCAGTCCACCATGCGCCGTGTCGAGGACGTCCTGGACGTCTGGTTCGATTCCGGTTCCATGCCGTACGGCCAGGTGCACTACCCGTTCCAGAACGAGGAGTGGTTCGACACCCACAACCCTGCCGACTTCATCGTCGAGTACATCGGGCAGACGCGCGGCTGGTTCTACATGCTGCACATCCTGTCCACGGCGTTGTTTGACCGCCCTGCCTTCCGCAACGTGATCAGCCACGGCATCGTCCTGGGCTCTGATGGACAGAAGATGTCCAAGAGCCTGCGCAACTACCCGGACGTCTCCGAGGTCCTGGACCGTGACGGCTCCGATGCCATGCGCTGGTTCCTGATGTCCAGCCCCATCCTTCGCGGCGGCAACCTCGTGGTCACCGAGCAGGGAATCCGCGACGGCGTCCGCCAGGTCATCCTGCCGCTATGGAACGTGTACAGCTTCTTCACGCTGTACACGAACGCCTCGAACGGTGGCCAGGGCTATGACGCCACACTGCGCTATGACGGCTACGCGGACACCCTGGACCAGTACCTGCTGGCTAACACCGGGGATCTCGTCCGCAACATCACTTCCAGCCTGGACGACTACGACATTTCCGGCGCCTGCGACGAACTGCGCAGCTATCTGGACATGCTCACCAACTGGTACGTGCGCCGTAGCCGGCAGCGCTTCTTCGACGAGAACGCCGACGCTTTCGACGCCCTCTACACGGCACTTGAGGCCGTTTGCCGTGTCTCTGCATCGCTGCTGCCCCTGGTTTCCGAGGAGATCTGGCGCGGCCTGACCGGCGGGCGCTCCGTGCACTTGGCTGATTGGCCCGAGGCCTCGCTGTTCCCGGCAAACCCGGGTCTCGTGGAGGCCATGGACCGCGTCCAGCAGATCTGCTCCGCGGGTTCCAGCCTGCGCAAGGCCGCCAACCTTCGCGTTCGCCTGCCTTTGCAGGAGCTTACGGTGGTGGCGCCCGGTGCGGACGCTCTGGAAGGCTTCGCCGCCGTCGTCGCGGATGAACTGAACCTGCGTTCTGTCCGGCTCCTGGACGCCGCCACGGCGTCACCGGAGGAATTCGGCATCGAGCAGAAACTCGTGGTCAACGCCCGCGCGGCGGGCCCGCGCCTGGGTAAGAACGTCCAGCAGGCCATCAAGGGTTCCAAGTCCGGCGACTGGTCAGTTTCCGATGCCGGAGTGGTCACGGCGGGAGGCCTCGAACTGGAACCGCAGGAGTACACCCTGGAGACCGTGGTCGCGGAGTCGGCAGACGGTTCGTCCGCCGCCGTCGCTGTCCTTCCGGGCGGTGGCTTCGTGGTCCTGAACACCGAGGTCACCCCGGAACTTGCTGCCGAAGGCCTGGCGCGCGACATGGTCCGTGCCATCCAGCAGGCCCGCAAGGACGCCGGACTCAACGTCAGCGACCGCATCCACACCACGGTCCTGGCTGTCCACGACGTTGTTGACGCCCTCCGCGCCAATGAAGACCTGGTCAAGACCGAAACCCTGTCCCTCAAGCTCGACCCGGTCGTCTCCGGCGATGCCGTCGAGCCGCAGATCACCGTTACAAAGATCGAGGCCTAGTACATGAGCGATGAATTCTCCGTAGAAAGCGTCTACGCCGAACTCCTGGGCCGCGCCCCGGAAAACAAGATGGAGCCGCGGCTCGCGCCCCTGTACCGTGCGATGGACGTGTTGGGGGAGCCCAACAAGGCGTTCCCGATCATCCACATCACGGGAACGAACGGCAAGACATCGACCGCCCGCATGATCGAGGCAGGGCTTCGAGCCCACGGCTTGAGCACCGGCCGATACACGAGCCCGCACCTGGCGAAAGTCACCGAGCGCATCAGTATCGACGGCGAGCCCGTGTCGGATGAGACCTTCGTCCGGATCTGGGACGAGATCCGGCCTTACCTCGAGATCGTGGACAAGGAACTCGAAGACGAAGACCAGCCCAGGCTTACGTACTTCGAGTGCCTGACTATCCTGGGCTTTGCGATTTTCGCCGACCAGCCCGTCAATGTCGCCGTGATCGAAGTGGGCCTCGGAGGCATCACTGATGCCACCAACGTTGGCGACGGCCAGGTTTCCGTGGTGACGCCGATTTCGCTTGACCACACCGATCTGCTCGGCGACACCACCGAGGACATCGCCCGCGAGAAGGCCGGAATCATCAAGCCTGGCGGTTTCCTGGTCAGCGCGGCCCAGCCCGTGGACGCCGCGCAGGTGCTTTTGGAGAAGGCGCGCGAGGTTGATGTGCCGTTCCGTTTCGAAGGTGTCGAGTTCGGGGTCGAGTCCCGCAGCGTGGCCGTCGGTGGCCAAGTGCTGACCATCCAGGGCCTCGCCGGCCGCTATGAGGACCTGCTTTTGCCCTTGCACGGCGCCCATCAGGCCGAGAACGCCGCAGTCGCCGTCGCTGCCCTGGAGGCCTTCTTCGGCGGAGGCGAAAAAGAGCTCGACGGCGACCTCCTGCGCGAGGCCTTCGGTAACGTCACGTCGCCCGGCCGTCTTGAGGTGGTGCGTACCGCTCCCACGATCATCGTGGATGCCGCCCACAACCCCGATGGCATCCGCGTCTCAGCCGAGGCAATCGAAGAGGCCTTCAGCTTCAGCAAGCTGGTAGTGGTCCTCGGGGTCCTGAAGGAAAAGGACGCGGAAGAAATCCTCCGACAGCTCAAGGAATCACTGGGCGGACTGGCAGAGGAGTTCTGCTTCACGCAGTCCAGTTCGCCGCGGGCCATCCCGGCCGCACAACTGGCCGATCTCGCCGTCGACCTTGGCTTTGGTGCGGACAACGTCCACATTGCCGAGAAGCTGGATGACGCGATCGAGTGGGCCGTGGAACGTGCCGAAGCCAACGATGACCTGGCTGGCGGTGTACTTGTCACGGGTTCCATCACCGTCGTGGCCGAAGCCCGCATGCTCCTCGGGAAGGCAGGTTCCTGACCATGGCCAAACTCACCAAAGCCCAGCGTGAATGGCGCCCGGGGATGCCCAAGAAGCGCCGCTCCACGAAGGTAATGTTCGCTTCGACCGTGCTGCTCCTGGAAGCTTTCGTCGCGTTCTTCGCCACCTTGGCGGTCTTCGGCCTGAAACGTGGCGAAGTCTCGCCGGCGCTGATACTGACCTTTGGCATTACTTTGAGCGTGGTTCTGGTCCTGGCCTGTGCTGTCCTCAGCAAGCCGTGGGGCGTCGGAGTTGGCTGGGCATTGCAGCTGGTCCTTGTCCTTACTGGATTCGCCGAGCCCACGATGTTCGTTGTGGGGATCTTGTTTGCGGCGTGCTGGTGGTACGGCATCCGCGCCGGAATGAGGATTGACCGCGACAACGCCAAGCGCGATCGCGAGCAAGCCGAGTGGAACGCTTCGCACGGGGAAGACGCCACGGGTCAGTCCGTGTGAGCCAAACCCCGTAAACTGGCTGGGAAACCCACACACTCAACATTGGAGCAACCGTGAGCATTGAGCGCACCCTTGTACTGATCAAGCCCGACGGCGTCGCCCGCAACTTGAGCGGCAGCATCCTCGCCCGCATCGAGTCCAAGGGATACTCCTTGGCCGAATTGAAGAAGGTCAACGCCACCCGTGAACTGCTTGAGCAGCACTACGAAGAGCACCTCGGCAAGCCGTTCTACGAGCCGCTGGTCGAGTTCATGCTCAGCGGCCCGGTTGTCGCTGCCATCTTCGAGGGCCACCGCGTGATCGAAGGCTTCCGTTCCCTTGCCGGAACAACGGACCCGACGACGGCGGCGCCCGGCACTATTCGTGGCGACTTCGGCCGCGACTGGGGCTTGGCTGTGCAGCAGAATCTGGTGCACGGTTCCGACTCGGTGGATTCCGCCGAGCGTGAGATCAAGATCTGGTTCGGCGCGTAGTCACGCCAATGCCAGAAGGGGCCCATGTTCACGTGAAGAGTTCACGTGAACATGGGCCCCTTCTGCTGTAGACCTCAGTAACCCGATGTGCCAATGAACACGTTGATGAAGGCAAAGAAGATGCTCGCGATCACCGCAACGTAGAGCAGGGCGGAAATGATCCATCCGGATTCGCCCAGGATCTTTGCCAGACGGGCGGGCGCCGGAATGACTCCGTGCACCACGTTCCTGATGGTCACGAACACGAAAAGCGGGATCATGCACGCCCACACCACCATGCAGAACGGGCACAGCACGTGAATGACATACAAAGCCTGCGACCATAGCCACACGATGAAGATGAAGCCCAGCGTCACGCCGGTCTGAAGCCCGATCCAGTACCATCGGGCGAACCTGGCCCCGGCAAAGATCGCCATGGCTGTGGTGACGATCACGGCAAAGGCCACGATGCCGATGAACATGTTGGGGAAGCCGAAGACCGAACTCTGCGGTGTCTTCATGACGCTGCCGCAGGACACCCACGGATTGACGTCGCAGACCGTTGCATGGTTCGGGTCGATGAGGACCTGCAGTTTCTCGAGGACGAGTGCACCGGATGCCAGCCAGGCTATGGCACCGGTGACAAGCAGCAACCACGCAAAGGGCCGGTCGCGGACCATGCGCGGCATTGGCGCGTCGACGGTGTTTTCCCGATCGGGGATTTTTCCTGTGTCGTCCTTCCGGGCTTTCTCCTGCCGGACGGAGCGGGGATTGTTATTGGCCAGGTTCGGGCTGGCGGGGCTCGGCATGGTTAGCGGTCCTTATCTGGAATGCCCGGCCCTGGGCCGGGGATGCTCTTGGGAGGATTCTAGCCTCGGTGGCTGAATGCGGCGTCCAGCGGGTCACGGCGCGGAAGCTTTCGCGAGGTGATTCCTGCCGGCGGCGCGGGCGTGTGAGAGAATGAACATGGCCGGAAGCCGATCCACATGCGGAATCCGGTCCGGTATCTTGTTCGCAAGACCGCCATCCACGTGCAGGGCATGCCCAGGATCCGTTGATCTCCGGTAGGCCCGCGGTGGCAATGGACGGCACCTGGTTGTGGCACTAGAACAACGGGTTTGGAACAAGACCGGCTTTCCGTGAATGCCGCACCCCCAAGCTGGTGCGAACCGGAAAGACCACTACTGACTTCTGTCAACGCCTGCGGGTTTTGACAATATTTGCCCCTCTGGGCGCCGGATGTGGCGGTTGCGCAAGGGCAGGAGTGTCACCACATATGGATAACGAGCAAGTTGTAGCCGCCGCCGAAGATGCGGCGTCCGCCGAGACCGCTGAAGCACCCAAGAAGGTCACGCGCACCCGCCGTAAGGCCGCCCCTAAGGCGGTCGCCGCAGAGGAAACCCCCGACGCCGGAGCTGCCGCATCCGCTGCGGAGCCGCTCCCCGAAGCAGCAGCCGAGTCGTCCACGGCTCCTGTTCGGCGTAGCCGGGCACGCAAGAAGGTCGAAGCTCCCGAGCCGTTGCCAGGATTCGCTGAAGAATCTCCCACCGAGGGTAGCGGGACAGCAGAGGCTGCCGCCGTCGTGGAACCCGAAATTGCCGCAGAAACTGAAGCGGCCCCGGAAAAGCCGGTTCGCCGTCGTCGTACCGTGAAGGCAAAGAGCGCCGAGCCCGCTGCCGAAGAAGCCGAAGTTGAAGCGCCGGCCGCCGAAGAACCAGCCGCTGAGATTGCGGCCGTCGAAGAGGCCGCCGAAGAGCCAGCCATCGAAGCGCCGGCCGTTGAAACCGCAACTCCAAGCCCGGTCGCCTCACTGTTCTTGGAACCTGCCTCCATCACGTCGATGATTTTCCAGGCACCGGACCTGAGCACTGTGGCACGGCCGGTCGTCGTCGAAGAGGAAGCTAAATCCGGCGTTGAGGAAGCTGCCGAGGATGGCGAACTCGACGAAGCCGGCAGCCGCCGTCGCCGTCGTAGCCGCGGGCGCCGCGGGCGTCGCGTCACCGAACGCGACGATGCCGCCGGAGAAGAAGCTTCCGCGGAATCCGAAGACGAGGCAGAAGCCGGTACCGAGGAAGCCCTTGAGGAAGGCGTGACTTCCCGTCGCCGCCGGCGCCGTCGTCGTGGCGACCAGGATCTGGAATTGACGGGCGGCGGAGACGACGATCCCCCCAACACGGTGACACGTGTCCGAGCTCCCCGCGCACACGTGGAGTCGAGCACCAGCTCTGACCGCGTTACCAGTGTCAAGGGTTCCACGCGCCTTGAGGCCAAGAAGCAGCGCCGCCGCGAGTCCCGCGAAACCGGCCGGCGCCGCCAGGTCATCACGGAGGCCGAGTTCCTTGCTCGTCGTGAGTCGGTGGACCGCCAGATGATTGTTCGTCAGCGCGACGACAGGATCCAGATCGGCGTGCTGGAAGACGGCGTGCTTGCGGAGCACTTCGTGTCCAAGACGCAGCAGGATTCGCTGATCGGCAACGTCTACCTGGGCAAGGTCCAGAATGTACTGCCGTCGATGGAAGCCGCATTCGTCGACATCGGACGCGGCCGCAACGCCGTGCTGTACGCCGGTGAAGTCAATTGGGATGCCGTCACTTTGGAAGGCAAGCCGCGCCGCATTGAGAACGCCCTGAAATCGGGCGATTCCGTGTTGGTACAGGTCACCAAAGACCCGGTGGGCCACAAGGGTGCGCGCCTGACGAGCCAGATTTCGCTCCCGGGCCGTTACCTCGTGTACGTGCCTGGTGGTTCCATGACCGGTATCTCCCGCAAGCTTCCCGACGTCGAGCGCAACCGTCTGAAGCGGATCCTTAAGGATCGCCTCCCGGACAATGCGGGCGTTATTGTCCGGACCGCGGCCGAGGGCGCTTCCGAGGAGGAGCTGACGCACGATATCAACCGCCTGCGTGCCCAGTGGGAAGGGATCGAAAGCCAGTCCACCTCCACCAAGATCCTCGCGCCGGAACTGTTGTACGGCGAACCGGACCTCACCATCAAGGTTGTGCGTGACGTCTTCAACGAGGACTTCTCCAAGCTCATCGTCTCCGGCGACGAAGCCTGGGACACCATCGAGGCATACGTCACCTATGTAGCGCCGGATCTGGTGGGCCGCCTCGAGAAGTGGACCTCCGATCAGGACATCTTCTCGGCATGGCGTGTGGACGAGCAGATTCACAAGGCGTTGGATCGCAAGGTCTTCCTGCCCTCCGGTGGTTCGCTCGTGATCGACCGTACCGAGGCCATGACGGTTGTTGACGTCAATACCGGGAAGTTCACCGGCAGCGGCGGTAACCTCGAGGAGACCGTCACCAAGAACAATCTTGAGGCTGCCGAAGAAGTGGTCCGCCAGCTGCGTTTGCGTGACATCGGCGGAATCATCGTCATCGACTTCATCGACATGGTCCTCGAATCCAACCGCGATCTCGTGTTGCGCCGCTTGGTCGAGTGCCTTGGCCGGGACCGCACCAAGCACCAAGTTGCCGAAGTGACCTCTCTTGGCCTAGTCCAGATGACCCGCAAGCGCATGGGCACCGGCCTGCTTGAGGTCTTCGGCGAGCAGTGCGAAACGTGTGCGGGACGCGGAATCGTCACCCATGACGAGCCAGTGGAGCACCGTCGGGCCAACGTTGTGGCCGCCGAGCATCACCACCCGCGTACCGAATCACAGCCGGCCACCCGTCCGGAGCAGCGCAAGCGCCGCCGTGGCAGGGGCGCGGGGCAAGGGACCACTGAGCTCCCGATCACCCCTCCTGTGCCGGTCCACACCGTGGAATCCACTGATCCAAGCCGCCAGGCAGCCACCCGCGCAGCACTTGCCACCATCGCCGCCGCGGCCCACGCCGCCCACTTGCACGACGACGAGCTCCACCACGCCGCGGAATCGTTGGCAGGCACGCCCGAGGCCGGAGCTGCCCCCGCGGCCGAGGCAGCTCCCGTTCAGGCTCCCGTGATCGCAGCTGTCGCCAAGGAGGCCTCCGGTTCAGTTACTGAGGAGCGCTCTAAGCCGGTGCTGCGGTTCGGCGGCGAAGAGGTCGCGTTGCCCTTCGTTCACCACGAAGAGCCGGCGAATGGGGCGCCTGCCATGAGCCTGGATCTGTTGGCACAGGCGTTTGCGGGCCTCGGCGAGGCTCCTGATACCGAGGCGAAGGCGACGGGAACCCAGGAATCTCCGGCAGGGCTGTCCGCCGGGGAAGCCGGGGAATCCCCGGAGTCCGGAACGCGCGGGCGCCGTGGCCGGCGCAACCGTAGTGCCAGCCGGGCACAGGGTGCTGCCAACGCCACCAACGTGGAGCACCACGAGGTCGCCGCGGCTGCCTCGGGTGGAACTGCGCACGAGGCTAAGGCGCCAGCCGCTGCCCCAGCCAAAACGACTACAGCAGCCGAGCCGATCATCCTCGGTGTCGGCGTCCCCAAGTCCGAGCTCTAGAAACAGTCCCTGTCCGAAGCCCCGGCACCTTCTACTCCAATGGAAGGTGCCGGGGCTTCGGCGTTCCCGGACCGCTGAAGCCTCCGGTCCAGTAATCGATTTCGCCAGACATTATGACCGGTCCATTTCACTAGTGCAGGAGTGATCCGGGTTAAGCTAGGGGACTGACACGGGGTGCCGCGCACCAAGCCGGCTGAGACCAGACCCGTTGAACCTGTCCGGTTAGCACCGGCGAAGGGATGTCTCGCATGACTGTTCCAGCGCATTCAGCTGTCTACCCGCTCAATACCGTCCGCCGCGCCGTTCCCAGGGTCCTCAGCATTGCCGGTTCCGATCCTTCGGGCGGTGCCGGGATCCAAGCCGATCTGAAGAGCATCGCAGCCAACGGCGGCTACGGCATGGCGGTCATCACGGCGCTCACGGTACAGAACACGCAGGGAGTCACTGCCGTTCACGTGCCTCCCGTGGAGTTCCTACGCCAGCAGCTGGACGCCATCAGCGAGGACATCGCTGTCGACGCCGTCAAAATCGGCATGCTCGGCGACGCCGCGGTCATCGACGAGGTCCGCCGCTGGCTCGGCGAGGTTCGCCCCGCCATCGTGGTTTTGGACCCGGTGATGATTGCCACGAGCGGCGACCGGCTCCTGGCGGAGTCAGCTGAAACCGCGTTGCGGGAACTCCTGCCCCTCGCTGACTTGATTACCCCCAACCTTCCCGAATTGGCCGTGCTGCTCGGCGAACCTGAGGCCACTGACTGGGCATCGGCGCTGGAGCAGGGCAAGCGCTTGGCCGCAGCCTGCGGAAACACCGTTTTGGTGAAGGGCGGCCATCTGCAGGGAACCAGCTGCCCGGACGCGCTGGTCAACACCGGAGGACTCCTCAGCCAGGACGTAGTGGAATTTGCCGGCCCCAGGGTGGAGACCCGCAACAGCCATGGCACAGGATGTTCGCTGTCCTCGGCGATGGCGACGGCCAAGGCGCGGCTTGGCGATTGGGAGTCGGCCCTGCACGTTGTGAAGCCCTGGCTCCAGGAGGCGCTGACCCAGTCCGGAGTGCTGGAAGTGGGGAACGGCAACGGGCCGATCCACCACTTCCATGCGCACCAGAACGCCCTCCAGCCGGGTGCTTTCGCCGCCAGGATGTGGGACGCCGCCCAAACGGAGCTCGAGGCCATCTATGGCCTGGTCTTCATCCGGGACCTGCAGTCCGGCGCGCTCGGCGAAGGGCAATTTGCCTATTACTTGGCCCAGGATGCCATCTATCTCAACGGCTACTCCCGCGTCCTGGCCCGAGCAAGCGCCCTGGCCCCGAGCGAAACAGAACAGTTGTTCTGGGCTCGCGGCGCGCAGATGTGCCTTGAAGTCGAGTCTGAATTGCACCGGAACTGGCTCAGTGGACGTCAGGTCAGCGGAGTACAGGGACCCGTCACCAAAGCCTATGTGGACCACTTGCTGGCGGCATCGGCGTCGGGCAGCTATGCCGTTTTGCTGGCCGCTGTCCTGCCCTGCTACTGGTTGTACGCCGAGGTGGGACAGCAACTCCATCATGGCTATCTTCAGGCGGAAGCCCCGGCTGAGCACCCTTACGCGGACTGGCTGCGCACCTATGCCGACGAGGCGTTTGCCGAGGCTACCCGCAAAGCGATCGACATCACGGATGCCGCTGCGCAGGCGGCTTCCCCTGGGGAGAGGGCTGCGATGATGGAAGCATTCTCCCAGTCTTGCCGCTACGAAACGGCATTCTTCGATGCTCCAAGGCTGCACGGCTGAGCTTGGTTCCTGTTGCGGAAGGACGGGACGAAGGACTGTTCCGGCGGGCGCTGCAGCGTGTCGGAGTGAGGATCCGAGCTTTTCCCGGCCGGCAGGGTAAGGTGGACGGGCACGGTACCGGATGGCGGCATAGCCAGTCTGTGGCAGCCATCACGTGGCAGCCTCCGGACCTGGCCTCATTTGCAGCCGAAGGCGAAACTAGCGTAATCTAGATCTTCGGTGCTTACGCCAACACTTGGGTTATGCCCCCAGAAACCGTTCACTTGGAACTGACCTTTCATTTGGAACTGTTCGAGGGATGACTCATGGATTCCGTACCGGAGTCCACGGCGTTGAGGCACAGCGTGAACCAGGCCCGTTTTCGGATCGGGGTTCCGCACGCAAATTTAGTAATAAACGTCGAGAGAAGTGAGTGCCCAAGTGGTGTACGCGATTGTCCGCGCAGGCGGCCGCCAAGAAAAGGTTTCCGTTGGAGACTACGTAACCCTGAACCGCGTCCCCGGTGGAGCCGGCAGCACCCTTGAGCTGCCCGCACTGCTCCTGGTGGACGGTGACAAAGTCACGTCCGCCGCTGCGGACCTGGCCAAGGTCAAGGTTACGGCTGAGATCCTCGAAGACCTCCGTGGTCCGAAGATCGTCATCCAGAAGTTCAAGAACAAGACCGGCTACAAGAAGCGCCAGGGTCACCGTCAAGAACTGACCAAGATCAAGATCACCGGTATCAAGTAACCACTGGTTGCTGTTCAGGTTTTCAACAGATTCCCCAGAATTTAAAGGCAGGCATTTCAAATGGCACATAAAAAAGGCGCGAGCTCCACTCGCAACGGTCGTGACTCCAACGCCCAGTACCTTGGCGTAAAGCGCTTCGGTGGCCAGGTCGTTTCCGCAGGCGAGATCATCGTCCGCCAGCGTGGCACCCACTTCCACCCGGGCGCCGGTGTCGGCCGCGGTGGCGACGACACCCTGTTCGCACTGCAGGCCGGTGCGGTTGAGTTCGGTACTCGCCGTGGCCGTCGCGTCGTGAACATCGTTGCTGCTGCAGCTGCAGAGTAATAACAAGTTCTGAACGGGTGGAGCGGGCCGTATGGCCCGCTCCATCTGTCTTTTTAACCGCACTAGAATTTACTAGGGCGCGCGTCGGCACATCAGTCGACAACAGTTATTGGAAGCAGTAATTCCACAAAGAGGAGAAACACGTGGCGACCTTCGTAGACCGGGTAGTACTTCACGTATCCGGCGGAACAGGCGGCCACGGCTGTGTCTCTGTTAAGCGCGAGAAATTCAAGCCCCTCGGCGGTCCCGACGGCGGCAACGGCGGCAACGGCGGCGACGTCATCCTGCGCGTTGACTCCCAGACCACCACGCTGCTTGACTACCACCACGCACCTCACCGCCACGCGACCAACGGCGGCCCGGGCATGGGTGACTGGCGCGGCGGCAAGAACGGTGAAACCCTTGTGCTTCCAGTCCCTGACGGCACCGTGGTCAAGACCAAGGACGGCGTGGTCTTGGCTGACCTCGTAGGCGAAGGCACCGAGTTCGTCGCAGCTGCAGGCGGGCAAGGCGGCCTAGGCAATGCCTCCCTTTCTTCGCAGAAGCGCCGCGCCCCCGGGTTCGCGCTTCTGGGCATCGAAGGCGACTCCAGCGACATCGTCCTTGAACTGAAGTCCATTGCGGATATCGCGCTGGTCGGCTTCCCTTCGGCAGGAAAGTCCAGCCTCATCGCGGCGATGTCCGCCGCGCGTCCCAAGATCGCCGACTACCCGTTTACCACCCTGATCCCCAACCTTGGCGTAGTCCAGGCCGGCGACGTTCGATTCACCATTGCCGATGTTCCCGGACTGATTGAAGGTGCGAGCGAGGGCAAAGGCCTGGGCCACAACTTCCTGCGCCACGTGGAGCGTTGTGCCGCCCTGGTGCACGTCCTGGACTGTGGAACCTTGGAATCGGACAGGGACCCCCTCTCGGATCTCGCGATCATCGAGCAGGAGCTGGACAAATACGCGGTGGACATGAGCTATGCCGGCGTCGACGGCGAAGTGGTCCCCCTGAACGAACGCCCCAAGCTCGTAGTGCTGAACAAAGTGGACTTGCCCGATGGGCGGGACATGGCGGAGTTCGTCCGTCCGGAGCTTGAAGGGCGCGGTTACCGCGTCTTCGAAGTGTCCGCCACGAGCCATGAGGGCCTGCGCCAACTGAGCTTCGCCATGGGCGAGATTGTCATGGCTGCCCGCAAGGCCGTTGCCATTGCGCCCCCCAAGGTGGCAGCGCCTGTGCTCCGCCCCAGGGCCGTCAATGAAACCGGCTTCACAATCCGTCGCGAGGAAAAGAACCTCGAACCGCTCTTCCGCGTGCTGGGGGAGAAGCCGGTCCGCTGGGTAAAGCAGACCGACTTCACCAATGAAGAAGCCATTGGCTACCTCGCCGATCGCCTGGCCAAGCTTGGCATCGAAAACGAGTTGTTCAAGATGGGTGCCGTTCCGGGTGACACCGTGGTGATCGGCGAAGAGGACGGCGTCGTCTTCGACTGGGAGCCCACCATGATGGCGGGCGCCGAACTCCTGGCGACACCTCGTGGAACCGACATCCGCGTGGCCGACATTGGCGACCGTCCCACCCGTTCGCAGAAGCGCGATGAGCAGATCGAACGCCGCGAGGCAAAGGCTGCAGCACGCGCCGAGCTCGAAGCCGAGCGCAAGGCGGGCATCTGGACCGAGTCCGTCAGCGGCCGTCGTCTCCCCAAGCCCCTGAAGGAAAGCGGCCTGGAAGCCGAAAATGACGACTAGCACGGCCCACGTCACTGACGCGACTGAAGACGCCGACGCCGCCGAGCGCCAGGCCCTGGCCGCAGCCAAGCGGATCGTGGTCAAAGTCGGTTCATCCTCACTGACCAGCATCAAGGGTGGCATCTCGGAGAAGGCGCTGACGGCCCTCGTCCACGCTTTGGCCGAGAAGCGCAACTCCGGGACGGAGATCATCCTGGTTTCTTCCGGTGCCATTGCGGCAGGTCTCGCGCCGCTCGGACTGGCCAAGCGTCCCAAGGATCTCGCCACGCAGCAGGCCGCGGCCAGCGTGGGTCAAGGCCTGTTGATGGCGCGCTACTCGCAGGCTTTTGCCGCGCATGGAGTCACAGTCAGCCAGGTCTTACTGACTGCGGATGACTTGATGCGGCGCACGCAGCACAGCAACGCGTACCGGGCGCTGGACCGCTTGCTGAACCTCGGCGTCGTGCCCGTCGTGAACGAAAACGACACCGTGGCAACGCATGAAATCCGTTTCGGCGACAATGACCGGCTGGCCGCCTTGGTGGCGCATCTCGTGCGGGCGGACGCCCTGGTCCTGCTGTCCGACGTCGACGCCCTCTACGACGGTCCGCCGTCGTTGGGTGCCAGACGCATTCCGCTCGTCACCGGTCCCGAGGACCTCGTTGGCGTGACCATCGGCAAGGCCGGCAAAGCCGGCGTCGGTACGGGTGGCATGACCACCAAAGTGGAGGCAGCTTCCATCGCGGCAGGCTCCGGCATCCACGCCCTGGTGACGTCCACAGCGAATGCTGCCGCAGCCCTCGCGGGCGAGGACGTGGGCACGTGGTTTGCCATCAACGGCAACCGCAAACCCGTCCGCCTCTTGTGGTTGGCCCACCTTGCGTCCGTTCGGGGCCGTTTGGTGCTCGACGACGGCGCCGTAAAGGCCGTGTGCGACCGTCACACTTCACTGCTGCCCGCAGGGATTTCCTCGGTAACCGGGGATTTCGAACCGGGCGATCCGGTAGAGATGGTTTCGGCCGAGGGCACCGTGATTGCCAGGGGACTGGTGAACTACTCGTCGGAGGAGCTTCCCCGCATGCTTGGCCGCTCCACCAAGGAGCTTGCCAAGGACCTTGGCCGCGGATATGACCGCGTAGTTGTTCATGTTGACGACCTCGTGCTGGTCCAGCCGTCCCGCTCCACTAAACTTGGAGAATGACTGAGGCCCTAACCCCTGATTCTCCCGTGATAACCGACGCCCTGACTTCCGGCAATGCCGCCCAGGTGCCGGAAACTCCGGAGCTGGGAACCGTGTCGCTCACCCCCGAGCAAGTGGAAGCGGCCGTGCATTCGATTGCGGACCGCTCACGGCAAGCCGCACGGCACATGGGCCAGGCGAACCGTGCCTGGAAGGACCGCGCGCTGCGCGCCATCGGCGTTGCCCTCAAGGAACAGCAGGAGTCAATCCTCGCTGCCAACGCCAAGGATGTTGAGTCAGGGCGCAGCAATGGAACCTCGGCTGCCTTGCTGGACCGATTGACTCTGACCCCTGCGCGAATCGACGGCCTTGTTGCCGCCCTCGAAAACCTGGCAGGCTTGCCGGATCCCGTGGGCAACGTCGTCCGCGGCCAGACTCTCCCCAACGGGCTGCGCTTGCGCCAGATCAACGTGCCCATGGGGGTCGTGGCGGCGATTTACGAGGCCCGCCCCAACGTTACCGTTGACATCGCCGGACTTGCCCTGAAGAGCGGCAACGCTGTGATCCTGCGCGGCGGATCGGCGGCGGGCCACACCAACGCGGCCCTTGTGACCATCCTCCGCGACGCGCTGGAATCCGTTGGGCTGCCGGCCGACGCAGTGCAGACCGTTGACCAGTTTGGCCGCGAGGGCGCCAACGTGCTCATGCGTGCCCGTGGCCGGGTAGACGTGCTGATTCCGCGCGGCGGGCGCGAGCTGATCCAGACTGTGGTGAACAACTCGTCCGTTCCCGTTATCGAGACCGGCGAAGGCAATGTCCATATCTTCATCGACGAGTCTGCCAGCGAAGACATGGCGGTCGATATCCTTCTCAACGCCAAGACCCAGCGCCCCAGCGTCTGCAACACCGTGGAGACGCTCTTGGTGCACTCGAAATCGACTGTGCTGCCCGCCGTCGCGGTCGCGCTGCGTTCGGCTGGCGTCACCCTCCATGTCGATTCCCGCATTCAAGCAGCACTGTCCGGCGCGGTGGACACGGTTCCCGCCGACGACTTCGATTGGGCTACGGAATACATGGACCTCGACCTCGCGGTTGCCATGGTGGATAGCCTCGACGACGCGGTGGCCCACATCCGCAAGTGGTCCACGGGCCACACGGAAGCCATCCTGACGAACAACTTGGCCAACGCGGAGAAATTCATCGCGGATATCGACTCGGCGGCTGTCATCGTGAACGCGTCCACGCGTTTCACTGACGGCGGCGAGCTCGGCTTGGGTGCCGAGGTGGGAATTTCCACGCAGAAACTGCATGCTCGCGGTCCCATGGGCCTCACTGAACTAACAACCACCAAGTGGATCGTCCAGGGTGAAGGCCAGATCCGCGGCTAACAACGCTGTAACATAGAACAGAAGTCGTGAACGGTGGGAGGATCCGCCGTCGAAATCCTTTGAACCGCTAGGGGAGAAAATGCAGTTTCAGCAGATCGCCATTTCCATTCTCGCTCAAGGGGGCGAAACCGGGCATGAGGCACCTGCGCCGCTGTGGGCTGAACCGTGGGTTTTCGGTGTGTCCATGTTCAGCATCCTGCTGGTCCTGATGTTTGTGGCAGTCTCCTACACCAACCTCGGTAACCGTCACGACGCCGTCGACGAGCACTCGGATCCGCACCGCCAGCACCCGGCCAAGCACCCAGGGCTGGGTCACTAACATTTCCGCCGCAAAACCCTTCGAGGAAACGGGGCGCCGACTTCGCCTGGGCGTGATGGGTGGGACATTCGATCCCATTCATCACGGCCACTTGGTTGCTGCCAGCGAGGTTGCTGCAAAATTTCGGCTGGACGAAGTGGTCTTCGTGCCCACCGGACAGCCGTGGCAGAAGTCGAACAAGCAGGTCAGCGAACCTGAGCACCGATACTTGATGACAGTCATTGCTACGGCTTCCAACCCCAATTTCACGGTAAGCCGCGTGGACGTGGACCGCCCCGGTCCCACGTTCACCATCGACACCCTGCGCGACCTCCGGACCCAGCGGCCGGATGCCGATCTGTTCTTCATCACGGGTGCGGACGCCTTGGCGCAGATCCTGTCCTGGAAGGATGTCGACGAGCTTTGGTCCTTGGCGCACTTTGTGGGTGTCACCAGGCCCGGCCATGTTCTTGATGGCATGGGCCGGGAGGACGTCAGTCTCCTGGAAGTGCCTGCCATGGCGATTTCCTCAACGGATTGCCGAGCGCGTGTGGGTGCAGGCAATCCCGTTTGGTACCTCGTGCCTGACGGCGTGGTGCAGTACATCGCTAAATACAGGCTGTACTCTGGCAAACCCGGCATGGGGGAGCCCCTGCATGCTATGACCGGATCAGACCACCAAGCCCGTACTGAGTGAGTTTTGAATGAGCCAGGAACAGCCCCCCATCCGTAGTCGGCGCGACCTTCGGCGAGCCCGGGACGCACGTCTCGAAGAAACCGGCGGAAGCCCCGAAGCGGCGGAGCACGCATCTCCCGACGACGCCGACCACGTGCCCAGGGGCGCTTCGGTCAGTCGGGTGCGCCGCGTGGCCGATGCTCCGGTGGACGCGAAGCCGGCCGCGGAACGTTCATCCCAGGCCCGTGCGCGTGATCGTGCCGCCCTCCGCGCCATCAAGGAACTCGCGGACAAGGAGCAGCAACTTTCCCGGGGCGGTCCACCTACACGCCGTCAGTTGCGCCTGCAGCAGTTGCAGGAGGAAGTTGCCCCCGGCACCTCCTCGATCCCGATTGTCGCTGTACCCGGATCCGGGCCCAGGACGTCCAGCATCCCGGCCCAGGCTTCTGGCGGCGGTGTCCGGGTGACGGCAGGTCCCCCTCCTGGCGCCCCGGAAATGAGTGTGGAGCAGGCCTTGATGGCGCGTGAGCTTCTGGCAGCTCAGGTGAGCAATCAGTCCAACAAGCTTGAGCACATCGCGGCAATGGAATCGGCAGTGCAGAAGGCCTCGGTCCCCGAACCTGGGGTTTCCGGGGCCGAGGTTGAGCCTGCCGATCCTGAGGCCTTGGCTGAACAAATCGCCCAGGCTGAACGCGAGGCGATCCTCAACAAGAGGGCCATGGCCAAGCAGAAGCTTGCTGAGCAGAACAGCCTTCCTCCTGCCCAGGACCGGGTTGAGCCTTCCGCGGCCAGCAACCTCGCCATGGTCACGCCCTTGGAATTCGTCAAGGTCCCGGGCCTGGATCGTCCAGTCATGAAGCCGCCCAGCACCACCTTTGTCCCTCTTGTGACTTCCCCTGCGCCGAAATTGAAGCCTGGGCAGTCGGCGTCGGGCAAACCGCGCAGCCAGCGCGGCCGGGCCGGCGTCTTGGCGCGTGCGGAGGCCGCGGCGAAAGCAGCGGGCCGGCGCCCGGCGTCGGACTCCGCATCGGGGGGCGAAGGGTCTGCCGAAGTTGCCGAGCATCCGCCCATTTCGGCAAGTTCGGCTTACGGACTTGAACCGCTCGACGCCGCGACGGCGGGACTCGGACGCGCCCAGCGTGCCAGGCTCCTGGTCCTGGGGCTCGTTGGCATCGGCGCCGTCGCCCTGATTGCGGGCATCATCATGATCACCAGCGGACTTTCCCGCTGACCACAAAGGCTTTTGCCACCAAACAGGCTTCGTTCATTCTCGAAGCCGCATACAAGGAGTCCCGTGACTGCACATGAACAATCCGTCCTCTTGGCCCGCCACGCCGCCCGCGCGGCCGCGGACAAGCTGGCCGAGGACATCATCGCCTTGGACGTCAGCGAACGTCTGGCTCTTACCGACGTCTTCCTGATCGCGTCCGCTCCGACGGAACGCCAGGTCAACGCCATTGTTGACGGCATCGAGGAAGAGCTGCTCAAGCAGGATCTTCGCCCGGTGCGCCGCGAAGGGCGTTCCGAGGGCCGCTGGGTCCTGCTGGACTACGCAGACATCGTGGTGCACGTCCAGCACTCCGAGGACAGGGTCTTCTACGCCCTGGAACGCCTGTGGAAAGACTGCCCGGTGGTGGATCTGGAACTCGGTGACGACGCCTCGGCGAAGGCTCCTGCCGTCGAGGAATCCTAGGCGCCAGGCGGCAAACCAGCCGAATATGCCCGATTTGGAATTTTCGGAAATGCTGTTCTAAGATATTTGAGTTGCTTCGGAGGAATCTGAAACTGAGCAAGGGCTTGAAGCCCCTGTACGGTTCATGGAGCAGCAAGAATATGGGGCTGTGGCGCAGCTGGTAGCGCACCTGCATGGCATGCAGGGGGTCAGGGGTTCGAGTCCCCTCAGCTCCACTTTGGAGGCCTTGCTTGAAACGTGGATGAGGTTCATGTTTCGGGCAGGGCCTCAACTTTTTGGAAATTGAGAGGGCCATCCTGTTGGGTGGCTCTTTTGTTTTCTCCGCAGCCCTCAACAGAATGGATCATTTTCGCCCAAAGTATTTCGGGTGGTGGCTACGGGCCAGAAGCCGCGGGCTTTCGCTACGGCAGTTCTAGCGCGGGCTACTTTGCCAGCGACGAATTGCCTTTGACCCGAAGTAGACAAGCAGTGCCGCGCCTACGAGGGCGATCGCCCCGGTGGCGTACGACCACCAACCCGCCGCGTTGACAATAAAAGTCACTCCCATGACAGCAACGGCAATGCTGGCGAGGAGCATAGCCCAACCATACGCGCGGGGCGTCGTTGTAGCGTGGGCGTCGGGTGGTTACGAGGAGGCACCTGCAGCGCCTCCGCTCGCGGCCGCGCCATCCCGGAACCGCTGCTCGCTTAGCTGTTGAGTGCATGTAACAGTGGATTCACGTTGTCTGCGTCACTCTTCCAACTGTCTTACCAACCGATTACGGTTTACTATTGGTGCGCATCGCCGTCCGGCGCATTGCCGTCATTCGCGGACCCATCATCGACCGGTAGTCGAGAATATAGGGGGATAGTCCTTGGTAACCATGGCCGATGTCGCACGGATTGCTGGCGTTTCTCGAAGTACCGTGTCCTATGCCCTTAGCGGCGTCCGGCCGATAGCTACCGAAACGCGTGATCGCATCCTGCGGGCGATGTCCGACCTTGGTTATACACCGAACCTCCTTGCGCAGGGCCTGGCTGGTAAGAGGACCGGGATCGTCTCCCTGATTTTCCCGGTGGGAGAACAAGGCATGAGCGTCACGGAATTCGAGTACGTCCAAGGCGCGGCGGAACAGGCGCGCCTTGATGGATACCATCTTCTCCTGTGGCCGATGGATGCTGACGAGTTGGGCGAGATGCAGCGGATCGTGGCTCAAGGCTTGGTGGATGGAATCCTGCTTATGGAGGTCAGGTCATTCGACGAGCGGATTCCGGTCCTGCTTGACACCGGTGTTCCGTTCGTTTCGATCGGACGGCCGACAGATGACGCTGGCCTGGCATTCGTGGATGCGGATTTCGAGGCCATGGGTGATCTTGCTGTGTCGCACCTCGCTGGCCTTGGGCACACGGAAATCGGTCTCGTAACGCATTCGCAGGAGTCGCTGGACGTCGGATACGGCCCAATGGTCCGATCGTGGGATGCCGTCGCGGCCTCCGCGTCGCGTCTCGGCGTGACGGTGCGACTGTTCCCGACCGCGAGCACGCTTGCGGGCGGTCGCGACGTTTTTGAACAGATTCTGGAGACGGCTCCTGAGACAACAGGCCTCGTGATGATCAACGAAGCGGCGACTGCGGGTCTTCTGGGTGCTGCAGCCAAGAATGGTTGGCGCGTCCCCGAGCGTCTATCCCTTGTTGCGATCAACACGAGTGCCGGATCCGCGGAGCGCTTCATGCCGGCCCTGACCACGGCCTCCGCCGAGCCGAAGGCAATGGGACGTGAGGCGGCACAATTTCTATCCCGGCGGGTCAGGGGTGAAGGCACAGATGCCCTGCAATGGCTCGCTGAACCGGTGCTGACCTTGCGCGAAAGCACCACGGTGGCACGCACCACACGACAGTAAATTCCCTTGCCGTTTCCTGCGCAACCCGCCAAAACGACACATGATGACGCGCTCCGATCACACGCGATTGTGATATTTGACACGCCATCCGGGTGCCCACTACTGTCGAGCCATCGACCCGCGTCGACAAGGCGCGTCGACGAAACGGCGATGAGATTCCTCCTGGTACAACATGGCGGATGGTCTCCGATCAGTGTTCCCAGAGACTAAGGATGTAAGTCGTGCTTGGAATCATTCGGTCCCAGTCCTGCATGTTGAAGATGCCCGTCATGGCAGGTAGCCCCGAACGGGAGTTCCCAGGCTCTGTCAGCAGGCACACCAGCCACCGCGTCCCCTTATTCCTGGGCCGTAGCAGCCCGGAATAGAGCGAGGACTAAACCTGGAGACCGCGAGCTGCGCCTGAGCTGCAAGGCCAGGGCACCCGTGGGCCAAGCGTGTCCGCTCAAATATGTAAGCGTTTGCCCTGCACTGGTGGAGCCGTGGAAACCCCTCACCCGATCGGCATCCGATGAGTCCAACCGCTATCCCAGCTATCCCAATTGTCACCAATGAATACAACAACCTCTTGGAGGTACACACCATGGAAACGTTCACCAAGCCGGCCCCGTCCGCGTCCGAAGGCGGCCGGAAGTGAAGGCGATCCGACGGTTCACGGTCCGGACCGTTCTGCCGGAAGCAATCGCCCCACTGGCACRATTGGCGAAAAACTTGCGTTGGTCGTGGCATCTGCCGACGCGTGAACTGTTTTCCGACCTGAATACCCAGGCATGGGAGGAGAGCAATCATGACCCCATGACCTTCCTGGGCCTGGTCAGCCGCGAGGAACTGCATGAGCTCGCAGCGGATGCCGCAGTTGTCGAGCGTGTCCAGCATGCCGCTGCGGATCTTGACCGGTACCTGAGTGAGCCGCGGTGGTACCAGGGCCTGGGTCCGGACGCTCCGGCGTGCATTGCGTATTTCTCCCCTGAGTTCGGCATCACGGAGGTGCTTCCGCAGTATTCC
>NZ_JBFTQF010000011.1:0-131617 GCF_056398865.1 Arthrobacter sp. 01T419
CGCCGACGGCACCGAGCTCGCCGCGCAGAAACTCGAACGCCTCCTCACCAACGACCCCGGCATGGGGCAGAAACTCGAACGCCTCCTCACCAACGACCCCGGCATGGGCGTCATCCGCCACGTCGACGCCGGCTACCCCCGCGCCGTCGAAGTCGCCCACGAACGCGGCGTCCGCATCCCCATGGAAGAAAGCAAGTAGGAACATCGTGACTGTTACAGCAACATCCCTTGGCCGTCAGACGGTCATCCTCGGCTCCAGCGGAGTCACGCCGGAGGACGTCGTCGCCGTCGCACGCCACGACGCCAAGGTGACCATCTCCCAGGAAGCCCTGGACACGGTTGCCAAGGTCCGCGCCCACATCGACGGCCTCGCCCACAGCGAAGTTCCGGCGTACGGCGTCTCCACGGGCTTTGGTGCCTTGGCCAACCGCCACATCCCCAACGAGCTCCGCACCCAGCTGCAGAAGTCCCTCATCCGCAGCCACGCCGCCGGCATGGGCCCGGCGGTGGAGCGCGAAGTGGTCCGCGGCATCATGTTCCTGCGCGCCAAGACCCTGGCCTCGGGCCGCACGGGCGTACGTCCCGTGGTCCTGCAGACCATGGTGGACGTCCTCAACGCAGGCATCACCCCGGTGGTCCGTGAATTCGGCTCCCTGGGTTGCTCCGGCGACCTCGCCCCGCTGTCCCACTGCGCCCTGGTCCTGATGGGCGAAGGCGAAGCCACCGGACCCGACGGCGAGCTTTACGGCGCTGTCGGAAAGAAGCCGGTTGCCGAGCTCCTCGCCGCCCACGGCATCGAGCCGGTTGTCCTTGCGGAAAAGGAAGGCCTCGCGCTGGTCAACGGCACCGAGGGCATGCTCGGCATGCTCCTGATGGCCATCGCCGACCTGCACCTGCTGCTCACGAYGGCGGACATCACTGCCGCGCTCAGCGTCGAGGCGCTGCTCGGCACCGACCAGGTGTTCCTGCCAGAGCTGCACGCCGCACTGCGGCCCCACCCGGGCCAGGCTGCCAGCGCGGACAACATGCTGCGTGTGCTTTCCAACTCGCCGATCGTTGCATCGCACCGGGTGAATGACACCAAGGTCCAGGATGCGTACTCGCTCCGCTGCGCACCCCAGGTGGCCGGCGCGGTCCGCGACACCGTGACGCACGCTGAACTCGTGGCCTCCCGCGAGTTGGCTGCAGCCATCGACAACCCCGTGGTGCTCCCGGACGGCCGCGTGTCCTCCAACGGAAACTTCCATGGCGCCCCGGTGGCCTATGTGCTGGACTTCCTGGCCATCGCCGTCGCGGACTTGTCCTCGATCGCCGAGCGCCGCACGGACCGCATGCTGGACCCCGCACGCTCGCACGGACTCCCGGCGTTCCTTGCCGACGATCCCGGCGTGGACTCTGGCCTCATGATCGCCCAGTACACCCAGGCCGGCCTCGTCTCGGACAACAAGCGACTGGCCGTTCCGGCGTCGGTGGACTCGATCCCGAGCTCCGCCATGCAGGAGGACCATGTCTCCATGGGTTGGCACGCGGCCCGCAAGCTCCGCAAGGCCGTGGAGAACCTGCGCCGCGTCCTCGCCGTGGAACTCGTGACGAGCACCCGTGCCCTCGACATCCGCGCCAAACTGTCCGGTGGGGAACTCACTCCGGGGCCTGCTGGGGCCGCCGTGATCGAGGTGCTGCGCGGCGTCGTCGATGGTCCCGGAACTGACCGTTTCCTCTCACCTGAGCTGGAAGCGGCGGACCGTCTTGTAGGCGCTGGCGAGGTGCGAGCGGCCGCCGAATCCGCCGTCGGAATTCTCGCCTGACGCCGAACAAAATACCGTTCGAGTGAACAATAGGAAGCGCCCCGGAAATGTTTGGCAATACGTGCCCCGGGGCGCTTTCTGTGTAGTAGAACTTATGGGGTACGGCATGTCCACGCCGACGATGTCGTGGGCCTGCCGGGGAAATTGCATACACACAACTGAAACAACGAACATCCACAAAGGGGTAGAAGTTCAATGAAGGCACGCGGGACAGTCCTGTCCAGGCGAATCGCACATTCCGCCGTCGTTTCCAATTGGGGAACGTTGAAGGTGGGGGAGCGGATCGAAGTCGTAAGGCACGCACACGTGGTCGCGGCGGGGGAGGTGCAGGAAGTCTCGGGCAGCGGCAACGTTGTATGGCTTGAACCCGCAGGACCCGGCGCCGACGAGGCCGCCAAGCAGCTTTTCATGAAGTCCGACGGCGTGGAGTTGCGTCGGGTGTAGCCGGCAGAGTCGCCGTCTACACCAGAGAAGGTCTTTTAAACCAGAGAACCCGGGGCTTGTTTCCCATTCCGTGCCATCTTGGCGCGGTTGACGAAACAAGCCCCGGGTTTTTGTTTCTAGCTACCTAGCCTGCGACTAAGCGGCGACGATCTCGCGGGTCTGGCCGAATGGCACTGACTCGTCCAAGGCAACCGTGTAGCTTCCGGGCTCGCGGCGGGTCACAAGGATCCCACAACGGCCGTTTTCGGCTGCGGCTTCGATGAGCGTGCCGACAGCACGGTCAAGTCCTGCATGGACCTCATCGACGGATGAAAAGGACAAATGGATCTCGCTGTTTTCAATCGTGGCTGTGCTCATTGGGGGCCTCCTTCTGCAGGATGCCGCGGGGGGAGCGGCAATTCCTGCATAAAAGATAGCAAACTGTCATGGGATGTCTGTCATTCTGGGAGCTAGGTCACCGACGGACCATGGCCCGAAGGAGCTTCACGGCTACCGAGAGTGCCGCGATGTCCACTGGACCGGGCTTGATCGCCGCCTTGATGGTGTCCTGGACGCGCGAGAGCTGTTCGATGTTTCCGCGTTCCCAATCCATGATCCGCTCTACGGGGTCCGCACTGGCCTCCGAGGCGCGGGGAGTATGCCGGACAACTGCCTTGGTCATGTCGGCAAGAACCAAGTACATGTCATCACGGAGGGCTGCACGCGCCAACGCTTCCCAGTGCGTGTCCCGCGGCAACAGCGTGATGTGTTCCAGCAAGGGAATGGCCGAGATCCGTTCGAACACGGCAAAGTAGACTTCCGCCACCGCCGCGACGGGCTCCTGCAGTTCTTCTGCGATCGCCGAAATGTCCAAGAGGCCGTAGCTGACAAGGAGCTCGGAGGCCCGGATGCCCAAGTCGTGTGGCAGGCCCACCGAATCTGTGTGGGCAAGGCGGTTCAACGAGTGGGCTAGGTTGATGCCGTGCAGGAAGCTCGTGAAATTGGCCCGCATCAGGGACATGGGCCGTTCGAGCCGTGCAAAGGCGTCCGCAATGGGTTTGTCCCGGAAATCGTGGGTGACGTACCAGCGGGTGGACCGGTCAAGGAGGCGCCGCATGTCCAAGGCCACAGCGCATCCGTGTTCCTTGGGAATGCCCGCCGGCACCCGGGCGATGGCTACAGTGACCGAATCCAAGTCCCAGATATGGCGCATCACCACGAATCCACGCGCCACCGCGGCCGCCGAAACGGTGGTTTCCTCCATGGCACGGAACGCGAAGGCTATGCCGCCGAGGTTGATCATGTCGTTGGCGACCACCGTAGCCACGATTTGGCGGCGCAAGGGATGCGTGGAGAGGTCATCCCCGAAGCGTTCCGAGAGTTGGCGAGGGAAATACTCCCGCAGCGTCTGCGAAAACCATGGATCGTCCGCGAGCCCACCCTCCGTCAGTTCCCGGGCCAGTTCGATCTTGGCATAGGCGGCCAGTACCGCGAGTTCAGGCGAAGTCAGCCCGGCTCCGGTCTCTACGCGGGCCCGCAATTCCTCGGTAGTCGGCAGGCATTCGAGCTTCCGGTCCAAATCCGTGGCCGAGTCGAGCCAGTCCATGGTCCGTTCGAAGCTAGGGCTCCATTGGAGGACCAATTGCTTGTCATTGAGTAGGAGGACGTTTTGGTCAACGTTGGTTTTCAACACCAGGCGGCCAACTTCAGCCTGGAGCGAATGCAGGAAGTTCGTCCGTTCTTTCGGGGACATCTTGCCTGCCGCGATCATCTGGTCCAGGAAGATTTTGATGTTCACCTCGTGGTCCGAGCAGTCCACACCGGCGGAGTTGTCGATGGCATCGGTGTTCACAAGGATCCCGGCCAGCGCGGCCTCGATCCTGCCTCGCTGGGTGATTCCCAGGTTTCCGCCTTCCGCCATGATCCTGGTGCGCAGTTGGGCGGCGTCGACCCGAATGGAATCGTTCGACTTGTCTCCGACGTCGGCATGCGTCTCCGTGGAGGCCTTGACGTAGGTGCCAATTCCACCGTTGTAAAGGAGGTCGACGGGGGCCATGAGGACTGCCTTGAGCAGCTCAGGCGGGGACATCGCCGTCGTGCCTTCATCCAACCCCAAGGCGAGGCGGACCGGTTCGGTAATGCCGATTGATTTCTCGAGCCTGGAGAACACCCCACCGCCGGGACTGAGCTTCGCGGGATTGTAGTCGGCCCAGGACGAACGGGGGAGCCCGAAAAGCCGTTTCCGCTCGGCGAAGGAAGTGGCCGGGTCAGGGGTCGGATCCAGGAAAATGTGCCGGTGATCGAAAGCCGCCACGAGCTTGATGTGGTCCGAGAGCAGCATGCCGTTGCCGAACACATCGCCGCTCATGTCCCCGATGCCCACCACCGTGAAATCCTCCGTGCTGGAGTCGATCAGCAGTTCGCTGAAATGCTGCCGCACGGACTCCCAGGCGCCGCGCGCGGTGATGCCCATCTGCTTGTGGTCATAGCCCACCGAACCTCCGGACGCGAACGCATCCCCGAGCCAGAACCCGTAGTCCGCGGCCAGCGCGTTGGCGATGTCGGAGAACGTGGCCGTGCCCTTGTCCGCAGCAACCACGAGGTAGTAGTCGTCGCCGTCGTGCCTCACCACGCGGGCAGGCGGGACGACGCGGGCCGGCGAGACGACGCGGCCGTTCGCCCCGCCGTCGGATCCCGCAACCAGATTGTCCGTGATGTCCAACAGCCCACGAATGAAGATCCTGTAGCTTTCCTGGCCCTCGGCCAGCCAGGCTGCCCGGTCTTCTGCGGGGTCCGGGAGCTGTTTGGGGTAGAAACCACCCTTGGCTCCCGTGGGAACGATCACGGCGTTCTTGACGGTCTGGGCTTTCACGAGTCCCAGGACCTCCGTGCGGAAGTCCTCACGCCGGTCGGACCAGCGCAAGCCGCCGCGGGCAATGGCGCCGAAGCGCAAATGGACGCCCTCCACCCGCGGCGAGTAGACCCAAATTTCGTACAGCGGGCGGGGTGCCGGTGCGGCGGGGATGTTGGAGGGATTGAGCTTGAAACTCACGTACGGCTTGTCCAAGTAGAAGTTGGTGCGCAGCGTTGCTTCCACCAGGCTCGCCAGAGAACGCAACAGCCGGTCGGCGTCGAGGACCGGTACGGCGTCGATCGCTTCCGTGAGTTCCTTCCGGGCGGCGTTGGTGGCCTGCGTCCGGGAGGTGTACTTGCTGCGGTCCACGTCGAACACGTCGCTTCCATCCGGCACCGGCTCAGCCGGCTCCGGCCCGATCAGTTCAGGATCGAAAAGCTCGGGTTCGAACCGGTCCGGATCGAATTTCGCCTCGAAAAGTGAAAGCAAGGCGTGGGTGGCGCGGACATTTTCGCGAAGGGTGTCCGCGATGAACCCGTACGAGTTGGTACTCCCCAGCTGTCGAAGGTACTTGGCATACGCGCGCAGGATGGCTGTCCGCCGCCAATCGATCCGCTCCCGGATGACCAAGGCATCGAAGGCGTCGGACTCCGCGTCTCCCCGCATCGCGGCACAGAACGAACCGGCCAGAAGATCGCCCGTTTCCAGCGGATCAACTCCGCGCGGGTACACGAGTCCAAGGTCGTACAAGAAGAAGGATCGCCCGTCGGCACGCTGAACATCGAACGGCCGCTGGTCCAGGACGCGCAAACCCAGGTTGTGGAAGAACGGCAAAATCTGGGTCAAGCTTTGTGGGCGGGTCAGATAGAGCCGAATCCGGGCATCTTCGGCAAGCACGGGTGTCCCAGGGCGCTTGTACACGGTCAGCAGCGGGTCAGCAGTGTGGTCCTCTGTCATGTCCCCGTCCCGGGGACCGAAGCTCTCGAACCGGACGATGTCCTGAATCGCGTCTTCCACGTCGTAGTCTGCTTTGTAGCTGGCTGGAAAGGCGGTGGCCCATTGGCGGGACAGCCGGCTGGCTTCGTCCGCGGGGAACCTTGCATGCAGGGCCTCGTCCAGTCCTTCGGCCCAGGACCGCGTGGCGGCGATGATCCGCTGCTCCAGTACCGCGGAGTCGACGACGGCGGGCGCCCCCTCGTGTGGCAACAGCACCCGGAAGAACACGCGGGCCATGGCGGATTCGCCCAGGCGGAGCTCGAACTCGATCGCTTCGGAGCCGAAGGCCTCGCGAAGCTCACGTTCAATATTGAGCCGGACGGCTGTGCTGAAGCGTTGGCGCGGCAGGAAGACCAGGGCCGTCATGAACCGGTTGTGCGAGTCAAGGCGAAGGAACAGCCGTGTGCTGTGCCGTTCTTGCAGACGCAGGATGTGGCGCGCGTGTTCGGCCAACTGGCGCGCATCGATGTGGAAGAGCTCGTCGCGCGGATAGGCCTCCACCACGGCCAGGAGTTCCTTGCCACGGTGTGATGTGGGCGAGTAGCCGAACGTCCGCAACACCTCGTCCACAGTGTCCCGGATGACCGGAATCTGGAGTGCCGAGCGGGAAGCCGAACTGGGAGCGAACAGTCCAACGAAGGTGTGCTCGCTTTTGCCACCCGTGGCGAGGCTGACTTCATCGAGGTAGGCGCGCCGGAGGACGGTCGAGCGGAGGGTCGATTTGGTGAGAGTCAGGAGGGGTGCCGTGGACTGCTCACCTTCGGAAGCAGTGACTGCAACATTCCTGAGCAGCCCTAGGCTCCGCCGGCCGCGGTAGCCGAGGAACACGAAATTCCCGTCGTCCAGCCAGCGCAGCAACTCCTGGACCTCTTGCCCGCCGGTCACTCCGTCCAAGCGGCGGACCTCGTGTGCAAGTTCCTGGTGGATGGCAGCCGTGTCTTCTGCTGCCGCCCGGACGTCTCCAAGGACGGTCTGCAGCCGCTCAACGAGGTGCTCGGCACTCGCTTCGTCCGGAAGCCGGGAGATCTCGACGGCGATCCACGCCTCGGTGAGGGGGCCGCCGTCGTCGTGGTCCAAGAGGGTGACCGATGCGGAAGGCTCGACGCCGGACGGAAGTCCCGTCCGCAGTGGCCCCTTGTGGATGTCGGTCAAGCGATGGGTGGCCGGATCCCGGATGACGCTGAACGTGGGGTGGACCAGGAGGCGGATGGAGGAGTTGTCCCTGGCGATTTCCGCAGTGACCGACGGGACCAGGTAGGGCATGTCGTCGGTGACAATCGCCACGAGGCTGGCATCGGCCTCGTTCAGGACGCCGATCACAGCTTGGCCAGGCGCCCGTCGTTCCGCCAACGAGCGGTGGTACCGTGCACGCTCCAGGAGCGTATCCGAGGTGTAGTTGCCAACATCGTCGTCGGCAACGTGTTCGTAGTAGTCGGTAAGGAATCGGTCCGGGGCGCCGGAGGAAATACCTGCCGGGGGCTGATCCGCGGGTTCGATCCTGGGTGACATGTCTTTGTGCCTCCGCCGGGCAGGGAGCGGCCGTGCTGTAGCGGTCGGCGAATTCCCTGCGCCTCATTTCATGATGGCTGGCGCGGGGCAGGGCGTAAAGGCTTGAAAATGCACCGCGAGATGGCACATGAGACGTGGTGGCGGGATTCGAACCCGCGTGCGCTGCTTTGCAGGCAGCTCCCTGGCCTCTCGGGTACACCACGTGCATCGAGGTTAGGCAGGCTGCGGCGCATGAACCAACAATGGTTTCGAAGCCTTTCGCCGGGTTGCGCGGCGTTGCTTCAGGTGACCTCCCGCGACGTCGGCTGAGGCCCAACTGACTCGCAGTAGTTGTCGTTTTGAGGGCTCATAACGACAACAACTGCGAGTCAGTTGGGTTGGGGAACGCCTACCCCAGCAGCGTGTTCACCAAGCGCGCGGCCACCTTGGCGGTCCGCGAGTCGATGTCAAACTCGGGATTGAGTTCGGCGACGTCCAAGTGCAGGAGCTTTCCGCTCGCGGCGACCTGCCGGCACACCGCGCTGATGACGGGCAGCGGAACGCCATACGCCGCGGGAGCGCTCACCCCGGGAGCCACCGACGCCGGCAGCACGTCCAGGTCAATCGTCAGGTACAGCGCGTCCACGCCGTCCAGGAACGAAACCACAAACTCCCGCACGGCCTCCGTGGAGCACTCCTCGTCCAGGAGGTATTTCACGCCTAGGCGGTCCGCCGTGTTGAAGAGGGTGCGCGTGTTGTTGGGCTCGGAGATTCCGACGACGGCGTAGTTCAGTTCGCGGCCGGCGGCGGCTTCCGCATGTGCCATCTGTAGGAACGGCGTGCCCGAGCTCGGCACAGGCTCGTCCCGCAGGTCGAAGTGCGCATCCAGGTTCAGGACGCCGAGGCGCTTGCCCCTCGTCACAGCCTCCGAGCGAGCTACGCCCAGGTAGCTGGCGAAGGCGGTTTCGTGTCCGCCTCCGAGCAGCACCGTGAGCTTGCCGGCGTCGAGCAGTTCCGAAATGACCCGGCCCGCCCGCTCCTGGCCCTCCTCAAGGGAGCCATCCTCCACAACGACGTCGCCGGCGTCGAACACCTCCCTGTCGAGATGGAAAGCCAGCGGAGCCAAGGCTTTGCGGATTGCCGCCGGGGCTGCCGCCGCGCCAATGCGGCCCTTGTTGCGGCGCACGCCTTCGTCACTGCGGAAGCCCACGACGACGGCGGGCCGGGAGCCCGCTTCGGTCGCACCCGGGGTGTCCGCGCCGGGAGTGTGGGGCGCCACCGCTTGCCACCAGCGGCGGTGCTCGTCGCCGTCGCCGTCGAAACGGCCGGTCCACGGCGTCGGGCGGACATCAGCGACGGTGGGTGAAATCTCCATGATTCAAGCTCAACGCATGGCGGCGTCGAAAAGCACCGCTTGCGGGTGGCGGGTGTCCGGTATTCCGGAAAGGGCTACTTGACGCCCAGGATTTCCTCGACGGAACCGATCCCGAAGAACAGCAGGAACGCTGCGGCCACGGCCCACATGAGCGGGTGCACCTCGCGGGCCCGGCCCTGGAAGGTACGGATCAACGCGTAGGAGATGAATCCGGCGCCCAAGCCGTTGGCGATCGAATAGGTGAACGGCATGAGGGCCATGGTCAGGAACGCGGGAATTCCAACGCCCCAGTCCTGCCAATGGATCTTGCCCACCTGGGACACCATCATGAAACCCACCACCACCAGGGCCGGTGCCACAGCCTCGAACGGGACCAGGTTGATCAGCGGGGTAAAGAACATGGCCACCAGGAACAGCAGGCCGGTCACGATCGAGGCCAAGCCTGTCCGTGCACCTTCGCCGATGCCGGCACCCGATTCCACGAAGATCTGGTTGGAGGACACAGACGAACCGCCGCCCACGATCGCGCCGAGCGCGTCCACCTGCAGGACGCGGTCCACATTGGGGATGTTTCCGTGCTTGTCGATGTTTCCTGCTTCCCTTGCCAGGCCCACCATGGTGCCCATGGCGTCGAAAAAGATGCTGAGCAGGATCACGAACGCCAGCAACGTGGCGGCGATGATGCCGAGGTGCTGGAACGCGCCGAGGGGGTTCGCCTTGCCGATGAGGGATAGGTCCGGGGCGGCCCATTCGGTGAACTTGGGGGCCACCAGGGACCAGCCGCGGGGGTTGTACGTCTTGCCGTCGAAACTCGGACCGATGTGGAGGGTGAATTCCAGGATGGCCGCGAGGGCGGTGGAGGCGACGATGCCGATCAGGATGGCGCCACGTACTTTGCGGACCACCAAGGCGATGGTGAGGATCAGGCCCACGACGAAAACCAAGGTAGGCCAGCCCAGCAGCTTGCCATCCACGCCCAGGCCCAGCGGGACCGTGGTGCCGGCGGCGTCCGGGATGCGGCGCACGAAGCCGGCGTTGACCAGGCCGATCAGGGCAATGAAGAGGCCGATGCCCACCACGATCGCAGTCTTCAGCGCTTCAGGAACGGCTTTGAAGACCGCGGTCCGGAAACCCGTGAGCACCAGGATCAGCATGGTCAGGCCAGACAGCATGACGAGGCCCATCATGTCCGGCCACGTCAGGCCGGGGTGCGAGGCAATCGTGACGGCCACGAAGGCGTTGACGCCCAGACCTGTAGCCACGGCAAAGGGGTGCTTGGCCCACGCTCCCATGAGGATCGTCAGGATGCCGGCTACGAAAGCAGTGGTGGCGGCGACGGCGGGGAAGCCGAGGGACGCGCCGCTTGAGTCCGCACCGGAGAGGATCAACGGATTGAGGACCACGATGTAGCTCATCGCAAAGAAGGTGGCGAAGCCGCCCCGGATTTCACGGGAGTAGTTGGATCCGCGCTCCGAAATCTTGAAGTAGCGGTCGATGGTTGAACCCTGTTTGAGCATGGAGGTCTCCGGGAATCGGGGAAGCGTGCTCTCAAATCCTATGCCCGCGGCTTCGGGCCTCCCGCGAATTCGCCTAGTCTGTAAGGAATCCAACACCAAGGGAGTCACTCGCTCATGCGCCCCATCCGCCAGTTGCTGGCCGTCGTCGTCGCTTTCACCGCGGTTCTTTTCTCTGCCGCCCTGTTCTCGGCGGCACCGGCCTTCGCGCACGACGTCGCCGAGTCAACGTCACCGGCCAACGGCTCAACGGTTGCCAGCGTCCCGGACTCCGTATCGGTCACCTTCAACAACCGGCCGCTCCTGCTCGGTTCGCAGATCCGGGTGAACGACGCTTCCGGCCAGAACTGGGCGGATGGCTCCGTGGAAATCGTGGACGCGGTGGTGTCGCAGAAGCTGAGGCCCGGCGCCCCTGCCGGGGCATTCACCGTCATCTGGCGCGTTGTCAGCTCGGATTCGCACCCCATCGAGGGCACGTTTACCTTCACTGCGAAAGCAGGAAGTACGACGCCGGGCGGCGCCTCCTCAGGCACCCAGACCTCCGCGCCAGTCCCCACCGCCGGCACAGTCGCGCCGGGTTCCACCACGACGCCGGATAAGGCGCCTGATGCTTCCCAGCCGTTCCCCTGGAGCATTGTGATCTTCGCGGTGGTGGCCGCGGCGCTGCTGGTGTTCCTGGGCGTCACCGCGCGACGCCGACTGGCAGGCGGGGACCCTGGCGACTCCAGCGATTCCGGGGATTCCCGTGACTCCGCGGATTCCGGGCGCGACGAGGACTCATAGGAGAGTCTGCACCAACCTCGCCTCACAAAACCGGCGCTTGTTTTCCAGACCCGCCCTTGAAGGGCCGGAACGGAAAACAAGCGCCGGTTTTTTGTGCGCGGGACTCTTTCTAGGCCAGGGCGGGAACCGCCGCAAACGTCCCCGTAAGGGCCGCATGGACGCTGTCCGGGTGGACTTTGGCGGAGATCGCCTGGCCCACAACCTTGGCTTGGCGCAGGACTTCCTTAGGTGTGGGCGTGGCCAGTTCGCCGACGCCTACCAAGTACATTCCAATCGCACGCATAGCAGCGACGAGGTTCTGGCCGATGGCGATGCCGAGCTCGGCGAGCATCCGGCGCAGCTGGCTCTGTCCGCAGCGAGTGACAACAATATGGTCGGCCAGAAGCACTCCGTTTGCAGTGTGGACAGCCCATTGGTGGTGGGGCATGCCAGTGGACGTCAAGTCCATTCCGGCTGAAACGGAAACCGCTGCGCCTGAAACCATGGATCCCAAAGCAGCGTCGTCCAAGCGGTCCAGGCGGACAGCTCGTGTGGTGTTCCGTACATCGAGGCCGTGGCTGGCTGCGTAGTTGCGCAGGTGCCTCAGGATTTCGCTGCGCTCCTGGAGGCCGGCGTCGGCCGCGTCGCAACGTTGCAGGATGCCGGTGTTGAGCGGTTGTGAGGCACCGGGGACTTGCAATCCGTCCACCACAATTGCGTCTACGCCGTAGCGGCTGAGCTCGCTGGCCACTGCCAGGCCGGACATGCCGGCACCGATGACCACAGCGGTGGTGCGTTCCGTACTCGCAGCAGGCATGGTTGACACAGCTTGGCTCCTCCTTGAAAGGTGCGTTGCCGAAGGCAACACCGGGGTGGCGTCCGAGTCCCCAAGCGGTCGCGAATGATGGCCGTTGATGTGTTGAAAAACGCCATCCCCGGTCACCAGTGCCTCGAACATTACAGAAGAAATCGCGTGCTGGATAGCCCCGGCACCGGCATGTCCGCCAATGCATTTTTCACGCTGCGATGCGGCCGAATCCAACACCCTCCGGCGGGTTTCCACATACGCTTCTTCCCGCTTGATTCGGCCCTTGCAAACGAGAATAGTGAGCATTGGAGACCGCAACTCACGGCAGTCAAGCGAGAAACACGTTGTGGGCGCGGCCTCTGGCAGAATAGCCGCAACATCAGCCAGCAGTGCGAGGAGGCGGGCCCCATGGACCAGCACGGCAAACACTCTGAAAGCCATCATGCAGAGACCGAAGGCAACGGAGAGGAACCATCGATTGCCCCCGGAGGCATCGTGGTGGGCGTTGACGGCAGCGAACACGGCCAATGCGCCCTCATTTGGGCCGCCCGCGAGGCCGAGCGCAGGCAGCTTCCCTTGCATGTAGTCACGGCCTACTCGGTGCCTATCTTTGCGGCTTCCGGCTTGGACGGCGGCTACGCAACGGTGGATGACTCCGTCATCCGGGACGGCGCCGAGGCGATCGTCAAGCAGGCCCTTGAGAAAGTTTCCGGCTACGCCATCGACGTCGATGGCTCGGTGGAGAACGGAGATGCTTCCGGCGTGCTGCTGGACTTGTCCGAAACGGCCGAACTCCTGGTCTTCGGCACCCGGGGACGTGGCGGATTCGTGGGTCGGCTTTTGGGATCGGTCAGCAGTGCCCTTCCGGCACATTCGAAGTGCCCCACTGTGACGGTCCCGCTTTTCTGCGCGGACCGCTTGGGTGAAACCACGGAGGACAAGCACATCAAAGCCGAGCGCGCCAAGTCCGGCCCCCATGTGATCGAAAATGTGGTGGCGGTTGGTGTGGACGGCTCGGAACAGGCCCGTGTTGCCGTGTTGGAAGCCGCCGAGCAGGCCCAACGCATGGGCGCGAAGCTGCGCGTCATTTGCGCCGTGCCTGAGTACAGCGGCTCCTTGGCTTGGGTTCCGGCGCCCCTGGACCGGGAGGCACTCTTCAAGGACATCAGGGTTCAGCTGGACGCAGGATTGGCATGGCTTAAGAGCCACTTCCCCAAACTTCCTGTGGAAACCCAGTTGCTGGATGGTGCGCCCGTAGAGGTTCTCGTAGAAGTGAGCCGGGGTGTGGAACTCGTGGTGCTCGGGACACGCGGGCGCGGAGGCTTCGCGGGGATGCTCCTCGGTTCAACGTCGGACGGCGTCCTGCACCATGCCAAGGGGCCCGTGCTGGTTGTTCCTGACCGCGAGGATCCGAGGCTTGCGGACCGCGTCAACTTCGGTCCCATGCTCGGCGCCGCATAACCGGCACGTCACCAAGGACCGGCGGAGGCAAGCAGGCGGCGATGGCGGAGAATCCAAGGCCGGGGCACACAGAGCCGGAGCACACGACGCCGGGAGATGCGTCGCGCCTCGTTATCGAGTTGCGCCGGATCCGGGCAACCATGCTTCCAGAGGTCGGCGGCAAGGCGGCCAACCTCGGCGAGCTGATCTGGGCGGGCCTTCCGGTCCCGCCCGGGTTTTGCCTGACCACACAGGCCTATCGGCGTGCACTGCAGCCGGGTGGAGGCCTTGAATCGGCGCTCACGGATATTTTCCGCGACCTTGAGACAGTGGATCCCGGCGACCTTGAAGAGCTCGCATCCCTCGCGGCCCGCGCCCGGGATACGGTGCTCGACGCCGCCGTCCCCGCCGACGTCGAGGATGCCGTCCGCTCGGCCTACGCGGCGCTCGGCCCGGAATCCGCAGTGGCCGTCAGGTCCTCAGCGACGGCCGAGGATCTACCCTTTGCGAGCTTCGCCGGACAGCAGGACACCTACCTGAATGTCGTAGGGGCAGACGCCGTGCTTCAGGCCGTCCGTAAGTGTTGGGCCTCTCTGTGGACGGACCGGGCAGTCAGCTACCGGGCAAGCAACGGGATTGACCATGCCGGGGTGACACTCGCCGTCGTCATTCAACGGATGGTGGATGCCGAGACCGCCGGCGTGCTGTTCACGGCCAATCCGGTGACAGGGCGGCGCCGTGAGGCGGTCATCGACGCCAACCCCGGACTTGGCGAGTCTGTGGTCTCAGGTGCGGTGAATCCGGACCACTTTGTGGTGGACTCGCTCACTGGCAGGATCACGGAGCGAAGGATCGGGGACCGGAAACTGGTGATCCGATCCCTTCCCGGGGGCGGTACCGAAAGGGTGGATTCGCCTGGGCACCACGGCACGAAAGCGTCGCGGGACGCTGCCGGGCCCGCAGGTGTTGCCTGCCTTAGCGACTCCCAAATCAGGGCGCTCGCCGTTCTCGGCCAACGCGTGGAGGATCACTACCGGGCACCTCAGGACACCGAATGGGCCATCGACGGGGACGGCAAGCTGTGGCTCACCCAAGCCCGACCCATCACCACCCTCTACCCGCAAATGACCCGCCAGCCCGCAATCCCCGGTCCGCACGCGTACCTTTGCTTCAGCCTTGCCCAAGGCCTGACCCGTCCGCTGACTCCGATGGGCCTCGCTGGGATCAGGCTCATGGGGTCCTCGGTGGCCAGGGCTGCGGGATTCCGGGTGGTTGAACCACGGAACGGCCCTTCGCCGTACTACGAGGCAGGCCAGCGCATCTACTTTGACCTCACTGCCGTTTTCCGGAGCGAAGCCGGCCGTGTAATCGTGCCCAGGATCTTCGACGTCATGGAGGCACGTTCGGCGGCCGTCATGCGCGTGCTGTTCGACGACCCGCGATTCGCCGTCACCAGCAGGACGCCCTTCAAACTGATCAGGCATGTCGCCCCGATTTTGCTCCGCTACCGCGTCCCTGAAACCCTCGTTCGCGCCCTTTTTCGGCCGAAAGCCGCCCTCGGCAAGGTGGAACAGGTGGGCGAGAACCTGAAGGCTGCGCTCGAAATCCCCGCCAATGCCACCGCCCGTGAAAGGCTGGACCACGCAGAGCGGATACTGGGCGAGGAATTGTTCCCCATGCTCCCCAACATGTTGCCCCCGGTAGCGCTTGGCTTCGGGATGATGGGGTTGGTCCGCAAGCTACTCGGAGAGCAGGCCTCCTGGGGTGAGCTACAGACCATCATCCGCGGACTGCCTCACAACGTCACCACGGAGATGGACCTTGCGCTGTGGCGGCTCGCAACCAGTATCCGTGACGACGCCGCTGCCGCTGAGGCCTTTACCGTTGATCCCCCTGCGCTCGCGGAGAGCTACCGCGACGGGGGGCTGCCCGCCGTCGCGCAATCGGGTCTGGCTGCGTTCCTCCGCGACYACGGGCACCGGGCCATCGCGGAAATCGATATGGGTGTGCCCCGCTGGTCCGAGGATCCCACCCACATCATCGGAGTCCTGGCCAACTACCTTCGCCTGGACAATACCCGCCTGGCGCCGGACAAACAGTTCGAGAAAGCAGCCCGCGACGCCGAGGAACAGGTTGCCGTGCTGGTGGCCCGTGCGCGGTCCAAGAGTCCGCTCCACGCCAGGATCGTGAAAATGGCACTTGAGCGGACACGCATGTTCGCGGGACTGCGGGAGCTTCCCAAATACAACCTTGTGCTCGCTTTTTCCGCGGTCCGCGCCCAACTGGGCCTAGTGGGGGAGACCCTGGCGGAAGCGGGAGTCATCGACGACGCCGGGAATATCTTCTTCCTGGATTTCGATGACGCCCACCGCGGCCTGGACGGCGAGGATCTCCGTGCCATGGTGGCGCAGCGCCGGGAGGACTACGAGCTTGAACTCAGGCGCCGGCACGTTCCCCGCGTGCTGCTCTCAGACGGCACCGAACCGGAAGCCCTGCCCTCCGGGCCACGCCCCAAGACCGGGGCTCCGACGTCGGACGGCGCACTGCTGGGAACCCCTGCTTCGGCGGGAACGGTGACTGCCGTAGCCAGGGTGATCATGGACCCGGTAGGCGCGCACCTCGAACCCGGGGAAATCCTGGTGGCTCCCTCCACCGATCCCGGCTGGACTCCACTCTTCCTGACTGCGGGAGGACTGGTGATGGAGATGGGTGGACCAAACTCCCATGGCGCCGTCGTGGCCCGTGAATACGGGATTCCAGCAGTGGTGGGCGTCCCGGATGCCACGTCCCGGATCAGCTCAGGCCAAACGATCACGGTGGACGGCGCCACCGGGACGGTGGTACCTGAGCTCTAGCCCCTAGGCGTGCTGGTGTGTTTCGTGCGCGGAGTGGCCTGCCGGTTCCAGTTGGAAGGTGCAGTGCTCCGTGTCGAAATGCGAACCGAGGCAGGAACCGAGCTGGTCCAGGAGCCGGTCCGCGCCCGTGGCGTCCAGGATCCGGTCCTCCACCACCACATGGGCCGAGAAGACCGGAACGCCGGACGTGATGGTCCAGATGTGGATGTCATGAACGGCCACCACGCCCTCGACGGAGAGGATGTGCTCGCGGATCATCTGTACCTCGACGCCCTTTGGTGTTGCCTCCAGCAGCACGTCAACCACGTCGCGCAGCAAATGCCAGGCCCGGGGCAGGATCATGAGCGAGATCAGGATGGAAGCGATGGGGTCCGCGGCCCGGAAACCGGTGGTCATGATGACAATCGCAGCGGCGATCACAGCGAACGAACCCAACAGGTCGCCCAGGACTTCAAGATACGCGCCGCGGACGTTCAAACTTTCTTTTTGCGCCCCGCGCAGGATGAGGAGCGATACCAAGTTGGCCACGGCGCCCAGAATGGCGGCAAAAAGCATGACGTCCGTGTGGATGTCCGGGGTCTCCCCGAAGCGGCGGATCGCCTCGATGAAGATCACCACTGAGATCACGATCAAAATGAGGGCGTTGGCCAAGGCGGCCAGGACCTCGGCGCGTTGGTACCCGTAGGTGCGTTGATCGCTCGGCGGCCGGGTGGCTATCCAAGCGGCAAGCAGCGCAATGAAGACCCCTGCGGCGTCGGAGAGCATGTGGCCCGCGTCGGCCAGCAGCGCCAGTGATCCGGAGACGACGGCGCCCGCCACCTGGATGACGACCACTGCGAGGGTGATGGCCAGGACAGCGATGAGCCGCTTCCGATGCTTGCCGGTAGCGGTGACGCTGTGTGAGTGGTTGTGATCGTGCCCCATGCCTACAAGGCTATCCCCAGCCGAGTTCGTGCAAGCGATCGTCGCCGATTCCGAAGTGATGGGCGATCTCGTGGATCACCGTAATGGCGACCTCGTCGATCACTTCCTGGCGCGATGAACAAATGTCCAGGATTGGTTGCCGGAAGATGGTAATCCGGTCCGGGAGGGAACCGGCATCCCACCAGGAGTCCCGTTCCGTCAGCGGAACTCCCTCGTACAGGCCGAGAAGTACGGTGTCCGGGTCGTCGCCGGGCTGCGGCGTGTAGTCGTCCTCGATGAAGATGGCCACGTTGTCCATGGCACGGGCGGCCTTGTCCGGGATCAGGAGCAGGGCATCGCCGACCGCCGCCTCGAAGTCTTCCGGCGACATGTTGAACGGCGCCGCACTCAACGCCCCGGTTCCGTGAAGCGGGGAGGAAGTGCGCTGGCCGCCGGGGGCATCGCCGTCGGGAATGATCGGCAGGCCGGGAGGCAAATTCGCGGGCATGTTCCGACTCTAGTCCGTGGCCAAGCCGTTGACGCTGGATGTGATGACAGCTACAGTTTTCCGGGCTGGTAATTCGTATAACCACGCCCCAGGTTAAGCCCAGTAAGCCGTGCGGATCCTGTGACAAACACCGTTCAGCTCGCAACAGACAGGCCCGCCCATGACCCGCCCCGGCAGCCGATCCGGCACGACGATGAACGACGTCGCTGCCGCCGCGGGTGTTTCCCAGGCCACGGTTTCGCTGGTGCTCAACGACGCCGCGGGAACCAGGTTCTCTGAAGAAACCCGACGCAAGGTCCACGCAACCGCCCATGAACTGGGGTACCGGACCAACGCCCACGCCAAGGTGCTCCGCGACGGCGTGGCGGGGATGATCGGCTTCGTCGGCGATTTCGTGGCCACCGCGCCCTTCGCGGGCAAGATCATCGAGGGAGCCCAAGCGAGGGCTTGGGAGGCTGGACTGCTGCTCCTGACCGTCAACACCGGCGGGGACAAAGCACTCGAAGCCGCTTCGCTGGAAACGATGCTGTCCTACAAGGTCGCGGGAGTGGTCTACGCCGCCATGTACCACCGGGTCCTTGACGTGCCCGACGTCCTGGCGGAGGTGCCCGCCGTCGTGCTCAATTCACGCGACCGTTCCGGACGCTTCCCGAGCATCGCTCCGCAAGAAGAGCAGGGCGGCTACACCGCCACCAAATGCCTGCTCGACGCCGGTCATCGCCGGATCGCGATGATCAACATCGGTGACGTGGACGGTGAGCTTCTGGCCGCCGTCGGGCGCTACGCGGGCTACCTCCGGGCGCTCGAGGAGGCCGGCCTCCACCCCGATCCCGAGCTTCACCGGATAGGCGACGGGCATGAATCGGGCGGTTTCGACAACGCCCTTGCGCTCATGACCGGTCCGCAGCCGCCCACGGCGATCTTCTGCGCCAATGACAGCACGGCCTGGGGCGCCTATCAGGCGGTGGCCCAGCTCGGTTTGTCTATTCCGCACGATGTGTCGCTGGTGGGTTTCGACAACCAGGAAACGCTTGCCCAGCACTTGCGGCCCGGACTGACCACCCTGGAACTGCCCTTCCTTGAGATGGGCCGCCGCGCCATTGAACTTCTGCTCGCGGGCGCAGACAGCGACGGCAGGACCGAATACTTTGAATGCCCCCTCGTGGAACGCCATTCCGTGGCGGCGCCACTGAAATTCACTAATAGCCACTGAAACTCCCCAACCAAGGAACAGGAACCGCATGAACCACTTCGCGCCCCTCGCGCCAGAGCCGCTTGACGTCGTCGTGGTCGGCGAAGCGCTGATCGACATCGTCAACTCGCCCGAAGGGCAGACTGAATACCCCGGCGGCTCGCCGGCAAACGTCGCCTACGGCCTCGGGCGGCTCGACGTGAAGGCCGGGCTGCTGACCGCCGTCGGGCGCGACTCCCGCGGCGAGTCCATTGCGGCGCACCTGGCAAGCGCAGGCGTGGTGGTGCTGCCGGGCTCGCAATCGCTCGAGAAGACCGCGACGGCGACGGCGGCGATCGCCGCGGACGGCTCGGCCGAGTACACCTTCGACATTGAATGGAAGCTGGCTCCCGCCGCCCTCCCTTACGCCCCGAAGGTGCTGCACACGGGCTCGATCGCCACGTTCCTCGAACCCGGCGCCGGCGTCGTCAGGACCCTCCTGGAACAGGCCCAGGGCGGGTGCATCGTCACGTACGACCCCAACATCCGCGCCGATCTCCTGGGCAGCCACGGCGAGGCGCTTCGCATTTTCGAGGAGCTCGTACCGCTGACCAGCGTAGTGAAGCTCAGCGACGACGACGCATTCTGGCTCTACCCGGGAAAATCCTTGGAGGAGACTGCCAGGCACATCCTGGGCCTCGGCGCAGGGCTCGCCGTTGTCACGCGAGGGGCAGAAGGCTCCCTGATGGCGACGCCGCACACCCAGCTGTTGGTTCCCGCTGTGACCTCGGTGGTGGCGGACACTATCGGCGCCGGAGATTCCTACATGTCAGCCCTGATCCTCGGACTGCTGCTGCGCGGGAGCCAGGGGCTTGCGCCGACGGTGCTTGAGCGTATCGGCCAGACCGCCTCAATGGCCGCGTCCATTACCGTGGGGCGCCCTGGAGCAAACCCGCCCACGCACCGCGAGCTTCTCGCCGGGATGGCAAGGTAGGGCCGGGTCCTTCGACGACGGCGCCGCGGGCGCGCCTTTGCGCCGGCGCGGCGCAGGTGGCCCTAGCGGGACCGTCGACGCGTCAGCCCGACGCCGACGAGGCAGATCACACCGCCCACCAGCCCCCAGATGGTGGGGATTTCCTTGAGCAGCGCCCAGGAGATCAGGATGGTGGTGCCCGGGACCAGGTACGTCGTGGCGGCGAGCTTTCCGGCCTCGATGAGGGACAGGGCGTAGGCCCATGTAGTGAAAGCGATGGCCGTGGGGAAGATTCCCAGGTACACCAGGCCAAGCGTGGCCGGAAGTGGCGCGGACTGGACTTCAGCCACCAGCTGTCCGGCCCACGGGAGGCAGCACACGGCGCCCACCATGATGCCGAACCACGTGGCCTGCGCAGCCGAGAACGTGCGCAACACTGGCTTCTGGACAATCACGCTCACGGCGGCGAGCACAGCGGCGAGGAGACACAACAGCACTCCGGCGACGTCCGCCGTCGAGCGCTGTCCCGATCCGAGGGCTATCAGCGCAACCCCGCCGAACGCCACGAGGCTGCCGATGATCAGCCAGCGCGGAAAGCCTTCTTTCAAGATGACGCCGGCGAGGACCGCGATCAGGATAGGCGAGACGTTGATGAGCATGGCACTAGTTCCGGCGTCCAGCATGTGCTCGGCGGCGTTCAGGGCAAGGTTGTAACCCGCGAACCACATGACGCCGTAGGACAGGATGGGCCACCATTCGCGGCCTTTCGGCCAGCGCTTGAGCCTGGGCAGGGCGACAATACCGAGCCCGACGGCGGCAACCGCCAGCCGCCCGAGCGTCAAGGATCCGGGGGAGAAGCTGGGCCCCACGGCGCGGATGCCTACGAAGGCGGACGCCCAAAGGACGACGGTGACGACGACGGCAGCGATGCCGAGCTTGCTGATGGTCCGGGAGTTGGTGGTCGCCGGAGAGGTTGGGGTGCTTGTGGCCATGATGCCAATCTAGTCCGCCAAGGGCAGGACGGACTGGCGGAATTCGGACGTCTTCCAACAAGAAACCGCCAACTCTGACCGCGCGGATTTGAACAGTGGTTTGACGCCTTGGCCTGAGTCCAGGTTCCGTCCTCCGTTTGAGCCTCGTTTGCGTTCCGCAGCGCGCGATTTGGGAATATCCCTGACTATGCTCTAAAGTTTTAGAGTCCAGTTCGGACGAGCGAGAAGCGGGAAAACGCATAGCGTTGTTGTCCGCCGCGAATTCGGATTGTTCCAGGCCCCCATCGTCTAGCGGCCTAGGACACCGCCCTTTCACGGCGGCGGCACGGGTTCGAATCCCGTTGGGGGTACGCAAGGAACTGGTCAAGCCGGCCTGAAAAGTCTGGTAGGCTGGAAGCCTTGAAAAAAGCGGTAGAGATGCTGCAAACAAGCAAGGCCCTGTAGCGCAGTTGGTTAGCGCGCCGCCCTGTCACGGCGGAGGTCGCGGGTTCAAGTCCCGTCAGGGTCGCTCTGATTGCCGGAAGAAATTCCGGCAATCATGGTGACATTGTCACCTAAGGCTCTGTAGCTCAGTTGGTAGAGCGTTCGACTGAAAATCGAAAGGTCACCGGATCGACGCCGGTCGGAGCCACCAGCTAGAACCCCGCAATTCCCAGTGTTTATATGGGAATTGCGGGGTTTTTTTCTTTGCCACAGAAGCGCCGCTCTTCAGGGGGCAGCCATCTCTTGCCCTTTATCGGCAGATGGACTTTGTCTATTCGGCCGTTACCGCACCCCGAGAGAGTGTCGCGGTGGACGCCTACCGGCGCTGATGTTAGAAGGCGCAGCCGGAAGTCTCATGCATTCGGAGTGTGGGCTCGGAGGTGGCGCTGTGTGCGGAAAAGTATCCACCCCTCGTGCGACCTGGTTCGCCCTTGCGGAGGGCTTGACAGCCTACGCTTTGTGCATGACCAAAATGAAGGGCAAAGAACTCACGTACCAGGCACTGGTCGCCCGGCGCTTGCAGTGGGACAACCTGCTATGGCAGGTGCCCGTACTCTCATTCACCGCGCAAGCTTTCCTTTTTTCAGTAGCGCTCGGAGCTGGAACCTCAGCCTTTGGTCGCCTCGTTTCTGCGGTCCTTTCGTTAGTCATATGGTTTTTGTCCGTGACGTTGATGAAGTCACATCGAAAGGCAGAGCTGACGGACGCCCATTGGTTGCGGGACTTAGAAAGAGCCGAGCTTGGATCGGAACTACACGTTCATGGCGAGGTGTATAGGGATCGTCGAGACAACACCTCCACGGATGCCGGAATTGCCGACGCCTTCGTTCCAAACATGCGTGGATACCGAACGTGGATACTCGGGCTATCCATGTTCGGTTTGGCTGCCCTTCTCATTATTGCCGTGACGCTCCTCGCTCCCGGGGTATTGGAATAGGTACGCTGGCCAATCGGCAAATTTTCGTGCGTAGGCGTCTTCTTACGAAGGCGTGAGATTCTGCTCAATCATTCGAATGGACAAACCCCAAGACCCTGGAATCACGGGGCAGGCGACGTCTGCGAAGGGGGATGATCGAGCAGAATCCGACAGCAGGTCGGATGTGAACGCTGGTAGGCGGGCGGCCCCTTCGCCGGGCTGCCGCCTTGGACGTGCGGCTCGGACACACCTTGGAGGTGCCTCGCCCTATTCACTCAAGTCTCCGGGGCATATTCTTTCCACATTGGCACGTCTTACGCGCGAAAAAATGGGGAGAAAAAATGAAGAACATGCCGCGGCTGCTGCTTGCCACTTTGGTGGCCTCAACCTTGGCCTTGAGTGGCTGTGCATTCCAATTGCCAACAGCCCAAGGCACCCAATCAGCCCAGAAGACCCAATCAGCCCAGGGCAAGCAACAGTCGTCAGCTGCTCCTTCGCCCACACAAAGCAGCGAGCCGAGCGCTGGACCCAGCAGCACGGATGGCTTGTATGGCGCTTTCGGTTCGATGAACGAAGCCTGCGTTTCGGTCAGTGCCACATGGCTCAGCATTTCCCTCCTACCGTTAGCGAGCTTGGCCGGCGGCAACCCCGATGACATCAAGAAGGCCCAGGACGAGCTGGCCAAGATGCAGGGCAAGGTTCCGGACGAACTGAAGCCGCATTTCGCAAAGCTCAAGGCCTTCATCGATTCAGCCGGCAGTGACTACAGCAAGTACGGCACTGGTGAGTTCGAGGCACTCTCCAAGCCGATCGAGGACTGGGTCAACAAGAACTGCAAGTAACAGGCCTGAGCTGCCGTCTTCCTCTTTGTATTCCCCTTTGTCTCCGCCTTGTCACAGGCAAGCGCTAGGGTGGTACTCAACAGAAGGGAGGGCTATATGGAACAGCAGGAAAGCTTCACCGCGCCTGAACCGGAAGCCATTGGGGCTCCGGTTTCGGAGGACCGGCAAATGGTGGCAGGAAGTGGCCGCACAGTGATCTCGGATTCCGCTGTCGCCAAGGTTGCCGGCATTGCCGCGAGGGCGGTTGCGGGTGTTTACTCCCTCGGCTCCGCCCCGTCACGCGCCCTCGGTGCCATCCGCGATGCCGTCGGTAGCCAGGACCATGCTGCGGGCGTCCGCGCCGAGGTCGGCGAAACCCAGGTAGCCGTGGACATCAACCTTGTGGCCGTCTATGGGTACCCATTGCATGATGTCGCCAACCAGGTCCGGGCGGCCGTCTACAAGGCAGTCGAATCGTTGGTGGGACTGGAAGTCATTGAGGTCAACGTCGAGATCAACGACGTCTACGTTGCCCCAACTGTTAAAGCCGGAACAAAGAGCGCATCATCGGAAAGGGAGCCACTCCAGTGAACATGACCATTGTCGGGATCGGGATCGGCGCCTTCGTGGCGTTCATGGCTTTCCAATTCGGGCTATGGGGTTTTGTCATTGCCCTTCTGTTCATGGGCATCGGCGCGCTTCTGGGCCGCGCGGCGGACGGAAAGCTTGACCTGCGCAGCGTGCTGGACGCCCTCACCGGCCGGCGCTCATCGTCATGAGCTCTATGGCTGAGGCGGTGCAGCCCGCCATCACGATGGCCGGCCACAACCGGATCAGCACCCAGGCCCTCACCACTTTGGCGCGGGCCGCCGCTGCGGAGGCACTGGGTGTCTCGCCGCAGGATGTCCGAGCCGATTGGTCAGACGACGACGGCCTTCTGGCGCTCTCGGTGGCCGCCCCGATCCGCGTGCCCTCGCTGACGGAGGTCCTCGGGGATCCTCAACGGATTGAGGGATTCGGCGGGTCGGTTTGGGACCGCGCTGTGGCTGCCAAGACGGCCATCCTTGAACGCGTCACCGAGCTCAGCGGTTCCACTCTGAGCCGCGTCGATATCCGGATCAGTGGCGCACGCATCAGTGAAGGAGTCCGTGTCCGATGAGCCACGTGCAGACCCCGCACGGCCAGGGGCTTCCGGGCGAAATCCAAGTGCCCGACGGCCAGCACCCCGGCGGCCAGGAGCCGGTGACCGCAGAGGGCGGCGATCCGATCGACGCCGGACTCCGGCGCATCCTCAAACGCGAGACACGGTCCTCCCGTGCGGGAGTGTCCGGGCTCGCCGCAGTTCTTGTTATCGGGGCCTGCGTCTATGCACTCCTCGAGTCCGCCTTGCGCGCCATTGGCCAACCACCGTGGCTCATTGATCCGCAGACGGCCGCTGAACGTCTCATAGCCCTGCCCGAAGGTATTTCGCCGTTGCTTCTCGGCTCGCTCGGCGCCGTCGTAGCCATGGTGGGATTGATTTTCTTCTTGAATGCCGTTCTGCCCGGCCGGAAGTCCCGGCACTTGCTTGAGGATCCCCGCGCCGGAGTGGTGGTGGATGACGAGGTCATTGCTTCAGCGCTCGCCAGGGCCGCCCGGACAGCGGCGAACGTCACCCAGGAGCAAGTCATGGTGGTTGTTTCGCGGCGTCAGGTGGTAGTCAACGTCCGGCCCACCTCGGGTGTGCCCATACACGAGGAACAGATCATTGCCGCCGTCGAAGCTGAACTTCAGAAGATGGCGCCTTCGCCTATGCCGGCTGTCCGCGTCAACGTGACTACCTCCGGGGTGATCGGCGCATGAATGGTACTCCGCACATCCTCAACCGCATCCTGATCGGAATTCTTGGACTGAAGCTGATGCTGATCGGCATATTCCTGGTGCTGCTCGCCACTGTTCCCGCGGTGGGGCATTGGTGGCAAAGCTGGTCCGCAGGAGTCTGGGAGCACGCCAAGTTCCTCTCGGAGCAGACCCGGATTCCAGGCCGTGAGGAAAGTTGGCTCTGGGTTGCCGCGCTAGTGGTGCTGATAGTGCTGATCGTGCTGATGGTGGCTTGGGTATCGCAGCAAGGCAAAGGCCGCGCCAATCTCATCGTGTCGGACTACGACGATCGCCGGATCTCTGGCGATGTTCGCATCGGCGGGAATTTGGCTGAGCAAGCACTGAAGGCGGCGCTCGCCGATCGTCCGGATCTTGCGGGCGTTACGGTGGCAACCTATGAGGTCAAGGGCCGTCCCGGCCTCAAGATCCGGGTCCAGCCCCGTCAAGGCGTATCCCCACGTACCCTAGCCGCGGACGTCTCCCGCCTCGTGGAGGCGCTGGATGCGGTGGTCGGACGCAGGATCCCCGTGTTGATTCATATTGTGGCCGGAGCGCGGGCCAGGTTTAGCAAGGCGGAGCGCGTCCGTTAGGCCCGGAGGCGAGGCCAATGTTAACCGCGCCGCAATGTTCCTACCCGGGCGTTTTGTGTTGCAGAGCTGAGCACGGGGCCATAGTTTGAAGGGTGAAGGGGGAACTCTTCCCTTTGGTTGGGCTTGCCCGGCCGGCACCGGACCCTGGGTCTGAGTCAAGCCGATGGACCAGAACATTCTGGACCAGGAACAAGGAGAACACCATGAGCGAAGAAGTTAACGACATCAAGAAGACCGCCGAGGCCGCAGCGGAACAGGCGAAGCATGTTGCTGCCGACGCGGTCGAGAACGCGAAGCATGTTGCTGGCGACGCCGCGGAGCACGTCAAGGAGTTCGCTGGCGACGCCGTCGGGAACGCGAAGGAGTTCGCTGGCGATGCCGCAGAGAACGTCAAGGAATTCTTCTCGGGTGACGTGACTGAGAATGCCAAGGAACTCGCGGGCGACGTAGCCGAGAACGCCAAGGAGATCGCCGGAGACGTAGCCGAAAACGTCAAGGGCTTGGGCTCCAAGATCGCCGGCTTTTTCAAGGGGGGCAAGTAGGCTCCGACTCCGCGATAGTGGCGCCTTCCTGACCCTTTTGCCCATCGAGCGGGGCCGACACGCAGCAAACTCTGCGCGTCGGCCCCGTTTTTGCGCGAAAGAAGGGCAGGAAGGGCGGCCCTTACTGCGCCAAGAGGTACGATCCGCTATTCGGGAGAATCGAAGTCCCACCTGACCCGCCGTCACTGGAAAGGCCAACCTGGAAGCCCGCCGGTGCTGCGAGGGCCGTGGTGCCCATGTTGACCACCACCAACACGTCCCGATTGTGGAAGGCAAGGACTCCGTTGGCCGGATCGTGCTCCTCCGCCCACCTGAACGTGCCTGATCCCAGGCGGTGGGCCTTACGGAACGACAGAATCGAGCGGTATAGCTCCAGGGTGGAACCGTCGACGCCGGCCTGGAGGTCCGCGGCAAGCTCGCCGAACGATTCAGGCTGGGGCAGCCATGGCGCCGCAGGCGCATCCGCCGAGGCCGCTTCCGAGAATCCGAAGCCCGGCTCGGCGGACCTCCAAGGTAGCGGCACCCGGCACCCATCGCGGCCGCGCTCCACACCCTTGGTGCGGAAGAACGTGGGGTCTTGGCGCGCCTCGGCCGGCAAGGACGTGTGCTCCGGCAGGCCAAGTTCCTCACCCTGGTACAGGTAGGCCGAGCCGGGCAGGGCGAGGGACACCATGGAAGCGGCGCGTGCCCGTGCCAGGCCAAGGGCGGCGTCGGGCTGTTCGTCTTCCGCCGCGATTCCCTTGGGGAAGGTAGTGGGGTCTGCCAGGCCGAAGCGGCTGGGGTGACGGACGGTGTCGTGGTTGCTCAGGACCCAGGTGGAGGGCGCTTCAACGGATCCCGCGGCGTTCAGCGACGATTCGATTGCCTCCGCCATGCGCTCTGCGTCCCAGCCGGCCAGCAGGAAATCGAAGTTGAAGGCCTGCTGCATCTCGTCCTTGCGGATGTACCGGGCCAACCGTTCAGCAGGCTCAACCCAAGCCTCGGCGACCAGCATGCGGTCGCCGTCGTACTCTGAGAGGACATCGTGCCATTCCCGGTAGATGTCGTGGACGCCGTCCTGGTCGAAGAAGGGCGACGGCGGGTCCAGCGGCGGTTTGACCTTGTGTTCGACGACGGTGGCCACCGTACCCGCGATGTTCCCGGCAGTCGCTTTTCCATCAACGGCGTGGGGATGGGCCGTGTGCGGTTCGAGGGCCTCGCTGTGGGCGCCGGGTGCGGATAAGCCGCCTTCGACCATGGCGGCAGCGCCGTCCCAGTCCGGCAGTCCTGCTTCCTTGACAAGTCCGTGGGCAACATCCACCCGGAAGCCGTCAACTCCTCGGTCCAGCCAGAAGCGTAGTACCGAGCGCATCTCTTCGTGGACTTCCGGGTTCTCCCAGTTGAGGTCCGGCTGCTTCGTGTCGAAAAGGTGCAGGTACCACTGGCCGGGAGTGCCGTCGTCGTTCGTCAGGCGCGTCCACGCGGGGCCGCCGAAGATGGATTTCCAATTGTTCGGGGCCAAGGCCCCGTCGCCGGAGCCCGGCTTGGAGTCCCTGCCGGGGTGGAACATGTAGCGCTCGCGTTCGGGGGAGCCTGGAGCGGCGGCGAGGGCCTCGCGGAACCAGGCATGCTCATCCGAGGTGTGGTTGGGGACCAGGTCGACGATCACCTTGATCCCCAGGCCGTGCGCCTTGTCCAGCATCGCGTCAAAGTCAGCCAAAGTGCCGAAGAGGGGGTCGACGGCCCGGTAGTCCGCGACATCGTATCCGGCATCAGCCTGTGGGGATTTGTAGAACGGGGAGAGCCAGACGGCGTCCACACCCAACTGCTGCAAGTACGGCAGTTTTGCCGTGATTCCGGCAAGATCGCCCATCCCGTCGCCGTTGGCATCGGCGAAGGAACGGGGATAGATCTGGTAGACGACGGCGCTTGCCCACCATGCTGAAATGCTGGAACCGGGGGTTGGGATCGGGGAGCGCGGCACTGGATTCCTCTCGATGACATTTTTTGTGTAAACGCTTGCATTACCAGCAGGAAGCTTACTAGTGTGAGGCTCACCACATCAACCGCACTGCGGAAATACCTGGTCCACTCACTRAGGAGTTCCCAGCATGAACACACGCAAGTACCTTTTGCCGGCGGCTGTTGCCGGCGTGCTCGCCCTCTCCCTGTCCGCCTGTGGTGGCGGCGGTGGCGGCAGCACAGCCTCAGGCGGCGGAGATGCCGCAGCAAACCTCGACGGCCGCGGACCCATTACTTACGTGCAGGGCAAGGACAACAGCAACGTTGTGCGCCCGCTCGTCGATAAATGGAACGCTGCGCACCCGGACCAGAAGGTCACCTTCAAGGAGCAGTCCGACGCAGCCGACCAGCAGCACGACGACCTCGTGCAGCACTTCCAAGGGAAGGATGCGAACTACGACGTCGTCGACGTCGATGTCATCTGGACAGCGGAGTTCGCGGCGAAGGGCTGGCTGCAGCCGCTCAAGGACAAGACGGCATTCGACACCTCGGCCATGCTCCCCGCGACCGTCAAGACGGCCACGTACGGCGGCACCCTTTACGCGGCACCGCAGACCTCCGACGGCGGCCTGCTGTACTACCGCAAGGATCTCGTCCCCACGCCGCCCAAGACCTGGGACGAAATGATGAGCATGTGCTCGATCGCGAAGCAGAACAACATGGGTTGCTACGCTGGCCAGTTCCAGAAGTACGAGGGCCTGACGGTCAACGCCTCTGAGGCGATCAACTCATGGGGCGGCAAGATCGTAGACGACTCCGGCAAAGCGGCGGTCAACTCGGCCGAGGCGAAGGCAGGTCTCGGCAAGCTCGTAGAGGCGTTCAAGAACGGCAACATTCCGCAGGAGGCCATCACCTACAAGGAGGAGGACAGCCGGACCGCCTTCCAGGACGGAAAGCTCCTGTTCCTCCGCAACTGGCCCTATGTCTACAACATCGCAGGCAAGACCGACGGTTCCTCGAAGGTAGCCGACAAGTTCGGCATCGCCCCGCTTCCCGGCAAGTCCGGCCCGGGCGCCTCGTCCCTCGGCGGTCACAACCTGGCGATGAGCGTTTACTCCAAGAACAAGGCCACGGCGCTGGACTTCATGAAGTTCATGACGAGTGAGGAAACCGAGAAGTTCTACGCGACACAGGGCTCTCTGGCTCCTGTCCTCGGCAGCCTCTACACGGACCCGAGCCTGACGTCCAAGCTCGCTTACCTGCCCGTCCTCAAGACATCGATCGAGAACGCCGTGCCCCGTCCGGTCACGCCGTTCTACCCGGCTGTAACGAAGGCCGTGGAGGATAACGCCTACGCCGCCCTCAAGGGGGAGAAGACGGTCGACCAGGCAGTGGCCGACATGCAGTCGGCCATCGAAGCTGCCAAGTAGCCAAGTTGTGAGCCGATGGTCCGGGCGGCGGAACCGCCCCCCGGACCATCGGCCCCCTGAACAGGAGAGACTCCATGTCTACGAAACTCCCGGAGCGCACCACAGCCGGGGCACCAGCTCAGACCCACCATATGCCCGGCCGCGAGAGCGCGGACCGGAAGCTGGTGACCCAAGGTCGCTGGGCCTCCGTCTTGCTGGTCCCGACGCTCGTCCTGCTGGCCGTCGTCATCATCTACCCAGTGGCCAACGCCATCATCATGTCCTTCCAGAAGGACGCGGGCCTCAATCCGGCCACCGGGTTCTTCGAGCAGGGCGGCCCCGCTGGATTCGAGAACTACATGCACTGGCTGTTCCAGCAGTGCAATGGGCAATCCTGCCCGCCAGGAACCCTCGGGTCCCAGTTCTGGAACGCGATGGGCACCACCTTCTTCTTCACGGTCGTGACTGTGGCCCTCGAAACTGTCCTGGGATTCTGGATGGCGATCATCATGACGCGATCCTTCCGCGGGCGAAGCGCAGTCCGCGCCGCCGTTCTCGTCCCATGGGCTATCCCCACGGCCGTCACGGCCAAGCTCTGGTTCTTCATCTTCGCGTTCGACGGCATCGCGAACAAGCTGTTCGGTACCCAGATCCTCTGGACGGGGTCGGAATGGCCTGCCAAATGGGCGGTGGTCATCTCGGACGTCTGGAAGACGACGCCGTTCATGGCGCTTCTCATCCTCGCCGGCCTCCAGCTCATTCCGGATGAAGTCTACGAGGCCGCGAAGGTCGACGGCGCAAGCGCATGGCAGCGCTTCACGCAGATCACGTTGCCGCTCGTCAAGCCGGCACTCATGGTCGCGATCCTGTTCCGCACGCTGGACGCGCTTCGTATGTTCGACCTGCCGTACATCATGACCCAGGGCGCCAACAACACGACGACGCTCTCGATTCTCGTCGTCGACCAGATCCGCGAAGGGTTCAACAGCGCTGCAGCGCTCTCGACCATCACCTTCATCGTGATCTTCCTCGTCGCGTTCATCTTTGTCCGCTTCCTCGGCGCCAACGCCGTGGGCGCGGCCACCTCCTCGGGAAGGAAGTAACATGGCCGCCACCGCCACGCTTCCGCGCGCTGCTACCGTGCCAGATCGCCGTAAGACCTTCGACTGGTCGCAGCTCCGTACCTATGTCTCCGCAGCTGTCATCCTCGTTTGGTGCCTGATTCCCGCGTACTGGATGATCGTGACAGCCTTCCGCGACACAGCGTTCACCTTCGATTCGACCTTCTGGCCGACACACGTCACGTGGGACAACTTCGCGACGGTCTTCGACGAGAGCCTCGGCAACCACTTCGGTCGGAACCTGCTCAACAGCCTCATCGTGGCGGGAGCCACCACGATCGTCGCCCTCGTAGTGGGCGTGTTCGCCGCCTACGCCCTGGCACGCCTGAACTTCCGGTTCAAGTTCGCCGTCATGGGTTTCATCCTCGGGGCGTCCATGTTCCCGGGCGTCGCGCTCGTCACCCCGTTGTTCCAGCTGTTCACCAACATCGGCTGGATGGGCTCGTACCAGGCGATGATCATCCCGGATATCTCGTTCACCTTGCCGCTCACGGTCTACACGCTGACGTCGTTCTTCCGTGAGATGCCGTGGGAGCTCGAAGAATCCGCCCGTATCGACGGGTGCACGCAGGGCCAGGCCTTCAGGAAGATCATCCTGCCCCTCGCCGCGCCCGCAACGTTCACCACTGCGATCCTGGCCTTCATCGGGGCATGGAACGAGTTCCTTATCGCGAGCCAGCTGTCCTCGGACGCAACCCGCCCGGTCACCGTTGCGATCGCCTACTTTGCAGGGGCGCAGCCGCACCAGGAGCCGTACACCGCCGTCATGGCCGCGGGCACCATCGTTACCATTCCGCTCGTGATCCTTGTGTTGGTGTTCCAGCGCAAGATTGTGGCCGGCCTGACTGCGGGCGCCGTCAAATGAGCGGGGGAGCGCGCGGCAGCGACGCGCACCATCCCGAATTGCGAAGGGTCCGCTCGGGTGAGGACCTGGATATCGTCCTTGGGCTCCTTGGCTTTTGGGCCCTCGTCCTGTTGGTCGTGACCCTCAGTGCGGAACTCACGGCCCAGCCTGCATTGGGCTGGGCCATGGGCCTGCTGGCAGTACTGCTGGCTATGTGGGGGGTGCACCGTCTTCGCCGTCGGCTCCCCGCACGAACATCGAGGCGCCTCAACTAAGCGGCGGTCCGAAATAAGTAGCGCGGAATCGGCGGAGGGCCACCAGGCGGAATACGCTGGCTATCTGCCGTCTGGGAAGGAACCCCCGGCTTCCGCACGGATTCTTTGAGGGGGCTCGAGTGGCAAAAACGAATGAACGGTCCCAGCGTGGCGGCCACGCGGGAGCCAGCATTGAGGATGTCGCACTGGCCGCAGGCGTTTCCACCGCCACCGTTTCGCGCGCGGTCCGGGGCCTTCCCCGAGTGTCCCCGGCTACACGGGAAAAGATCCTGCGGGTCGCCGGGGAACTCGGGTATGTGGCGTCATCCTCCGCTTCGGGCCTGGCCACGGGCCGCACCAAAACGGTGGGCGTCCTGGCCCCCTATGTGGACCGTTGGTTCTTCTTCAAAGCGATCGAGGGCGTAGACCGCGAGCTTCACGCCCGCGGCTACAACCTCTCCCTGTTCAACTTGGGTGGGCAGCGTGGAGCGCGGGAACGCCTGTTCAGCAAGACCATGGTCTACAAGCAAATCGATGCGCTCCTGGTCCTGTGCATGTCCCTGACGTCGGAAGAAATCGCCGATCTCCAGCGGATCGACATCCCTTTGGTTATTGTCGGGGGCCCAGTGGAAGACTGCCCGAGCATCGGCATTGACGATTACGCCGCGTCCGTCGAAGCCACCATGCACCTGTTGAACCTGGGCCACCGGGAGATCGCACTGCTTCATGGCCAGGACGACTCCGACTTGAACTTCACCGTGCCGCGGCTGCGCGTTGATGGCTTCACTGATGCCATGACGAGCGCGGGCTTTTCCATGCCACCGGAATGGGACATTTTCGGAAACTTCACCGTCGGCAGCGGCCAGGAAGCCTTCGACGAGCTCTGGGACAAGCCCGGACGCAAGCCGACGGCGATCTTCTGCGCTTCCGATGAAATGGCCATGGGTGCCATGTTGCAGGCGCGGCGCCGTGGCGTCCGGGTGCCGGAAGACCTGTCCATCATCGGTATCGATAACCACGAATTCGCCGAAGCCATGGGGCTGACCACAGTGGCCCAGGACCCCGTTGAACAAGGCCAACTGGGTACGCGTATGTTACTGGACGAATTGGCTGGCGCCGCAGGCTCCGTGCGGTCCATGAAGGCGGCCCACCGGTTGATCGTGCGGGAATCCACGGCCCCGCCCGCGCCGAAGCCCAGTAGCTAGGCAGCCCAGTAGCTAGGAAGCCCGGGCCAGCTGTCTGATGGGGATCCAGCGGGAAGCCAGCCTTCGGTAGGCTGCGGCGGCCCCTGTCATGTCCCCCTCGGCGAGGCACTCGATGCCGAGGCGGACGTCCATGGGCGACTCATCTGGGTACACCTTGTCTGCCACTGCGCCGTAGTCCAGCTCCACCATTGACTGCACATGGAACAATTCGAGCCATTCCGTGAGCTGGGTGAGGTCATCCAGCATATCCAGGTCCGGAGCTGCCAGTGCAAGGTTGGCTACGGCGAAGCGTGCGCGGTCCAGAGCGTCAGTCAGTGAGGTCCAAACCCTGACTGTGAGGATGCGGCCTCCCGATTCCACGACGTCCTTGCGGTCCGACTCCTGGAACAGCGAGAACCAGCTGAAGGGGATGCCCCAAGTGGAAGCCCGGGTATGCACCCGCTTCGCGTCGTGGCTGGCATTGATACGGTCGATGCGTGCCTGGTGCCGGTCGCGCTGATCCACAGGAATGAGCAGGTCCGCGAGCGGTCCGTGGATACCTTCCATGAGGGCGTTTGCCGCAAGGCCAGCCCGGATCACCAGTTGGCTGGGGCAATACAGCAGCCGCCCGGCGTCGGGGTCGTTCAGATCTCCGGACGGAACCCGGGTGATGCGGACCAGATCCGTGCTGCCGGTAGGGAAGGGATCCCCGCCCTTACGGGTGACCCGTCCCAGGGATGCAAGCAGCTCGGCATTCTCGACGGCGGCCCGCGAACCGCTACGGGTTCCGCTCGCGACGAGCTGCTGCCGCTGGTCCTCCGGGAAGGCTTCGAGTGGTTCGTAGACGCGCAGCGCTGAAGAGAACGGCAGTCCCGCCTGACTCCCATATAGCTTTCCGCTCATCGCCGGTCCGCCTCCTCCATCGGTTATTTGCGTCTCAGTCCGTAAGCTCCACGATCACCGGAGCGTGGTCAGAGGCACCTTTGCCCTTGCGTTCCTCGCGGTCGATCGAGGCCCCCGTGACGCGGGCGGCCAGGGCGGGGGAAGCCATGACGAAGTCGATCCGCATGCCTTCCTTCTTGGGGAACCGCAGTTGCGTGTAGTCCCAATAGGTATAGACGCCGGGACCGGGGGTGTAGGGGCGGACGACGTCGGTGAAACCGGCCGCTTCGAACGCACGGAAGGCCTCGCGTTCGGGTTCGCTGACGTGGGTCATCGCGTTTGCCCGGAAGAAGTCGATGTCCCAGACGTCGTCATCCAACGGGGCGATGTTCCAGTCGCCCATGAGCGCCACCTGCGCCTCGGCGTTCTCCGAGACCCAGCTGGCCGCGTGGCCCTTCAAGGTGTCCAGCCATTTGAGCTTGTACGGCATGTGTTCGTCATCCAGCGAACGGCCGTTAGGAACGTACAGGCTCCACACCCGTACCCCGCCACACGTTGCGGCGATGGCGCGGGCTTCCTGGACGGGGTCCTTGCCGGCTTTTCCGAAGGCGGGCTGGTCAATAAAGGTGCGTTCGACGTCGTCGAGCCCTACCCGGGAGGCGATCGCGACGCCATTCCATTGGCTCAGTCCGAAGTGGGCAACCTCGTAGCCCATGCGTTCGAAGAGCTCCCACGGGAAGTTGTCGTCTTTGCACTTGGTTTCCTGCATTGCGAGGACGTCGCAGTCACTGCGCTGCAGCCAGGCCTCTACGCGGTCGGCACGTGCGCGGAGCGAGTTCACATTCCAAGTAGCTATCTTCACAGCCACTAACTTACCGAACTTGGGACCCAGCGCATCCCCTCACGGCGGATTGCTCCCGCAAAGGGCTAATGGGCAAGCATCACCGAAGAGCTGGCACGCCTGCGGAGCTTGATGCCAGAGGCGATCAACAGCAAACCAACGACCGCGGCGTATGTCGCCAGCAGCCCTACCACGCTCAGGAATCCGGCGCTGGGATTGACGAGCACAAAAAGCCCGAACAAGGTGGTGACTAAACCTGTCAACATCCAGATCCACCAAGCCCTGATTGTCGACCGCGCATCCATGGCAAGGATGATTTGCGAAATCCCCAGGACCAGGGCCCAAGCTCCTATGAGGACGCCCAGTGCCGCGGCGGTGATGCCCGGCCACGAAACGGCCACGATGCCAGTCGTCACGGAGATGAAGCCGCCAATCATGCTCCAGCGGGAGTGGCGCGCAGGGTCGTAGAAGTAGTGGGCCATGTCCGTGAGCCCGTCGGTGATGGCGTAGACACCGAACACGTAGACGAGCGCAAATACAGTGGCAACCGGCAAAGAAGCGACCAGGAAAGCCAAGAGAAGGGCCAAAGCTCCCCGGAAGATGAGCGCCGTTCCGGAATGCTGAAATAACTTGCGTCCTGCTGCGTCGGACATAGCGTCAGTTTAGACCCGGCGCGGTAGCTGGTGAAGGGGCCGCTGGAACTCCCCGCCTTTGGACTTGAAGCCCGACAGCGGCCCGCACCACTACACGGGCGGTGCCGGCGTCGGGTGCTAAAAGCGGGGAGTTTCAGCGGGCTTCCCGCTCCACCGGGCACGCGTGAGGCCACCTCTCCGTTATCGGCGGGTGTAATGGGCGATGATCACGCCCTTGGTGGTGGTGACGGAGTCGGTGAGTTCGAACTCGGTCAGCGGGGCCGGGCCTTCGAACAGCCGCGTCCCGGTACCCAGCGTGAGCGGGTGGATCAGCAGCGTGAAGTTGTCGATGAGGCCGGTGGCGTGCAGCGAGCGGACCAGCGACGCGCTGCCGATGATCGTCAGATCGTTGCCCGGCTCGGCCTTGAGCTGGGCCACCGTCTCGGCGGCCTCGCCGGACAGCAGGATGGAGTTCTGCCAGGCATCGGCGTTCTCCAGCGTCCTTGACACAACGTACTTCGTCGCTGCGTTCATGTACACGGTGAACGGGTTGTCGTCGGCGCGGGTGCCCCAGGCGGTGATGAAGTCGGTCCAGGTCCGGTGTCCGAACAGCATGTCCGTGCGTTTCGCCATGCCCTTGCCCATCTCACGACCCATGACCTCGTCGTTGTACCTGCCGCCCCACCCACCGTGGGTGAAGCCACCGCGGGTGTCCTCGTCCGGACGGCCCAGGCCCTGGATGACTCCATCGAGGGTAATGGACAACGTGGCATTGATCTGGCGCATGGCATGCTCCCTTGCTTCTGCGGACCGCTCTCTGCGGCCCGGTCACCCCCTATACGAATGGCGACCGGCCAAATCGACATCTGCATCCGAATTTTTTCTTAGCCCGTCATCACGTGGCCGGGCGCCGGATGGCAGCGAACCCCACGACGGCGGCCAGCCGTCCCCCTAGCGCATCCCTTCGCGACGAATGGCCACCGCAATCGCGGCTGCCCGTGTTTCGACGCCGAGCTTGGCGTAGATGTGCGCCAAATGGGTTTTCACCGTGGCCTCGGAGATGAACAGTCGTTTTCCGAGCTCACGGTTGCTGAGGCCTTGAATGAGGAGGCTGAGGAGTTCGGCTTCCCGCGGGGTGAGGACCTCGTCCGGGTTGCGCAATTGCTGGAACAACTTGCTCGCCACGGGTGCGCTCATGACGCTCTTACCTTGCGCTGCGCCCCGGACCGCCGCGAAGATCTCCTCGGGCGCGGCGTCCTTGAGTACGTAGCCCATGGCACCTGCGTCCACGGCCCTCACGATGTCGGCATCGGAATCATAGGTAGTGAACACCAGCACCGCCTGCTGCTTGCTCGCTTGGCGCAGCCGCTTGATTGCCTCGATTCCGTCCATGCCCTCGCCCATGGCGAGATCCATCATGACGACGTCCGCCGGGTGCTGTTGCACCGCGGCGAGGGCCTCCTCGCCGGATGCCGCTTCGGCAACCACCGTGATGTCCGGCTGGGTGCCGAGCAGCGCCTTGAGTCCGCTGCGGACTACCAAATGGTCATCTACGAGCAGGACCGAAATCGGCTTCATAAAGTGTCTTTCTCGATCGGCATCGATGGTGCGAGTTCTGTACGGGGAAGCGGCAGTTGGGCGGCCACGACGGTTCCCTCGCCGGGGGAGCTTTCCACCGAAAATACCCCGCCGAGTTGTTCCACCCGTTGGCGCATGGCTCGCAAGCCGTAACCGCCCTTGTCCGACGGCGGTGGTACCGCCCCGGGATCAAAGCCGCGGCCGTCGTCGAACACGTCCAGGGTGACCGCCCCGGGGAGGAAGCCCAGCGTCAAGCTCGCGTGTTCGGCCTGCGCGTGAAGTTTGATGTTGGCCGCCGCGCTTTGGGTCACCCGCATCAGGGCATGGCGGACCTCCGCTGGCACTGGATGGGGATCGCCGGTGACCTGGAGGCGCACTGCATCGAGGTATTGGCGGGCCGCTTGTTCGAGGGCTTCGGGCAACGGACCGCTGTCCAGCCCCGGCGCCGATAGCTCGTGGACCAGGCTGCGGGTGTCGGCCAGGTTCTGGCGCAGGAGGGTGCCGGCCTTCTGCACCTCTGCTTTCGCGCCCTCTTCGGGCCATGAGTGTTGCGCGGCTTCGAGCAGCAGCAGGCTGCTGGCAAGGCCTTGGGTGACAGTGTCATGGATTTCGCGAGAAACACGCTCGCGCTCCGCGGCGATCCCGGCCGCACGTTCGCTCGCGGCCAGGCGTTCCTGCGCTCGCGACACCTCCGCATGCAATTGGCGTTGTAGCGCGGCGTCGTGCTCGATCCTGTCGTAGATCAACGTGAGCAGAACGGCTGCTGCGATGGGCCCGAGCAGCATGGCGACGTCGGTGTCCCCGCTCAGACGGAACAGCCCGATAGCCGTCGCAATAGCCGTGACGGCCCCCGCCAGAGAGGCGATCCAACCGCTGAAGGCCACGCGGGACAGGAAGAACAACGCGAAGGAGCACCATGCAAAACTCGGCGCGGCGATGACCAGCACAGCCCAGGCGAGCACGAGCGCGACCATCCACAGCAGCCACGGCTGGCGCCGTTGGGCAAGCACGGCCACCACGGCGTAGAGAACGCACACTGCGGCAGCCAGGGCCACTGTCCAGAGGTTGTCGGCCGGGCTGTGCCGCAGGACGTAGCGCACACCGGACGCCACCATGAGCACGGCGAAACTGAGGTGAACCACTGCGTCGATCCGACCCATGGTGGGGCGGAAGGCAGGGGGACGGGAGGCCGTCCCGTTCGGAGATTCCGGCATTCTTCCCATGCTAGGCGCGTTCCGGCCCTTGGTCTCTCCGCCTTTTGGCTGATGCCGGGGGCGGAAAGGATGAGGCCAAGGGAGACGAGCGCCGGATGTGCCGCGGAGGCCTGGCCGGAAGCATGGAACTGTACCTGCTGCCGACCTCCCGGAGGACCACCATGAAGAAGTCGAACAAGATCTTTGCCGCCGCTGCCGCCGGAGCCCTGCTCCTGACCGGCGGGGCAACCGCCGTCGCGAATGCTGTGACGCCAGCCGCCGCCAAAACTGCGACGGCCGCCGTCGACGTCAATCCGTCCGCGGAAAACGTCGTCCCGCAGAACCGCATCACCGTGGGTGCTTCCAGCCAGGCGGTCAACGCCGCCTTGGCGAAGTGCCAGGCCGACAAGCTTCCGTTCGTCACCGTTGCCCTCGTAGACCGCTTCGGTACCGTCCAGGCCGTGCTCCGCGGCGACAACGCGGCCGAACACACCATCGAAGCCGCCAAGAAAAAGGCCTACACTGCCGCCGCCTTCGGTGCCCCCACCAGCGAACTCGCCAAGCGAATCAATGGCAACGGCCCGTCGATCGCCGACCTCCCCGGCACCCTGTTCCTCCCCGGCGGCGTGCCGCTCAAGGTAAACGGCGTCTCGGTGGCCGGGATCGGCGTCGGTGGCGCACCGGACGGTGCCCTGGATGAAGCCTGCGCGGCAGCCGGAGCTGCCGTGCTTGAGGCGAAGTAGCCAGCTCTCGCTGGAATTCCCCACCTTTGGACTTAACCCCGACGGCGGCCCGCGCCACTTAGCGGGAGTCGCCGTCGTCGGGCGCCAAAAGCGGGGAGTTCCAGCGGGCATCCGCTAAACAGATTCCAGGATGCTCACGTAGTTCGCGATGCCCACGCCACCCATGTTCTGCACTGCCCCGCGGCGGGCGTGGGGGATTTGCATGGCGCCCGCGGTGCCCGTGAGCTGCATGGCGGCGATGACGTGCTGCGACACGCCGGTGGCGCCTACGGGGTGGCCCTTGGCCTTGAGTCCACCCGACACATTGATGGGCAGCTTGCCGTCCCTGTAGACCCAGCCTTCCTTGAGGGCGCGGGCGCCTTGTCCCGGTTCGGTGAGGCCCATGGCTTCGTACATGATCAGTTCGGCGATCGTGAAGCAATCGTGCACCTCGGCGAAATCCAGTCCGTCGATCCCGACGCCGGCCATCCCCAGCGCGCGCTCCCAGGAGACCCGCGTGGCGGCGAACTCCGTGGGGTCGCGGCGCTCTGCCGGGAAGAAGTCGTTCGCGTGCCCGAAGCCCGCCAACCGGACGGGTTCAGTAGCAGCGCCCGACGCCGGTCCGAGGGAGAGCACGACGGCGGCGGCGCCGTCGGACACGGGGGAGCAGTCGGTGCGGCGGAGCGGCTCGGCGACCAGGGGATTCTTCTCGGAAACGGTCCGGCAGAACTCCTCGCCGAAGTCCCTGTGCATTTGCGCGTAGGGGTTGTCCATGCCGTTGTGGTGGTTCTTGGCGGCGATGGATCCAAGGACGTCGCTCAGGCCGGCCCCGGAAAAACCAGAGCGTTCGATGCCCGCGCCATAGCGCTTCTCGTAGTGCTTGGCCACCTCGGCGAACAGCCCCGTGAAGCCGGTGGTGGAGGCCTTTCCGGCCATTTCGTAGGAGGCCCCAAGGAGCGCCGCTCCTACAACGTCGGCTCCCGCGTCGGTCATCTTCTCGGCACCGATCACCAGGACGTTGCGGGCGGTCCCGGCCAACACGGATTTCACGCCCTGTTGGAATGCCGCCGAGCCCGAGGCGCAGGCGTTTTCGGTTCTCGTTGCGGGCACGTTGGCAAGCTGCTCGGACACCTGCAAGGCAAGCGAGGACGTGAACCCCAGCGGCATCATGCCGGAGTTGAACTGGCCGAGGTAGATCTCGTCGATATTCCTCGGCTCAAGGCCGGAGTTCCGGATGGCCTCCGCGGACACCTGGACGATCAGGGACTCCAGCGTCTCGTCCGTGAGTTTGCCGAACTTGCTGTGTCCCCAGCCGGTGAGGAGGACATCTTTGCCGAACTGGTCTCGCAGGCTCATGCCAGGGTTCCTTCCAATGCAGGTGTTGTTTCCAATGCGACGTTGAATGCAGCGTCGGTCTTTTCGCGGAGCYCCCCCACGGTGACGCCGGGGGCAAGTCTTGTCAGGGTGAACTGCCGGCCGCCGTCGTCCGTCTTTTCAAGGTCAAAGACCGCGAGGTCGCTGACAATGCGGTCCACCACTCCCAGGCCGGTCAGCGGCAGGGTGCATTCCCGGACGATCTTGGCGCTCCCGTCCTTGGCATTGTGTTCGGTGAGGACCACGACGCGCGGGGTCCCGGCCACGAGGTCCATGTCACCGCCCATGCCCTTGACCATCTTGCCGGGGATGGTCCAGTTGGCGAGGTCGCCGTCGCAGGAAACCTGCATGGCGCCCAAGATGGCCACCTTGACGTGTCCGCCGCGGATCATGCCGAAAGACGTCGCGGAGTCGAAGATGCTGCCGCCGGGCAGGACCGTGACGGTCTGTTTGCCGGCATTGATGAGGTCGGCGTCTTCCTCGCCTTCATAGGGGAAGGGCCCCATGCCGAGCAGCCCGTTCTCGCTTTGCAGCACAACACGCACGCCGTCGGGCAGATGGTTGGCAACAAGGGTGGGGATGCCGATACCAAGGTTGACGTAATCGCCGTCGTTGAGTTCCTGGGCCGCAATGGCGGCCATTTCGTCGCGGGTCCATGCCATGGTGGTGCTCCTTCGCTGGTGGGTGCTTAGACGGCCAGGGCTTCAACGCGTGGACGGACTGTGCGCTGTTCGATGTCCTTTACGCGTGCGCTCGCCTGGACCAGCCGCTGGACGTAGACGCCGGGTGTCACGATGTGGTTGGGGTCAAGTTCGCCCGGCTGCACGATCACCTCGGCTTCGGCGATGGTCATGATTCCCGCCGTTGCTACCACCGGGTTGAAGTTCCGGGCCGTGTAACGGTAGATCAGGTTGCCGTCCGTGTCAGCGGTGTGCGCGTGGACCAGTGCGACGTCGGCCACGATCCCGCGCTCGCGAACGTACGTGATGCCGTCGAACTCTTCCAGCGGCTTGCCTTCGGCGACCAGGGTTCCGACGCCGGTCCGCGTGTAGAAGGCGGGGATGCCGGCCCCGCCGGCGCGGAGGCGCTCGGCCAGGGTGCCCTGGGGAGCGAATTCGACCTCGAGCTGGCCGGAGAGGTACTGCTCGGCGAAGAGTTTGTTCTCGCCCACATACGAGGCGATGACCTTGCGGACCTGGCCGGTTTCGATGAGGACGCCAAGCCCCTTGCCGTCAATGCCCATGTTGTTGGAGACCACGGTCAGGTCCTTGACGCCCGAATCGCAGACGGCGTCGATCAGGTCCGCGGGGATGCCACTGAGCCCGAAGCCGCCGACGGCGATCGTCTGGCCGTCGCGCAGGACGTCCTGGAGGGCTTCAGCGGCGCTGTGTTGGATTTTGGCCATGGCTTGTCCTCGTCTTTGAGTAGCTTGTTGAGTGCGGAGCTATCCACTTTGTGGACACGCCGTCTGGGTAAGTCGCTTGGTAAGTCGCCTAGCAAGGAGCTTATGGCGGTCCGGCGCGGACGGTCAACGGCGTGCTAAAGGTACCGCGGGCTGAATTTGCACAGTGTGGACGCTAGTCTTTGAAGTGTCCACATTGTGGAGGAAATCTTGAAGGAGACTGTGATGGTGGCTCAGCAGCCGCAAAACAAGCCGGTCCAGGGCGCCCAGGTGGTAGGACGTGTTGCCGCGCTCCTGCGGCTTGTGGGGCGCAAGCCGGAGGGCATGTCCATCGCTGGCCTGGTCCGCGAATCAGGACTGACGCGCCCCACGGTGCACCGCTTGCTCGCATCCCTCGCCGCCGAAGGCCTCCTGGACCACGATCAGCGGACCGGCAACTGGATCTTGGGTCCGGAGATCTTCCTGCTGGAATCCGTGGCGGCAGCGCGGTTCCCGTTTGAGGACCTTGCCCGGCCCAGCCTGCGCCGTCTGGCCGAGGAGAGTGGGGAGAGTTCCTTCTATTCCATCCGGCGAGGGCACGAAACGGTGTGCGTGCTGCGTGAAGAAGGCAGCTTTCCCGTGCGCTCGTTCGTGTTGCACGAGGGCGTCAGGTTCCCCCTCGGCGTGGCGTCGGCGGGCACGGCAATCATGGCCTTCCTGCCGGAAGACGAGCAGGCCGCCATCCTGTCTGGCTGGGAACGCCATGCAGGGGGTTTCGCCGTCGGCCACACCGAGAGTGTGGTTCGCGGGAACCTCGAGCAGACCCGAATGGCCGGGTACTCGGTGAATCCCGGCTTGGTCCTGGAGGGCAGCTGGGGGATGGGCGCCGCCGTTTTCGACCAACTGGGTAGGCCCATCGGGGCGTTATCCCTCACGGGCATCGAGCCGCGATTCCGCCCGGAGCGCCAGGAATTCCTCGGCAAATTGCTCATGGAAGAAGCCCACAAAATGAGCAGCGCAAGAACCGACCACCTTTGAGACAGAACCCGGGCACCCAGGGCCGCCATCCGGCGTCGGGGTTTCCAAAAGTGGTCGGTTGTGGAGGGCCGCGAGAGACCCCTAGAAATTAGTAGGAAGTCCGAGTATATTCGGGATCAAAGACGTCCCGAAGCACAAGTGAGCACGGCTGGACACGTGCCTTCGAGGCCGCGGGCAGTCACATATGCAAAGGAGCATTCCATGGTGCGCGAACTTTCCCACTACATTGACGGCCAAAGAGTCGACGGGACCTCCCCACGTTTCAGTGATGTCTACAATCCGTGTACAGGCGAGGTGCAGGCCAGGGTTCCCTTGGCCAGTGCCGATGAGGTCCGTAGCGCGATTGCCAACGCGGAGAAGGGCCAGCTCGAATGGGCTGCCATGAACCCGCAGCGTCGCGGCCGGATCCTGCTGAAGTTCGTGGACCTCGTCAACGAGCACATGGATGAACTCGCGACGCTCCTCTCCTCCGAGCATGGCAAGACCTTCCCCGATGCCAAGGGCGATATCCAGCGCGGCATCGAGGTGGTGGAGTTCGCCGCCGGTGCACCGCACCTGCTCAAGGGTGAGTTCTCGGACAGCGCCGGCCAAGGCATCGACGTCCACTCGTTGCGCCAGCCGCTCGGCGTCGTCGCGGGCATCACGCCCTTCAACTTCCCGGCCATGATTCCGCTCTGGAAGTCCGGGCCCGCGCTCGCGGCCGGCAACGCCTTCATCCTCAAGCCCTCGGAGCGCGACCCCTCAGTGCCGCTGCGCCTGGCCGAGCTCTTCACCGAGGCAGGCCTGCCGAACGGCGTCTTCAACGTCATCAACGGCGACAAGGTAGCCGTGGACACGCTCCTTGAGGACCCGCGCGTGAAGGCCATCGGCTTTGTAGGATCCACACCGATCGCCCAGTACATCTACGCGACCGCAGCAGCCCACGGCAAGCGCGCCCAGTGCTTCGGCGGCGCCAAGAACCACATGGTCATCATGCCCGACGCTGATCTCGACATGGCCGCGGATGCCCTCATCGGCGCCGGCTTCGGCTCAGCCGGCGAGCGTTGCATGGCCATTTCCGTGGCGGTGCCGGTCGGCAAGGAGACGGCGGATCAGCTGGTCTCCAAGCTGCAGGACCGGATCAAGGGCCTGAAGGTAGGACCCAGCCTGGCCAGCGATTCCGACTTCGGTCCCGTGGTGGCGGCTTCCGCGAAGCATCGGATCGAGGGCTACATCCAGGCAGGCGTGGACCAAGGCGCCACGCTTGTCACGGATGGGCGCGGCCTCACAGTGGACGGCTACGACGGTGGTTTCTGGGTTGGTCCGACGCTCTTCGACAACGTGACGAAGGACATGTCCATCTACAAGGAGGAGATCTTCGGCCCGGTCCTAAGCGTCCTCCGCGCGGCCGACTACGAAGAAGCTCTGCGTCTCTGCTCCGAGCATGAGTTCGGCAACGGCGTTGCGATCTTCACCCGCGACGGCGACGCCGCCCGCGACTTCGCCAGCCGCGTCGAAGTGGGCATGGTGGGCATCAACGTCCCCATTCCCGTGCCGATTGCGTACTACACCTTCGGCGGTTGGAAGGCATCCGGCTTCGGCGACCTCAACCAGCACGGCGCGGACGCCTTCCGCTTCTACACCAAGACCAAGACGGTCACCACCCGTTGGCCCTCCGGCATCCGCCAGGGCGCCAGCTTCGTGATGCCGGCCGGCAGCTGATGGCTGAGGTCCTGTTCGAGAAGCGCGGCCACCTCGGCGTCGTCACTCTGAACCGTCCCCAGGCCGTCAACGCCCTCACGGCCGGGATGGTGAAAGCCATGCTGGAGCGACTCACCGCCTGGGCGGACGACGACGCCGTCAAGACGGTTTTGGTGCATGGCGCCGGGGACCGCGGGTTGTGCGCGGGTGGAGACATCGTGGCGATCTACGATGACCTGCTGCGCCATGGGGACCAAACGGCGGACTTCTGGGCAGCGGAGTACCGTTTGAACTCGCTCATTGCCCGCTACCCGAAGGCCTACGTGGCTTTCATGGACGGGCTAGTGCTCGGGGGCGGTGTGGGGATTTCCGCCCACGGCTCAGTGCGCGTGGTCACCGAGCGGACCCGTACCGGCATGCCGGAAACCACCATTGGTTTTGTGCCCGACGTCGGAGGGACCCTTTTGCTGTCCCGCTCACCTGGCGAATCGGGCACCCATGCGGCTTTGACGGGTGCCCACTTGGATGGGGCCGATGCCCTGTTCCTCGGGCTCGCAGACCACTTCGTGCCGTCAGAAAAGCTGCCCGCACTCGCGGAAGCGCTGGAAAGCTCGACGGCGGAAGCCGCCGTCGAGCGCTTTGCGCAAGAACCGCCGGCCTCCGGTTTGGAAGCCCAGCGCGAGTGGATCGATGACGCCTACGCTTCCGACGACGCCGACGACATCGTCGGCAGGCTTCGTGCCGCCGGTGGGGACGCCGCTGCAGCCGCGCAAACAATCGAGGCGAAGTCGCCCACGGCCGTGAAAGTCACGCTCGAATCGTTGCGGCGGGTGCGGGGGCTCTCGCTCGAGGAGGCGCTGGAACAGGAATACCGTGTGGGGATCCGGTGCCTGACCGGGCCGGATTTCCGCGAGGGGATCCGCGCCCAAGTGGTGGACAAGGACCGCAACCCACAATGGAAGCCAGCTTCACTGGCAGAGGTGTCGCCGGCCGCCGTCGAGGGCTTCTTCGCGTCGCTCGGCGACCGTGAACTCAAACTTCATTCAAAGGAGTCCGACCATGTCTGAAAACGCAGCTTCCGGCACCATCGCTTTCCTCGGCCTTGGCCACATGGGTGGCCCCATGGCCGTGAACCTGGTCAAAGCAGGGCATCAAGTGGTCGCGTACGATCCCGTGCCGGCAGCGCTCGAAGCGGCCCGCGAACACGGCATTGCCACGGTGGATTCCGCTGAGGAAGCCGTTGCCGGAGCGGCCGTGGTCCTGACCATGCTCCCCAGCGGCAAACACGTCCTGGACGCCTACCGGGGAGTGGACGGAGCCCAGGGTCTGCTTACGGTGGCTGCGCCGGACACCCTGTTCCTGGACTGCTCCACCATCAACGTTGACGAGGCCCGCGAGGCTGCGGCCATTGCGTTGGAAGCCGGCCACCGTTCCGTGGATGCGCCTGTTTCCGGGGGCGTGGTGGGTGCAGAAGCAGGAACCCTGACGTTCATGGTGGGGGCGCTGCCCGAGGACTTCGAAACGGTGAAGCCGATCCTGGAACTCATGGGCCGGAGGATCGTTCACTGTGGGGACCACGGAGCCGGGCAGGCCGCCAAGGTTTGCAACAACATGATCCTGGGCGTCTCCATGATTGCCGTCAGCGAGGCGTTCGTCCTGGGTGAGAAGCTGGGCCTGACCCATCAGGCGCTTTTCGACGTCGCTTCCAACGCCTCCGGGCAATGCTGGGCGCTGACCACCAACTGCCCGGTTCCCGGACCGGTTCCCACCAGCCCGGCCAACCGCGACTACCAGCCCGGATTTGCCGGAGCGCTCATGGCGAAGGACCTGCGGCTGGCGGTCAACGCGCTCGAGAGCACCGGGGTGGACGGTCAAATGGGGCACCTGGCATCGCAGATTTACGATGCCTTCGCGGCCGAAGGCGGAGCCGGGCGCGACTTCTCCGGCATCATCACGGACATCCGGGACAAGTCCGCCAAGTAGCCTTGGCGGGTAGGTCATGGGCAACTGACAAACTTGGGCAACCGACAAAACTAGGCAACAGCGAAACTTGGGCAACCGACAAAAGGGGCACGGCTTGGCGCAGCAGTACGAAAACATCCTGGTGGAACTCCGTGGACGGGTGGGCCTGGTGACCCTGAACCGGCCCAAGGCGCTCAATGCGTTGAACCAGGCCACCATGGATGAGTTGGTGGCTGCTGTTTCCGCGATGGATTGCGATCCTGGTGTCGGCGCGGTGGTGATCACCGGCTCCGAGAAGGCGTTCGCCGCTGGAGCGGACATCAAGGAGATGGCCTCCAAGGGGTACATGGAGATGTACGCAGCCGACTGGTTCCGCGGCTGGGAAAACCTCACGCGCTTGCGCATTCCCGTGATTGCCGCGGTGTCCGGCTTTGCCCTGGGCGGCGGCTGCGAATTGGCCATGATGTGCGATTTCATCATTGCCGGGGACAACGCCAAGTTCGGTCAGCCGGAGATCAACCTCGGTGTCATTCCGGGCATGGGCGGCTCGCAGCGGCTCACCCGCGCCGTGGGAAAGGCCAAAGCGATGGACATGGTCCTCACTGGGCGGTTCATGGATGCAGCGGAAGCCGAGCGGTCGGGACTCGTTTCCCGCGTAGTACCGGCTGATTCCGTGGTGGAGGAGGCGCTCAAGGCCGCCGAGGTGATCGCTTCCAAGTCCAAACCGGTTGCCATGGTTGCCAAGGAAGCCGTTAACGCGGCCTTCGAAACCGGCCTGTCCCAGGGCGTTTTGTTTGAGCGTCGGATCTTCCACTCATTGTTTGCCACCGAGGACCAGAAGGAAGGCATGGCCGCGTTCACCGAGAAGCGGCAGCCGGAGTTCAAGCAGCGTTGAGTCCCTCGGACCCGGCTACGCGGGTCCGAGCTCGACCGGGAGTTCGAGCGCGTGGCCGTATTGGGACCACCCGCCCGTGAAGAGCCTGCCGCGTCCGAGGCCAGCAAATTCCAGGGCCAAAAGATTGTGGCAAGCCGTCACTCCGGAGCCGCAATAGCTGATGACGTTCTCGGCCGATGCGATGCCTGCCTCAGCGAAGATGCGCAGCAACTCAGCCTTGCTGTGCAGTTTCCCGGAAGCATCCAGGTTCTCCCTGCACGGTACGTTGCGCGCGCCCGGGACATGCCCCGGCCTTGGATCGATGGGGTCCTGCCTGCCTTCGAAGCGGTCGCGGTTGCGTGCGTCCACCACGAGATTTGCTTCGGTTGAGAGCTCGTGGATTTTGGCCAGTCGGGCGCTGGGCCACGGTTTGGCGATGAAATGTCCGGTGGGCCTCGAAGGATGTTCGGTTTCCAGGGGCCCTTCATAGCTGGCCATGCCGCCATCCAGAATTGCCGAGTTGTGACCTGTGGCGCGCAGCATCCAGACTAAGCGTGCGGCGATGACTCCGCCGGCGTCGTCATACGCCACCACGATGTCATCGTCGCTGATTCCCACTTCCCGCATCCCGAGGGCAAAATCATGCGGGGCAGGCAGCGGGTTCCGTCCTTCGAGTGGCGAGCCTTCAGCCGAAAGCCATCGATCCAGGTCGACGAAAACGGCCCCGGGGATATGTCCGCCGTCGTAGGCCTCCCGGCCAGGGCTGCCGTCGAGGTACCAGCGCACATCCGCCAGCACCACGCGGCGACGGTTTTGCTTGCACCATTCGACGTCGACAAAGGGTTCCACGGCTTCACGTTTCATACCCACGACACTAAATCATCGTCTCATTATTTGATATGAGGATCTCACCATGCGGTCCTGTGCGGAATCCGGGGGCTGTCCGCAGGGACCAGCGCTGCGTCGAAGAACGAGCGTTCCAGCCGGACGGCCTCGGCGAACGTCCCGGCCACGCGGGCACGGCCTTCGGCGGAGACGGGCTCGACGGCGTTGAACTCGGCGCGCAACCACTCGACCCACGTGTTGTACTCGGGGTTGTTGTGCAGGCGGATCCACTCCGAATGCTTCGCTGCTGTCGGCCATAGAGCGGGGTCTCTGGCCCGGGCAGCCCAGTCGCCGTACAACCATTCCGCCACCAGTACCACAGCCAGCACGTCCGGGTAGGAGCGCGTGGCGATAGCGCTCCGCATGAGGGCTCGAAGTCGCGGGTCACAGGACCCAGTGAAGGCGCTATCCGGTCGGACTCAGGTACGGATAACTCCTCAAGGCAATCCTGGAAGTACGTGTTCTCGTCCGAGGCGAAAGCCCCGAGCACCCGTGCGAACACGAGCCGCGAAGGAAGCGACTGTGCTGAGGCAACTGCCTGGCCTAGGAGCGCTGTGAACGCATCGCAGAACTGGTAATCCTGCACGAGGTAGCGGCGCAGGTCGTCGTCGGAAAGGCTCCCGTCCAAGAGCTGATCCACGAACGGATGGTTGACGGCTGCGTCCCAATCTGCGGCGCAGTTGTTCCTGAGTACTTCGGCAAAGCCCACAGCGTTCCTCCTGGAAGTTCAGAACCGGAGCCTAGCAGCCGGCGCCGGCAGGCAAGCCTGGATGACGCAGAAAGTCCGAACTGCGGGGCGCCGCGCTTGTGGGGGAAACGATGGGCGGTGTTGCCCGGGGGACGACATGGGGCGTCACTGGACACAGGCAACGCGTCAGCCGTCCGTGAAGTCGCCCGCGGCCTTGCGGAAGTCTCCCAGGACGCGGATCAGGTGCTCCACGTCTTCGTCGCCGAAACCGGACTGGCCGAACACCTCGCTGTTGAGTGCCGCCGTCGCGCGCTTCGCGAGGGTGCGGCCCTCCGCGGTGAGCTCGATCAGCGTGGTGCGCCCGTCCGTGGGGTGTGGGGAGCGGACCACGAGGGCGGCCTTTTCGAGGCGGTCGACGGCGTTGGTGACCGACGTCGGATGCACCTGGAGCAGGGCACTGGCTTTGTTCATGGGCAGCGCGCCGCTGCGGGCGAAACTGAGCAGCGCCAAGAGCTCGTAACGCGCGAAGGTGAGGCCGAACGGCTTCAACACGCCTTCGATCCGGGCCAGCAGGATTTGCTGGGTGCGCATGATCGCGGTGATGGCCGCCATGGGCGCGGCGACTTCGCCCCAGCCGTGGCGTTCCCAGTTTCGCTGGGCGTCGGCGATGGGGTCGCGGGGGAGCGGGCTGCCCACGGTGCCTCCTGACATTGGTTGGTGGCTGCCTATTCTTTCAGGCTCGGGAACTCGTCCTCGGTGTACTCGACGCCGAGGCCGGCAGGTAGCGGGCCGTCGCCGTGGCGGGCTACCTCCGTGCCTCGAAGTTCGACACGCCGAATCTTGCCGGAAATCGTCTTGGGCAACTCGCCGAATTCGAGCCGACGGATGCGCTTAAACGGCGCCAGATGCTGCCGGCAATACCTGAGGATGTCCTCAGCTACGGCCGGACCGGGCTCGTACCCGGCGGCCAGCACCACGAATGCCTTGGGTACTGAGAGCTTGACCGGATCCGGAGAAGGCACGACAGCAGCCTCCGCCACTGCGGGGTGTTCGATCAGGACGCTTTCGAGCTCGAAGGGTGACAAGCGGTAGTCCGAGGATTTGAACACGTCGTCTCCACGTCCGACGTAGGTGATGACGCCGTTCTCGTCCCGGCTGGCCATGTCGCCCGTGTGGTAGTAGCCGTCGCGGAAGGCTTCGGCCGTCTTGTCAGGATCGCCGAAGTAGGACTTCATGAGCCCGGCGGGCCGGGGGTCCAAGCGCAAGCACAGCTCGCCGTCGTCGGCCTCTTCGCCGGTGGCCGGGTCCACAAGCACGACGTCGTAGCCGGGCAGCGGCCGCCCCATGGAGCCGGTCTTGACGGGCTGTCCCGGGGTGTTCGCGACCTGGACCGTCGATTCCGTCTGTCCGAAGCCGTCGCGGATGGTCTGGCCCCAAGCCCTCTCCACTTGCCCGATCACCTCGGCGTTGAGCGGTTCGCCAGCCGAAACCACCTTGGTGGGTGGAGTCTTCAGCAGGGTCAGGTCCGCCTGGATGAGCATGCGCCATACGGTCGGCGGAGCGCAGAAACTCGTGACTCGCTCGCGCTCCATCTGTTCCATGAGGGCCTTCGCGTCGAAGCGATCGTAGTTGTAAACGAAAACGCAGGCCTCGGCGATCCACGGCGTGAAAACGTTGGACCACGCGTGTTTTGCCCAGCCGGGCGAGGCCACATTGAGGTGGACATCCCCGGGTTCCAGGCCGATCCAATACATCGTGGACAAGTGCCCTACGGGGTACGACGTGTGGGTGTGCTCCACCAGCTTGGCCCGGGAGGTGGTGCCCGACGTGAAGTAGAGGAGCATCGTTTCGTCGGCGGCAGTGGGGGCATCCGGGATGAATTCGGTCTCGGCCGAGTCCGATTCGGCGTACTGGAGGGCTGCGCCGTGCGGGCTGACCGATTCGGTGCCCTTGCCGCCGTCGCCCACTTCAATCAGGGCGTAGTCGCCCGGCACCTCGGCGAACTTGGCGATGTTAGCGGTCCCGACGGCGGCCCAGCGGGCGCCGCCGCGCTCCACCCGATCTGCGATGTCACGTGGGCCCATGAGCGTGGTAGTGGGGATCAGGACCAGTCCGAGTTTGATCCCGGCGAGCATGAGTTCCCACAGCTCCACTTGGTTGCCTAGCATGATGATCATACGGTCGCCACGGCGGACGCCCTTCCCTCGGAGCCAGTTGGCAAGCTGCGAGGACCGAGCAGAGAGCTCCGCGAAGCTGCGGCGCGTGGAACTTCCGTCCTGTTCGACGATGACCAGCGCAGGATTGTTGGCGGTTCCGGGGTTGGCTGCGATCTGGTCGAACCAGTCGAGGGCGAAGTTGAACTCACTGAAGCGGGGCCACTGGAACTCGCTGTGTGCCTGGGCGTAGTCGGTGCGCAGCTCGAGGAGCCGGTCGCGGGCTGCGCGGAAGTCGTCGGTGACTGTCATTGTCTGCCTTTCGCCTGCGCGGACGGGATCTGCGCGGACCGGGGACAAGTTGGCCGTGTGATCCGCCTCACCTGCAATATACTAGGACATCCAAGGGTTTGGAAGAGGCGGTGTTTTGCGGCTGCGTCCCGTCACGCCGGACACACTTTTGCGGGATGACGACGGCGGCGCCCCAGCAACGGCGCGGCAGGCCGCCGTCGTGCGCTGCAAAAAGTCGCTCACCGTGACGGAGGCCCTGGGTTCAGGCGACTGCTACTTCCACCAGGTGTCGAAAATGGTGACCGGAACGGTCCGCTTGTGCTTGGTCCGAAGGTACTTCTGCTCGATCACCATTGCGGCGGCTTCGGGGATGTCACGGCCCTCAAGGTAATCGTCGATCTGGTCGTAGCTGACACCGAGTTCATCCTCGTCGGTGCGTCCGGGCGTGCCGTCGAGGAGGTCCGCCGTCGGAATCTTCTCCCAAACCCGCGCAGGGGCCCCCAGTTCCGCGAGGAGTGCGCGGTTCTGCCGCTTGTTCAGGCCGAAAAGCGGCAGGATGTCCGCGCCGCCGTCGCCGAACTTGGTGAAGAATCCGGTGACGGACTCGGCTCCGTGGTCCGTGCCGATCACCAGGTAGTTGTATTCGCCGGCGAGGGCGTACTGGGCGGTCATGCGTGCCCGGGCCTTCGTGTTGCCCTTGTGGAAGTCCGAGATGCGCGCGCCCGTGGTCTTTTCGAACTCGTCCTCGAAGCCGTCAACGGCCCGGGAGATGTTGAACGTCCATTCGGTCTTAGCCTGGATGAAGTCCAGCGCGGCCTGGGCGTCGTCCTCGTCGTGCTGGGTGCCATAGGGGAGCCGAACCGCTACAAAGTTCGCCTCGATCCCCTCGGCTTCGAGTTCCTCGACGGCAAGTTGGGCAAGCCGCCCGGCGAGGGAGGAATCCAGCCCGCCGGAGATGCCCAAGACGAAGCCCTTGGTTTGGGTGGCCTTGAGGTACTCCTTCAAGAACGTGACGCGTTTGCGGACCTCCTCGGCGGGGTCGATCCGGGGCTGGACGCCCATTTCCGCAATGATCGTGGCCTGGAGTGTGCGCATGTCTCCAACACTAGTAATGAGTGCTTGAAACACTCAACTGTGTCACTTCATGCGCATGCCGCGCACCCGGGCAATTTACCGCTCCGGTGCCGGCCCCGTCGACGCACGAACAGTGAGGTGCGTGGGCATGACGGCCAAACGCCGGCTGGTGCCGCCGTACTGGGGATTCAGCCGGGAAAGGAGCATGGAGACGGCTACGCGTCCGGCCTGTTCGATGGGTGATGCCATGGTGGTCAGCGGCGGGTTGCAGAAATCGGCTCCGAAGATGTCGTCGCAACCCACAATGCTCATGTCTTCTGGCACCCGGATGCCACGTTCGCGCAACCGCTGCAGCATGCCTATGGCCAACAGGTCATTGAAGACGATGCATGCCGTGGCTCCTGTGTGCACTGCGGCGTCCGCTGCAGCCGCGCCGGATGTCGTCTTGGGTGCGAACGGCCCCACCCTGGCTGTGGTCAATTCCCGTTCCTTGGTCTCGACCTGGAACGCCTGCCACCGCTTGGCGTTGGACCAGGAGGTTGCTGGGCCACCGACGAAGCAAATCCTCGTGTGGCCCAGTGAGACCAGGTGTTCCAGTGCCTGGATGATGGCCGACGGCGTATCGATCACCACCGTGGGCGCAATGGCGGGAGCCCGGTTGATGGTGACCAGGGGCTGCTGTGCCGCTGCTTCAGTGAGCTGCTCGTCCGTCAGGCGGGACGCGGCAAGGATGAAGCCATCCGCTGAGCGGCGCATTTTCTGCAGGGCATCTGCCTCCATCTCCGCTGATTCCTCGGTGTCGACGAGCAGCTGTGTGTAGCCTGCGGCCTTGAGTTGGTGCTGCGTGCCGCGGATGATGTCGAAGTAGAACGGGTTGGTGATGTCCGGAACCAGGACGGCGACCGTTTGCGTGCGTCCGGAACTGAGGCCGCGGGCCTGCGAGCTTGGTATGTAGTTCAATTGCGCGGCTGCTTCTTCGATCCGCTCGCGCGTCACATGGTTCACCCTCCCGGGTTTGGTCAAGGCCCGCGAGACGGTGGACGTAGCTACTCCTGCGAGCTCGGCGACGTCGCGGATAGTGGGCTGCTTGCCCGGTGACTGGAGCTGGAGTTCTGCCATGGTCTGGGTGTTCCTCATCTGCCGCAGCCCCTCAACGGTGAGTGACTTGTCCCACAATTGCAGCACCGATGACAATTTTTGGCAATCGCTTGTCAACCTTGTTGCGCATGCCTAGACTCGGAGAAATCACCCGATGTGACGCGCACCACGCCATTGAGGCCATCGGGTCTCCAGGGAGGAAAACAATGAAGTTTGCATCGTCCGCCAAATTTGCCGCTGTTGCAGTAACAGCGGCCCTGGCTTTGACCGCCTGCGGAGGCGGGAGCACCAGCTCCGGGGGGAGCGCGGGTCCCGTTGACGGAAAGGGCAAGAAGCTGAGCGTCCTGGTCAACTCCAACGCAAACTATCCGGCACAGCAGAAGCAGTGGTTCACGGATATTGCCGCCAAGTTCAAGGCACAGACCGGTGCCGACGTCGAATTCGAAACGTTCGCGTCGGGAAATGACGAACTCACAAGGATCCAGACCTCCGTGGTGTCGGGTCAAGGCCCGGACGTCTACAGCCTGGGTACCACCTTCACCCCCACGGCATATGCAACCAAGGCCTTCGTGACGTTGTCCGATGACGACTGGAAGAAAGTGGGCGGCAAGGACCGGTTCAACCAGGCAGCCCTGGGCATCTCCGGCCCGGACGCCCAGCACCAAGCGGGCATTCCGTTTGTCAGCCGGCCGTTCGTGATGGCCTACAACAAGGACATCCTGAAGGCAGCCGGGATCGACAAGCCCGCCACCAGCTGGGACGAGCTCGCCGCCCAGGCCAAGAAGATGACCAACCCGGCCACCGGAACCTTTGGGCTCGCTACCGGGTACAAGGACAACTTTGATCCGTGGAAATTCATCTGGGCTATGTCCGTTCAGGCGGGCAACCCGCTCGTGGACGGCAAGACACTCAAGCTCGACGACCCGACCGTCAAGAAGGCCTACGAAACCTACTTCGGATGGCTCACCAAGGACAAAGTTGTCGATCCGGCCTCAGTTGGCTGGAGCAACAGCAACGCCCTGGCGGCATTTGCGAGCGGCAAGGCCGGCTATCTGATGATGACGACCTCGAGCTCCGTCCCGACGCTCGAGAAGTCCGTTGTTGCCGGTAAGTATGCCTACGCAACCATGCCGACGACGGCCCCGGGCCAGACGTCTCCGCAGGGCGACGCCGCGAACGCAGCCAGCATCCTCTCCGGTGACAACGTGGTTGTTGCCGATTACTCGAAGCAAAAGGACCTGGCCTTCGCTTACATCAACCTCATCACGTCCAAGGACGAGCAGCTGAACTACCAGAAAATCTTCGGAGACCTGCCCGCCAACGCCGAGGCGCTGAAGTCTCTGAATAACCCGATACTCCAACCGGTTGCCGATACTGCCGCCAAGTCCAAGGCAACGCCCTTCACCGGCGCTTGGGGCGACATTCAGTTGGCCCTCGTGAATGTAGTGGTCCAGTCGATCCCGGACCTTTCCAAGGGTTCCGTGGACGATTCGAGCCTGCAGACGCGCCTCAAGGACGCACAAACCAAGGGCCAGGCCTCACTTGACCGGGCTTCAAAGTAAGTAGGAACTGACATGTCCACCGATTCGTTGACTGCGGGCAAGGCATCGCGCCGCAAATCGTCCCATGCTGCCACGCCGGGCCCGCAGTCGCCGGAGAACGCGCCGCAGCGCCGCAAGGGGCTGAGCGAGCGCAACCGCCCCTTGTGGATGCTCATCCCGGGCGGCCTGCTGATGGTAATCATCATCGTGGTACCGCTCCTGCTCGGCATCTTCATGTCAGGACTGGACCTGGACCAGTACTCGCTGCGCAAATGGGTCAGCGCTCCGTTCATCGGAGTGCAGAACTTCGTCGAAGCGCTGACCGCGTCACCTTTGTTGCACGCCATCTGGCTCAGCGTCAGCTACTCGCTGCTCGCCATGGTGGTCACTATCCCGCTCGGCATAGCAGGAGCAGTCGCGACCCAGAACGCATTCAAGGGCCGCGCAGTGATCCGCTCCGTCTTCCTGATCCCCTACGTCCTGCCATCCTTTGTAGTGGCCACGGTGTGGCGGACAATGTTCCAGCCGGGCAGCGTCATCGACTCGGCGCTGCATTCGGTAGGTATCGACCCCGGACTCTGGCTCAACGGGCCCCAGTCATATTGGACGCTGATCCTGGTCCAGATCTGGGCATCGTGGCCCTTCGTCTACCTGCTGGCCTTGTCCGGGCTGCAGTCCGTGGACCATGAAGTCCACGAAGCTTCGGCCCTGGACGGTGCCCTCTGGTGGAACAAGCTCCGCTATGTGGTCTTCCCTTATCTCAAGGGCCCGCTCGCCTTGGCGTTCCTGATCGGCATGCTGCACCACATCAACAACTTCACCTTGCCGTTCGTCCTGTTCGGTGTGCCGGCACCGTCCGATGTGGAGCTCCTCCCGATCCTCACCTACGTCACCAGCTTCCAGAGCTTCAGGTTCGGGCTCAGCGCGGCCATGGCGTTCATTTCGCTGATCCTGATCGCGATCCCCTTGTTCGTCTATCTACGGGCCGTCAAACTCGACGACGCCGAAACCCCCGGAGGCAAAAAGTGAGCACCACAACTACCGCCGTCGGACGCCAATCGAGCGAAGACTTCCGTCCGGGCTCCAAACGCCAGCACGAAGTCACCAAGCTCCTGCCAGGTCCCATGCTTGCCATCATCTTGACGGCGTTGTGTGCCCTGGTGCTTATTCCGGTGGTCTACATCTTCCTGGCGTCGGTGAACTCGGACATCGGCGTTGCCCGGGGCGAGTTCTTCCCTTCCACGTTCTCCTTTGAGAATTACTCCACGATCTGGTCGAGCGTCGGCCTGGCCACCGGCTTGGCGAACAGCGTTCTCGTGGCCGGTTCCACCGCCGTGGTCTCCGCGCTGATGTCGATTGCCACCGCCTACGTCCTGGTCCGCTACCAGTTCCGCGGCCGCCTCACGATCCTTCGCGGGCTGCTCGCGCTGCAATCGGTGCCCGGTACCCTCATGGTGCTGCCGGTATTCGTGCTGTTCTCTTCGGCCGCCAGCTACCTCGGCATCCAGGTCATCGGCACGCAGTGGGGCCTGTTCGTGACCTACCTGACGTTCGCGATGCCGTTCTCCACCTGGGTGATGGTCACTTATCTGCGCGGACTGCCGCGCGAACTCGAAGAGGCGGCAAGGATCGACGGCGCCAGTAACCTGGGCGTGCTGGTGCGGATCATCCTCCCGCTGAGCTGGCCCGGCGTCGTCGTTTCGGGTATTTTCGCCTTCCTGCTCGGCTGGAACGACGTCCTCTTCGCCTCTGTCATGACCCGCCCCGAAAGCCAGACCGCCGCCGTCGCGCTCCAAGTCTTCGGTGCTTCGCAAGAAGGCGGCGCCATTCCCTTCTACGGCCAGATGATGGCAGCCTCCCTTGTGTGTGCTGCCCCGGTGGTCATCCTGTACCTGATTTTCCAGCGTTACCTAGTGGGCGGCCTGACCGCCGGAGGAGTTAAGTAGTTATGAGCACGCCAGCTGTTGAATGGGAGCTCTCGGGCTTCGGCGACGAGATCGACGACGACCCCAAGATCCAGATTGCCGTGATGCAGGCATTGGGCGCCAACCACATTGAAGTCCGCAGCGCCTGGGGCACCAACATCGTGGATCTGGATGACGCGCAGCTCCGTGAACTGAAGTCTTTGCTGGATGCCGCGGACATGAAGGTTTCCGCGATCGCCTCGCCGATCGGGAAAGTGGACGTTTCCCTACCCGTGGAGCACGAGGTGGAACGGCTCCGCCGCGCAGTCAACGCCGCGCGTGTCCTGGAATCCCGCTACATCCGGATCTTCTCCTTCTACTACGGTGAGGACGTAGCGGTGGAGAGCATCCGGGATGACGTCATAGAGCGCATGCGTGCCCTCGCGGGGGTGGCGGAAGGGGCCGGCGTCGTCCTTCTGCACGAAAACGAGAAGGACATCTTCGGTGACATCCCGGAGCGCGTCCTGGACATCATCGAAACCGTCGCGTCTCCCGCACTCAAAGTGGCTTGGGATCCGGCCAACTTCGTCCAGGTGGGCGTCAAGCCCTTCGACGAGGGTTACGCGAAGCTGCGGCCGCACCTTGAATACCTGCAGGTCAAAGATGCATTGTTTTCGAACGCCACGGTGGTCCCGGCGGGCGAAGGTGACGGCGACGTCCTCCGCACGGTTGAAGCACTGAAGGCCGACGGCTACACCGGCTTCGCCAGCCTCGAACCGCATCTTGCCGGTGCCCATGGCCTGGGCGGTTTCTCCGGCCCGACGGCATTTGGCATCGCCGCAAGGGCGTTCGCGAAAGTTCTCAATGAAGCAGGAGTGGAAACCAAATGACTGAGGGAAAAAAGAACACCAACGCACCCATCCAGGCAGTAATCGTGGGGTGCGGCGTCATCGGCCGTACGCACGCGGCTGCGGTCCGTGAGTTCCCGGAGGTCGTCATCACGGCGCTCGTGGACGAGATTCCCGAGGCTTCCGAGGCGCTTGCCGCCAAGATTGAAGACCAGGGAGACCCGAAGCCCGCGGTTTTCCGGACGATGCGCGAGGCGTTCGCGAGCGCTCCGGTGGACCTGGTCATCATCGCGACACCCAGTGGGCTGCACATCCAGCAAGCGCTGGAAGCGCTCGACGCCGGCAAGCACGTCGTGATCGAAAAGCCGCTTGATGTCGACTTGAGCCGGGCGGACGAAATCCTGGCTGCGGCCAAGGCTGCGGAGGCCAAGGGCTTGGTGGCGAGCGTCATCAGCCAACACCGCTTCGATCCGGCCAGCCGGGTGGTGGACGAGGCTCGCCGTGCCGGACGCTTCGGCACGCTGACCTCCGCCGTCGCCTCGGTCAGTTGGTGGCGGAGCCAGGGCTATTACGATTCCGGCGCCTGGCGTGGAACCTGGGCCATGGACGGCGGTGGCGCCATCATGAACCAGGGTGTCCACACCGTGGATCTGCTTCTGTGGTTCCTCGGCCGGCCTGTCGAGATCAGCGCGCAAACCGCATTGCTCGCCCACGAAGGCGTGGAGGTGGAGGACACGGCCGTGGCCACCGTGACCTTCGAATCCGGCGCACTTGCCGTACTGCACGCGACGACGGCGGCGTACCCGGGCCTAACTGTTCGCCTCCAGGTCATGGGCAGCAAGGGCTCCGCAGTGATCGACAACGATAACCTTGAGTACTTCCACGCGTCCGACGCCGCCGATCCTTCGCAAAGCAGTGCCATGGGCATCCTCGGCGGCGGAAACCAGGCCGCCGTCGAACTCGCCAAATACCCGGACGACAAAGTGGAGGCGCTGGACCCCACCGTGTACCCTGCTGGTCATGTCCGCCAGTACCGCGACATCGTCGCAGCGATCCGGGAAGGACGCCCCGCGGGCGTCACTGTGCAGGACGCCGTGACGGCATTGGCTACCGTGCGTGCCTTGTATGTCTCCGCCACCCTGGGCCTGCCCGTGCTGATCGCCGATGTCATCGCTGGCAAGTACAACAACGTGGAGGTCCGTACGGGCAGCGCCGACGCTAACTCTGCTTCCCACCGCGAAGGGGTTTCGGCATGAAGTTTTCGGTGTTCACTGCATCCACACCCGAATGGTCGCCGCAGGAAGCCGCCACGAAGCTTGCAGCCCAGGGGTGGGACGGCATCGAATGGCGCGTCACGGACCAAGCCGAGGCGGCGGAGCCGGGCTTCTGGGCGGGGAATCGTGCTACGTGGCCGATGACGGGTTTGGAGGACTCGATCCCTGAGATTGCCCGCCTCACCGCCGAGTCAGGGCTGGAATTCTCGGGTCTCGGCGGCTATGCACGCTGCGACAACCACGACGACGTCGATCGCGTCCTCGCTGCCACTGCAGCCTTGGGTGCCAAACAAGTCCGCGTGAACGTGCTGCCGCTGGGCAACTCGAATATGGGCGGCCAGGAACCGACAGGACTGTCCTACCCGGAGCTCTTCGCGGCTACCCGGGAACACTATGAGTGGGTTGCTGCCCGCGCAGCACACCATGGCGTCAAGGCGCTCGTGGAACTGCACCATGGAACCGTGACCTCGTCGGCCTCCTCGGCCCGGCGATTGCTGGAAGGCATGGATCCGCAGCACGTCGGCGTCATCCATGACCTTGGCAATTTGCTCATCGAGGGCTGGGAATCGCCTTTGCCTGCGCTCCAGCTCCTCGGCCCTTATTTGGCGCATGTCCATGTGAAGAACGCCCGCTGGGTCCGCGCCGACACGAAGGACGAATCGGGCGCAGCCGTGTGGGTCAACGAATGGGCTCCCTTGGCCGAGGGCCAGGCAAGCGTCCTCGGCTACTTCCGGGCGCTCGCAGATGTTGGCTACGACTCCTGGGTCACGCTGGAGGACTTTTCCACCGAGCTTCCCTTGGAGGAGCGGACCGCGTCTAACTTGGAGTACGTCCGCAAGGCAGCCGCTTTGGCTGGGTTCGCCGTCGTCGATTCGGCGGCCTGACGGCGCCACTCTCCTTAAGCGCTCAAGCAGCCGCTTGCTCTTCGGAAGCAAGCGGCTGCTGTGTTGTTTGAGGGTCGCTCAGATGGTGCGTGTTGCCTTAGCCAGGTTGTCCTTGAGCTCGGCGGCGTTCTGCCGAATCACGTACGCAGGGCGGTCACGCTCCGCGCGCCAACTCTCGTCGAGCGGTCCAATGTTGACGGTGTCGAAACCGAACTCGTCGTAGAGCTTCGCCACGAGTTCGGCGGCCTCGGGATAGTCGCTGGCTGTGGCTAGCGCGCGTCGGTTTACGGTGCCTGCCGGGGTGCCGTCGGAGGTGATCTCCTTCGCCATGATGTGGTTGAAGCCCTTGGCCACCTTGGACGTGGGCAGGTGCTTTTGCAGCAACCCGGACGTGGTGGCTTCACCGGCGTCCAAGGCCGGGATACGGCCGTCGCGCTCCCAGTAGTAGTTGTTCGTGTCGATCACAATCTTGCCCTCGAGCGGTTCCGCGGGGATGTCCTGGTAGCTCTTAAGGGGAACGGTGACGACGGCGAAATCGCCCGCCGCTGCTGCCTCGGCCGGTATTGCGGCGCGAGCCCGGGGGCCCAGCTCCGTCACCAGTTCTGCAAGGGTTTCCGGCCCCCGCGAGTTGCTGATCACTACGTCATAGCCGAGTTCAACCGCTTTGCGGGCGACTTGGCTGCCAATGTGTCCTGCACCGATGATTCCGATTGTTGTCATGTTTGCGCCAACACCGCCCCCTGCACGGATATTTCGAAGGTTACGGCGGGTGACGCGTGGGACGTGCGGACCGGAGCAGCGCCCCGGCGACGCGGGATTTTCTTCGCGCCACCCAGAATGCCTCACGACACCGGAATTCTGGCGTCGCCAGGCATTCAGCGTGTCGAAGGTCGTGACGCACGTCGTGGACATTGCGTGACGCCGCCCGTTCCCTCGCCTCCAACGGCTTTACGTAGAATGGGCACCATGACTCCCGCCGTTGATACTGCCGCTGCCCGTGCCCGCCTCCTTGAATTGATCAAAGAACTGGCGGTTGTCCGCGGCAAGGTGATCCTTTCCAGCGGTGCCGAGGCGGACTACTACATCGACCTGCGGCGCATCACCCTCCACCACGAGGCCTCGAAGCTGGTCGGCCAGGTCATGTTGTCCATGATCGACGACGCCGGAATCGCCGTTGAGTGCGCCGGTGGCCTGACGATGGGTGCGGACCCGGTGGGGACCGCCGTGATGCACGCCGCGGCCGACACCGGCCGTGCCGTTGACGCGTTCGTCGTGCGCAAGGCCCAGAAGTCCTACGGCATGGGACGGCAGGTCGAGGGTCCCTCCGTCGAAGGCCGGAATGTAGTCGTTCTTGAGGACACCTCCACCACCGGCGGCTCGGCCCTGACCGCCGTCGAAGGTGTCCGCAAGGCCGGTGGCAACGTGGTGGCGGTAGCCGTGATCGTGGACCGCAACACCGGTGCCAAGGAAAAGATCGAAGCCGAAACCGGCGTCCCGTACCTCTTCGCCTTCGGCAAGGACGAGCTCGGCCTCGACTAACTGGCCCAGACTAGCTGAGGCTCGAGCGCGCTTGAGAGGGCCGTGTGCCCGTCGACCGAAACGCCTAAGCTGGCTGCGTGAACTTTCAGGCGGGGAAAATTCCTCGTAAGCAGCGCTGGCAGGACCCGGGCTCCCTTGCCCAGGTTCTCCGCCATGCTGCCGAGCTGAAGAGTTTTTCCCGTCGGACCTTCCTGATTGGCGCTGGCGCTTCGACGGCGCTGGCGGCGGACATGCTGTTTACCCGCCAGGTCCAGGCCGAGCGCCGCACCACCAAGATTCTCCCCGTCGGGGATGACTTCGCGGAGTCCTCTTACCCCAACTCGAGTTGGATACTCTTTCCCGGTTACAAGACCAGCTGGGAAGAAGCCCAATGGATCCTCAACTCCCTCCGAGGTTCGCTGCGGCAGAGGGGCCAGCTGGCCGCCGTCGGGTACTCCAACCTGGGGTTGGACGTCGCTGAGGTGGCGGACGCGGTGGTCGGCTATATCAACGAGCGGAAGCTGAACACGCTCTACTTCTATGGCCACAGTTTCGGCGGCATGCTGGCCACCGAAGTGGCCGCGCTCTTGCGTGAACGGGACGACGTCGGCGTCAAACTGATCCTGTTGGATTCTTCGCCGTTCAGTAAGTACGACATCCTCGACCAAAGCTGGTTCGACGGCGTGGTGTTCTTGTACGAGAGCGGCTTCCAGGTTCCGTCGGTGCTCCGCGGCGGTTACGAACTGGGCGAGCGCGTGGTGAACAAACATGAACGCACATGGGGGCAGATCTGGGACCAGACCCTCGAGCAGCTCTCGCCGATCGCACCGTCGAGTGTCCTGATCCAGAGTGAATCGGACTATATCTACCACTTCGACGGCACTCGGTTCGCGGACCGGCTGGGGGATACCCGCCTGGCTTTCATCGGAAACCCTCGCGATGACACGGTGAACTACGAGACTGCCCGGGCGGCGTGGGCCAAAACGTTCCCGCTCAACATAGCCTCCACGGGCCTCAGGACCGACGGCGCCCGGCCCGGCCACGCGAGTCCCCAGTGGAACCCCTTCGTCTACAATCCGATCATCGAGGATCTGCAGAACGAGCTGTTCCCCTTGCCCAGGGCCGGCTCGCGCGTGGTTATCAACTGACCGGACTCAGCTATCCGCGTGCCGCAGCCCATCCAGCTCTGCGCCGCTCAGTCCGGCGTCGTGCAGGTAGTCTGCCGCACTTCCGAACTCGCGCCCGAACACGTCCAGGAAGTACTCCATGGCAGGCTCAGGGGATTGCAGCAGCATGAGCGAGGGACTGAACGCGTCCTCCGGAACTTCGGGGACGGCCAGCCGCCACGCCGCCGCCATGGTCTCCAACATCAGCGGCAGGGCTGCAGTGCTGGCCGCGTAGTCCGCTACAACGGTTGCGTGGTCCATGCCGGTCGCGAGGAGCGCCAAGGCGGATACGACGCCGGTGCGGTCCTTGCCGAGGGAGCAGTGGATGAGCGTCCGCTTGCCTTGGGCCGCGGGACGGAGGGATTCCGCCACCCAATCAGGGCGTGTGCGAACCCAACCCAGGTACAGCTCCCCAAGGTCTTCGACGGTGTGGATCGTTTCGAGCCCGGCCGAGGCGACACGCGGATCGAGGGGGTTCTCTACGAGCTCCACCGTGCCGTTGGTCAGTCGCCACGGCACGATGGCGCGTTCGTACCCGCTGCGCAGATCCATGACCGTCTGGATTCCATGCAGTTCAAAGAAGGCGGCTGTCGCCGCGGTGTCCATACCGAACGGCTGGCTGCCTCTGAGGATCCGGCCGCCGGCCAGGGAACGCAGGTTCAGCACAGCCATGGTTCGACCTTAGATCTGATTTTTGAGATCGGCCACTGAGTTCAGGACTTGGTTCGGCCTGAACGGAAAAGCCGCGATGTCCTCGCGTTGGGTGATGCCGCTAAGCACCAGGACGGTGTGCAGCCCGGCCTCCATGCCGGCGATGATGTCCGTGTCCATGCGGTCACCGATCATGGCGGTGGTCTCGGAATGCGCGTCGATCTGGTTCATCGCCGAACGGAACATCATGGGGTTTGGCTTGCCCACAATGTAGGGCTCGCGGCCGGTGGCTTTGGAGATCAGCGCTGCGATGGCGCCGGTGGCGGGCATCGGACCGTCTTTCGACGGGCCCGTGGCATCCGGGTTGGTGGCAATGAAGCGGGCTCCGGCGAGGATCAGCCGGATGGCCATGGTGATGGCTTCAAAGGAATACGTGCGGGTTTCGCCGAGCACCACGAAGTCCGGGTTCTGGTCGGTGAGGATGAAGCCCGCCTCGTGGAGCGCCGTCGTGAGCCCTGCCTCACCGATGGTGTACGCGCGGTTCCCGGAATCCGAGCCCCGCACCTGGTCCTTCAGGAACTGTGCCGTGGCAAGCGCCGAAGTCCAAATGTTCTCCTCCGGGATTTCCAAGCCCGAGGAGCTCAGGCGGGCCGCCAGGTCCCGCGGCGTGAAGATGGAGTTGTTGGTGAGCACGAGGAATCGCTTGGAGGTATCCACCCAGCGTTGGATTAGTTCGGCCGCTCCGGGAACCGCCTGGTTCTCGTGGACCAGCACGCCGTCCATGTCGGTGAGCCAGCATTCAATCTCGTGTCCGTTGCGGTAGAGGGATGAGCTCTCCGGGGCCTCGGTTTCGTTCTCCATGCTTTTCCTCCGCGTATTGGCTGGTTCTCGTCCCAAGTCTTTCATCTTTCGGTTCTTGAGACACCCGGGTGTCCAGCGTTACGTGGGAGACGGTCGCGTGGTCGGTGTCGATTCGAGCGGTGAAAAATTCGAACGTACACGGATTGATCGATATCGCCCAAGCAAAAGCGTGATTTTGTTGAAAAATGGGCGGAAATATGCCCCGAACAAGCCTTGACATGTCCGAATCGGACCAGAACAATAGTCAATTAGGACGTACACGTTCTAATTGGATCTCAAAGGAGAGATTACTGATGAAGACCCGCACGGTTTCCATGTTCACGATAGTTTCCGGCCTTGCCGTTACCTTCCTCACCGGTTGTGGCGCCACACCTGCAGCGCCTGACAGTTCCACCGGTTCGGCCACTCTCCGCGTTGCCAGCATCAACATCGACGCGACGATCCCGCTCACCATCGCCCAAGAGCAGGGCTTCTTCAAGAACCACGGCCTGACTGTCAATACCAGTGTTTCCCCCGCGTTTGACGGCACCTTGGCCAGTGTAATGAACGGCCAGGCTGACATCGGTTTCGGCGCGGCGCCGCCGCTGCTGAACGCCATGGCAAAAAAGGCGCCTGTCCAGGTGGTGGCTCAGACAGCGTCCGTTGGAGGACAGATGACCGCCAATGTCGACGTTTACGGTGACGCCATCAACCGCCCCCGGGACTTGGAGGGACGCACCGTCGCCGTCACCTCGCTCAACGACCTTGGAGCTGTTGGTATACGCCTTTCCGTGGCCAAAGATGGCGGGGATCCGTCCAAGGTGAAACTCGTCGAGCTTCCTGAAGCGCAGGGACTTGGTGCGCTTCTTGAAGGACGCATCGATGCGGGCGTATTTCGCGGCCCTGCCCAACTCGCGGCCCGCACGACCAAAGGCGTGCGCGTGCTGTTCCAATACACCGACGGTCTGCCGGAAGGTAGCCCGCTGGACGTCTACTTCGCCACCTCGACGTTCATTCCGGGGCATGAAGACGCGCTCAAGCGGTTCCGGGCTGCCCTAGCAGATGCCGTTACCTATGTTAATGGCCACCCAGATGCCGCCCGAGCGGCTCTCGCCACGATATACAAGGACGTGGACGGTGGCGACAAGTTGGCTGCGACCCTGCCGCTTACCCGCTATTCCGCCACTATCAACCCGGACGCGGTAATGGCGCTGCAGGATGGCCTGACGAAATACGGGAAGCTAGCCGGCATTACCCCCTCCGATCGCTTCTATGGCTACAGCACTGGCAAGTGAGGTATAACGATGAAGCTAAGATCGGCCATCCTGGGAGCGGCAGGGCTGTTGACGTTGCTCACTGCGTGGGAATTGATTTCGCGGCTGGGGATTGTCAGGCAAGCATCCCTGCCCGCGGCCTCCACGACTCTGGCGCGCCTGGCCGCTGAGCTGGGACGCCCGGACCTCTGGGCACAAACACTCCAGACGCTGGCGCAGATCGTCATCGGCGCCGGACTATGCATAGCGATCGCCGTCCCGCTGGGACTGCTCATTGGGCGTCTGCCCCTCTTGGACGCCTATTCCCAAACATCAATCGACTTCCTCCGCGCCGTCCCTGGACTGGCGCTCGTCCCGCTGTTCGTCATGTTCATCGGGGCACGGCCCGAAATGGTGATCGGCCTCTCAGCGTTCGTAGCATTGTGGCCACTGCTGACCCAGACCATCGACGGCGCACGCTCCGTGGAACCGCTGGCCCTGGAAATGGCACGCAGCTTCCGGCTCGGTAAGCTCCGCACCTTCGCGCAGATCGTGCTCCCGTCCGCCGCGCCATTCATCGTCACTGGCCTGCGCATCACACTCAACGTCACGCTGCTGGTGGCAATCGGGACGCAGCTTCTGGTGGGTGCACCGGGCATCGGGCAGCAGATGGCCCAGGCCAATGCCAACGGAGACGGGCTGGCGATCTTCGCCCTCAGCATCTGGGCCGGCATCATTGGCGTCACCCTCAACCTGGCCTTGCGCTGGGCAGAAAACCGCCTGATGGCATGGCACAAAGCATCTACTGCACAGAGCGGAGCAGCATGAACCCCGTACTCAGCCGGAAAGTCGTTTACGCGCTGGCCCTCCCAATTGCCGTTATAGTCTTCATCGCCACCTATGCCAGCCTCGCTCACAACGTGTTTCTGTCCACGCCGCAAGAACTCTGGGACCGCGCGGTGGCATGGTGGCCGCAAGGGTGGGCGACCGACCTCCTGCCCAGTGTCCGAAATATCCTCATCGGATTCGTCGTCTCCGTCGTGGTCGGCATCGGGGCCGGCATGGCCCTGGGCAGCTCCCGATTTCTTCGGGACTACCTGGTACCGACGGTCGATTTCATCCGTGCCATCCCAAATGCGGCGATCGTGCCGGTTCTGCTACTGATTTTTGGGTTCTCTGCCGGCACCCGCATCTTGATTGTGTTCCTCAGCGCAGTCTGGCCGATCCTGCTCGGTGCGATGGATGGCGTCCTGTCCGCCGATCCACGACAGGGGGAGATGGCCCGCGCCTACCGGATCCCGGCCCTTGTCCGGTTCTTCCGGATCACCCTTCCCGGAGCAAGCCCGCAGATCCTGGCCGGTGTGAAGGTGGGGTTGACGGTCTCGATCGTCGTGGTGGTGATCAGCGAAATGTTCGGTGCGACCGACGGTTTGGGCTATTTCATCATCGCGTCCCAACGACAGTTCGACATCGCCGGGGTGTGGGTGGGAACCATTACCATCGCCCTCCTCGGGTATGGACTCAACGCCATATTCGCGCTCGTGCAAAACCGGCTCCTGCGCTGGCACCCATCCACACGCATTGACGCTCAAAGCTAGAAGAGGAATGACAATGACCACCTACAACCTCCCTGTGGCCGGGCATGGTGCTGCAGACCGTCGAGTCGCAGACAGCGGGCCCGCCAACGTGGGCGTGCTCGAAGCCAGCGGCCTGGGCAAGTCCTATGGCAATGGGCCCGCCGCGCGCGAAGTCCTCAAGGACGTGAACTTCAGCCTCGGTCGTGACGAGTTCGTCTGCATCGTCGGGCACTCCGGTACCGGCAAGACAACGCTCCTGCGATGCCTAGCCGGACTCATGGCCCCCACTTCGGGAGAAGTCCGTTTCGAAGGCGCCACGGTTACCGAACCTCCTCGCGGGCTCGCCGTCGTGTTCCAGGACTACTCCCGTTCACTCCTGCCGTGGATGACGGTCGCGAAAAACGTTGAACTGCCGCTGAAGGGCAAAGGCATCAACAGCGTCGAACGCCATTCGCTGGTCGCGAACGTGCTTGGCTCGGTTGGCCTTTCCGTTCATGCCGACAAGCTGCCCCACGAACTCTCCGGCGGCATGCAGCAGCGCGTCGCAATCGCCCGTGCTCTGGCGTACCGGCCGGAAGTGCTGATCATGGACGAGCCATTCGCTAGTGTTGACGCCCAGACGCGCGCCGACCTTGAGGATCTGACGTTGAAGCTGCGCCTGGAATTTTCCGCCTCCGTCGTCCTCGTCACCCATGACGTCGACGAAGCCGTGTATCTCGGCGACAGGGTCGTGGTCCTGGGCGGCAGCCCGGCAAGCGTCCGACGGATCGAACACACGGGTCTCGGAACTGACCGGGACCAGATTGAGACGAAAGCTTTGCCACAGTTCACGGACGTCCGCGCCCGTGTGCTCCGAGAGATCCGATCACAAACCCATCCGACCATTGAGGGGGAACATCCGTGAGCGTGCACGAGAAACACGATGAGGTCCAGAGCGAACTACCGCAAAACGCGGGTAACGACGTCGGGGATCCAACCTGGGGCTTCATGCCGAGGTTGCGTCGCCTGACACAGCTGTACACGGCCGCATGGGTCACTCATGTGTCCCCGGAGGTTACCTCCACACAGTTCGGCATGCTCTCGGCACTGGACGCCATCCCCGGACAGGACCAGAAGACGTTGGCACAAACGTTAAGCATGGACAAATCGAGCACCGCCGATGTTGTCAACCGACTATCCCGTCGAGGGCACATCCGCGTCCTGCGCGACACCAGTGACTCCCGCCGCAAGATCCTCCTGCTCACGCCTGAGGGCAAGGCGTGTCTTGAGGAGCTTCGTCCACTGGTACGCGGCCTGCGCCAAAAGACCTTCGCCGAATTCGGGGACGCGGAACGGGCTGTGTTCTTGAACGGCATGAGCCGGCTGGTTCATCATTTGGAAGGAATGAGCGAAGGATGACTGCAGCCGTGTCACCGGACGTCATTGAACAGGCCACAGTGCTCCGACGGCGCGCGGGGTTGATCGCGATCAACCCCGTCAAAGCGCACGACGGCTACACCTTGGTTGCACCCAGCGGCGGTGGAACCACCACCCGCCTCATCGACCTGCAGGGGCATGAGGTGCACCGATGGGAATTGCCGTGGCCGCCTGGCCTGGGTTCGCGCATCACGGACCGCCGAACCCTCCTCTACAGCGGACGCATCGTCGACGACGAACCGTTCCTTGGGCGCCTCCCGTTCAAGGGTGGCGTCGTGGCCGAAGTCGGCTGGGACGGTGAGGTGCTGTGGGAGGTAAGACACCCAAGCCACCACCACGACGCGATACTCCTCCGTAACGGAAATGTCCTGCTGCTGGGGCTCGGGCAGGTCCCTGCCGACTTGGCGGCACGAGTTATCGGCGGAATCGGCGCCGTCGGCGAACCCATGTACGCCGACACCGTCGTCGAGATAACAACCGCCGGCGAAATCGTTTGGGAGTGGCGGAGCTGGGAACATCTTGACGTCGACCTTGACCGGATCGGACCAGGTCCGATGGATCGCAGCGAATGGACCCACGGCAACGGGCTGGCCGAATTGCCCAATGGGGACGTCCTCGTCAGCATGCGTCAGATCTCAACACTGCTGCGGATCGACCGGCACACGAACCAGATTCTGCAACGCATCGGCGCCGACGAGCTCGCCGGCCAACACTCACCATGGCTAACCGACTCGTCGGTGCTGGTTTACGACAACGGATTCAACCGTGCCGACGGGTGGCCACCCTACTCCCGGGTTGTCGAGTTCGATTTGAACACAGGTGAAAGCGTATGGACCTACACCGACCCTGTCCGGTGGGAATTCTTCAGCGCCTTGCAATCGTCCGTGCAGCGGCTGCCCAACCACAACACTCTGATTTGCGAGGGACTCACCGGACGGATCTTCGAAGTCACGGGCAGCGGCGAGGTGGTATGGGAGTACGTCAATCCCTATGCCGCCACGTCTCCGAACGACCCGGACGGAGCCCGCTCGAATCGGATGTTCCGCGCCTTCCGTTACACCCGCGACCAACTAGGTCCGCTAGCCGGGCCTTCTGCTGAAACACAAGGTGAAAACCAATGAGACTGATTCTCCTCGGTACCGCCGGTGGTCCCCGGCCGGCCGTCAACCGCAGTGCCCCGGCGCAGGCGATCATCCACGACGGCGAGGTCCATGTGATCGACTGTGGCAACGGGGTGGCGCGCCAGYTGGCCCTCGCCGGCATCCCGCGAGACCGACTCACAGGCGTCTACATCACCCATCACCATGCCGACCACATGATCGACGTGGGTGCGCTGCCGCTGATCGCCTGGACCGATGGTCGTGACCTCCCCATCGATGTGTACGGTCCGCCGGGAACGGGGTCCATGCTTAACGATTTCTTGAGCATGACGGCACCCGAACTCGAAGCGCGCACCGCGACCACTGGCCGTGTCCCGTTCCCTGGGCTCCTTCGCACCACAGACCTGGACGCGGCAGGAGTCGTCCGGGAACGGAACAGGCTGCGTGTGACCTCCCGACTCGTTGACCATCCACCTTTCGACATCGCCCTGGGTTACCGCTTCGACGCCGGCGGCCGGTCGGTGGTCATCTCCGGCGACACGCGGTATTCGCCGGCCTTGATCGAACTCGCCCGTGGAGCTGACGTGCTCGTCCATGAGGCCATCTACCCGGAAGCGGTCGGCACTCAACTGGAGGGCGCACGAGCCGAAACCCTTCGCCAGCATCTGATGTCGTGCCACACCACCGCGGAACAGGCCGGACAAGTCGCCGCTGAAGCCGGCGTGGATACGCTCGTGTTGTCTCATCTTGTGCCTGGCAGTGACGTCGTCACTGACCAGATGTGGCTTGAAGCGGCATCCCGTACGTTCAGCGGCCGCATCATCATCGGCCGCGATCTGCAAGAAATCACCCTCGACCCCGTCAGCCATCAGGAGAACAGCTATGTCGAAGCCTGACACCACGAACATCCCCGATACCAGTCATGGCGTGGTTCCGGCTAACGGCGCCGGCCTCTACTACGAACTCCGCGGTGCCGGGCCGGCATTGTTGCTCATTCCCGGCGCCAGCGGCGATGGTGGCATGTATTCGCTGGCCGCCGAGCAGCTCGCCCACGACTTCACGGTCATCACGTACGATCGCCGCGGCAACTCCCGTAGCCTTCCCCCAGCCGGCTGGGATACGACCTCTGTCGACGAACAAGCCGATGACGCTGCCGCGCTCATCGCCGCGCTCAATCTCTCGCCGGCCTATGTGTTCGGCAACAGCAGTGGCGCCACCATTGCCATCAACCTGGCCCTTCGCCACCCGGACGTTCTGCGAGTAGTCGTCGCCCACGAACCGCCCAAAATCGGCACCCTGCCCAATCGCGACGAGTTCCTGGCAGAGCTGAAAGGCAACATGGAGGCGGCCGTCGAAACCGGCGGATATGCCAACGCCATGGACGTTTTCCACGGCTGGTTGACCGGGCCGGACGACGACGCGGACGATGCAGACCTTCGTCAGCGTGTCCAGGCCAACGGCGAGAACTGGATACGACGTGAACTTGGCATAGTGGATCGATATGACCCGCCTGCAGAGCTAGTTTCGGCACGCATCACGCCGTTGGTCATCGGCATTGGCACTGCAGGGGGGACAGAGCTTCACTCGAATCTGCTCGCCACCTACCGGGAGTCGCTCAGCAAGTTGGCGGCTGAGCTCGGTGCTCGATTTGCGTCTTTCACCGGGGCGCACGTTCCCTACGCAACCGGGCCCGAAACCTTCGCGGCGGAGCTTGGCAGAGTCCTCCGCGCCACCAACCAGGACCACTAGACGCCAGAGAGCCACACCAGAAAGCAGCCTCCGCATAACCAACCCAGAGGCTGCTTTCTCTGCCACATTGACAAAATCGATGAGGTACTAGGGTTGAGGAGTGACTGACCGGCCCCAGAACCCAGCCCCTACCGATACGACGCCCGAGGGTGAGTCCGAAGCGAAGCCGGAGGTCGGCGTCGGGCCCTGGGAAGGTGATTGGCCGGAAGGCGAGCAATGGGATCCGGACCTCCTGGCGGACGGCGACCGCCGCAACGTGGTGGACAAATACCGGTACTGGAAGCACGAAGCGATCGTGGCGGATCTGGACGCCCACCGGCACGATTTCCACATCGCCATTGAGAATTGGCAGCACGACCTGAACATCGGCACCGTGGTGCGCACCGCCAACGCGTTCCTCGCCAAAGAGGTCCACATCATCGGACGACGCCGGTGGAACCGTCGCGGGGCCATGGTCACCGACCGCTACCAGCACGTCCGCCACCACCCCACCGTGGAGGACTTCGTGGCGTGGGCGCAGGGGGAGGGGTTGGCGATCATCGGCATCGACATTTTCCCGGATTCCGTGCCGCTGGAAACCTACGACCTTCCCCGCAACTGCGTGCTCGTGTTCGGACAGGAAGGCCCCGGATTGACGCCCGAGGTGCACGACGCCGCCGTTGCCACCCTGTCGATCGAGCAGTACGGTTCTACTCGCTCGATGAACGCGGCGTCGGCTGCGGCAATCGCGATGCACGCCTGGATTCGTCGGCACAACTTCGGGCAGCAGGTCTCTTAACGCCCTTTCTTACAGACGGTCCGCAAGTGTTACCCGTCTCCGTGACCGGAAACACGGTGCCGGATTCTTCAGTCGCTAGGATGGTGTCTAGCCGTATAGGTCTACTCCAGGGTCAACAAAACCCACAGACGAAAATCAGCATAGGAGTCAGCATGCCCATCGCAACCCCAGAGATTTACTCCGAGATGATCGACCGCGCGAAGGCCGGTGGATATGCGTTCCCGGCAGTGAACGTCACCTCGTCGCAGACCCTGAACGCCGCCATCCGCGGCTTTGCCGAGGCCGAATCGGACGGCATCATCCAGGTCTCCACCGGTGGTGCGGCCTACTGGTCCGGCGCATCCGTCAAGGACATGGTTGCCGGCTCCCTGGGCTTCGCGGCTTTCGCCCGCGAGGTCGCCAAGAACTACAACGTGAACATCGCCCTGCACACGGACCACTGCCCGCAGGACAAGCTCGCGGACTTCGTGCTTCCGCTGCTGGCTGCTTCCGAGGAAGCCGTCAAGGCCGGCAAGGACCCCATCTTCAACTCGCACATGTGGGACGGCTCGCACGAGACCCTGTCCGAGAACCTGCGGATCGGTCGCGAACTCTTGGAGCGCGCAGCTGCCGCCAAGATCATCCTCGAGGTTGAAATCGGCACGGTTGGCGGCGAGGAAGACGGCGTCGAGAACGAGATCAACGAGAAGCTGTACACCACCACTGCAGACGCCCTCGCCACCATCGAGGCCCTCGGCGCCGGCGAGAACGGCCGCTACCTGACGGCCCTGACCTTCGGCAACGTCCACGGCGTGTACAAGCCGGGCAACGTCAAGCTCCGCCCCGAACTGCTCAAGCAGATCCAGGCCGAGGTCGGTGCGAAGATCGGCAAGACTAACCCGTTCGACCTCGTCTTCCACGGCGGCTCCGGCTCCACCGAGCAGGAAATCGCGGATGCTGTTTCCTACGGTGTCATCAAGATGAACATCGACACCGACACCCAATACGCGTTCACCCGCCCGGTTGCCGGTCACATGTTCTCGAACTACGACGGCGTCCTGAAGGTCGACGGCGAAATGGGCAACAAGAAGACCTACGACCCCCGCGTCTGGGGAGCCTCCGCCGAGGCCGGCATGGCTGCCCGGATCGTGGAAGCCGCCAAGCAGCTCGGTTCGGTCGGCAAGACCTTCTAATGTCCGACGAATTCCGCAAGAACCTGATGGGCCCGGAGCCGACGCTCCTCCCTCCCGAGACCGAGGTGTACCAGCACCTTGCGTTGGGGCAGGAGGCCCTGGACCTCGTAGCCAAGTACCCCACGTCTTCGTTGCTGTGGGCGATCCTGGCCGAGGAAGCCTGGGCTGAAGGACGAACCATCGATTCGTACGCGTATTCGCGTGTGGGTTACCACCGTGGACTGGATTCGCTGCGCCGCAACGGTTGGCGCGGCGTCGGGCCCATCCCGTGGGAGCACGAGCCCAACAGAGGATTCCTGCGCGCTCTGTACTCCCTCGGCCGGGCATCCGCTGCCATTGGCGAAGCCGAGGAACCGGAGCGGATCGAGAAGTTCCTGAACGACTCCGATCCTGCTGCGAAGGCAGCGATCGAAGGCTAGAAAAGCTGAGAAGACGCCGACGGCGGCCGCCCACGTAAGGTGGGGCGGCCGCCGTCGCGCTTTCCCCGCCCAACTGACTCGCAGTAAATGTCGTTATGAGGCGTCATAACGACAACAAATGCGAGTTAGTTGGGCAGGTCCTAGGAAACTGGCGTGAGGCCGGTCCGGGCCATTGCCTCGGCGTAAGCGCCATGGATGAGGTCCAGGTACTCCTGCTGGCGCGTAGGGGAGCCCGCGAAAGAGCGTCCACCCAGGGAGCGGACCTTGAACGTCTTGAAGCCGCGGCGGTGGATGCTCTGCGGGGCGGCCTTCATGAGCTGGTCTGCCAAGCGGTGGGCTTCATTGCCGTGGGCTACCAGCACGGAGGTGCGCGGCACGATCGCGAGCAAACGCAGGAGCGGCTTGAGGCCTTCGGTGATGTTGGCGGGAGTCAGCTTGCCCGGCTCTCCGTCCGGTTCGATCCACGGGTACACGTTCCACGGCATCATGAGTTCCGGACGCAGCCCCAACTGCCACTGCATGCCCACCATGCGGGTGGTGGCATCTGCGTCACCCGGGACAATGAAGCCCGAGCCCTCCGTGGTGCGGGTGTTGGAGAATAGGCTGATGATGCGGCATTCGTCAACGCTGTGGGCGGGGTCCACGTAGAGGACTTCGCTGCCCGGCTTCTGTTCTTTGAGGGAATCGCAAAGCCCCGTGACCTCGGCGATGTGGGGTTCGAAACGTCGGTTCCAGAGCTGCTCTTCGAGTGAATCAGTCGCCAGGTCTTGCATATGGGCTTTGGTCTCCTACGGGTAGCGAGGCGCACTTATCCGGCCGGGAACGGTTGGCCGCGACCGGTCGGGGTTGGGTGCTGTGTTGGGGGCTGGTTAACTCTACCGGAACGGCGGTGAGCTGTGGGGTGAATCGGGACTTCTGTGGTGGGACTCTCGACGGCGGCAAGCGGCGGCGACCGTTTGGCCGCGGCCGGGTTAACTGAAACGGCACCGCCTCGATGAGCTCGAGACGGTGCCGTTTTCGAAACGCCTGTTACTGCTTGTTGTCGTTCTGGTCGTCGTTTTCCTTGGTGCGGGAAACTACCGTACCGTTCGATTCATTCAGGATGAGTTTGACGTCCCGCCCGTTGTCAAAGTTGAACATCGCGTTGATGGATCCGGCTTTGGCGTCTGCCGACGAGTCGCCAATCTGGCCCGTGCGCCAGTTGTCCTCGATGAAGCGAAGGATGGAAGCCTGGTCCGTCTGGGTGTGGTCAACGAAGTTCTTCTTGGCGAAGGGGGAGATCACCACAAGCGGCTGGCGGGGGCCGGGGCCGCAACGGTCGGCATAGCCTCCGGCCGTAGGCACACCCTTGTTGTATGCGTTGAGGCACCACGCAGCGTCGTCAGTGGTGTTCGAGGAGTTCTTCACCGCGGCGGCAACGTGGTCATACCAGCCGTCCGAGTCATCGTAGGCAAGGATGACGGCGGTGTTTTCCCAGTTCTTCGAGTTTTGGATGGCGTTCACCTGCTGCGTGATGAACTTCTGCTCGTCCAGGGGATCGGAGTAGCCAGCGTGGCCGTCCTGGTAGTTTCCCGCCTTGAGGAAGGACACTGCAGGCATGTTGTCGGAGTTGACCACCTTGGCGAAGTCCTTGGTGTCGTACTGGTGGTTCGCCTGTCCGTTGTGCCCGATCTCGTCCACGCTGGCGGGAGCAAGGTGGTGTGGGTTGGACGTGGACTTGTAGTACTGGAACGGCTGGTGGTGCGGGTTGTAGTCCGTCACCGTGGCGGCTGCAATGTTGGTGTGGGTGGCCATGCAGGCCGCCGGAGTGGTGGCCGTCGCCGCCGTCGTCGGTGCAAAGCCGCCCTGGAACCAGCCCCAGCTGACTCCCTTGTCGTTCAGCAGGTCACCGATGTTCTTGCCCTGCATGCCGGCGAGGTTGTTCTTGCTCGCGTGGCTCTTGTTGGAGCAGTCGTCGTAGACCGGATCCGGGTCCTCCGTCATGGTGCCTACGCCGTTGGCGTCAGGGAACTTGACCGTATAGTCGCTGCTTGCGGGCTTGACCGGCTGTCCGTCCGCGGTGAACTCCGTGACGCCGTGGGTTTGGCCGGACACCAGGTTGAGCGCGCCGGGGCTGGACGGGCCGAAGACGGTGCTGAAGTGGGAATCGCTCATGGCGAAGTTCTGGGCGTAGTTCCAGATTCCTGTGACCGTGTTGCCGTCGTAGTAGTCCATGGTGAGCCCAGGGCGGCCGAACTGGCCACCCGAGCAGGTATCCATGCTGGTGTTCTCGACGAACTTGTTCATCAGGCCACCGTTGTAGGCCTTCTGCTCCGCGGTGTACTCGTGGTCCTGGTCGCAGGTGATTGCCTGGCCTGGCGTCAGCCGCTGGGGCTGGGCCGAGTTGGGGTTGTTAGGTGCCAGCAACTTGTCGTGGGCGAGGGTGGCGATGTTCTTGGGGGTGTTCTTGGCCGCCGTGAACGTCGGAGCCGCTGCGCCACTGCCTTGCTGGGTTTCGCCCGCGGTGTTTGCGGCCTGGGGGTACGTCGCGAAGTAGTGGTCGAAGGAGACGTTCTCGCCGAAAATCACCACAACGTGCTTGATGGGCGTCGCGGTTCCTTTAGGGTCGTCATTGGACGAGGCCGAGGCGGGCGTCATGCCGAACCCGATCATGCCGGCAGCGATCGTGGATGCTGCGAGTGCGCTCACTCCTGCCGTTGACAAGAGTCGCTTGTTGCGAAAATTCATGGATTTCCCTTCAGATTCATGGAAGTGCCCGCCCAACTAGCTCGCATTTGTTGTCGTTTAGAGGGCTCATAACGACAACAAATGCGAGTCAGTTGGGTGTGTTGGGGGTGAGGATTCACAAAGAATGTAGCCGCTCGCTTGGAGCTCGAGGGCCGTTTTGGAGGCTCAAAGCGGACTGTTTGGGAAGAGTTCACATTCTGCTCACAGGGAACTTCGAGGGCGCCGTGCCTGTTTTGATGTCCGCTCCGACCGTGTGACAACAGGTCCAAGAGCCGCATCGGCTAAACTTGGCTGGTAAGAGCCCCGGAACTCTTGCTGATCCCGCCGGTGAACTTTTGCGAAAGTCTGCGGGCAGGGCCGAAAGATTCGGGGCGTTCTCATGTACGGCGCTGAGCCTTGGTGACCCCGCCAGGACCGGCCCGAAAGAATGGGGGAGGATCCCATGCCAGCTATCGTGATCGTCGGAGCCCAATGGGGCGACGAAGGCAAAGGCAAAGCAACCGACCTGCTCGGTGGCCGCGTTGACTACGTGGTCAAGCCCAACGGCGGCAACAACGCCGGGCACACCGTTGTGGTGGGCGGTGAGAAGTATGAGCTCAAGCTCCTTCCTGCCGGCATTCTGAGCCCGAACGCGATTCCGATCATCGGCAACGGCTGCGTGGTGAACCTTGAAGCGCTGTTCCAGGAGATTGACGGCCTGGAAGCCCGCGGCGCCGACACGTCCCGTTTGCGCGTCTCGGCGAATGCCCACCTCGTAGCGCCGTACCACCAGGTGTTGGACAAGGTCACGGAGCGCTTCCTCGGCAGCCGCGCCATCGGCACCACAGGGCGGGGCATTGGCCCGGCCTACATGGACAAGGTGGCCCGCCTGGGTATCCGCGTCCAGGATGTCTTCGACGAATCGATCCTCCGCCAGAAGGTGGAAGGGTCCCTGCGCCAAAAGAACGAACTCCTGGTCAAGGTCTACAACCGCCGCAACGTGGTGGTGGACGAGATCGTGGAGTACTTCCTGTCTTACGCTGAGCGCCTGCGGCCGCTGGTGATTGACAGCACCCTGGTCCTCAACAATGCACTGGACGAGGGCAAGGTGGTCCTCATGGAAGGCGGCCAGGCCACGTTCCTGGACGTCGACCACGGCACTTACCCGTTCGTGACGTCTTCCAACCCGACTGCCGGCGGTGCGTCTGTTGGCTCGGGCATCGGACCCACCCGCATCTCGCGCTCCATCGGCATCATCAAGGCTTACACCACCCGGGTCGGCGCCGGTCCGTTCCCCACGGAGCTCTTCGACGAAATGGGCATGTACCTGCAGAAGACCGGCGGCGAGTTCGGCGTCAACACCGGCCGCCCCCGCCGCTGCGGTTGGTACGACGCTGTCCTGGCCCGCCACGCATCCCGCGTCAACGGCTTTACGGACTACTTCGTCACCAAGCTGGACGTTTTGACGGGCATCGAGCAGATCCCGGTCTGCGTAGCCTACGACGTCGACGGCGTCCGCCACGACGAAATGCCCATGACCCAGACCGAGTTCCACCACGCCGTGCCGATCTTCGAGTACTTCGACGGTTGGACCGAGGACATCACCGGCGCCAAGACCCTGGAAGACCTCCCCGAGAACGCACGCAATTATGTGCTGGCCCTTGAGAAGCTCTCCGGCACGCGCTTCTCCGCGATCGGCGTCGGGCCGGACCGGGACCAGACGATCGTGGTGCACGATCTGATCGAGGATTAGACACCAAAGCCAAATCACGACGACGGCGGGTCGCCCTTTCAGGGGGCGGCTCGCCGTCGTGCGTTGAAGCTATTTGGAACCCAATATCTTCCTGCTTCCGATCGATGACTTGAACTGGACAAACGTGATGAGGGTGTTCAGCTGTTGAGTGCAAGGACCCTTGTTGGGTGTGCCAAGGATGGTGATCGTGATGGTCTCTGCGGTTTCGGCGATTCTTGCCCGGTTGGGAGCGCTGCACTCGAAATTTGAGGTTGTTAAGTACACCCGATTTTCCGTATCATCGATTCGATTCAGGGTCCAAGGCAGAATTGGCGAACCATCCTCGGGGCCGGTCTCGATGGGCATCCCGGCGTTCGTGCTGGTCGGGGTGGAATCCGGGTATGGGCCGAGTGCGTTTTGATCGTTCCGACCGCAGCTGAGGAGCGTCCCTGCAAGACATATGGACACGATCAGGGTCACAGTGCGTGCGCCTCGCGAGCATGCTGACTTAACAATGGGCAACCGACACTCCAAAGGTACTGGGCACGTCGTTGATATGGGTGGAGCAAAGTTGGGTTCCACCCAACCTTAGGCCTTGATCAATGCCAAAAACGGGCTCGGAAAAAACTTTTGGAATACGCGTAACCCTTTGGGGTGCCCCGACGATTACCTCTTTGAAAGGCCGAGCTGAAATTTGTCCCCCATCAGGTTTCAGCTCGGCCCTTTTCATGTCTGAAGGGTTTCGTGGATGTACACAGTCCGGGAGAGGCGAGCCTCCGGAACGGAAAGCCGGTCCTTGGGCTTCATGGGAGCAGCGGTTAAGCTAGGTGAGGTTGTCCGGCCGTGCGGCATTTCGGCGGCAACAAGGATCTCGTTTCAATCCGGACATTTGCTCCCCAACGAAAGCCACGCTTCTGTGACCGACGTCTTGACCGATGCAGCCTTGCGCGCCCTGCAGGGCCGGGAAGCTGAACTGTTCAGTGCAGTGTACCAAGCCTTCGCGGGCCAGGTGCTCGGCTACCTGACAGCAAAAGGCGTCTCGGATCCGGAAGCTGTCACCCAGGACGTCTTTCTTGCTGTCCTGCCGCGTGTTGAGACCATCACCGGCGGCGTCAGTGGTCTGCGGACATTTGTATTTTCGGTAGCCCACGCCCGGATGGTGGATGACCATCGTCGGCAAAGCAGGGCCCCGGAGCACCACGAGTTTGAACCTGAGCGTGACACGCGCCAGTCGAGTTCGGCGGAGGCCGAAGCGATGGACCGTGTTTCGCCCCGGGAAGTCATGGGCCTGCTGGGCCTCCTTCGGGAAGACCAGCGGGAAGTCCTGTCACTTCGGATCATTGCTGGTCTGACAGTGGAACAGGCCGCCGAAATCATGGGGAAAAGCCAAGGCGCGGTCAAGCAACTGCAGCGCCGGGCGTTGAATGCACTCCGCGAGCACTCGGTAGTAAAGGAATACGTGGCCCCATGATGCGTTGGGATTGCAAGGACATTGACCGCGACGCGATCATCCATGAGCTCATGCTTGAGGCTGGACTGGCGGACGATCCCGCGCTCACGGACTCCTTGAAAGCACTGGAATCGTTCGCGTCCATGCCCGCGCCGGTCCCCGGCCAGGCGCTTGCTGCGCTCCTGGCCGGTACCGCCGTGGGAGTTGGCCCCGTTGCCGGAGTTGGCCTGGCGGCCGGAAGCGGGGCGACCGGAAGCGGGGCGACCGGAAGCGGGGCGGCCACTGCCGACCCTGCGGAAGAATATCCCCTCGATGAGCTCGGCAAGCGTCGTCAGCTGCGCAAACACCGCCCTGCCGTCATTGGTGCCGCTGTCCTGACCGCCATGGGCTTGGGCATCGGGGGCGTTGCGGCCTCGAGTTCCGGATTTAGCAAGGGGACTCCCGATTTCATGCAGTCGCTGATCTCCGACTGGGCGCCGGGCTGGACCACTGCTCCGCCGTCGCTGGTACCTCCAGCCCCGGCCGGCGATTCCCCGAAGGTCACCACCCACCCGGCGCCTGTCGATCTGCCTGCTCCTGCCGTAGCACCGGAACCGGTCATCGCGCCTGTCTCCGAAGCAGCCGCACCGCCTGCGGTTGAGCCTTCGCCGGACGTGGTGCCGTCGCCCACGGATCCCGCGGAAATGAAGGATTCACCAAAGCAGGGGACAGTGGGGCAGCCCGGGGTACCGAAGACGGCGCACACCGAGCCCAAGACAGATTCCCAAGGCGTACTCAAGCAGGCAACGGACACCTTGCCGAAATGGAGCAGCAAGGAGTTCCAGGATGGACTGCTACAGGTCCTCCAGGACAGCAAGGCCGACCCCTCGGGAAAGTCCCAAGGAGCGTCCCTGCGCTGGCTCTTCGGACTGGCCCGCTAACACCGCCTGGCGCGAATCCCAGTCAATAATTCGGCCAAGTGACCCGCGAAACCACGGTAGTAGGCTGGGGGTATGGCACATGTCAACGATCCGGCAGTCATCGACCGGCTTATGCGAACAAAGGGCCGCTGGGCAATCGTGGGACTCAGCACGAATGAGTGGCGCTCCGCGTTCGAAGTGRCTCTCTACATTCGCGACACCATGGGCATGGAGATCGTCCCGATCAACCAAAAAGGCGAAGACGTCCACGGTGAAACCGGCTACAAGTTCCTGGCCGATGTGCCCCTCGAACAGCCCATCGACGTCGTCGACTGCTTTGTGAATTCCTCGCGCGTTGGCGGCGTGGTGGACGAAGCGATTGCGGTGGGAGCGAAAGCAGTGTGGCTCCAGCTCGGCGTGATTGACGAGGATGCGGCGGAGCGGGCTAAGAAGGCGGGCCTGGACGTCGTGATGAACGCTTGCCCGGCGCAGATGGGCTGGCGAAGCGACAACTAGTGGCGCCTTCTGTTAACCGGCCGCTGTTACACTCCGGGGGCAATCACCCGAATTCGAAACCAGGGAACCCAATGTGCGACGACCATCCCTCCACTGCCAGCCGACGTACTGCGCTCGGCCTCCTCGGGGCATCCCTCGTGGCAGGGCTCGGAGCTTGCGCTGCTCCCGGAAACCTGTCCGGAGAAAGCCCGACGGCGGCTCCCGGCAGTGCGGGCGCCGCGCCGTCGTCGTCGGGATCGCCAAGCATCGCATCGGGCCCCACGCCTAGCCCGGGGCCCCCCAAGCGGCTCCGGCGCTCCTTTGTCCCTGACTTTGCCCTGCCGCCTATCCAAGGCGGGCTGGCTCCTGTGATCACCAAAATCCCCACCAAACATCCCGTGGTGTTCCTGACGATCGATGACGGAGTGGTCAAGTCCCCGGAAAGCGTCCGCCTCCTCGCGGAGAATGACTACCCGGCCACACTGTTCCTGACGAGCAACACGGTCCGCGACAACCCCGGGTTCTTCAAGGCGTTCATGGCGCAGGGGAGCTTGGTCGAAAACCATACGGTGAGCCACAACGTCAACATGGCCACACAGTGGGGTTACCAGCGGCAATTGGATGACATCGCGGGCATGCAGGATTTTGCCGTCCAGCAGTACGGCCGCAGGCCCACCCTGTTCAGGCCACCTGGGGGTGCCTACTCCACCACCATGAGGCAGGCAGTGGCTGCCGCGGGCCTGAAAGCGATCATTACCTGGGAGGTCAAGGCAAATGCCGGGCGCATGGACTACCAATACGGAAATTCGCTACGTCCCGGCGACATCGTCCTGATGCACTTCCGCCCCGAATTCGCGGCCGATTTTGCGGCATTCCGTTCCGCGCAACTCGCCGCCGGACTGGAAGTGGTGCTCCTGGAGGACTTCCTGGGCGTTGCGTGAGGCTGGGTCTCCGTTAGTCTCAGTGCATGGATGCTGCTACCCTTCGCCGAATCTGCCTGGGCTTCCCCGGGGTTTTTGAGGACTTTCCCTTCGGCCCGGAAACGTCAGTTTTCAAAGTCCGTTCCGCCGTGTCCGGGGGAGCCAAGCAGGAGGGCAAAATGTTCGCGGCCTCCGCCATGGACGACCATAACCTGGCGGTGAGCCTCAAATGTGATCCTGCCCTGGCTGTGCAATTGCGGGCGGCCCATCCGGAAATCACTGGCGCCTGGCATATGAACAAGACGCACTGGAATGGCGTGCGGCTGGACGGCGCACTGCCGGACACCATGGTCCGGGACATGGTGGAGGACTCCTATGACTTAGTAGTTTCGTCATTGAGCCGCAAGCAGCAGGAACAGTTGGGCTGGGCTCGCCTCGCGAAGGAGTGACACGCGGACCCTGTCCACTGCTTCGGCTAGATTGTCATTGCACCGCACCTTCCAACGCCCCGAAGCAATCAGGAGGAGCCAGATGCTTGAACAAGAGACCCTCGATGAGCTGTGGGCTTTTGAGGACCCCGCGCTGTCGGAAGCCCGCTTTCGCGAAGCCATGGAGGATCCTGCCTACGATGCTTTTGAACGGGCCGAGCTCGCCACCCAATTGGGCCGGGCCATCGGTTTGCAGGGCCGCTTCGAGGAGGCGGATGCCCTCCTGGACGGGATCGACGCCGAAGAGGAGCCGACCCTTGCGGTGCGGATTCTCCTGGAACGTGGGCGCTTGCTCAACTCCGCGGGCCACCCGGCCATGGCGGTTCCGCTCTTTGAGCAGGCGGCCGAATTGGCGGACCTCTTAGGCGAAGATTTCCTCGCCGTCGACGCGCTTCACATGCTCGCTATTGCGGACTCCGGACACCAGGAATCATGGACGCGCAGTGCGCTCGAGTACGCCTCCGCCGTCGAGCATCCCCGCACCAAACGGTGGATGGTTTCCCTGCACAACAACCTCGGATGGGCGATGTACGACGACGGTCGCCGCACCGAGGCAATGGTGGAGTTCCAGCTCGCGGAGCAGTGGGCTGAGCGGGTAGGAACCGAGCAACAGCGGCGATTGGCCCGCGAGGCCGTTGCTGAGTGTGCAAAATCCTTGAATTTACGGGGCTAAACAGGCCGAATGACCCCTTCGGAGCGGCAGCCTCGTCAGATCACATTTTGACAAAAGTTGATTGAAACTGCCCTCAAATATTGCTTTTCAATCATTCGTGGTGAAGTATGTCACACGAAGGGCGCGTCGCAGCGGCGGTGCCCGGACCGATCGACTGCCGGCCGAGGCGCCGTCAGAGTTCGGTACTACGAGTCTCTGGAGGGTTTTAGGATGAACGTTCAGCAGCAGTCCTTTGCACGTCGTGGTTTCCTCCGCGGCGCGCTTGCCGCGGCCGTGCTTGTGCCGTTGGCCGGCTCGGTGGCCTCCTGCGCAGCCGGTGGCGGCGGAGGATCCACCGGTCCTACGGGGACCGTTTCAGATGCCAACCCATTCGGTATGGCAGACAAGTCCACCGTTGACGCGGTGATCTTCAAGGGCGGTTACGGAATCGACTACGTCGACTTCGCGGGCAAGGCCTTCGAAAGCGCACATTCGGGTTCCACCGCCAAGATCGCTCCCTCCACGGATATCGCGCAGGAACTTCAGCCGCGATTCGTTGGAGGCAACCCGCCGGACTTGATCGACAACTCCGGTGCCAAGGCAATCGGCTTCAGTGCCATCCTGCCGCAGCTTGAAGACCTCACAAGCGTTATTAATGCCAAGAACCTCGAGGGCAAGGTCATCAAGGACACCCTCTACGGCGGCGTGCTCGCCCCGGGTACTTTCAACGGCAAGCTGGCCGCCTTGAACTACGTGCTGACCGTTTACGCCATGTGGTACTCGGATTCATTCCTCAAGGACAATGGTTGGACCGTGCCGAAGACCTGGGACGACATGTACGCCCTCGGCGAGCAAGCGAAGGCGAAAGGCAAGTACCTGTTCGTCTGGGGCAAAGAAGCAGCCACTTACTACCAGGAAATGGCGATTGCTTCCGCCATCAAGGAAGGCGGCCACGACGTTCGCCTCGGCCTTGAAAACCTGAAGGCGGACGCCTGGTCCCACCCGGCCATCCAGAGCGTCTTCACGGCCTTGGACAAGATCGTCAAGGCGGGCCACTTCAAGCCAGGTGGCTCGGGTACGCAGTTCACGGCAGCACAGGCACAGTGGAGCAACGCCCAGGAAGCCGTGTTCTACCCGTCCGGCTCGTGGATCGAAAACGAGATGAAGGACCAGACCAAGTCCGGATTCAAGATGACCGGCGTTCCGATTCCCACCGTGACCTCGGGATCCAAACTTCCTTACGAGGCAATGCACAGCGCTTCCGGCGAGCCCTTCATTGTTCCTTCCCAGGGCAAGAACGTTGCTGGCGGCAAGGAATTGCTGCGTGTCATGCTCTCCAAGGATGCTGCCACCAACTTTGCCAAGACCAAGCTCGCCCCCACCATCGTCAAGGACACTGTTCCCGCCGATGGCTTCGGCTCCACTGCCCTGGTTTCCCAGACCACCCTTCTCAACGCGGCCGGATCGAACATCTTCACGTGGAACTTTGTTGACCTCTACGGGATGAACAAGGACCAGTTGGTTGTCTGGAACACCTTCCTGGACGGAAAGTCCGACGTCGCCACCCTGACGTCGGCCCTGCAGAAGATCACCGACAAGGTCCGCAACGACAGTTCGGTGACGAAGATTGAAGTGAAGTGACTCCAGTGAAAACCCGAACGAGCCGGAACGACGTCGGCCTCACCGCCGTCGTTCCGGAAAGTGCTCCACCGGTGGTCAGGCGGAGGCGCAAGCCCCTGACGTGGGACAAGGTCAGCTTCTTTGGAGTGTTCCTTGGCCTTCCGCTGGCCATCTACATTGTGTTTGTGATTTCGCCCTTCGCACAGGCGTTCTACTACTCCATGACCGACTGGTCCGGGTTCTCGTCCAAGATGAACTTCATCGGCCTAGAGAACTATCGCAAGATCTTCACGGACGACATCTTCATGAAGGCCTTGGGCAACAACATCCTCCTGGTGATCTTCCTGCCGATCATCACCATCATCCTCAGCCTGGTGCTGGCGACCCTGGTGACCGTGGGCGGGAGCAGCAAGGGGCAAATCAAGGGTTTGCGCAACTCTAGCTTCTATCGGGTTGTGTCCTTCTTCCCGTACACGATCCCGGCAATTGCCATCGGCATCATGTGGGGCCAGATCTACGATCCTTCCGGCGGTCTGTTGAATGGCATGCTGACCTCCTTGGGGCTTGACCAGTTCAAGTCCTATGCCTGGCTGGGTGACAAGAGCACCGCCATGATTGCCACGATGTTCGTGATCGTGTGGGGTTTCGTCGGCTTCTACATGGTGCTGTTCGTCGCAGGCATCAAAGGCATTCCGGCCGAAACCTTCGAAGCGGCGAGGATTGACGGCGCAGGGCGTTTCCGTACCGCCGTGTCCATCACTATCCCGCTGATCCGCGACAACATCCAGACCGCCTACATCTACATGGGCATTCTGGCCCTGGACGCCTTTGTCTACATGGCTGCGCTGAATCCCGGCGGTGGTCCGGACAACTCCACCCTGGTGATGGCCCAGCAGCTCTTCTTTACTGCTTTCACCAAGAGCCAGTTCGGCCTGGCTAGCGCCATGGGCGTTGTGCTGGCCATAGCCACCCTGATCTTCTCGGGCATCGTGTTCCTGGTGAACAGGCTCACTGGCGGCGACAAGGATGTGTCCAACTAATGACTAGCAAACTCGCCTCGGAGCAGCGCACCTCGCTGCATTTCAACCCGAGCAAGTCGGCCACCACCACCAGCGACAAAGTGGTGGGTGCAGTTTCGCACACAGCGCTCACCATCTGGTCGCTCATTGTGATCCTGCCCTTGCTCTGGACTTTCATGTCTTCCTTCAAGACGTCGAGCGAGATCTTCGCCTCTCCGTTCGCCTTGCCCTCGCAGTGGCGATTCGACAACTACCTCCGAGCCTGGTCCGAAGCCGGCATTGGAAGCTACTTCCTGAACTCGGTCATTGTGGTGGGGTCTGCCTTGGTGATCGTCATGGTACTGGGCGCCATGTGCGCCTACGTCCTGGCGCGCTACACCTTCCCGGGCAGCAGGGCCATCTACTACCTCATGTTGGCCGGGCTGACCTTCCCGATCTTCTTGGCCATGGTCCCGCTGTTCTTCATCATGAAGAACCTCGGCCTGCTCAATACCTTGCCGGGCCTCATTCTTGTGTACGTCGGCTTCGCTTTGCCCTTCACAGTGTTCTTCCTTTTCTCCTTCTTCAAATCCTTGCCCTTCGAAATCGGTGAGGCGGCTTCCTTGGACGGAGCGGGGGAGTGGCGGACGTTCTTCCAGGTCATGTTGCCGATGGCCAAGCCAGGTCTCGCTTCCGTGGCCATCTTCAACTTCCTGGGCTTGTGGAACCAGTTCCTGATTCCGGTGGCGATCAACGCAGCCGGACCGCGCGTTCTGTCCCAAGGGCTTGCTGCCTTCGCAGGCCAGATGGGCTATGCAGTGGACTTCGGCGCTTTGTTCGCTGCTGTCACGGTTACCGTGGTTCCCGTGCTGATCGTCTACGTCATCTTCCAGCGTCAGCTTCAAGGCTCCGTGTCGCAGGGTACGTCCAAGTAGCACGACCAAGCTAAATAGGCGCCCGACGGCGGTTCTCACCTTTGGTGGGGACCGCCGTCGTGGTTTCCCCAGCGGTGGCGCCTCTAGGCGCGGGGCGCCATCAGAGCCGCTGGTAACGGGAACGGAGCAGGGAGAAGATCCCGTAGGCCACGAGCCCGAGGCCCACACCCGCCAGCACCCATCCGCCGAAGGGTTGTTTCAGGAAGGCCTTGAGCGCCGCGTCGAGGCCGCCTTGTTGGGATGGGTCGTGCGCCATCGTGGCGATCAGGATGAGCAGCCCGACGGCGCCGAGCGCGACTCCTTTCGCGCAATAGCCGAACACGCCCAGCACCGTGAACGCGTCTCCCGGGACCCCGGACGGTCTTTCGCGCAGGTTCTTTTCATACCTGCGTGTGATCCCCAAGAAGATATAGGTACCCGCAGCAGCCAGCAACGCGGCCCCGACGATCACAAGGAGGACAGTGCCCGGGGTGCTGGACATGAGGTCTGCGCTGATTGTCCGGGATTTCTCGCTGCTACTGCTTGGACGGCCCACCGCGAAACTGCCGAATGTTACCGCGGCCGCAGCGAAGACGACCGCCTGCCCGGCCGCCTTGAGCCTCTTTTGCAACTTCTTGGGAGCTTTCCGTCCGCTCCACCCCATGACCGCGTCGCTCGCCATGTAGAGAGCCAAGACTCCGCACGCCACCAGGCACGCCCACAGGAGGACGACGCCGCCAGGCGTGGCAGCCATCTGGGCGACCGCTCCGCTCTTGTCGGCCTGCCCCGATTCGCCGAACGCAATCCGCAAGGCGATGACCCCGATGAGGAGGTGGATCAGCCCTATGGCGACGAAGCCTGCCCGTGCCACTGCCCGGACGGCCGGTGAATCCTTGGCTTCGTGGACGGCGTCCCCCACCGAATCGGCGCCCCGGGACACCGCGTTGCCAGCCTTGTTCGCATCATCGTCTTTGCCCACGGATCTCCTTCGGCCTGCCTTTATCTTGCCACCGTGAGCCTCCGGAAGGGAGGGAGGGCGGCTGGTCGATACCATGGGCGCATGTGGATCGCTTGGATCGAGTTCGACATCCTCCTCGGCGAGGTATTCAGCTTGAAGGAGAAACGCTCCCTCGTGCGTCCGCTCATCGCCGAGCTGAAGCGGCGCTTCGAGGTCTCGGCGGCCGAGACCGGGCACCTGGACCAGCATCGACGAGCCCTCATTGGTGCAGCGGCGGTGGCCCCGGACCGGGCGCACCTCGTGGAGGTGCTCGACGCCGTCGAACGCTTTGTTGCCGCCCGCCCGGAACTGGAGCTGCTGAGTGCCCGACGCCGGGACCTCCATAGCGAGGACTGACCCAACCGTCGATCCTCGCTCACTTATGTGGGGTTCTGGCGGAACGCTCGCTCACCTGTGTGGGGCAAACGGCGGACGCTCCTGCAGATCATGAACTGCAGGAGCGCTCGGCCAGCGGCGTTCTATCGGCAGGAGCGTCCGCCAATGGCGCCAAAAGTGAGCGAGCGTTGCTCGGAAGGCGCGTATATGTGAGCGTGCGTCGCCTCCAAACTCCCGATATCTGCAGGAGCGTGGTTAAAAACGATTGCTCCCCGCCGCCGGGGGCGGTAGGGAGCAATCGAAAGTGGAACCGGTGAGGCTAGCCGAAGTACTTCGGCAGGGTGGCCTCGTGGGCTTCGTTAAGAGCGTCCAGGGACAGCTCGTCCACGCCGTTGATCTCTAGCTTGCCGCCGGCAGCGTCGACGACGCCGATCCGGAGGTGGGCGAAGCCGCGGGCGGTGCACATGTCCTTGAAGCGGACTTCCTCGGAGCGCGGAACGGACACGATTGCCCGGCCCTGTGACTCGGAGAACAGCGCCGTGAACAGGTCCACGCCGTCGCGCTCCACGAGTTCCTCCAGCGCAATCCGGGCGCCGACGCCGTAACGCAGTGAGGACTCCACCAGTGCGGCAGCGAGGCCGCCCTCGGAGAGGTCGTGTGCGGCGTCGATCATGCCATCCCGCGAAGCGTTGATGAGGATTTCGCCCAGCTGGCGCTCGATGGACAGGTCAACCTTCGGCGGCAAACCACCGAGGTGTCCGCGCAGGTTGGACCACTCCGAACCGTCCAGCTCCGCAGCCGTGGTGCCTAGCAGGTAGATGGCCTGGCCGTCTTCCTTCCAGCCCGACGGGGTGCGGCGCGCGACGTCGTCGAGCTTGCCCAGCACTGCCACCACCGGCGAGGGGTGGATCGGGACGGTACCTGTCTGGTTGTACAGCGAGACGTTGCCGCCAGTGACCGGGACACCGAGCTCCATGCATGCGTCGGACAGGCCACGAATGGCCTCGGCCAGTTGCCACATGACGTCGGGGTCCTCGGGGGAGCCGAAGTTCAGGCAGTCGCTGACAGCCATCGGGACCGCGCCGGAGGTGGCGACGTTGCGGTACGCCTCGGCCAGTGCCAGCTGCGCGCCGTGGTACGGATCGAGGTAGGTGTAGCGGCCGTTGGCGTCGGTGGCCAGGGCCACGCCAAGGCCGGTTTCCTCGTCCACGCGGACCACTCCGGCGTCGTCCGGGAACGCCATGGCGGTGTTGCCGCCGACGTAGCGGTCGTACTGCTTGGTGATCCAGGCCTTGCTGCACATGTTCGGCGAAGCAATAAGCTCTGTGATGGCGGCGGCCAGTTCCCCGGAGGTCGATGGACGGCCGGCGTCTTGCACGGAACCCGTGAAGGTATCGGCCTGCACGGAATCCTGCCACGAGGGGCGTGCGAACGGGCGGTCGTAGACCGGACCGTCGTGGGCAACGGTGCGCGGGTCGACGTCGACAATGACTTCGCCTTCCCACGTGATGATCAGGCGGCCGGTATCGGTCACCTCGCCCAGCCAGGAGTATTCCACCGCCCACTTGTCCATGACCGCTTCGAAAGCGGCAATGTTCTCGGGCGTGACAACGGCCATCATGCGTTCCTGCGACTCGGACATCAGGATTTCGCCCGGGGTCAGTGTGGGGTCGCGCAGCAGCACGGAGGTCAGTTCAACCTGCATGCCGCCGTCGCCGTTGGAAGCGAGTTCAGACGTTGCGCAGGAGATGCCCGCGGCGCCGAGGTCCTGGATACCCTCAACCAGCGAACCCTTGAAGAGTTCCAGGCAGCATTCGATGAGCACCTTTTCTGCGAACGGGTCGCCAACCTGGACAGCGGGGCGCTTGGAAGGCTTGGTGTCATCGAAGGACTCCGAAGCCAGCACCGAGGCGCCGCCAATGCCGTCGCCACCGGTGCGCGCACCGAACAAGACAACCTTGTTGCCCTTGCCGGAGGCGTTGGCCAGGCGGATGTCCTCGTGGCGCATGACGCCGACTGCCAGTGCGTTGACCAGCGGGTTGCCCTGGTACACGGAGTCGAACACCATTTCGCCGCCGATGTTCGGCAGGCCAAGCGAGTTGCCGTAGCCACCGATGCCGGCCACGGCGCCGTGCATGACGCGGGCCGTGTCCGGGTGGTCGATCGCACCGAAACGCAGCGGATCCATCACGGCCACCGGGCGAGCGCCCATGGAGATGATGTCGCGGACAATGCCGCCAATACCGGTTGCGGCACCCTGGTAGGGCTCCACGAACGACGGCGAGTTGTGGGACTCGATCTTGAACGTCACGGCCCAGCCGTCGCCCAGGTTGGTGACGCCGGCGTTTTCGCCGATGCCCACCAGCATGTCCTTCTTCATCTCCTCGGTCACCTTTTCGCCGAACTGGCGCAGGTGGTTCTTCGAGGACTTGTAGGAGCAGTGCTCGCTCCACATGACGGAGTACATGGCGAGCTCGGCGCCGGTGGGGCGGCGGCCCAGGACCTTCACGACCTCGTCGAACTCGTTCTCCTTCAGGCCGAGTTCGGCCCAGGGGAGCTCGGTGTCCGGGGTCTTGGCTGCGTTCTCGACGGTGTCGATGTTGAACTTCTTGCCGACGGTTTCAGCAGAGGTAGTCACTGTGCGCCTCCCACGATCTTGTTCAGGACGGAGGTGAAGAAGCCCAAGCCATCCGTGCCGGCGTTGGACTCCGGACCGAATCCGGGCTCTACCGCGTGCTCCGGGTGCGGCATGAGGCCTACCACGTTGCCGGCGGCGTTGCTGATGCCGGCGATGTCGCGGCGCGAGCCGTTCGGATTCCAACCGACGTAGCGGAACACCACGCGGCCCTCGGCCTCAAGGGCGTCCAGGGTCTTCTCGTCGGCGATGTACTGGCCGTCCTGGTTCTTCAGCGGAACCGTGATTTCCTGGCCGGCCTCGTAGTCCGAGGTCCAGAAGGTGGTGTTGTTCTCCACGCGCAGCACCTGGTCGCGGCACAAGAACTTCAAGTGGTCGTTCTTGATCATGGAGCCGGGGAGCAGGTGCGACTCGGTCAGGATCTGGAAGCCATTGCAAATACCCAACACGGGCAGCTTGGCGTCGCTGTTGGCAGCATCGATGATGCGGGACATGAGCGGCGCGAAGCGCGAAATCGCGCCGGCGCGCAGGTAGTCACCGTAGGAGAAACCGCCCGGGATGACGACAGCGTCCACGTCGGCCAGGTGAGTGTCGGCATGCCATAGTGCGACGGCGGTGCCACCTGCCATGCGTACCGCACGGGCGGCGTCGCGGTCGTCGAGCGTTCCGGGGAAGGTGACGACGCCGATCTTGGCCCCGCTCAATTGGGGTTCGACGGCCACAGGGGCTCCGCCGATCAAAGGAAGTTCAGTCATGTCAGGCCTCGACGACCTCGACGTTGACGACGTCTTCGATCACCGGGTTGGACAGGAGGGTCTCGGCGGCTTCGCGGGCCTGGGCGAGGATGGCGTCGGTCACCTCGCCATCGACGGTCAGTTCGAAGCGCTTGCCCTGGCGGACTGCGCTAAAGCTGGTGAAGCCGAGGCGTGGCAGCGCGCCCACGATGGCCTTCCCCTGCGGGTCCAGAATCTCGGGCTTGGGCATGACGTCGACGACGATCCGGGGCATCCGGTAACTCCTGTGCGTGAGCGTTGGTTAAACCTTGGTTAAAGGCTGCCGCGGAGTGGTGCCGTCTCACGCCGCAACCGCATCCAACAGAGTTCACGACAGTGTTGGATGCAGTGTCTTACGGAATAAGGGGGGCGCTCCGCGAGCTTGCATGCCCATTCTACCGGCCAAATAGCCACATACCCTATTTGCGGGAGATCGGTGAAGAGGCCCCGCGGGCCGCGCCAATTGGCGGCGGCGGCCCGCCGTCGTCGGGGGTTTGTCAATGCCCGACGGTGGCTCCGGGCACTGAACGACGGCGGCTCTGGCCGGGGGTGGTTTGCGTCATTAGGATTGCCGCATGGCCGAGAACGCTAAGTCGATGGTTTTACCCGTGGTCCTTGCCGCTGTGTTTGCCGGCCTGGGGAGGATGGTTTTCCAAAGGATCATGGCAGACCGGGCTGCCCGGGAAAACCGCATTTCGGTCCCGCCGGATGCTTCAACAAGGGCCAGAATCAGCGACGCCCTGCGGGGGATCCCGTCTTAGCGCGGCCGGTCCGCTGACAAGACACCGGCGCAATAGGGCGCAATAGGGTACGCAGAAATGCGCTAATCTTCCGGGTTCAAGGCGTGTATTCGGGAGTAGCTTGGAATTGCTGTCAAGGAATTTCCGCATCCAAGCAGGAGGATCAATGACCGAACACGTCGCCGAAGTGTCCGCATGCAGCGTTGGCAGCTGCGGCTTCAACCATCATGGCTGTACCGCCTTCGGGATCACGATTGGCGGAACCGCGGACCACGCATCCTGTGCCACCTTCATTGACACTACGCTCATGGGAGGACTCCCCAAGGTCTTGGCGCACGTTGGTGCCTGCCAGCGCTCGGAATGCACCCACAACAACAACCTCATGTGCGAGGCCCACGACGTCCGGATCGGCCCCGGTGCCGAGGCGGCTGATTGCTTGACTTACGAACACGCCTGAGGCTTCCTCCACGCCGCCTTCGTCATTTTTATCTGAATATCCGCACAGCGGGCACGTCCCTCCCGACAGGGGCGTGCCCGCTGCTGTGTGCAGATGTATTCTGATGCCAAATGACATGACAAAAGACGCGAAATGTGTCCTATGTCATATTCGGCTATCGCTCTGTACTCTATGAATCGGCTGGACTTTACCTGATTACAAGAACTGTCAATCGGTGTCCACCCACAGTTGATTGATCTTGACATGACCACCACGATCGCCCGGAAAGGTGCAATCACTCGTGAATTCACAAGGAAAGAGCTTCATTGGAAGCGGGGGGCTTCGAAAAGCTGCGGCGTTAGCCGTCGGATTACCGGTTCTGCTCTCCTCCGTGGCGTTGACACCCGCTCAAGCCACTCCCGCTTCCGGATCAACCACCGCCGGATTAGCGGTTGCCCGGAATGTGGACCCCACGTCTTATCAGGATGGCCGTTACGTCGTGGTGCTGGCAGAGAAGCCAGCAGCCACTTACGACGGCGGAACGCCCGGTTATGTGGCCACCAAACCGCAAGCGGGCAAGAAGCTCGACGTCGGCAAGGCCGAAGTGAAGCAGTATCAGGCCCACTTGCAGCAGAAGCAGCAGGAAGTGGCCAAGCAGCAGAACGTGAGTATCAATCGCGACTACACCACAGCCATCAACGGCTTCAGCGCCACCCTTTCCGCGAACCAGGCTGTCAATCTCGCGAAGGACCCCCAGGTCCTCCTTGTAGCTCCGGACACCCAGTCGGCTCCTGACTACTCCACCACGGATTTCCTCAAGCTCAGCGGACCCGACGGACTGTGGAATACCCAGTTCGGCGGCCAGGACCAGGCCGGCAAGGGCACGGTGGTCGGTGTGATCGACACGGGCTACACGCCCACGAGCAAGTTCTTCGCCGGTGATCCCGTCCAGCCACTGGTAGGGGACCCCCAGGTAGGGGTCCCGTACCGCACGAGTGACGGCAAGATCGCCATGCTGAAGGCCAACGGAGACACCTTCGTGGGCGAATGCCAGAAGGGCACCGACACCGGAGCAGCCTTTGACGGCAGCGCCTGCAATTCCAAGGTGCTCAGCGCCCACTACTTCGCCGATGCCTTCCTGCAAACGGTTCCGCCAGCTCAACGGGCACTTCAGGAACAGATCTCGCCCATCGACGTCGTGAGCCACGGTACGCACACGGCTAGCACCGCCGCGGGCAATCCCGGTGTGGAGACGTTCGTGGGCGGCCGCAGCTTTGGCAAGACGAGCGGCATTGCACCGGCTGCCAAGCTCTCCATCTACAAGATCTGCTGGGAAGACACCGACCCCAACACGGGAGGCTGCTACAGCTCCGCGGCCATTGCCGCCATTGATCAGGCCATTGCAGACGGCGTGGACGTTCTCAACTACTCCATCTCCGGCGCTACGGACACCACCACCGATCCCGTCTCGCTGGCGTTCCTCTCTGCCGCTTCGGCCGGCATCTTTGTCGCCGCGTCAGCAGGCAACTCCGGGCCGCAAGCCAGCACCGTCAACCACGGCGCACCCTGGATGACCACCGTTGCCGCTTCTTCCTTCTCCCAGGAGCTGCAGGGAACGGTTGAATTCTCCGACGGCAGCAAGTTCCGCGGAGCCAGCATCATGAACCACCAGGTGAGCGGGGCCGGCGTCGTGCTCTCCGCAAATGCTCCCTCAGGCACCGGTAACGCCGCGCTTTGCGCACCCGGATCCTTGGACCCGGCGAAGATCGCGGGCAAGGTAGTGGTCTGTGACCGTGGCGTGGTTGACCGCGTCGCCAAGAGCGCCGAGGTGCTCCGTGGCGGCGGTGTGGGCATGATTCTCGTGAACCTCACCAGTTCATCGCTGGACACAGACAAGCACGCAGTGCCCACCGTCCACGTGAATCCGCCGGCCTCGCAGGCCATCAAGGACAAGGTTGCGGCCAACCCGGGAATTATTGTTTCCCTGGTTGACCGCGACACCACCGGGCTTCCGCTCGAGGCGCAGCCGCAGATCGCCGGATTCTCCTCCCGCGGCCCGCTCCTCGCCACCGATTCGGATCTGCTCAAACCGGACGTTTCGGCTCCCGGCGTTGCTGTCCTGGCCGGGGTTTCGCCCATTGGCAGCAAGGGTGACGAGTACGGATTCATGTCCGGTACGTCCATGGCGTCCCCGCACATCGCAGGTTTCGGAGCTTTGATCCTGGCGAAGAATCCCACGTGGTCCCCGGCTGCAGTCAAATCAGCCATGATGACCACGGCGAGTGACGTCAAGCTGGCCGATGGAACCAAGAACCGGGATGTCTTCGCTACTGGCGCAGGAGAGATGAACCCGGCCAGCGTGCTGGATCCAGGACTCGTTTACGACGCCGGAACCGAGGACTACCTGAAGTTCATCCAGGGCACCGGCGTCGATCTCGGCATACCGGGCCTTGGTTCCACCCTGCCGCGCGACATGAACCTTCCGTCGTTCGCCCTCGGAAACCTGGCCGGCAAGATCGAGGTCACGCGCACGGTTACCGCGCTGACCCCGGGACAGTACCGGGCGACAGCCGATGTCCCCGGCGTTGACGTCAAGGTGACCCCGTCCGTGCTGAATTTCAACTCGGTCGGCCAGAAGAAGACCTTCAAAGTGACCTTCGAAAACAAGAGTGCAGCCCTGGGTACATTCGCCATGGGTTCGCTGAAGTGGGAAGGCGCCAACAAGTCGGTGGTCTCTCCGATTGCGGTCCGTCCGCAGTCGGTGCTGGCCTCTAAGAGCGTCGGCTTCACGTCCCAGCAAGCGAGTGGTTCCGCCGACATCAACATCATCTCCGGCACCAACTCACCCACGGCTGTGACCATTGACGGGCTCTCGAAGGCCGTTTCCTCGGCTGCGGAGCTTGTTCCGGGTCCTGTGGCTATGCAAAGCGACGCCTCAAACTTCGTCAAGACCGCCAAGGTTGTCCCCGGAACTCCATTCGCGAAGTTCTCGGTGATCTCCTCCGATCCCACCGCGGATTTTGATCTCTATGTGATTTCACCCTCGCATCAGCTGCTGACCGCTGCCACACCCAGTGCCAGTGAATCGCTCTCCCTCGACAACCCGGAGCCCGGGGATTACACCATCATCGCTAACCTGTATGCCAGCCCCAACAACCGGCCCACCAAGGCCACCGTTGATGCCGCCATCCTCGACGCGAAACTGGGCAAGCCCACGGTCACGCCTAACCCGATCCAGCTGCGAAACGGCAAGGCCGGGAAACTCTCCTTTGCCTGGAGCAATCTGCCCCCTGGCTCCTTTATCGGTCGGCTCACGTTTGCCGGCACCAGCGCACCCACCTTCGTGTCCCTCCTGGTCTCGGCGAATGGCACCGTATCCGTGGTGCCGAAGGATGATCAAGAGGGCGAGCACGGTAAGAGCAAGCTGCGGAATGAGGACGAGGATCAGTCGAATAACGCCCGTTGATGCGGCAATGATGCTCTGACATATCTGCTTGATAGATAGGCAAGAAAGCGGCCGGCGGGATATCCCGCCGGCCGCTTTCTTTTTATTCGACAGACGCTCGCTCACCTTTATGGTCGAAATCCAAGACGCTCGCTCACCTTTGAGCCCAAACGATCGAACGCTCCTGCAGATGATCCGCCGGAGGGTTGGGTTTGAGGCGTTATTTGTGAGTGAGCGTTGGGTTTGGGGCGCTATTTCTGCAGGAGCGTTCCGGTTTTGTCCCCTGTATGTGAGTGAGCGTTGGGCTGGGGGCCGTCATATGTGAGCGAGCGTCGGGTTTGGATTCTGCCTAGGTGTTTCCCGTGGATCCGGAGATGCCGCCGAGGAGTGCGGCCATGGTGCGCCAGCGGGCGATCTCGCAGCCATCCGTCCGGCTGAAACGGCTGTTGACGTCGCGTCCGCGGAACCGGCCCGTCACTACAGCCACCTGTGGACCACCGTATTGCTGGGTGCAAATCCGGTCCGGCCGCGGAACGGGGAAGAAGATCTCTTCGCCGAATTGCTCGACGGCGGCCAGCGCCACGCGGGCGTCCGGAAGGGTTGAGCCTTCGGAGACTTCGCCGCCCGAGCCGAGCAGGACGAACTCGTGATCCGTAGCGCCAGGCGCTTCTGTCAGCGTGATGGTGAGTTCGACGTCGTACTTTCCATTGCTTGAAGTCATGAGTTTCCTTTGTGGGGTGCCGGTACCAGGAGTTCCAGAAGCGGCCGAACTTCCTCCAAGACCCGCGCGCGGAGCTCCTGGGCTTCGGCGGCGAAAGCCCGCTGATACTCAACGTACTCGGCCTTGCCCTGCGGTGTCTCGATCCTGATGGCCGGATAGCCCCATTCTTCAAGGTCGTAGGGCGAGGCCTGCATGTCCATGGCCCTGATACGCCAGGATAGTTCGAAGCAATCCATCACCAGCTCGCTGGGCAGCGMCGGGGTCAGCTTGTATGCCCACTTGTAGAGGTCCATGTTGGCGTGCAGGCAACCTGGTTGCTCCATGGTCCGCTGGTTTTCCCGCGTCGGGGTGAGTTCGTTGAGCGGGGTGGCGTCCGGAGTATAGAAGCGGAAGGCGTCGAAGTGCGAGCAGCGGATCCGGTTGTCTTCCACCACGGCGTCCGTGCCTTCGGAACCGAGCCGCAGCTTGAGGTATTCGTGACGAAGGTGGAATTTGTCCTGGCGGTAGACCATGGCCCACTCATGCAGGCCGAAGCAGCCAAACTGGGCGGGCCGCGTGACGGTCCCCGCCAGGATGATGCCCGCGAAGCGGACGGCCTCGGTGCGGTCGGCTACGAACCGGCTGCGATCGAAGGTAACCGCGACGGTACCGGCAGGCAGTCCCGCGAAGGCCAGCGCGCCGTCGTCGAGCACTCGGTAGTACTTCCACCCGGCCCGCTCTGCCGCCTTGGGGCCGGAGAGGACGACGCCGTCACCCGGGTGCCAGCGCAGCAGCTGGCCTGGCTTCTGGGTGTAGTAGGTGAAGAGGAAATCTTCCACCGGATGCTTCTGGCCTGCGGAGCGCCGGGCCAGGTATGGCTTGGCGTAGCGCTCAACGCGGGCACGGTGGGCAGCCTCCAGCGCAAGCCATTTTTCTTGCGGGAGGTGCTCTTGCCTAGGCTCCTGCACCGCTTGAACCCAGGATGTCGGCGACCGCGGCCCATGCGGCGATTTCGCAGCCGTCGGTGAGTTTGTAGGAGGAATCGACGCCCACGCCATCCACTGCCCCGGTGACTGTTGCCGTCTGGGGGCCACCGTAGCGCTGGCTGCAGACTTGGTCGCTAGGGCGTGGCGAGCGCGTGAGGAGGGCAGGGTTCTTCTTCAGGGCCGCGCACGCTGCGGCGGCGGTGGGGTGGTGGCTTTCGGCCGCGGGGACGCCACTGGTGCAGACGAGCGTGTAGCTTTCCGGAGCTGCTGTGGGGGAGGGCTTGACGATGATGGAAAGCTCGGCATCTCCATGGCCGGGAGAGGTGGGTGTGCCCGGGGTGAAGGAAGGGGCCGGTTTGGGGGATTCAGTCTCGTCCGGGAGGAGTCCAGTGGGACTGGGCGACGGCGTGGAGGACGCGCTGCTGCCAGGGGCCGAGCTGCTGGGCGAGCCGCCCCCGGTGCCCGGCGTGCAAGCGGCGAGCCCCGCGACGGCGAGGACAGCCAGAACGTACCGGACTATTCGCAAACGCATGGGATCTCCTTGGTTCCTGCCAGTTTATCGCCCGGCGGACGCTCCGGGGAGTTGAGTGGCCGCGATGAGCCCGGTCATGGCCCGGTGCAGTTCCGCTACTTCGGCCCGCGTGAGGTGGAGCCGCTCCATAATGGTTCCTGGCACGGCCGTTGCCTGCTGCCTGAGAGCGGACCCGGCTTCAGTCAGGGTGATGGCGAGGGCGCGCTCGTTTCCGTGGATGCGGTTGCGGGTCACGAAGCCTGCTTCCTCAAGCCGGCGCAGGATGGGGGAGAGGGTGGCCGGCTCGTGCAGGAGTGCCTCGCTGATGTCCTTGAGCGTACGTGGACTGCGTTCCCACAGAGCCAGCATCACGAGGTATTGCGGATGGGTCAGACCCATCTTTTCGAGCACCGGCTTGTAGACGCCCACCACGCTTCGCGATGCCACCGTCAGGGCAAAGCACAATTGACGCTCCAGCAGCAGGTCGTCGTCGGGCGGCGTGGTGGTTTCGGGGGCAACGGGTGTGCCGGCGGCAACCATTGCTTGCTCCATTCTGTGTCGGGCGTTGTTTCTGTTCTGGGTGTCCGGACCGGCCGGGCCAGTGATAGTTAGTGCACTAATTGTTAGTGTACTCTTAAGTCACAACATCCTTTGAGAGAGGGTAGACCAGGTGGCCAAAGAGACCATGACCCAGAAATTCATGCGTGCAACGGGCAAGCTGCGGATCATTTTCGGGCCGGCGCACAGCAGTTCCCTGGACCACGAAATGACCGAGGAGAACCGGCTCCTCCTCATCCGGCGCCAGGCCGAAGCGCAGCAATGGGAGACCATCCGAAGGCCCGATGGCAGCACCTACGTAGTCCCCAAGAACCCCGACGACAAGTCCCTTCGCTGACCTCCGCCCGGGCCTTTTACGGGTTCCGGGCGTAAAATTGGCCTCACTGGAACCACTCAGCTCCAACCGTACGGCTGGACCTCGCAGCGGGGAAGGAGGTGGGAATTGTGGGACATGCACTCGATAGCTTCATGAAGGTGACCGATCGACTGCGTTTCTGGTTCGGCCCGGCGACCCGGGGCGACATTGATACGCCCGTAGTCCACAAGCATGACGACTTCGAAAAGGCGTCGGAGCAAGACCTGGGGCATTTCGTCGTCGAAACAGATGACGAAGGCCACCACTACGGAGTCCGCAAGGAAGACGCCTGAGGCCTCGTTGCGGCTCGAAAGCCGCAGGAAAGAAAAAGAACCGGAGCGTGAGCCCCGGTTCTTTCACATTTTAAGCAATCCAGATCCCGACGGCGGGTGCCTAACGGCGGCGTTCGGCTAGCGGCCGGTGCCGCCGTAGACGGTAGCCTCGGCTTCGCCGTCGAGCTCGAAGGCCTTGTGGATGGCCCGCACGGCGTCATCCAGCAGATCAGCATGCGTGACCACGGAGATGCGGATTTCCGAAGTGGAGATCATGTTGATGTTGATGCCCGCGTCCGAAAGCGCCTTGAAGAACGTGGCGGAGACGCCCGGGTGCGAACGCATGCCAGCGCCGATCAGGGAGAGCTTGCCGACGTTTTCGTTGTATTCGATGCTTTCGAAGCCGATTTCGGGCTGCGCCGCACGGAGGGCCGTGAGGGCGTCAGCGCCTTCCACGATGGGCAGGGTGAAGGAAATGTCCGTGCGGCCGGTGCCGTGAGTGGACACGTTCTGAACGATCATGTCGATGTTCGAGTGCGCCTTGGCGATGACCTGGAAAATCGCGGCGGCCTTGCCGGGGATATCCGGGACGCCCACCACGGTGACCTTGGCTTCTGAACGGTCGTGTGCAACGCCGGAGATGATTGGCTGCTCCAAGGCAACTCCCTCTTGAATCGTGATCTTGTCATCGGCGCTGGGCAGGACCCAGGTGCCTTCGTTCTGGCTGAATGAGGAACGGACGTGCAGGGGTACGCCAAAGCGGCGGGCGTACTCCACGCAACGCAAGTGCAGGATCTTGGCACCAGACGCTGCCAATTCCAGCATTTCCTCGCTGGAGATACGGTCGATCTTTTGGGCGGTGGAGACCACTCGCGGGTCGGCTGTATAGATACCGTCGACGTCCGTGTAGATCTCGCAGACGTCGGCTTCAAGCGCAGCTGCGAGAGCCACCGCAGTGGTGTCGGATCCGCCGCGGCCAAGGGTGGTGATCTCCTTGGTGCTGTGGCTCATGCCCTGGAAACCGGCAACGATAGCGATGTGTCCCTTGTCCAGGGCAGTGCGGATACGGTGGGGATCGACGTCGATAATGCGGGCTTTGCCGTGGATACCGTCCGTGATCATGCCGGCCTGCGATCCCGTGAACGACTGCGCGGAGGCGCCGAACTTGTTGATCGCCATGGCGAGCAGGGCCATGGAGATGCGCTCGCCTGCGGAGAGGAGCATGTCCATTTCGCGGGCGGGAGCCGAATCGGTGACCTGGGCGGCGAGGTCAAGGAGTTCGTCCGTGGTGTCTCCCATGGCCGAAACCACCACAACAACCTCGTTGCCGGCCTTTTGCGCGTCAACTACGCGGCGGGCAACACGCTTGATGCCTTCGGCGTCGGACACCGAGGAGCCACCGAACTTCTGCACGATCAACTGCTTTGTGATGGCAGTCTGAGCGGACAGGTCTTCGGTTTTCACATCGGTAGTGGGCAAACTCATGCGCGCACCCTCACTGCATCAATTGGGGATCATACGTTGCTTGGCCAGATAACGGCACGGCTACGTAGCTTATTTGGCCAGTTTATCGCCGGGTGCCGCGGGCAGGGGAATTGTGACCAAATCTCGGCCTTGGGGTGGATGTCCGGCCGTTTCCGCGTGGCGTACGATCAAGAAATACGCAGCCTGAGGGCATGTGGGCTCACAGGAAATCAGCGTACTTGTTCTGTTTGGGGGAAACAGGTGAGTAGGGCATGTCCATAGCTGAAAGTTCAAACGTCCCGGGCGGTGGTGCCCCCGGCGTATCCGCGGAAGGCGTCTCACGCCGCTTCGGTACGGTCCATGCAGTGGAACACATTGATTTCCACGCGCCGGCCGGGAAAGTCACGGTACTCATCGGTCCCAACGGAGCCGGCAAGACGACGCTCCTGCTCATGCTGGCCTCACTTCTCCGGCCCGACTCCGGGACCATCCGGATCGATGGCCTGGATCCACTCCGGGACAGTGCCGCCGTGCGGCTTCGGATCGGCTGGATGCCAGACACCCTGGGGGTATGGGAGTCCTTGACCGCGCGCGAAATCCTGGTCCAGATGGCGCGCTTCTACCGTCTGCCCAAGGCCGGTATCGCCCAGCGTGTTGCCGAGTTGCTCGAACTTGTCCGGCTGGACACACTTGCCGACCAGCCGGCTCGGGTCCTTTCCAGGGGCCAGCAACAACGGCTCAGCCTGGCCCGAGCCCTCATTCACGATCCCTCCGTGCTCCTGCTCGACGAGCCCGCTTCCGGCCTTGATCCGGGATCCAGGGTGGAGCTTCGGAACCTGCTGCGCCGCCTCGCGGGAGCCGGCAAAGCCGTGGTGGTTTCCTCCCACGTCCTCAGTGAGCTCGATGAAATCGCAGACGGTGCGGTGTTCGTCAACCAAGGCCGCACCGTGAAACAGCAGACCCTCGAGGAGGCGGCTCGGCAAGGCCGCCGCTACGCGATCACGGCCCTCGACAACCAGGCACTCGCGGTAAAGCTCGGAGAACTGGGCCTGGAATATCGCGTGGAGGCAGGCCTCCGTCCGTCGGTCACCTTGCTGTTGACGCACGACGACGGCGCTGCCGCCCTCCTCCGGGAACTCGTCACGGCGGGCATCGGGGTAGTTTCCTTCGCCCCGGCCGCGGGTGCCCTCGAAGAGACCTACATGAACTTGGAAACGGAGAGGCGATGAGCAACGTGACAGAAGCCGCGCCCAGTCCAGCGGGACCGCGAGGAACTACGGACGGTTGGAACGCCGTCGTCGGCTACCTTCGCGGGATCCGCGACGTCGTGGTCCTGGAGATGAAGCAGCGGCTGCGTTCCCGCGGCTGGTACATCATGTTGGGCATCTGGTTCGTGGTCATCGCCGTAGTAACCTGGCTGACCTGGCTCGCCTGGAACGCGACCATGGAAGCACGGCGTTCCGTCACGGCTATGTCCCCGCAGGACGGGGCGGGGTCCATGATCTTCGAAGTGGTGCTCGCTTTTGTGCTCCTGTTTGCCCTGCTTGTGGCGCCCGCGCTGTCCGCCAATGCCATCAACGGAGACCGTGCCGGGGGCACCCTCGCCATCCTGCAGATCACCTTGCTGACACCGGGCCAGATCCTGTGGGGCAAGTTCTGCGCGGGCTGGCTGGCGGCGCTCGCCTTCCTGGCCACCAGCGCACCGTTCCTGGTTTTCGGAATGTTCCAGGGCGGGCTGACCGTAGGGCATGTGGTGGTTTCCTTGGTGATGCTGGCGGTGGAACTGGCTGTTGTCTGCGGGATCGGGGTAGGAATTTCGGCACTTGCGGGTCGGCCGTTGTTCTCGATCGTGGTGACTTACCTGGCAGTTGCCGCGCTTGTGGTCGGCTCCCTGATCTCCTTCGGGCTGGGATCGCAATTGGCGCAGGGCACGGTGTTGGCCAACACACCCCAAGCACGCGCCTTGTCGTATGCCCCCGCGCAGCCAAGCCAAAAAGGGCAGCCGACCGAACCCGTCCAACCGGGGTACACCTGCGGGGGCCCCTTGGTTGAACACCCAGCACTCCGGACCGAACGCGTGGCCTGGATGCTCGCTTTGAACCCCTATGTGGTGGTGGCCGACGCGATTCCGTACCCAGACCGCAGTGGAAGTGCGTTCTACTCGGCCGGCATGATCGAAAGCATCAGCCAGGGTGCCAGGTCCGCGCTAGCCGGCCCGGATCACACCTATACATGCGCCAACGGGGTGCCCCAGCCGCAGTACCTCAAGCAGACGACGCCGCTGTGGCCGCTGGGGCTTGGCCTGCAGCTGGTCCTGACGGGGTTGCTCATGTGGCTCGGTTGGCGGTCATTGCGGACGCCGGCAAGCCGACTGGCTCAAGGCACCCGGATCGCTTAGGGCAGAGCGGACTGGGTCCCTCGGCGGGCCGGGCATTGGTTACATGAGCGCGTTGCGGCGGCCCTCGAAGGCCCTTCCGAGGGTAACTTCGTCGGCGTACTCCAGGTCTCCGCCCACCGGGAGGCCGGAAGCGAGCCTGGTGACGGTGATGCCGATCGACTTCAACATTCGGGCCAAGTAGGTGGCCGTCGCTTCGCCTTCAAGGTTGGGGTCGGTCGCGATGATGATTTCCTGGATAGCGCCATCGTTGAGCCGCGTAAGGAGTTCACGGATGCGCAATTGTTCGGGCCCGATGCCGGCGATCGGATTGATGGCGCCGCCCAGCACGTGATAGCGGCCGCGGAAGGACCTGGTCCGTTCGACGGCCAGGACGTCCTTGGACTCTTCGACCACGCAGATCACTGAGGGGTCGCGGCGCGGATCGCGGCAGATGTTGCACAGCTCTTGCTCGGTGACATTGCCGCAGACAGTGCAGAACTTCACGCGTTCCTTGACTGTGGTGATGGCCGCGACCAGTCGCTTCATGTCCTCGGGATCGGCCTCGAGGATGTGGAAGGCAAGACGCTGCGCCGATTTGGGCCCGACGCCGGGGAGCCGGCCGAGCTCGTCGATCAGCTCTTGTACTGCGCCTTCGTACACAATGTCCTCGTTCGTTCTATGCAGGCGCCTGTTGTTGTTCCGAGGCGTTGCGGTTTGGTGGCATCTTGACGAGATGCCGGAGAGCTCGCATGGTGTTCCGTGGGTTTCCCCCTTGGACACCGTGCGATTAACGCAAGATGTTGTTGGGTTCCGGCTGTTAGCGGCGCATCAGGGGAGTGCCGTCCAGCGACCTTTCTTCCAGTAGCTTCCCGCCCAGAATACGCTCGACGGCGGCGCGCCCAAAGACTCCCGACTCCTCGATCGTCTCGTCGTCGGCACTCGGGATATCCTCCACCACGACGCCGGGAGCGGCTGCGGCCCGTGCCGGTGCCTTCTCGCGCCCAGCCATGGCTTCCGGGCTGTTCGAAAGCCGCTGGTAGAGGCTCTGCTTCCCGGTTCCCGTAGGTGATGATGTTGGCGTGTGGGCAGTGGCTGGAGCCTGAGCCGTGGACTGTGCGAGTGCTACGGACGAACGCGCGGGTTCGCCCCCGGATGTCGCGGCCGCTTGCGGTGCGCCCGCTTGCAGTGCGCCCGCGCTGGGGCGGGTGGGCTGTGGTGCCGACCAAGTCGTTGACCAATCGGCCGCTGGCGCCACGGCCGGTGCCGAAGCCTGCGGCTGGCTTGGAATCTGCGCAGCGGCGGGCTCATAGACGGGACCTGCGGTTGTTGCCCCGGATGAAGGGGTTTGCCGTTCAGGGCCGGCAGAATTGCGTGTATCCGCGGAACCCACGTTGGATTCGGTGCCGACCACCCATGACCCGGGCGCGTGCTCGACGGCCTTGGACCAGGGATCTTCCAGGACCTTGGACTTCTTCTCCGGAGTTGCTTTGGACGCGTCCTTGCTCGTTGGGGTAGGGCTACCGGCGGTTGAGCCGTTCAGCCCGGATGCTGCGGCTGGCGACGCGGCGTCCTGCGGAGCAGCGGCTTGGGGCGCGGCAGCTTGCGGCGTGGCGGTCCCCGCGGGCACCGCGGCGAAGCCCGGGGGAGCCGATGGCACCCAATCCATGGGCGGCTCTTCGTCGAGCGGGGGAGCGTCTTCGTCCCGCGGGGGACCCCAGTCGTCGTCCGAATACGAGTAGTCCGCGCCCGGGTCGGTGCTTGGGGCCGTGGGTGCCGCTGTTGCCGAAGCCAGCGCGGTCGCTGCGGCCGACGCCATGGCTGCCGCCGCGGCCGGGCCCTGTGCGACGGAAAGAGGCTGGTTGGCCGGAGCTGCGCCTGGCGCCTGGGCAGGAGCTGACCCCTGGACCTGTTCGGAAGTCTCGCCAATGGCCGAAGGAGCCTGCGCCGACGTTTCCGGTGCCGGTGGTGCCTGCTCTGCCGGTGCGGGCGCTAGGCCCGGTGCCGCGTCAACCGTGGCTGTTTCAGGGGCGGCAGCGGTGATTTGTGTTGCAGGGGCAAGTCCCCACGCGCTGTCTATGGCGGACGACGCTGTTGGATGGGCGTTCCCGTTTACAGGGGACGCCGGGTCAGCCGGTGCTTTTGGGTTTGGCTCAGAGCTACCTGAGCTGTTGCCGCCGACGACCGACGTGATTTGGCAGTCGATGCCGATCGTCTTGTGGATGGCTTGGCGAAGGTTCTCGGCATGGTCCGCCCGGCTAAAGGCGCTGGCAAGGCCGTCAGTGCTGAACGCCAGAGTCAGAAGTTGGCCATCGAATTGCGCCACCTGCGCGTTGGCTCCGACCAAAGCCCAGCTGCTGCGCTTGATCTTGGTCAGCGTCTGGAGAATCTCCGGCCAAGCGCGACGGATGACCTCGACGTCGGCACCACCGGCAGCGGGACGAGATGGCTGTGCGGACACCGGCGGTTGTGCGGGCGGCGGTTGTGCGGGCGCTGGCGCGGGAGCTTGGGCTGGCGCGGATGCCGGGGTTGCTGCGGGAGTCTGGGCGGCTGCCTGCTCTGCAGGAACCGCGGCGGACGCTGGCGAATGGGTGGCGGGTTCGGCTCCGGGACGGCTGGCCGGTGGCCGGGCCTCATCCACGGGCCAGTCATTGGTAGACACACGAGGCGGTGTTAACTGGCCCCTGGACGGGGTTTCAGAGCTGGGCGGGGTTTCAGAGCTGGGCGGGGTTTCAGAAACGGACGGGGATTCAGACATGGATGAGGTGCCAGATATAGGCGGGGCGTCGGAAACCGGAGCCTGTGCGACCGCAGGCACGCCGGACACTGGTGAGGCGGAAGCGGTACTGGGAGCCGCCGTCGGGCGTTCCACTGGCTGTTCCGCAGCGCGGGCAGTCGGGGCCACGGCTGCGGGGGGAACCGCGGAAACGGCAGACGAACCTTGGGCTTCCGCCGGGGGAAGCGCTCCGCCGTAATTGAGGCGGCGTTCGACGCGATCGATCCGGGCCGCGATGCCGCGTTCGGTCTGCTCGGAACTGGGCAGCAGGATCCTGGCGCAGAGCAGTTCGAGATGCAGCCGGGGCGAGGTGGCGCCGGTCATTTCGGTGAGTGCGGTATTGGTGACATCGGCGGCGCGGGAGAGCTCTGCGGCACCGAGGTTGTTGGCTTGGCTGCGCATGCGGGCGATCTGGTCCGCCGGCATGCCGCGGAGGATGGCTTGGGCGCTCTCCGGCATGGCCTGGACGATGATGAGGTCGCGGAACCGCTCCAGCAAGTCCTCAACGAAGCGGCGGGGATCGTGCCCGGTTTGGATGACACGGTCCACGGCGCGGAAGACGGTGGCGGAATCGGACGCGGCGATTGCCTCGACGACGTCGTCGAGCAGCGAAGCGTGCGTGTATCCGAGCAGCGCGACAGCGAGCTCGTAGTCCAGGCCGTTGGGTCCGGCGCCGGCCATGAGCTGGTCAAGTACGGAAAGGGAGTCTCGCACGGAGCCGCCGCCAGCGCGGATGACGAGCGAGAGCACGCCCGGAGCCACAGGGACGTTTTCCTGCTGGCAGAGAAGCTCTAGGTATTGCATCAGGGGCTCGGGCGGCACCAGCCGGAAAGGGTAGTGGTGCGTGCGGGAGCGGATGGTGCCAATGACCTTGTCCGGCTCCGTGGTGGCAAAGATGAACTTGATGTGTTCCGGCGGTTCTTCGACGATCTTCAGAAGCGCATTGAAGCCGGCAGAGGTGACCATGTGGGCTTCGTCAATAATGAAGATCTTGTAGCGGTCCCGGACCGGGGCGAAGGTGGCGCGCTCGCGGAGATCACGGGCATCGTCCACGCCACCGTGGCTAGCGGCGTCGATCTCGATGACGTCAAGGGAACCGGAGCCGCCACGGGCCAACTCAACGCAGCTGTTGCATTTGCCGCAAGGTGTGTCAGTGGGGCCTTCGGCGCAATTGAGGCAGCGGGCGAGGATGCGGGCGGACGTGGTTTTTCCGCAGCCGCGGGGACCGGAGAAGAGGTAGGCGTGGTTGACGCGGTTTTTGCGCAGGGCCGTCATGAGCGGCTCGGTGACGTGTTCCTGCCCGATAACGTCCGCAAAAGAATCCGGGCGATATCTGCGGTAAAGAGCAGTAGTAACAGTCACAGGGGAAACCTACCTATAGGGACTGACATTTAAATAAGAGACCCCTCATGCACCCGCCAGAGCCCATCTACCCTTGCTACCTTCCGGTCCTGGGGGAGTTCAACAGGATGACGCCACATGAGGGGCCGTCGACAAGCTTACCCGAAGTTATCGAGCCCTCCGAATCCGCATCAGACTCCCCGGTTTGAGTGGACATGCCCCTTGTGAGGGCCAAGGAATGGACATGTCCCTCTCGTGCTCCCCGGTTCCAAGGGACATGCGCCCTGCTAGAGCCAAGGAGTGGACATAGTGGGATTATGTCCAGTGCTCGTTGCCAAGGGAGGGCATGTCCATTGGAGGCTAGCGCCAACCGTTCACCGGCCACGTCATGAAGGCCGGTTCCTCGTACGGGTGGGCTGAGCGCAGGGCCTGAATCACGGCGTCGAGCATGTCCACCTCAACCACGCACTCGACCCGGACTTCCGCCACCGTTTCACCTTGTCCCACGGCCCCGATAAAGGGTTGCGCCCCGGGTAACGGAGTGAAGCGTCCGGTGCCCGGAGTGGTGAAGGAGCAATGCGAATAGTCGCCGATTTTGCCTGCCCCGGCATCGCCGATCGCGCCCAGCAAGTCCTCACTGTGCGAGACCGGGACGTAGACAACGAGGGCGTGCAGTTGACTCATGGCACCATCTTCCCAGTGGTCGCCGAAAACAGGTCAAAGGATGGTTCTTGATCTCCATTGCCAAACCGCTGAACGCAGCGGACTATGGGTATGTACACCGATTGGGGCAATCTCAAGATTGTGAGCCGCAGGGCCTGGTTTCAGGGGCTGGACCCAGCAGCTCAACGGAGTGCCGGAGGAATGGACGCATTGGGGGCGTCCATTTTTACGTTTAAGGACGAGAGAGGCCCTGGAAGTCCCGATTGGGCGATGCCGAATTTCTCGGGTACAGTGGAGTCTGCTTTTGATTCAGAAGCATGGAGAATTCGCCTAGCGGCCTATGGCGCACGCCTGGAACGCGTGTTGGGTTAACGCCCTCGGGGGTTCAAATCCCCCATTCTCCGCGTTTTGGCCCCGGTCCTTCGACCGGGGCCTTTTGCGTCCTTACACCCGCTCCGCAGCCACCCGCTCCAGCACTTCCCGGCACGCCAGAATCGCCGGGTGGATCCGCCCGGCTGTCCGCGTAGAGGTGAAGACCGTCCGCTTGGGGAGTCCGGGAAGGTCCAGCAATTGCACCGGCGTGGTCCTGCCCGTCCAGACGAGGTCCGGCATGAGGGCCACGGCGTTGCCGGATTCGATGAGCCGGATCTGCGCCTGGAGGTCGGCGGTTTCGTAGCGGACGTCGGGCTCAAACCCGGCGGAGCGGCACGCCTGCTCCGCCCAGTGCCGCGACGCTGCGCCGCGCGGTTCCATGACCCACGGCAGCGCAGCCGTGTCTGCCAAAGAGGAAATCGATTCGCCACCCAGGCCGGGCGGGGGAGTAGCCAGCCTGATCGCGTCGCTGGTCAGGGTGGCCCGATCGAGTCCTGGGTGGTGCGGGGCGGCGTGTCCGGGGTACTGCTCGGCCACCACAATGTCGAAGTCGCGGGCCCAGGTCTCGTAAAGTGCGGTCTCCGGTTCGCGCTGGATCATCTCAACGCGCACTTCCGGGTACTCGCTTTTCATGATGGTGAGGAAGTCGGGCATGAGAGCCAAGGCGGCCGTTTGGAACACTGCCAGCCGGACTGTGCCCGTGACCGTGGAAAGCGATGCCGCCAGGTCCGTCTCGGCCCGCTCCAGTGTGGCCAGCAAGGCCGCCGTGTGTTCCACCAGGATCTCGGCTTGCGGCGTGAGCTGCACGCGTCTTCCTGATTTCCGAAGCAGTTTCACGCCGGCTTCCTTCTCCAGCAAGGTCAACTGCTGGGACACCGACGACGGGCTGTACTTCATCGCGTCCGCCACCTCTGCGAGCGTTCCGCGGATCTTCAATTCGTGTAGCAAGCGCAGCCTGCGGACATCCAGCATTCGACTCTCCAGAAGGTTCTAGAAATCTAATGAATATTCTTCAGAAAAGATCGCTTTTCCTAATCTGATTGTAGATCCATACTGATGGAAACAAAGCCCTCTCCGCACCAAAGGAACGAAGCGCATGAGCACACCAACCCGGGATTCGAGCATCGACGCCAGGACGCAGTCCGCCCCGGAATCCGGTCACCTCCAGGAGTTGGCGCACGAAGCCATCCGCCTGGTCCGCCACTGGCTCACTGAGGCCTCGAAGGTGCCCGTTGACGTTTCCGCACAGCGCCTCGCCGGCGTCCTGAAGGATCCGAATGGCCTGGACTTCACGGTGGGATTCGTCGACGGCGTCATCCGCCCGGAGGATCTGACCGTCGCCGGCCGCAACTTGGCCAAGCTTGCCCCGAAGGTCCCGGCCTTCCTGCCCTGGTACATGCGCGCCGCTGTACGCACCGGTGGCGTCATGGCCCCGGTCCTGCCGCAGGTAGTCATCCCGATCGCCCGCAGAGTCCTCCGTGACATGGTGGGCCACCTGATCGTGGATGCCACGGACGCCAAGCTTGGCCCGGCCATCGCCAAGATCAAGCAGAACGGCGTCCACCTGAACGTGAACCTGCTGGGCGAGGCCGTCCTGGGCGAACGCGAAGCCAGCCGCAGGCTCGAGGGAACCCTCAAGCTCCTGGCTCGTGACGACGTCGACTACGTCTCCATCAAGGAGTCCTCCACGGTGGCCCCGCACTCGCTGTGGGCCTTCGACGAAGCCGTGGACCACGTGGTGGAGAAGCTCACCCCGCTCTACAAGCTGGCTGCATCATTCCCCAAGCCCAAGTTCATCAACCTGGATATGGAGGAGTACAAGGACCTCAGCCTCACCATGGCTGTCTTCACCCGGATCCTGGACAAGCCTGAATTCAAGAACCTCGAGGCCGGCATCGTGCTGCAGGCCTACCTCCCCGACGCGCTCTCGGCCATGCAGGAACTGCAGAAGTGGGCCGCGGCCCGCCGCGCCAACGGTGGTGCTCCCATCAAGGTGCGCGTCGTCAAGGGCGCCAACCTGCCCATGGAACAGGTCCAGGCATCCATCCAGGGCTGGCCGCTCGCCACATGGGGCACCAAGCAGGATTCGGACACCAACTACAAACGCGTCCTCAACTACGCCCTGACCCCCGAGCACATCGACGCGGTGCGCATCGGCGTCGCCGGCCACAACCTCTTCGACGTTGCCTTCGCGTGGCTGCTGGCCAAAGAGCGCGGGGTCACGACGGGCATTGAGTTCGAGATGCTCCTCGGCATGGCCACGGGCCAGGCCACCGCCGTCCGTAAGGACGTCGGCAGCCTCCTGTTGTACACGCCGGTGGTGCACCCGGGCGAGTTCGACGTCGCCATCGCCTACCTGATCCGCCGCCTCGAAGAAGGCGCCAGCCAGGACAACTTCATGTCTGCCGTGTTCGAGCTCAGCGAGAACGAATCGCTGTTCGAACGCGAGAAGCAGCGTTTCCTCGCCTCGCTCGCGGAGCTGGACGACGCCGTGCCGGCACCCAACCGCACACAGGACCGCAACAAGCCCGCGGCGGCCACCCCAAACCAGGGCTTCGCCAACACTCCGGACACGGATCCGGCACTTCCCGCCAACCGTGCGTGGGGCCGCGAGATCCTGAAACGCATCCCGGGTTCCACTGCCGGCGACGCGATCGTTGAAGCCAGCAAGGTCAGCGACTCCCATGAGCTGGACCGCATCATCGCCACCGCCGTCGAGGCTGGCGAAAAATGGGGTGCCATCCCGGCTGCCGAGCGCGCAGCCATCCTGCACCGGGCCGGCGACATCCTGGAATCCCGCCGTTCCGAACTCCTTGAGGTCATGGCTTCCGAGACCGGCAAGACGATCGAACAGGGCGACCCCGAAGTCAGCGAAGCGATCGACTTCGCGCACTACTACGCCGAGCGCGCCAAGGACCTGGAAACGGTCGACGGCGCCACGTTCGTCCCAGCGAACCTCACCGTGGTGACTCCGCCGTGGAACTTCCCGGTGGCGATTCCCGCGGGCTCCACGCTCGCAGCACTCGCGGCCGGATCCGCCGTCGTGATCAAACCGGCAAAGCAGGCCCGCCGCTCCGGTTCCGTCATGGTGGACGCGCTGTGGGAGGCCGGTGTGCCGCGCGAGGTGCTGGCGCTCGTGCAGCTCGAAGAACGCGAGCTGGGCACCCAGCTGGTCTCGCACCCCAGCGTTGACCGCGTGATCCTCACCGGCGGGTACGAGACCGCTGAGCTCTTCCGCTCCTTCCGCCAGGACCTCCCGCTGCTGGCGGAGACCTCGGGCAAGAACGCCATCATCGTCACCCCGCACGCGGACCTCGACCTGGCCGCCAAGGACGTCGTGTACTCGGCTTTCGGGCACGCCGGACAGAAGTGCTCTGCGGCTTCTCTCGTGATCCTGGTGGGTTCGGTTGCCACCTCGGAGCGCTTCCACAACCAGCTCCTTGATGCTGCCCGCTCGCTCAAGGTGGGCTACCCGGAGGAAGCCACCACCCAGATGGGCCCGATCATCGAGTCGGCCAACGGCAAGCTCCTCAACGCGTTGACGACCCTCGGCGACGGTGAGACCTGGGCCGTGAAGCCGGAGAAGCTCGACGAGACCGGCCGTCTCTGGTCCCCGGGCATCCGGTTCGGCGTGAAGCGTGGCTCCTACTTCCACCTGACCGAGTTCTTCGGCCCGGTCCTTGGCGTGATGACCGCCGCCACCCTGGAAGAAGCCATCGCCATCCAGAACGAGATCGAATACGGCCTCACCGCTGGGCTGCACTCGCTCGATTCCGATGAAATGGGCGTCTGGCTGGACACCATCCAGGCCGGAAACCTCTATGTAAACCGTGGCATCACGGGCGCGATCGTCCAGCGGCAGCCGTTCGGCGGCTGGAAGAAGTCTGCCGTGGGTGCGGGCACCAAGGCCGGTGGACCTAACTACCTGGTTGGCCTGGGCAGCTGGCTCCCGTCCGAGCCTGGCGCCAAGCGCGGTGCGACGCTCAAGGGTGCGGCAGCGTCGATCCTGGCCGCGGCCAAGGCCTCGGGCTCGCTTGTTGAACCAAGCGAAGCAGAGGCCCTGCAGAAGGCGCTCTTCAGCGACGCCGCGGCATGGGCCACGGAGTTCGGCACCCGCAAGGATGTCTCCGGACTGAGTGCTGAGCGCAACGTCTTCCGGTACCGGGCCGTTCCCGTCACCGTCCGCCTTTCCGAGGGCGGGAAGCTCGTGGACCTGCTTCGCGTCGTAGCAGCCGGGGCAGTAGCGGGCTCCACGCTCACGGTGTCCACCGCCGTCGAACTCCCCGAAGCTGTTGTTGCGGCGTTCGCGGGGCTGGGCGTGAGCACCCGGATCCAGAACGACGCCGAATGGCTGGCTTCCGCGGCAGGCATCAACGGTGGCCGCATCCGCCTGATCGGCGGGGACAGCAGCGCGCTGAGCGCCGCGACCGGCGGTCGTCCCGACGTCGCGGTCTACCACGGCACGGTGACCCCGGCCGGACGCATCGAGATGTTGCCGTTCCTGCACGAGCAGGCCATCAGTATCACGGCGCACCGCTTCGGCACGCCGAACCACCTGTCGGACGCGTTGATCTAGCGATTCGTCGAGGAAGCCCGGCGGGACGGCCCCAAACCGTTCCGCCGGGCTTCTTCGCGTTTATGCCTCGTAGCCCAGTCGCCGCAACCGTTGCCGGGCAGCCTGCTCGCTTGGGCCTCTGCGGCCCAAAGTCAGGCGTACGACGACGAGGACCGCCCGGGCGGCGAGGATCGACGGTAGCGGGATAGGGCCGAGATGGGCCTTTTCCAGGCCCAACAGCTCCCGATACTTTGGCTCAAGGCTGGCCACGGCCGCGGCAAATAGAATCCGATAGCCCGGTTGAAGCGACGCTTTCAGAGGGGGATTCCGGATGAAATCGACCGTTTCCTTCAGCCGTTGGTCCGAGCGAAGATGGCCGGAGGCGTACCACTGGTCCATTTCCGACGTCACCTCGGCGAGGCTCAGGGGAGGGTTCTGTACGCCCATCAGGCGGCCTGCCTGCGCCCACTCGCGGATGTACGCATCGGCGCCGCCGGGGACAGCACCTCCCCAGATCCTGTGCGCCGTCACGAACGAATCCGCGTACGCAACGTGGACCCAGCGGAGAAGTTCGGGATCGTTGGCTGAATACTCGCGGGTGTGCCCGTGAGCGTCCACGTAATTGCCCTTGACGGAATCGTGGACCCTCCGCACGAAGTGGGTGGCCGTGTTGGCCGCATCCTTGGAGCCGTAGCTCACGGTGAATATCCAACGGATGGTATTTGCCAGCCGGCCGAGGGGATCCCTTTTGAAGCCTGAATGGTCGTACACGCCCGCCAGGGCGCCCGGGTGTAGGGATTGCATGAGCAGCACCCGGATTCCGGCGACGATCGTGGACATGGAACCGTGGACGGCCCAGACGGCCGATCCGGGAAGGTGGTATCCGGCGTCGTTTCCGTCCGCAAGCTGCAGCACCCAGTCGGGAGTGGACTGCGGGTGACCCGTAAAAGTCATCCGCAGTTCCGATTGCCACTTCTTCAGGAAGTTGACCATGGTCCATTGTTGCGCAGCATCCTGTCGGCGCAAGCCGCGGCCTTGTTTACGTAAATGTGCCGGCCGCTGTGGAAACAGCGGCCGGCACATTTCACGCGAGTCTGCTTAGGCCGCGAGTTGCCCGGCAAGTGCCCGACGGCGGCGCGCCGGGGACGCTGCCACCAGCAGGGCGGCGATTGCCACGGCAGCGCTCAGAACCAAACCGGGCCGGTACTGATCGAGCATGGCCGCGGCGCTGACCGTGCTGCTAGTGCCGTCAGCCCCGCCGTGACCGCTCACGAGGGCAGTGGTCACGGCAAGTACCAAGGCCGCGCCAACTTGCGTGCTGGTCTGGATGAGTCCAGCGGCCAACCCTTGCTCCGAATCGCGGATGCCAGCAGTGGCTTGGACATTGATGGATGGGAACGCCAAGGCGAAACCGATGCCCAGCAGGATGACCGAGGGAAGGATGTCCAGGACGTAGTTGGGTGACGTGCCAACGCGGAGGAACAGGACGTATCCCAGTCCCATGGCAGTCAGGCCGGCGAGAATGAGCTTCGGGGCGCCGAATTTCTCGATGAACCTGTCTGCGAACGGGGCGCTTGTTGCGACCAGGAGCCCGGTGGGAAGCAAGGCAAGAGCCATGCCCAGGGGAGACCAGCCGAGCACCGACTGCAGGTACATGGTGAGGATGAACTGGAAGCTCAGGTACGAACCGAACAGCCCGATCGCGCTCAGGTTGGCGCGGGCCACCCAGCCTTCACGCAGGATACCGAAACGGATGAGCGGATGCTTGACACGGTTTTCGATGACCGCGAAGGTTGCCAACACGGCGGCGGAGATGGCGAATCCGGCGATTGTTGCCACAGATCCCCAGCCCTTTTCCGGAGCTGAAACCAAGGTGTACACCAGGCCAAGCATGCCAAGCGCAAGAGTGACGGCGCCCCAGATATCGTGCCCGCTCTCTACCGCGGAAGGCTTGTCCCGTGGGATGAACAGCATGCCGAGAAGCACCACCGCGACGGCGATTGGCACCGACACGAGGAAGGTCCAGCGCCAGCTCAGGCTGGTCATGAGCCCGCCAACAACCAGCCCGAGCGAGAATCCACTGGCGCCGAACGTCGTGAAGATGGACAGCGCCTTGTTGCGCTCGCGGCCTTCGGCGAAGTTGGTGGTGATGATGGAGAACCCTGTAGGGGCGGTGAATGCCGCGGCCAGGCCCTTGACGAAGCGCGTGGCGATCAAGATGGTGGGATCGTCGACGAGGCCGCCGAGGAGTGATGCCGCGGCGAACACGGTCAAGGCGATCAGGAAGATCCGACGCCGGCCCAGCAGGTCAGCGAGCCGGCCGCCCAGGAGCAGCAGGCTCCCGTAGCCAAGGACGTAGGCGGAGACGATCCACTGCAGGGAATCGGTTCCGAGGTGGAGTTCGTGGCCAATTGATGGGAGGGCTACGCCCACCATGGAAACGTCCAGGCCGTCGAGGGCAAGGACTGTGCACACCACCATCAGCAGCAGCCACTGGGCCCTGGTCCAGCGGACGGCTGTGTGGAGCTGCTCGGCAGATCGAGTGAGGGTGCTTGGTGAAGTCATGGCATCAATCTATATGACACGTCATTCAATGACAAGGAATATGACTCAGAATATTATGACGTGGACTTTAATTTCGGTTTCGACTAGAATCGGGCCATGGCAACAACGCAGGATCGCCAGCTGGTTGAGCAATGGCGCAGCATCCAGAACTCGTACTTCCGCACCGCGGCCGCCATCGACCGCGCCCTCGAAGCCAAGTTCGACATCGGCCTGAACGAATTCGAAATCCTCGACCTCGTCGCCGAAAGCGTGGACTCTGCCTGCCGCATGAAGGCCCTCGGGGAACGCACTCCGATGACCCAGAGTGCCGTCTCCAAGGTGGTTGACCGGCTCGAGAAAGCCGGACTCGTCTCCCGCGTCACCTGCTCGGATGACCGGCGCTCGCTGTACCTCGAGCTGACCGAAGCCGGCCGTGCCCTCCATTCGGATGCCGCCGTCGAACACCGCGCGTTGCTGAAAGAGAACCTCGGCGAGTAGCCCGTCAAGGCCCGGCGAGTGTTGCGCAGGCCGGACAAGTATGAAGTCGAGTGTTCCAATTCGATTTCATAGCGGCCACAATGGGACAAGCGCGCCCGTACTGGGGATGAGCGCCCGTCTCAGGAGTGGCTGTGGGAAAGCATCATGAGTCTGGCCAGGTTGTGGATCTGGTGCTCTCAAGAACATTTGGCCGGGTCCTTTCGGCCTGCTTTCTCGCCGTCTTGATGATTTTCGCCTTTGGCTTCCAGGGCCCACGCCTGGGCGGACAATCGGCCGACGGATCGCTGGCCACGGGCCAAGTTGAACCCAGTATGCTCCCCGATGGCGCCACGTCCGGAGTGCAAGGGGCCACGCCCCAAAGCCCGTCGTCTGTCCCCGTTCCAGCTGGTGACAATGCGAGGGTGTCATTTGAACGTTCCCCGGTCCAAACCCTCGACAAGAACGGCGTAGGCAATCTCAACGTCGCTTCGAGCTCCCTCGACCGTCCCGCCGCCGGGAAACTCTACGCGCCGCTTGAAGTGCTGGTCCCTAGCTCCCCCTTCGGGTTGAGGATCGACCCCTTCACCGGCCTGCCCGGGGAGTTCCACTGGGGCCAGGATTTCGCCGCAGCCTGCGGCACACTCGTTTACGCGGCCGATTCCGGCGTAGTCCGCGCCGTGGGCTGGCACCCGTGGGGCGGTGGTAACCGGGTGGAGATCGACCATGGCAACGGCCTGGTCACCACGTACAACCACTTACAAGGGATCGCGGTGGCCAAGGGGCAATCGGTCCGGGTAGGCGAGGTTATTGCCAAGGTGGGAACCACCGGGTCCTCCACAGGCTGCCACCTGCACTTCGAGACGATCCTCAACGGCGTCTATACCAACCCGATGAACTGGACGTTCCTGCCCACCAAACAGGTTGACCTGCTCGGGGACATCGCCATGGTCAGCTACCAGCCGGGTTCCACGACCGCGACCTCGGCAGGGTCCGTCTGGTCCATCCCCGGGGCCGTGCCCACTGAACAGGCAGTGACCGGCGGGGCGCAGGAGGCGAAGGTTGCGCCGCCGAGCCCGTCTACTACGGCCACAGCGACGCCGACCGCGTCACCCACCGCCAGTTCGACTAAGAAGCCGACTCCGTCACCGACGGCGACGCCGACGCCGAGCCCGACGGGCACCGGAGGTCCGAAGACTTCGCCCAGCCCGACGGCGACTCCGACGCCGTCGCCCACCCGGACAACCACGCCGTCGCCCGCGCAAACGCCCAGCCCAACCAATACGCCGCGCATTACCCCCACGCCAAGCAAGACCCAGAGCAGCACCCCGAGCCAACCCGTGGTGACGCAAGCTCCCGTGGTGACGCCGACGCCCACGGTGACTGTCCCGCCCACGGTGACCGTCCCGCCCACGGTCGCGCCGTCGTCGAGCCTTCCCGCTCCGGTGCCCACAGTGACTCACCCCCACTCAACCCCGCCAGCGCCAGCACCCGCCCCGCCGACCCTCGTCAGCCCCACGCCGACGGCTACCTCCAAGCCAGCCACGCCGGTCACCAAACCGTAGGGATCATCGCTTATCCCGAACCACGTCCCACCGCCGTGCCGCGCGTAGACTCGACTGCGGCAGTTTGCCAAGGTTCGACGTCGTAAGGAAGCCATTCAATGTCCCCGCTCTACAGCATCCCCCTGACGTTCAACGACGGCTCCCGCGCCGACTTTGGGCTCTTTGAGGGAAAGGCCGTACTGGTTGTCAACGTGGCTTCGAAATGTGGTTTCACGCGCCAGTATTCTGGGCTTGAGGAGCTCTACGGTAAATACCGTGACCGCGGATTCGAGATCCTGGGCGTGCCGTGCAATCAGTTCGGTGGCCAGGAGAAGGGCTCCGATGCCGAGATCTCGGACTTCTGCCAGCGCAATTTTGGCGTCTCCTTTCCGCTCTCCAGCAAGTCCAACGTCCGTGGCAAGCAGCAGCATCCCCTGTATGCCGAGCTGACCCAAACGGCAGACGGTTCTCAGCCGCAGAAGGTCAAATGGAACTTTGAGAAGTTCCTGGTGAGCCGCGACGGCGAACTGCTCGCTCGCTTCCCCTCCGCCGTCGAGCCCGATTCCGAAGAGCTGATCGGGGCGCTCGAAATGGCGCTCGCCTAGGCCGGCCGGAACGAACCCTGGGCGACGCCCTCGGCGAGGGCAGGACGGTTATCAACCACCACTTCGCCGTCAACAACCGTCAGGATCACCGGAGTCTGCGCGAATTCGTCCGGCGCCGTCGTCAGGGGATTGTGCCGGACCACCGTCAGATCGGCGCGGGCTCCTCTTTCCACGATTCCGCCTTCTTCGCCAACCGATTGCCAGTATTGGCTCGTGTAGCCTTCGATCGCGGCACGCGCGGAAAGCGCCTGTTGCGGCTGGACGGGCTCGACGTCGGGCCTTCCGGCTGGGCGGCGTGTCTGCGCTGAGGCGATGATCGCCCGTGGGTCGAAGGGGGCGATTGGCCAGTCCGAGCCGAGGGCAACGATGGCTCCGGCATCGCGGAGGTCGCGGGTCCGCCATGCATGGTTGGCCCGTTCGGTGCCGAGTCTGTGGGACCAGTTGTCGCTGTGGTCTGCGCGGCTGTACAGGGCGCAGTGCGTCGGCTGCAGGCTCGTTGCGGCGCCCGCGCTGACGATTTCCGCCAAGACTGAGTCCGGGATGGACTCGATGTGCTCGATCCGGTGGACTGTGCCGTTCTTCGGGAGGGAACCGATGGTCCGCGCCACGAAGGAGACGGCTTTGTCACCGATGGCGTGCGTGGTGGTGGGGATCCGGTGTTCGTGGAAGAACTTCATGGCATCTGCGAGAGCCTCGGGATCGTGCCAGAGCGGATGGAGGGATTCCCCGTGGGTGTCGGGTTCAAAGAGCCAAGCCGTGCCGTTGTCGATAGTGCCGTCCATCATGAGCTTGATGCCATGAACGTGCCAGCGCCTGCCGTGCCGGCCCTGCATTGCGAGCATGGCCCGCAGGTCCTCCTCGGTGGCGCCCGGCATGACCCACGGGGAGATACGCAGCCGGATGGCGAGCTCGCCCCGTAGTTCAAGGGCCTCCAGCACTTCCAGGGTGTCGGGGGCGCCGAAGTCCAGCATTTGGCCCGCGACCAGCCCCGATTCGGCCATGGAACGCAAGAGTTTCTCGAGTTCGTCGACGCGTTGTTCGAAGGAGAGCTGGGGAAGGATGATCCGGACAAGGTCTTGGGCAGCCATTTCGTAGAGCATGCCGTTGGGCTTGCCCTGCTGGTCGACCCCGACGTAGCCGGTGCTGGGGAGCACTTCCGCTCCCGTGACGCCGGCGAGCTTGAGTGCGGCGTCGGACACCAGTGAGGCGTGGCCGTCGAACAGCGTGATGAACACGAGTTCGTCGTCGAGGATGCCGTTGAAGAGGGAGTTGTTGAAGTTTGCTTCCCCGAAGATGACCGGGTCGAGGCCCCAGGCGAAAAGCCAGTCGGAACCGACGGCGTGAGCCGTGGAAGCGGCGTGCCCCGCAAGGGCGGCCCGGACGGCGTCGAACTCGGTGATCCCGCTCAGGTCAAGTCCTCGCGCGATCTCCGCCCCGAGGATGGGGTGGATGTGGGCGTCAATCAAGCCTGGGCAGACCGTTGCATCGCCGACGTCGATCACCTGCTCGGCTCGTACGATCCATTCGTCGGCACCCTCGGTGGGCCCGACGTGCGCGATGCGGCCATCGGAGACTGCGACGAAACCAGCCGTCTCTTTGAGCGACTCGCCGTGGAGGATGCGGGACGAGAGGATGATGAGATCGATGGGCTCTGGCGTGGTCAAGATGTAACTCCTTGTTGTGTTCGGTGCCCGACGCCGGCCCGGGAGGGATCAGGCGTCGTCGATGGCTGCCCGCAATCCTGCCGAGAGGACATCGGCAAGGAAGGCGAAACGGTCTACGGGGTGCTCTGCCACGGCTTTCTGCGCCGCGAACAGGTGGGGATAAGTGTCCTGCTCCTCATCAGTGATGCTCCACGCGGATTCCATGGTCATTGCGTCGAGGCTCGCGCCGATCGCGGCGCTGTCAAGGGTTTCCAGTGTGGGAATGACAAGGTGCTTTGGCGTCCCTGCGAGCTCGAACGCTTCGACAAACCGGTCGTAGAGTTCCAAAGCTGCAGGGTGTGACACCGGCTGCGTAAGCAACAGGGGGAGGAGCGCCGGCACCAGGCTGTATGCCTTTCGGAGGGCGTCGAAGGTCAGGCGGATGACTTCGTCCAGGTTGCCGGTCTTCAGCTCGGGCATCGGGGACCTCTCAACCAGCGCCCCACGGGCGAGTTCGACGATCTCCTGGCGGCCCGTGACGTGCTTGTAGAAAGATGACTGCCGGACGCCGAGACGTTCCGCAAGCCTGGGAATTGACAGGCTCTCTTCCTCTTGGAACATCTCAAGCGCCGCGCGGCCGATGGCTTTCCGTGAAAGCCGAGGAGTCCGGGGCCGTCCTAGCTGGCTGGTTTTGCTGGGAGTCTGCATCTCTCAAGCCTAGGCTCCGGGGTCATTCGGCGTGGCCGATGCGTTGGTAGGCGGCTGGTTTCATCCGGCGCAGGACGAGGGCGAGCACGGTTCCGGCGCCGAATAGGAGGGGCGCGAAAACCAGGAGCGTGGTGTTGACGGGGTCTCCGGCAGGGAGGCCGGTGAGCAGTTGGGCGTTTGTGGCCATGAGGTAGGTCACCACGCACATGATGATGGTGGCGGCCACGGCGGAGGGGATGACGTACCAGCGTAGGCCGTGGTCCTTGAGTCGGGTGAAGAAGACCACGACGCCGACGCCGGTGAGTGCTTGCAGGAGGAGGATGCCGATCACGCCCGGAGTGTTGGTCCAGATGAGGAACTGGGTGAAGGGGTCCAAGTGGAACAGGGCCGCGCCGATCACGAGGGCGAGGGCGAGGAGAGTCTGGTCGAAGCCGGCCACTGAGGGGGTGCGGTATCGCGGGCTGATCCGGCCTGCGCGTTTGGGGAAGATGCCTTCACGGCTGAGGGAAAGCGTGTAGCGGTTGATGGTGTTGTGGAAGGAGAGTTGGGCGGCGAAGATGCTGGTGACGATCAGCACGCTCATGAGGTTCACGCACCAGGGGCCGGCGAAGTTGCCCGCTGCAATGTAGGCGGTGTCCCCGGCGTCGAGGTGGCCTGCGGCGAACGCTTGGACGGCGTCCGCTCCGAAGGCCTGGACGATAATCCAGACGGCGAAGGCGTAGAACGCGCCGATGAAGGCGATGGAGATGTACGTGGCACGTGGAACGCTCCGGTCCGGGTCCCGGGCCTCTTCCCGGTAGAGGGCGCCGGATTCAAATCCCATGAAGGCTGAGAAGCCCAGGCCCAGGACGGCAGCGAACTGCGGAGAGAAGATGGCCTCGGGGCTGAACGATTCAAAGCCGATGCCGTGTGCGCCGCCCTGCGCCAGGACGAACGCAGCGACAATCGCGACGATCGCCGTTTCGAGGGTGAGCAGGACGGCGAGGACCTTCGCGCCGACGTCGATCCCGCGCCAGCCCAGGTACCAGACGGCCCCGATTGCCACGATCGCGTAGAGCCACCAGGGAAGTTCCACGCCGGTGAAGGACTTCACAGCGAGGTTCGCCTGGATGCCCAGCAGTCCGTATAGGCCGATCTGCAGGCCGTTGTAGCTCATCCATGCGGTCAAGCCAGAGCCCAGGCCCACCACGCGGCCGAGGGTTTTCGAGATGTAGCCGTAAAAGCCGCTGTAGGACCGGACATGCCGGGTGAGTGCCATGAAACCGATGGCGAACAGGCCCAGGCCCAAGGCCGCGGCGATGTAGATGGACGGGGCGCCGACGCCGCCGACCGCGAGTGCAAGTGGGGCAATGCCGACGACGATGGTCAGCGGTGCGGCCGCCGACACCAACATGAACACAATGTCGCGAGTGCCGATTGCGTTCTTCTTCAGTCCAGCCTCGGGGCTGGAAGTCACGGGCGGCGTCATTGCCGTCTCTTCTTTAGTGAAAGCCATTCACTTATTGTGAGGGGTACCACATGATTGAGTCAAGAGAGCGCCGACGCTCGCTCACCTTTGTCGCCTTTTTGAGCAACCCTCGTTCACTTCTGGGGCCCAAAGGGACCGACGACGGCGGCCGGCGGCACTTCGGCGCGGCAGCCGCCGTCGGGCACTACCCCCACGACGCCCACTCACTTTTGGCGTCTCTTTTGGCGACGCTCCATCTAGTGAGGGAGCGTTTGGCCGGATGGGCTTAAGGGTGAGGGAGCGTTTGGCCGGAAGGGCTTAAAGGTGAGCGAGCGTTTGGCCGGAGGGGCTTAAAGGTGAGCGAGCGTCGGGGGGAGGGCGCGCGTAGGTGAGGGAGGGTTGCTGTGACCCTAGCGCTGGCTGGACCCTCGGATGATGAAGCGGCCGTCGGTGCCGGCTTCGCTGCCCCGTTTCGGAATCCCGCCCAACTGTTCCACCAGTGCGGCGATAGCCGCCCTCGCCAGAACCTCGGGTTCGAGATCGATGGCGCTGATGGGCGGGACACTGTTGCGGGTCTGCTCTGAGTCTGAGCCGGCCACGATCAGGATGTCCGCGGGGGAAGCGATGCCGGCCTCTCCTAGTCGGGCCATCATTCCGGCCGCATGGCGCCCTGTCAGGCAGTAGACGGCGTCCGGCCGATCTGTCATCGAGAGAATCTCCTCGCCGATAGCCCTTCCGCCAAGGGTGCCGCTCGTTTCCCGCTGGGTCACGACGATTGGCTCTTGGCCCCGCTCGGAACACCATTCCCGGTAGCTGGCTTCAGTGGTGATGTTCCAGGAGTTGCGGTCGGTTCCGATGGCGATCGCCACCCGGGCTGCCCCGTTCTCCTCCAGGTGATCGAGGACGTGCCTGGTGATCTTGGCGGTGCGGGGCTCGATCCAGGCGTCGTAGTGGGGCCGGCCGAGGTCCTTGCCGACGGTGAGCAAGGGAATTCCTTCGGCTTGCAGTAAATCGATGACGGGATCGTTCTCCACAGGTTCCGTGATGATGAAGCCATCGGCCGCAAGCGAGATGCTCGGCGCATCCGGCAAGGTGGGGTCGCTGAGCAGCATGAGTCCGTAGCCGTGTTCGAGGGCACTTAGTGAGGCGGCTCCAGCAAAGCGCAGAAAGTAGTCCACGCCCTCCGGCAGGAATGACTCGAGGGTGTCCAGCGGGCGAAGGACGAGCGCAAGGATGCCCAGGCGATTGTTTCGAAGACCGCTGGCGACGGCGTTGGGCCGGTAGCGCAGCCTCCGAGCGGTTTCGACGACCTTCGCACGCGTCGATTCTGCGACTATTCCCTTTCCGCTGAGCGCATGGGAAACGGTGGTCACGGAGACCCCGGCTTCCCTGGCGACTTCGCGGATGGTGGAGCGTGAGTTTCGCTGCGTCATGGCTGCAAGGGTATGCCCTCTGGAAGCCTCGCCGAAATCGTTTTGGTAATTTTCTCGAAAGTCTTGCCCAAAACGTTTTGGGTGATTAGCGTCACTACAGCAATCAGCAGCCGATGGGGGCGGCCCCCTACCAAGCGAAGTACGGGCGCTCATCACCGGACGCTCCCTCACTTTTTGTTGATCCCACACCCAAGCGAAGGATTACCCTTGCAGAGCATTACCGACCGCCTACACGTCACCGCAAGCTCAACCGACCCGTTCGAGCGCGGGCGCCACCGCGGAACGCAGCTCCGCGGCGAGCTCCCCGCAGGCCTCCGTACCTATCTCGATCTCTTCGCGAAATATGGGCTCGATGAGGGCATGGTGCGCGACTTCGCGATGCGCAGCGCGGACGCGATCGGCAACTGGCGCGCCACCCGCCGTGCTGAGATGGACGGCATCGCCGACGGCGCCGGCGTCGAGCCTTGGCACATTTACGCGCTCAACGCGCGGACTGAGATCCTGGCGAGCGGCGTTGGACCTGCCGTCAACGAATGCTCCACCATCGCCCGCCGGGTCGAACACGCCGACGGGACCGTGCACACCTTCGGCTCGCAGACCTGGGATTGGCACCATCAGCTCAACCGCGAGTGGCACACCCAGGAAATCCGGGGTGGACGCTACGACTTCGTCGGCCTCACCGAGCACGGGATCCTCAGCAAGATCGGCGTTAATAGTGCTGGCCTCGCACTCCATTTCAACATCCTCCGCCACCACGCAGACGGCGCCGTAGGCATCCCCGTCCATGTGCTCTCCGCCACCGTACTCGAGGAGGCAGCCTCCGTAGGCGAAGCGCTCGACATCATACGCGCGGCCCGGCGCAGTGCATCCGGCTCCTTCACCCTCTTCGACTCGCGAACCGCGATTACCGCAGACATTGCGCCAATAGGGGTGTTCGTGATCGAGCCCGTCAACGGCACGGTGGTCCGAACCAACCATTTCCTGAGTCCTGAAGCGCAGGCCGACGAGAAGACCGAATACACCCAACCCGACTCCGGTGAACGCTACGACCTCATCCGGAGCCGTCTCAAAGAGTACCCAGCACCACACACGAGCGACGACCTTCTCGCCTTCCTCTACTCGGATCCTGGGCAGCCACTTCTATGCCACCGACCTGATTTGTCCCTGCCGTTCGGTGAACGGGTGGCCACACTCGCTACCGTGCAGCTCGAGCCAGCTTCGCGCACCGCGCGTCTTGCGGCAGGCAGCCCGATCGAGGCTCGCAATGGCGTCTGGCGGACACTCGTCGCCTAAGACCAAGGCGACCTGCGTGCCCCGCGCGGTCACGAAGTCGAAAACTCTTGACCGTGATCCGCGTCACTGTTCTAATAAACGAATGCCATTCATTTATCTCCCCGGAATGGCGATTTCCCCCTCCCCCCAGCGCTCCAGCTGACTCGAAGGCAAGGCAGGCCCCCGCAGTGGCTCCAAAGTTATATGTCAAAGCGCGGTTCTTCACCGCGGAACAACCTCCTTGGGCGGAAGCCCTCGTGGTCGACGGCAACAAGATCGCCTACGTCGGGAACGAGGAGACCGCGCGGCGCATCGCGGGCGCCGACGCGGAGGAGGAGGACCTCGGCGGCGCCCTCGTCCTCCCCGGCTTCGTCGACGGCCACGCCCACATCGTCGGGACAGGGGAGGCCGCAGGCCAGGCCGATCTGTGGGGCGCGCGTGACCTCGGCGAGATCCAGCGCCGCGTCGCTCGCTGGGCGGCCGAGAACCCCGACGCCCCGCGCGTCCGTGCCCAAGGCTGGCTCCCGGGCACGGTCCCGGGCGGGCGCCCCACCCGCCAGATGCTCGATGCGGTGGTCCCTGGCCGCCCGGTCTACGTGCAGACCTACGACTACCACTCGATCTGGCTCAACACCGCCGCCCTCACGGAGCTCGGCATCGACCGCAATACCGTGGCACCTGTGGGCGGCGCGATCGCGCACGACGAGGCAGGCGATCCGTCGGGCTACATCGACGAGACCGCGATGCAACAGCTCGTGTGGCCCCACCTCGACGGCAACGCGAGCGACGCCGACCGCGACCGCCATCTCGAGGCGGCCCTCGCGGGCTACCGCGCTACCGGCGTCACGGCGGCGACCGACATGGGCCTCGACGACGGCGATCTGGCCGCCATGGTCCGCGCCGAGGAAGCCGGAAGGCTCACGGCGCGCATCTCCGCCCACTACCGTATCTACCGCTCCGAAGACCCCGCCGAGGATCTCGCCCAGGTCGCGCACGCCGTCGAACTTGCCGCCCGGCACGATTCGCCGTGGTTCCGCGTCGTCGGGATCAAGGTCATGGTGGACGGCACAGTGGACGGCTGCACGGCGTCGCTCGGCCGCCCGTACGCCGACGGTTCGCTCGCAGACCCGATCTGGGACGTGGAATCCCTGGCGCCGGTGGTGACGGCGGCCGACGCCGCAGGCCTCCAAGTGGCGATGCACGCGATCGGCGACGAAGCCGTGCGCATCGCGATCTCCGCCGTCGAGCGGGCCGTTGCAGCCAACGGCCCGGCACCGCGCCGCCACCGGATCGAGCACCTCGAGGTCGTTGAGCAGGCCGACATCGCGCGCCTCGCGGCCCTCGGGATCACCGCGAGCATGCAGCCCGTCCACGCCGATCCGGCCATCCAGGCGAATTGGCGCGCCAAACTCGGCGACGAGCGGATCGAGCGTGGCTTCCCCTGGGGCGAGGTGACGGACGCGGGCGCGACCCTCGCCTTCGGCACGGATTCGCCCACTTCGCCCTACGCGCCGTTGCCCAACATGTTCGTCGCCGCCACGCGTCGCTCCGCGTTCGATCTCTCGCTCCCGGCGAACGTCGAGGGCTACGCGCTCCCGCTCCACGAGGCCGTCACCCATGCGACGCGCGACGCCGCGTGGTCGTGCCGGGCCGAGGACAGGATCGGCCGACTCGCCGCGGGCCTCCTCGCGGACTTCGTCGTCGTCGACCGCAACGTCTTCGAGGGGCCCGTCGAGGAACTCCTCGAGGCCTCGATCGTACGGACGGTGGTCGGCGGGCGCGACGTCCACGCTGCGGCAGCGGCGGTGGCCCAATGAACTCGCCGGCAGCACGCGCCGCTTGGCACACGATCCGCTTCCTTGGCGGCCGGATCGGCGGGCTGCTCGCGACGCTTCTCGCGTCAAGTTTCGTCGTCTTCGGCGCCCTGTATCTCGCGCCGGGTTCGCCGATGACGTTCCTCACCCACGGCCGTTCGATGACGCCTGATGCCATTGCACAGATCAACCAGCAGTACCACTTCGACGAGCCGTTCGCGATGCAGTACGTCCGCTGGCTCGGCGGGATCCTCCAAGGCGACTTCGGCCGCTCGATCCTCTACAAGGACGCGGTGAGCTCGCTTCTCGCGCAACGGATCGGCACGACGGTCGCGCTTGTTGCCCTCAGCGCGCTCCTCGTTGCTTTCGTCGGCCTTGCGATCGGCATCTTCTCGGGCCTCAAGCCAGGCTTCGCGTCGAACGCCCTTATGGGGATGTCGACGGCGGCGATGGCCGTGCCGACGTTCGTCGCCGCAGTGGTGCTCACGCTTGTCCTCGCCGTCGAGCTCGGCTGGTTCCCGGTCTTCGGTGTGGGGACCGATCCCATCGACATGGTGTATCACCTCGTCCTGCCGGCTTTCGCCCTCTCGCTCGCCTCGATCGCCTTCGTCGCACGGCTCTCGCAGGCGGCCATCCGCCAAGAGATCTCCGCCGACCACGTTCAGACCGCGATCGGTCGCGGCTTCCCGTACGGCGTCGTCGTCCGCCGCCACGTGTTGCGCAACGCATCGCTTCCGGTGCTCACAGTCCTTGGCCTCACGCTCGCGGGCATGATCTCGGGCACGGTCGTCGTCGAGCAGGTCTTCCAGCTCAACGGGGTTGGAAGCCTCCTCGTGAGTTCCGTCCAGCAGAAGGACTTCCCCGTGGTGCAGGCCATCTGCCTCGTCTATGTCGCCGCCTTCATCATCTTGAACACTGTCATCGACCTCGCGTATTCGATCCTCGACCCGCGCGTCTCGGTCGGAGGAGGAAAGCCATGACCGCCCTTGCCGCCATCGCCGAGGCACGCCGGCGCACCCGAAAGCGTCCCCTCGGACGCCACCTGAGCATTCTGGGGTGGTGCGCCGCGGCCGTGCTCGCCGTCGTCGCGCTCCTCGCGATCTTCGGGCCGCTCCTCGTCACGGTCGACCCCAACGCCGTCGACCTCTCGGGGGCCTACTCGGGCCCGAGCCCCGAACACCTCCTCGGCCAGGACGCGAGCGGACGCGACCTCTTCTCGCGCCTTCTCTCGGGTGCGAGCACCTCACTCGTAGGCCCGCTCCTCGTTGTCGTCGCCTCGACCGTCCTCGGGACGGCGCTCGCGCTGTCCGCCGTGTGGATCGGGGGCTGGTTCGACAGCGCCATTGCCCGCGTGATCGACGCCGTGTTCGCGTTCCCGGGACTCCTCCTCGCCATCCTCGCGACGTCGATCTTCGGCACGGGCCTCCAGGCCGCGGTCATCGCTCTCTCGATCTCCTACACGCCCTACATTGCGCGCATCGTGCGGGGCGCGGCCTTGCGAGAACGCTCGCTTCCGTATGTTGCGGCACTCCGCGTCCAGGGCCTTCGGGGCACCTCGATCAGCCTGCGCCACATCCTGCCGAACATCGCCGGACTCATCAGCGCGAACGCCACCCTCTCGTTCGGCTTCGCGCTCATTGACCTCGCGGCCCTGTCCTTCATCGGCCTCGGCGTCCAGGCGCCCACCGCGGACTGGGGCGCCATGATCGGAAGCGGCATGGCCGGCATCCTGCAGCTAGAGCCGCAGGAAGCCCTCTGGGCCAGTCTGCTTATCGTCATCACCGTCGCCGCCGCGAACAGCCTCGGCGACGAACTCGTCAAGCGATCGGAGAACCGCTCATGAGCGCCCTGCTCGAAGTCGACGGGCTGAGCGTCCAGCTCCCCGTCGCCGGGGAGTTCCGCACGGTTCTCCAGGATGTCTCGTTCAGCTTGGAGGCCGGGCAGACGCTCGGGCTCGTGGGCGAATCCGGCTCGGGGAAGTCGATGACTGTGCGCAGTATCGCGCGGCTCCTCCCGCCCGGCGCCCGCACCACCGGATCCATCAGATTCGACGGCGCGTCCGTCCTCGACCTGCGCGGAGACGCGCTCCGCAAGTTCCGCTCGCGCGACGTGTCGATGATCTTCCAAGACCCCCGGGCGCACACGAACCCCGTGCGAAAGATCGGCGACTTCCTCACCGAGGCCATGCGCATCAACGGCAAGGTCCCGCCACGCGAAGCGGAACGCCGCGCCGTCGAACTCCTCGCCGAGGTGGGAATCCACGACGGCGAGCGGCGCCTCAAGCAGTTCCCGCACGAGCTCTCCGGTGGTTTGCTCCAGCGCGTCATGATCGCGGCAAGCCTCGCGGTGAAGCCGCGCCTCATCCTCGCCGACGAGCCGACAACCGCGCTCGACGTGACCACCCAGAGCGAAGTCATGGCGATCCTCGCGCGCCTCCAGCGCGAGTACGGGATGGCAATGCTCTTCATCACGCACGACCTCGAGCTCGCGGCCGCGGTGTGCGACCGCACAGTGGTCATGTACGCGGGTGCGATGGTCGAACACCAGGATTCCTCGCGGCTCCACACGGATCCGCTGCACCCTTACAGCGCCGCGCTCATGCAGGCGCGCCCGGAGATCGACCGACGCGTGCCGCGCCTGCCCGCGATCCCCGGCCACCCGACGTCGGCCTTCGAAGCACCGGACGGGTGCGCCTTCGCCCCACGCTGCCGTTTCGCGGAGGACGCGTGCCGCGCTGCGCTCCCGCCGCTCGAAAGCCTGGGCGATGCTGCATACAGCCGCTGCCGCCGGGCGGAGGAGCTTCGCGGGCATCTCCTCGCGACTGCGGAACACAGCGGGGGACTTGGAGCCGGTGCTGGCGTTGGGGACAGTGCCGGACTTGAAGAGGAGGTGGCGCGATGATCGCGGCACCCGGAACGGAACCGACGACGGCGGCATCCGGCGCAGGGCGCACGGAACCCATCCTCGCGGTTGATGGACTACGGAAGACGTTCGGACGCGGTCGCAAGGAAGCCGTGGCCGTCGACGGGATATCCTTCGAGCTCCACGAGGGCGGTTCGCTCGGAATCGTGGGCGAGTCCGGCTCCGGCAAGACCACCACCGCGCGCATGCTCATCGGCCTCGAACAACCCACCGCGGGCCGGATCCTCGTGGACGGTTCCGACCTTACCCGGCCCGCGCGCCGGATCAAGGACCTGCGTGCCCGAGGACGGCTCATCCAGATCGTCTTCCAGGATCCATACACATCCCTCGACCGGCGCCAGAAGGTCGGGGACTGCCTCGGCGAGGTCGTGCGGCTTCACTTCGGGCTCTCCGGCTCGGCCCTCGATGGGCGGGTGCGCGAGCTCGGCGAACTCGTAGGCCTCCAGGAGCGCCAGCTCCGGGCCCTCCCGCGCGAGCTTTCGGGCGGCCAGCGCCAGCGCGTCGCGATCGCGAGAGCGCTAGCGGCGGAGCCGAAAATCCTCATCCTCGACGAGGCCGTTTCGGCCCTCGATGTGTCGATCCAGGCCCAGATCCTCAATCTGCTGGCCGACATCCGCGAACAGCGTGGAGTCAGCTACGTGTTCATCAGCCACGATCTTGCCGTGATCCGGCAGATCACCGACACGGCCATCGTCATGCGGCACGGCCAAGTCGTCGAGCAGGGGCAGACCGCCAACGTGCTCGACAGCCCCCAGGACCCCTACACGAGGCTCCTGCGGGACAGCGTCCCCCACGCGGGATGGCAGCCCGGAACCGTCAAATGAGCCATCCGGCCCACCCCAACACCTGATCCACCCTGTCTGACTTTCGCCCCCCATCAGGAAGAACACATCATGAACCAGAACCGTGTCCGGTCCCGCGTGGCCGTCGCCGCTGCGGGCTTGCTCGTCACCGCCCTCGTCGGAGGCTGCTCGGGCGGAGGTCCCGCGAAGGCCAAGGACAACACAAGCGCCTCCGGCCCGACCATCATGACGGCCGCGGCCAAGTCCGAAGTCGAGAAGATCACGTGGAACGTCTTCGAAGGCGAGCCCCAGACGATCGACCCGTACAAGTCCGCCGACTACACACCTAACATGATCAACTCCAACATGTGCGAGAACCTTCTCCTGCAGACCCCGGACTCCCAGATCAAACCCAATCTCGCCAGCAAATTCTCGAACCCTGACCCGCTGCACTGGGTCTACGACCTCCGCAGTGACGTCAAATTCTGGGACGGCACACCGATGACGGCGGACGACGTCGCATTCAGCCTTCAGCACAACCTCACCGACAAGACGAGCCTCTACAACTACCTCTTCGGCAACGTCGACAAAATCGCCGTGACGGGACCGAACCAGGTCACCGTGACGCTCAAGTCGCCCGATTACCTCATCAACGACGAGTTCGCGAGTTACGCTGGCGTCGTCGTCGAGAAGAAGTTCTTCGAGGCGCACTCGGCGGACTTCGGCTCGCCGTCGACCGGCCTCATGTGCACCGGCCCGTTCAAGTTCGACAAGTGGACGCAAGGCCAGTCGATCTCGGTATCCCGCAATGACTCCTATTGGAACGCGGACCTCACGCCCAAGGCGAAGAAGATCGACTTCACGTTCGTGACCGACGGCGCGGCCATCACGTCGGGCCTCCTCGCGGGTCAGATCGACGGCACGTTCAACGTTCCGACTGCGAGCATCGCCCAGCTCAAGAACACCCCCGTTGGGACGTTCACGGAGGGTCCCGCCCCGTTCAACACCACGATGGTGTGGGCCAATCCGCAGGGTGCGGGCAGCAACGCGCAGGTGCGCAAGGCCCTCCAGGAGGCGATCGACTGGGCCGGCATCGCGAAGCAGACCTTCGGCGGGACAGGTGCCCCGATCAAGCTCCAGACGCCGTCGACCGTGTTCGGCTTCGCCAAGACGCCGATGGATGCGCTCGAAAAGTCCCTTCCGGACCCGGCGTCTGTCCAGTATGACGACGCGAAGAAGATCGTCGACGGACTCCCGGCAGAGGTGAAGGCCAAGAAGATCGTCATGGTCGTCCCGGATGCCGCCGAGACACAACAACTGGGCATCGCAATCAAGGACGCGGCAGGCCGCATCGGCCTCAACTTCGAGCTCAAGGTCGTCCCGCAGACCGGCTACACCAACTACCTGTACGATCCCGCGACCCGCGCCGGAGTCGACATCCTCTACACGCAGTTCTGGCCGAACATCCCGAACCCGCTCGATTGGCTCGTGACCACAGCGGTCTCGGGCGGCCTGTTCAACCAGTACAACTACGACGGCGTCGACAAGCAGTACGCCGAGGCCGTCGCAACCGCTGACCCTGACAAGCGCGCGCAGCTCGTGGCCGACATCGAGACGAAGCTCCACAACGATCTGCTCCCGATGGTCCCGGGCGTCAAGCTCGACAACACGGTGTGGATGAACAAGAAGATCACCGGTGCGCCGGCGGCGTTCTCCTACGTCTACTACCCCTGGGCCGCGCATCTCGGCGGAACCCAGTAGCACCTACCGCGAAGCTGGAGCTCGTCACCCCTGGGGGGCGGGGCCACCAGGCTAAACCCCAACAACAGGATGGAATGAGTGTGAGCCGCGTACTGCTCGTCATCGACATTCAAAACGACTACTTTCCCGGGGGGGGACTGTCTGAATAACGGTGTGTGAGGTCCGGCCTGATCCGAAAGGAGACGGCCGTGTCAGAGTCCACGACCGCAATGACAGGGGTGATGATCGATCCTGTGA
>NZ_JBFTQF010000012.1:0-127361 GCF_056398865.1 Arthrobacter sp. 01T419
GAGCAGGGTCGCGCGCCATTCGTTCAGCCGGCCGGTGTCCAGTGCGGCGAGGGTGTGCGGCATCTCGGTCACGAGGGCCTTCGCGAGGCCGAAGAGCCGGGATCCGCGGGCGGGGGATTCCCGCCGGGCCAAGGCGACCTGCGCTCCGACGCCGCGTCCCTGTTCGTCAGCCGGGACGCCCAGGTCGGACTCGGCGCTGCGCTGGGCGGCATCGAACGCGACCGCGATCCGGGCCTGCGCGGCGGCGGCCGCCGACTTCAAATCCTCAAGAGCACGCAACTGGTTTATCAGTTCAGTACTGTCGGAATTTGGCCGGAGGGACGTAACGGCGCCGAGTAGTTCCTCTATTTGGACGCGCCGGACGGCACCATCCGGGCCGGCCTCCGGACGCGCGCCGCCTGAAGGCGCGGCTGATCCGATCAGCTGTGTTCCCCGAATCCCGGCCATAACCAAAGCATTCCGGAGGGGTACGACATTATGAGGATGTTGCCTCGCGGGCGACCGGGCGTGGACTCACAGTGTTTTCGGGGGGATAGTCAGGGCTACGAGGACGTGAAGGGGAGAATGACGGCAACGAAGGCAGATATCAACATAATGACCAAGACGACGGCTGTCACAATCCTGAGAGGACCCTTGACTTCATTTCCGTCTTTGTCGAAATGCCGCAGCCCACGGCCCGGAGGATAGGACACCGGCTTGTGGTGTTTGGCCAACACATAGACGGCGATGCATCCAGCAACGAGAAAAAGCATCGGTATGAATCTGGCCAACCACAGAACTGCTTCCTGCGACATTAGCTTGCGACCTTTGCGCGAGGACACTCACCGAAGAGAACATTGAGGTAAGGATCGGTGCTGCTTTCCCTCACTCCCATGTGACGCTCGTTGGGAAACTCAGTCAATAGCACGATGAGCCAAAAACCACAACGGCGGGGTGCCGCTTCCCACGGAAGCCGCACCCCGCCGTCGGGTTCGTTAAACCACGCCTGTCAGCGGCGGAGAGAAACTACGCCGAAACCAGGTTGTGCCAGTCGGCCACGAGGGGCAGGTTGTGTGCCTCGGAAACCGAGCGGTGCGTGACCTTGCCGGCGGCGATGTTCAGGCCGGCTGCCAGGGCGGGGTCGCGGTCGAAGGCGGCCTTGACGCCCAGGTTGGCCAGCGACACCGCATAGCGCAGGGTGACGTTGGTCAGAGCGTAGGTGGAGGTGTTCGGAACGGCGCCCGGCATGTTGGCGACGCAGTAGAAGATCGTGTTGTGGACCTTGTACGTGGGTTCCTGGTGGGTGGTGGGGTGGGTGTCCTCGAAGCAGCCGCCCTGGTCCACGGCGATGTCCACGAGCACGGAGCCGGGCTTCATGCGGGAGACCAGCTCGTTGGTGACCAGCTTGGGAGCCTTGGCGCCCGGGATCAGCACGGAACCGATCACGAGGTCTGCGTCGACCACTGACTTCTCGATCTCGTAGGCATTGGAGGCGACGGTCTTCAGGCGGCCCTGGTAGAGGGCGTCCAGTTCGCGCAAGCGGTTGATGTTGATGTCCATGATGGTGACATCGGCACCCAGGCCCAAGGCCATCGCGGCGGCGTTGGTTCCGGCGACACCGGCGCCAAGGACAACGACCTTGGCCGGGCGAACACCCGGGACGCCGCCCAGCAGCACGCCCTTACCACCGGCCGGAGCCATAAGGGAGGAAGCGCCGACGACGACCGACAGGCGGCCAGCGACCTCGGACATGGGTGCCAACAGGGGCAGCGTGCGGCCTTCCTGGACGGTTTCGTAGGCGATGGCCGTGACGCCGGAGTTGATGAGTTCCTGAGTCAGTTCAGGCTCAGCGGCCAGATGCAGGTAGGTGAAGAGGATCAGGCCCTTGCGGAAGCGGTGGTATTCGGCCTTGATGGGTTCCTTGACCTTCATGACCATGTCAGCGCGTGCCCAGACGTCGTCGGCTTCGGCCACGATCTCAGCACCAGCTACCGCGTATTCCTCGTCCGTGATACCGGAGCCGACGCCGGCGCCGCGCTCCACCAGGACTGTGTGTCCGTGGGTGCGGAACTCGTGAACCCCCGCGGCAGTGATGGCAACGCGGAATTCGTTGTTCTTGATCTCTTTGGGGACACCGATAATCATTGTGGGCTCCATGTTCGAAAGGCTTCAACGGCCTTTTTCTCTGCGGGGGACTGTGATTCCAGAATAAATCCGCTGTGAGCCAGGCGACACGAAAGGCGATGGCCGCCGTCGTGAACTTCCTTGTATTTCCGGGGTTTTTACCCCCCACAACTCGACATTTGTCGACTCTGAGAGCGTCAGGTGTCGCCTGATGTTCGCCGGGCGATCCGGGATCCGGCATGAGTGCTTGCCCGCCAGTTGAAACGCATGTTTCATGAATGATTCTTCTAGTGACATTTGTGTCACCTCGTTGAAACGTCGTTTTCCTATCGTGGACGAGCAACCACGCACCTCCGTCCAACGATTGGCCAGCACCGTGAAGACACAGACCTCTTCGACTGTTGTTCCTGCGCCCAGGAAGCCCCTGTACAAATCCCTGTTCGTCCAGATCTTCGCCGCCGTGATTGCAGGTGTGCTGATCGGCCACTTCTGGCCCAGTATCGGTTCCGGACTGCGTCCTCTTGGCGACGGCTTCATCCAGCTCATCAAGATGATCATCGCGCCACTGATCTTCCTGGTCATCGTCACCGGAATCGCAGCGGTGGGGGATGTCAAAGCCGTGGGCCGTGTCGGAGTCAAGGCACTCATCTACTTCACGGGGGCCACACTGTTCGCCCTGGCATTCGGCCTGATGGTGGGCAATCTCGTCCAGCCTGGGGCAGGGCTCAACATCGATCCGAATTCGCTGAGCCAGGACGCCCTGAACGCCAAGACCGGCACCGCGCCGCCCAAGGACGTGGGCCAGTTCCTGCTCGGCGTCATCCCCACCAGCGTCGTGGGCGCCTTCGCGAACAACAACCTGCTGCAGGTCTTGTGCTTCTCCGTCTTCTTCGGTTCGGCCGTTGTTGTGATCGGCAAGGAACGGTGCGGGCCTGTGCTCACGTTTATGGAGACCGTCCTGGACGTGTTCTTCAAGATTATGGCCTGGGTCATGCGGGTGGCACCCATCGGCGCGTTCGGGGCCATGGCGTTCATCATTGGCCAGTACGGACTGGATTCTTTGGGCACATACGCAGTACTCATCGCGGCGTGTTACGGCGCCGCCGTCGTCTTCATCGCTTTGCTCTTCCTCGTGGCGTGGGGCATCGCCCGGGTGCCGCTCTGGCAGTTTTTGAAGTACACCCGTGAAGAGTTCCTGCTGGCCCTTGGTACGGCGTCCACAGAATCCGTCATGCCGCGCATCATGGCCAAGCTCTCCAACGCAGGTTGCTCACGCAGCACCACCGGCCTGGTTATTCCGACCGGCTACTCCTTCAACCTCGACGGTGCCGCAATCTATCTGTCGATCTCCCTGCTTTTTCTCGCCCAGGCTTTCGGGCACCATCTCGATCTCGGACAGCAGCTCGTGGCGCTGGGGATCCTCATGCTCACATCCAAGGGCATGGCAGGGGTTCCCGGGTCAGCCTTCCTCGCTTTGTCGGCCACTGCCGGTGCATTGGGGATCTTCCCGGTTGCGGGCGTCGCGCTTCTCCTTGGCGCGGACCGGCTGATGGACTCCATGCGGGTGGTGGTGAACCTGCTCGGTAACTGCGTGGCCACCTTTGTTGTGGCGAAATGGGAAGGCGAGTTCGATCGGGACGCCATGCTTCGTGCCTTCCTGGGAGAAGGCGCCCTCCCCGAAAAGGCCGACGAGGCTCCCGTGCCGGTCCGCGTCGGATAGATGCCACGCTAGATAAACAAGTCCAGCCACTCGTGGGCAGCGGGCAAAGTAGTCTTGCTCCATGCAACAGGACGTGGAGAAGATCGTCGAGGACGTCGCACTCAAATTGGGCCGCGGACTCTCCCTGGAAGATCTCGACGGTGTCCTGCTCGCCTACAGCTCCAACCAGTCCCACGCCGACCGCGTCCGCGTGAATTTCCTCCTCAGCAAGAAAGTCCCGGTGGACGTCAGTGCCTGGCAGCTCTCGCACGGCATCGCCACCGCGGTGCGTCCCGTCGTCGTGCCCGCCAATGAGGAACTCGGTATGGTGGGGCGCGTCTGCGTCCCGCTGCTGGTGCGCGGGTTCCGCGTGGGGTACCTCTGGGTCCAGCAGGACCTTGACGAACAGACCGCGACGGCGATCCTCGCCCAGTTGCCAGGAGTGCGGGACGAGCTGGACCTCCTCGCGGGGTTGCTGCTCGATTCCAATACGGCCGAATCGGAGTTCCGGCGCCGCCGCGAGCAGGAATTCCTGGCTGCATGCCAGGGCGAATCCAACGCGGTGGCGGCCGTGGCCGGATGGAAGGAGGTCCAGGGCCGGGGCCCGTGGCAGCTGGTGACCGTGCTCGACGCCGAGGACAGCGGCGGCGTCTCCGATCCCATCGCAGCCACGCTGACGCACCGTTCCGCCGCGCTGCAGGCCACTATCGGCGTCGATTCGGTCCTTTTCAGCGCTGGCACCGAGACGCATTCGGTCCTGCTGTTCCGCGAAACCGGCGGACGGGCAGAACATGCCCAGGTCTTGGTCCACTATCAGCTGGAGCTCGCCAAGCGGGCCGGCCGGAAGGTGGACCGGGTCATCCTGGGCATCAGTGAGCCGTTTTCGGTCATCCGCCAACTGGGGCGGGCGTACCGGCAGTCGAAGCTCGCGGCCCAGGCTGCCGCCGTCGATCCTCCGCTCGGTGAGCTCGTGGACAGCCGTTCGGCAGGGATCTACCAGTTGTTCGAACGGCTGCAGGCACCCGGCGGTTGGGACGATTCGGGCTCGTCCTATTTCCAGGCGATCGAGGACGCCGACCGCAACGGCGAGCTCCTGCCCGTCCTCGAACTGCTCTACGACAGCGACGGCTCAGTCCAGGACGTGGCCGCGAAGCTGCATTTGCACCGCAGCAGCATCTACAACCGCCTGGCCAGGGTCCGGCAACTCATCGGTGCGGATCCGTTGAATGGTGCTATCCGGCTCGAACTCCACGCAACGCTCAAGGCGCGCCGCTGGGCGGGCCGTCCTCGGATTTGAGGCTGCGCTGTTACTGGAGGCCGCACTCGTTTACCGCTTGAACGGCCTTAGCTGAAGGCTGCAGCGCCAGCGGTCGGGGCGGCGCTCATTCATCTGCGTCCGGGTGCTCTGGCAGCACCGCCCGTGCCACTCGACGGATGATGTTCGATGCTGTCCCATCCTCACTGCAGGATCCCGCTTGCAGCGTCCAAAATCGCTCCCAAGTCGAAGCCCGGCTGAGCTGGCTGCGACGAAGCCGTCGGTGCGCTGCTGGGCTTTACCGGCGGTTTCGGCTTCGATTGCCCAGGTGGCGTGTGGGAGGGCGGATCGGTGGGAGTGGGCGTCGGCGAGGACGGGTCAGTAGGCGTCGGCGTCGGTGTTGGAGTGACCGTGACCGGGGGAGCCGGGCTGGGAACCGGAGCAGGCTGCGCCGGGCCCTGCGTCGGAACGGCCGGCACAGGAGCAAGGCTTGGGGGCAGCGCTGATGGGATGACGGAGGGGACCTGAACGGAGACCGATGGTGCTCCAGCACTCGACGGCGCGACGGCGGCGGGCGCTTGCGGCCCTTGCGCCGGGTCGGTCGCGGTTTGACCGGCCTTGGCAGCCGTGGCGGTTGCCGACGGTGAAGCTGTTGCGTCGGGGGAGACGCTGCCCGCGGTGGAAGGGTCCTGAGGCTGGACGGAGCTTTGGCTGTCTGCGTCCTGGGCTTGGGATTCCTGGCCGAAGAAGGGCAACTCAAGGGCCTGGCCCAGGGAACCCGCCGTCAACAAGATGCCGAGGGCTCCGGCCACCACGGCCATCCGGTTGCTCATCGTCCGGATGGTCGCAGCCTTCTTCAGGACGGCATGAGGTTCCCGGCTGAACGACGAACCGGCGAAGGACATCTGACCGAAGCCGGCACGAGGAACCGCGCGCTGGGCGGTCGTGGCTGCCTTCCGAGTTTCGGCGGCCTGGGTCTTCTGGTTCGGTGCAGCCTCGGGGGCTGCGGGTTCGGCGGGGGCTGGTTCCGCCGGCGTTGTTGCCACCGTCGGGATGGCTGCGGTGGCGGGTTCCGGGGCGGAGCTGGCTTGTGCGGCCCGCTCCCGCTCGGCCGCGCGGGCGGCCGCTCGCGTGGTGGGTGCCGCCGTCGTCGGGGTTTTCGCGGTGGTGGGTGCCGCCGTCGAACTCAAAGGTTCTGGAGCCTGCGCAGGGATGAACGTTGCGCTGTCTTGGGCCCGACGGCGTCCGGTTGGTTTGGTGCGCTCGCCCGCCACTTGGGCACGGCGAGGCTGATCCATGGTTGGGGACATGGTGATTGCCTCTCAACGCCTTCGAGGTTAGCTGTCGGGTTCGGACGAGGCCGTCCGGCCGCACGTGGCGGCTTCACCCCGAGGGCCTGTGGAGAAATAGGCCCGGAGACTCTGGGTCCCCCGTCTCTGCCGCGGGTCTAGCGGAATCCGGGTTGCGGCAGAGCTCGGCGTCAACCCGGAAGCGGCCCAGTTGGGGAATGGGTCGCCCCTCGACGGTACATCAGCCGGCCAGCAAAGTCACATTTAGATAACGAGGGAGCCTGGAGCGGGCCCGGCGTGTGTCAGGGCACCCGGTCGGTACTGCACGCCAGAACGAACTATGTTCCTGCCCATAGTTCGTTCTGGCGTGCAGTTGAGGCCCCATGGCCCCCGAACCGTTCAGGGCCGGACCGGTATTCATTGAAGGCAGGGAAGTCGAAACAGGAGCCTGGCGCGGAACCATCACCGGCGGCGAAGTCGAAAGCTGACGCGGCGTTGCTTCCCGATCCGCACCTTTAGCTGACGGCGTCATCTCCGGCGGCCGTTGCCGCTTGCTTGCGCTTCTGCGTCTCCAGCCACGCCATGATGTCTGCGAGCCGGATCCGGCGGTGCGTGCCACGGTATTCGACAGGTATTTCGCCACGATCGGTCATGTTGCGAAGGTAGGTGTGCGAGATCCCCGCGAGTTCGGCAGCCCGCGACGTCGTGAGCATTTCCTCCACGCTGCTGACGGTCACCGCTTCGCCGCGGCTTAGCCGGCCGAGGAGATCGACGACGGCGTCCCTCGCCTGATCCGGCAGCCGGTGGACCGTGCCGTCGACGAAAACGGTAATGTCGTTGCTGTCCTGGAGTGAGGCTGCAAGGTTCCGGGCGTCGTCTGCGGGCAGGCCAGGCGTCATGCGGGGAGCTATCAATGCCATGGCAGAAGCCTAGCTGCGCTCGAGGCTGCGCGGTTACGCCGCCGTGTTAGATTCACGCCTATGGTCAACTACCCCGCCAATCCGGATCCGAGCCCCGCTGTGGCGGCCGCAATCGAACTGCTGGTGCGGCAAGGCTACGACGCAACCTCCGTGGACGATCTCGCCGACGCCGCGGGCGTCAGCCGCAGCACGTTCTTCCGCAAGTTCGGTTCCAAAGAGGACGTCGTTTTCGCTGATCACGACCGGATTCTGGCGCGCGTCCAAGAGTTGCTTTTGCGCACGACGGCGGCTCCGTTGCGTTCTGTCGTGGAAGCGGCGCTCTTGGTCTTTGACCACCATGTAGGCCACCGGGAAACCTCGCTGGCCCGCTACGAGCTCCTGCGCCAGGTGCCCGCCCTTCGTGATCGTGAATTGGTCATGACGCATCGCTATCAGCGGGCTTTTCGAAGTTATCTGCAAGCGGCCTTGCCCGAAGGCGAGAACCGGGAACTCACTGCCGTGGCGTTTGCTGCGTCCGTCATCGCGGTGCACAATAGCGCCCTGCGCCAATGGCTGCGGGCGGCCGCCGGTGGCGAGCAGGCAGAGGATGAGGCGCCGGAAACTGAGGCCCAAGAGCTGGCCGGCCGACTCGCGCGGGAGCTGGGTGTTCTGGCTGACACTTTCGCCGGGGGACCGGCCCGGGTTCCGGCCGACGAGGCGGGCGGGCAGGCTCATCTGGAGAGTGACCGTCCCGCCGTCGTGGTTGCCGTCCTGGATCCTGCGGCCGGTACAGAGCAGATCCTTCAAGCGGTTCGCGACGCCCTGGCCTAGCTCGGGTTTCCTCGGACCGGGCGTAGATTCTGCTGGATCATTCGGGTTCCCCATCAAAACAGCCGCGTGTTTTCGCGGCCTGCCCGTGGATGGGTCGGGATGATCCAGCAAAAACTCTCGATGGTACTGAGTTCCTTGACATGAAACTCAGTGTCAGCGCATGCTGGGAGTCGCAGAATGCAACCCAGAGCGAGGATTCACCCATGACGACGACGTCCGACGACACGTCCGCAGAGCTGAATGCCGTTTTCCGGACGGCACCGTTTTCCCAGATGGCACCATGGAACCCGAGTACGTCCTGAACGAATCGCTGGACCCGGACCCGGCCTCCGTTTTGAAGGACATCAGCGGCGAAGACCGCGCCTACTGGGACCGAGCGCGGACCTTCGTCCAGGACGAAGTGCTCCCGATCATCGCGGGATACTGGGAGCGCGCGGAGTATCCGCTGCACCTGGTGAAGCGCTTGGGTGAACTTGACCTGCTGCGCGACGGAATCAACATCGACGGGTTCCCGGCCATGAGTAAAACCGCCGCCGGGCTGGTCACCATGGAACTGAGCCGCGGGGACGGCTCCATCGGCACGGTGGTTGCGGTCCAGGGTGGTTTGGCGCTGCGGTCCGTTGCCGAATGCGGTTCCCCGGAGCAGCAGGCCCGCTGGCTTCCGGCGCTTTCCCGGGCCGAGGAATACGGCGCCTTCGCCTTGACCGAGCCGGCCCATGGCTCCGATTCGGTGGGACTCGAGACGACCGCGACGGCCGTCGAGGGCGGATATGTCCTCAATGGCGAAAAGAAGTGGATCGGCAACGGCTCGATCGGCGGCCTGACTGTGGTCTGGGCCCGAGGTGACGACGGGCAGGTGCATGGGTACCTTGTCCCGCAAGATTCTCCTGGCTACTTCGCCACAACTATCGAGGGCAAGCTGTCGCTCCGTGCGATCTGGCAGGCACACATCCGCTTGGAGAACGTCTTCGTGCCGGTGGAAAACGTGCTCCCGGGGGCCCGGAGTTTCAAGGACACAGCGCGCGTCCTTTTGGCGACCCGGCTGGGAGTGGCGTGGTCCGCCGTCGGGCATGCAACGGCCTGCTATGAAACCGCTGTACAGTACGCAGCCCAGCGCCGGCAGTTCGGTCGCCCGCTAGCCGCTTCCCAGATTGTGCAGGAGCGTCTTGCGCGCATGCACTCGGAGCTCGCCACCATGCAGCTCATGGTCATGCAGATGACCAAGCTGGACGAAGAAGGCGTGCTGACCCCCGCGCAGGCGGCGCTCGCGAAGTTCACCTGCACCCGTACCGCCCGCAGCATCGCTTCGAACGCGCGCGACCTGCTGGGTGGCAACGGAATCTTGTTGGCCAACCGCGTGGCACGGCACTTCGCCGATATCGAAGGCATCCACACGTATGAGGGCACGGAAACTGTCCAGGCGTTGATTATTGGACGCTCCATTACGGGCATGTCCGCCTTCGCGTGAGGGCGCGCCGTCCCGCCCGCCCCTGCCGCGCCCCCTGAGACGCCCGCCTCCGCCCTGAGACGCTCGCTCACCTATGCGGCCGAAATCCCGGACGCTCGCTCTGATGTGAGCCCAATCGGCGGAACGCTCCTGCAGATCTGAACTGCAAGCGCCGGCCATTTCGCCCGTCACTCCACCACGGCGACCGCGAATCCTCCCCACGCAGATCAAATAGCCGAGTAGTGAGACCGGGAGCAGCACAATACTGAGCACGTAGAACGCGACGGCGGCATTCGGCTTGCGCATTTCGGGTCCCTTCCGGCGAGCGGTGCGTATTTCTGCAGGAGGGTTGGGTTGGAAGCGGCTATATGTGAGCGAGGGTCCGGTGGTGCCTACTCCGCGTCGAGGTCTGTTTCCAGCAGGGTCACCAGGGAATCCAGTGCGGCGTCGGCGCCGTCGCCCTCTGCCCGAAGCACGACGACGTCGCCCTTTGCGGCGCCGAGCGTCATGAGCGAAAGGATGCTGGCGGCGTCGAGCGCGTCCTCGGCAGGCTCGCCGCGCATGGCGATGGTCACTTCAACCGGAGATTCTCCCGCGGCTTCGGCGAAGAGAGCCGCCGGGCGGGCGTGCAGTCCGGAGCGGCTGGCGATGGTGGCGGTGCGTTCGGGCATGGGTACTCCTTGTGTTCAGGTTGGGGTTGGTGCGGCCGGGCTTAGAGCCCGAGTTCCTCGAGGATCGGCAGTTTGGCACGGACCCAGGCCTTGGCGTCCAGGGCATCGGGAGCGCTGAGCGCCAAGCGGGCCAGCTCCTGAGCCTGTTCCAACGTGACCGTTTTGAGCACGGTTCCAACGGCGGCCAGTGACCGTGCCGTCATGGACAGCGTGGACACGCCCAGGCCAACGAGTACGACGGCGAGGGCCGGGTCCGCGGCTGCCTCACCGCACACGCCAACGGGTTTGTTGTTGCCTTCCTCCGCAGAGCCAGCGACGGTCAGCTGCACGAGGCGCAGAACGGCAGGCTGCCAGGGGGTGTTGAGCTCGGCGAGGGGGCCAAGTTGCCGGTCGGCGGCCATGGCGTATTGCGTGAGGTCGTTGGTGCCGAGGGACGCGAAGCCCACGTGTCGCAGGACCGACGCCGAGGTCAGTGCCGCGGACGGTACCTCGACCATCACTCCAGGAGTCTTGATCCCCGCGGCATCGCACATCGACGCGAAATGGGCAGCCTCGGCCGCAGTCGAGATCATGGGCGCCATGACCCACACGTCGGCTTCTGATTCGCCGGCCGCGATGGCGATGGCCTCGAGCTGGCGTTCCAAAACCCCGGGCGTGGTGAAATCGGTGCGGTAGCCGCGCACGCCGAGGGCCGGATTGGGCTCGGTTGCGTCCGTGAGGAAGGGCAGGGGCTTGTCCGCGCCGGCGTCGAGGGTCCTGAGCACCACTTTCTTGCCTGGGAAAGCGTCGAACACGCCCCTGTACGCGGCAGCTTGTTCCACCACGGTCGGTTCGGTGTCGCGTTCCAAGAAGCAGAATTCGGTGCGGAAAAGGCCCACGCCCTGCGCGCCCAGAGCGGCAGCCGCGGCAGCGTCCTTGGCGCCGCCCACATTGGCGAGAAGAGGCACCAGGTGGCCGTCCGCCGTCGTACCGTTTCCGTCGAAGACAGCCAGTGTGGCGGCATTTTCGACCCACGCGAGGGCGGCGGCGCGCTGCTCTTCGGAGGGTTCGAGGGAAAGGGAACCGGCCGCGCCGTCCACGAAGACTTCGGCGCCGTCCGGGATTTCGTCCACTCCGCGGGCCGCGACGACGGCGGGCAGGCCGAGCGAGCGGGCGATGATCGCGGTGTGGGACTGCGGTCCGCCGCCCGAGGTGACCAGCGCGGTCACGATGGCGGGGTCCAGCGTTGCGGTGTCGGCGGGGGCGAGGTCTTCGGCCACCAGGATGAAGGGAGTATCCGACGCCGGGATCCCGGGGGCGGGGACGCCGCGGAGTTCGGCGACGATCCGGGCGCGGACATCCAGGACGTCGGTGGCGCGTTCGGCCATGTACCCGCCCAAGTTGTGGAGCATTTCCGATACCGAGGCGCCGGCTTCCCAGATGGCGCGTTCGGCGGAGCTGCCGTTGTTGTTGATGAGCTTGGTGGCCGACTTCAGGAGCATGGTGTCCTTGGCCATCAGTGCTGTGGCTTCGAGCACGGCCTTACCGTCTCCGCTGGCCTTGTCAGCGCGTGCTTTGAGCTCGTCGTGGACCGATTGGGCCGCGGTCTTGAGGCCGGCGATCGCTTCTTCCGCCGTGGTGGAAACGGCTAGCTGCTCGCCCGACGGCGGTTCGCTGACTGGTTTGGGCATCTGACGGATAGTGCCAATGACGCGGCCCGGGCTGACGCCTACTCCTTGGAAATTCTGCACTGAAATCCTCTGTTCCTGCTCTCGGATCGGACCCACCGGCTGCGGCGCCTCGGGGTCCGAAAAAATCTCCTGTGACTCACTTCATATAGCGTTGCTATAGGTGCTAGGGTAGCGGCTATGAGTTTCGATGACCAGCTTCCGCCCAAAACTCGGCTGCTCCGTGCAGCTGCCGAGTTGCTGGCGAATTCGGACGGGTCACCGGTCTCAACGCGCCAAATCACCAAACTCGCAGGCGTCACGGCGCCCACGCTGTACCACCACTTCGGCGACAAGGAGGGGTTGTTCGACGCCGTCGTTGCAGCCGGCTTCGAGGAGTACGTGGCGGGAGAGCGGGACTTCGCACCCTCTGGGGAACCCCTGGAGGACGTCCGGCGGATGTGGGACAACCACGTCCAGTTCGGGCTTACCCAACCGCACCTTTACCTGGTGATGTTCGGCAACATCCGTCCGGAAAGCAGGCCGGCCATCGTGGCTGATGCCGAGTCGCTTCTGGAGGAAATGCTGAGCAAGGCGGCCATTGCCGGCCAGATCAACGTACCCCCGCGCGAGGCAGCGAGGAGCATCCTGGCAGCCAACGTTGGTGTCACGCTCATGCTCATTGCAGAGCCATTGGAAGACCGGAACCTCGAGCTCTCCACCATGACCCGGGATTCCATGATTTTCGCCGTGTCCACGGAAACTGCCCGTGGCGCCGCAGCAGACGACTCCGGCAAGTCGTCCGTTGTTGTTGCGGCAATCGCGCTGAATGCGGCACTCCAAGCCTCGCATTCAGACCAGCTATCCAGTTCGGAGCTGAAGCTTTTCCTTGAATGGCTTCACCGAATCTCAAGCAGCTCCTAAAGCTGTCCTCCTTCGATAGATATCGACTGATCCCGCACTGATGCGGGACTCACGTTAGGAATTCACATGGCAACAGAGACCGTTGCGAAGCCGCGCACCAGCCTGCGCGTTGGTGTCCAAAAGTTCGGAACATTCCTTTCCGGCATGATCATGCCCAATATCGGCGCCTTTATCGCCTGGGGCATCATTACGGCATTGTTCATCAAGACCGGCTGGCTACCCGTCCCCGAACTCGGTGGCTTCGGCAACAACGCCGCCGGCACGCCAAACGTTGGCCTCGTCGGGCCCATGATTACCTACCTCCTGCCGCTCCTGATTGCCTACACCGGCGGCAAAATGGTGTACGACGTCCGGGGCGGAGTCGTGGGTGCCATCGGCACCATGGGCGTGATTGTTGGTGCCGGTATTCCGATGTTTATCGGTGCCATGATCATGGGCCCGCTCGGTGGCTGGACGATGAAGAAGATCGACGCCATCTGGGACGGCAAGATCCGTCCGGGCTTCGAGATGTTGGTGAACAACTTCTCCGCGGGTATTTGGGGCGCCTTGCTCGCCATGCTCGGGTTCTTCGGTATTTCTCCGCTGGTCCAGGCCTTCAGCACGGCCGCGGGCAATTTCGTCCAGTTCCTGGTGCACAACGGACTCCTTCCGCTCACCAGCATCTTCATCGAACCCGCCAAGGTTCTTTTCCTCAACAACGCAATCAACCACGGCGTGCTAACCCCGCTGGGCATCCAGCAGTCACTGGACCAGGGCAAGTCGATCCTGTTCCTGCTTGAAGCCAACCCCGGTCCGGGAGCCGGAATTCTTCTCGCCTACATGTTCTTTGGACGCGGGGCAGCGAAGGCCTCGGCGCCGGGCGCTTTCATCATCCAGTTCCTCGGCGGGATCCACGAGATCTACTTCCCGTATGTCCTGATGCGCCCGCTGCTCATCCTCGGAGCCATCGCCGGGGGCATGACAGGCATTGCGACGCTCGCAATCACCAACTCAGGCCTCGTCGCTCCGGCGGCTCCGGGATCCATCTTCGCAGTCATTGCCCAGACCTCCCGTGACAGCTACGTGGGCGTCATCTTGTCGGTCATCTTGGCAGCGACGGTGTCGTTCCTCGTCTCCGCGTTGATTCTCCGCACCACGCATCACAGCGACGAGGTTGATCTTGGCGCAGCCACGTCCAAGATGGAAGAACTCAAGGGCAAGAAGAGTTCCGTTTCCTCCGCGCTCCTCGGTGCTGGTGGCGGTACCGCGCTCCTGACCCGTCCCATCCAGAACATCGTGTTCGCCTGCGACGCCGGCATGGGCTCCAGCGCCATGGGCGCCTCGGTGTTGCGGAACAAGATCAAGGCCGCGGGCTTCCCGGGGGTCAAAGTCACCAACGCTGCCATTGCCAACCTCACCGACACCTACGACGTCGTCATCACCCACCAGGACCTCGCCGAACGCGCCCAGCCGCTCACGACCGGGGCTGTACACGTCTCCGTGGACAACTTCATGAACAGTCCGCGGTATGACGAGATCGTGGAACTTGTGAAAAGCAGCAACGCTGAGCCCGGCGCTGAGGGCTCGACGGCGGTTGCCGAGCCTGCCGCTCAAGCGGCCACCGCCGTCGGGGGCAAGGATGTCCTGCTCGCCGAAAGCGTGATCCTCAACGGCACCGCGACGGACCGCGACTCGGCCATTGACGAGGCGGGCAAGCTCCTGCTGGATCGCGGCTCCGTGGACATGGGCTACATTCACGCAATGCATGAGCGCGAGGAATCCGTGTCCACTTACATGGGCAGCTTCCTGGCAATCCCTCACGGCACCAACGCTGCCAAGGACCACATCCTGCACTCCGGTGTGTCGATTGTCCGCTACCCCGAGGGCATCGACTGGGGTGGCAAGCAGGTCAAGTTCGTCGTCGGCGTCGCCGGCATCAACAACGAACACCTCCACATCCTGTCCTCCATCGCCAAGATCTTCACGGACAAGGCGCAAGTGGCCCAGCTTGAGCAAGCCACGTCGGTGGACGAAGTGCTGGATCTGTTCGGAAAGGTCAACGCATAGTGAAGGCAGTCCATTTTGGGGCAGGGAACATCGGACGGGGATTCGTCGGCTTGCTGCTGCACGAGGCTGGATATGAGGTGGTCTTCGCCGATGTCGCGGACGCCCTGATCAGCCAGCTCGCCTCCGCGTCCTCCTATGAGGTCCACGAGGTCGGCGAAAATGCGGCGGTCAAGACCGTGTCCGGTTTCCGGGCCCTGAATTCGGGCTCCGAAGAGGCTGCCGTCGTCGCGGAAATCGCGACGGCGGACCTCGTCACCACAGCGGTGGGGCCGCACATCCTCAAGTTCGTGGCGCCGGTGATCGCGCGCGGCTTGGCCGGCCGATCGCCGTCGTTGGCTCCACTGCAGGTCATGGCCTGCGAGAACGCCATCAACGCCACGGACTTGCTGCATTCCGAAGTGCAGGCCGCTTGGGACGGTGCCGCGGGTGATCTTTCCTCCACGGCGGTGTTTGCCAACACGGCCGTGGACAGGATCGTCCCCAACCAGGCGCCCGGCCAAGGTTTGGATGTCACAGTGGAAACCTTCTACGAGTGGGTGATCGACCGCACCCCGTTCGCTGGGGCGGCCCCGGTGATCCCGGGAGCCACCTTCGTCGACGAGTTGGGCCCGTACATCGAGCGCAAGCTATTCACGGTCAACACGGGACACGCCTCGGCAGCGTACTTCGGCTATGGCGCCGGACTGGAGAAGATCTCCGATGCCATGGCCGATGCCTCCATTGCTGCCCGGGTGCGAGCTGTGTTGGAGGAGACCAAGCAGCTTCTCGTGGCCAAGCATGACTTTGTCGAGGCTGAGCAGGAAGCCTACGTGCAGAAGATCCTCTCCCGCTTCACCAACCCGTACCTGCCGGACACCGTGAACCGGGTAGGCCGTGCTCCGCTGCGCAAATTGGGCAGGCACGAACGGTTCATCGGCCCGGCCGCGGAACTAGCCGAGCGCGGAGTCACTCCCGTTGCCTTGCTCGACGCCATGTCAGCCGCCCTGCGTTTCGACGACGGAGCAGACGACGAAGCCGTGGAACTCGCCCGCATGCTCGCCGAAATGGACGCCGCCGAGGCGGTCGAGCGCATTACCGAGCTGCCGCCGTCGCACCCGTTGTTCCCGCAGGTGCAAAAACTGATCGAAGACCGCAAAGCCGAGGCCTGACCCGCGGCTGAAGGGCTCTCCGGCGCCCCGGCTCCTGCTCCCGGGCGACCCTCCTGCAGATCTAGGGCATTTTTCCCGAACGCTCGCTCACCTTTGGGGTCTTTCGGGCTTATAGGTGAGCGAGCGTTGCCGGGTGGGCGCTGGGTCAGGCGCGTTGGAAGACCCGCTTGCCGGCGAACCACGTTTGAAGGGTCTGGATCTTGCCGAGGGCCGAATGCTCCACCTCGAAGGGGTTCTGGTCGAGCAGGATGAAGTCTGCGGCCTTGCCCGGTTCCAAGGAGCCAAGCTGATCCGACAGTCCGAGCATTCTCGCGGGCGCCGTCGTGTAGCAGGCCAGCGCTTCTTCGAGGGTGATGGCTTGTTCGGGCCAGAGGGTTCCAGGAAATTGTCCCGTGGGGTCGGCACGGGTGATGAGCCCTTGGATGGCCTCCCAGACATTGGGGGAGACACTGACAGGCCAGTCCGAGCCGCCACCGATGGTCGCGCCGCTGTCCAGGAGGTCCCGGTTGGGCTGCATCTTCGTGGCCCGTTCCAGTGGGAGCACCGTTTTGATGGCCTCATAAATGACGCCAGGGAACCAGAGCGACGGCGAAATGTCCGCGCTGACGTCCAGTGCTGCGAAGCGGGGGAGATCGTCTTCGTGGACGAACTGGCCGTGGGCTATCTGGTATTTCGCCTCGTGGAACCCCTCGTCCCGGATGGTTTGGACGGCGTCGAGCACCATGCGGACCGAAGCGTCGCCCGTGCAGTGGATCTTGGCCGAGATCCCCGTCTTCGCGGTCCGCCGGAGCCATCCCACCAGATCTTCCGCAGGCATGGTGGTGTGGCCGGCGAAATCATGGGCGTGGTGCTCGTCCGGCAAGTAGGGCTCCAGGAAAGCTGCAGTGCGGGACGGCGGCACACCGTCGAGGAAGATCTTGATGAAGTCGGGACGATGGTGGGCGGTCCGGAATTCCTCACCCCTGGACACCAGTTCCTCGCCCAACGGGGTTGTACCGAAGATGAAGTCGTTGACCTGCATGGAACTGACCACCCAGGCCGCCAGGGCATCGGATTGGTCAAGGTGCCGCAGCGCTTCCATTATTTGAAGCGAGGTTGCTGCGTCCTGGAAGGTTGTGACGCCGTAGGAGTGGAGGATCTCGATGCCCCGGGCGCACGCACGTGCCATCTGTTCCAGGCTGTATCCCTGCGATGCTGCCACGACCCGTTCAACCAGCACGCCGCCTGCCTCGATCAGCACACCGGTGGGGAGCCCGGTAGCGGGGTCGCGGAGGATTTCGCCGCCTTCGGGATCGCTAGTGCCCGCATCGATCCCGGCCAATGCCATGGCGGCGGAATTGACCCAGCGGTTGTGTTTGCTGTCGTCCTTGAGGAGCACGGGCCGCCCTCCGCTGGCTTCGTCGAGCCGGGCGAGCGTGTCCAAGCGGGAGAGTTCCTCGAACAGGCCGCTGCCCCAACTGCCTCCAATGACCCAGGCGCCGGGCTCGAGGCTCGCGCTCCAGCGGGCAACCGTCTCCAGAATGGTGTCCACGTCATCGGTTGGAAGGAAGTTGCACTCGAACAGATCAGCGGCGCCCGCCAGGGAATGGTGATTGTGGACGTCGATCAGGCCCGGCATGAGGAAGGCACCGTCCAAGTCCACAGCTTCCGTGCCGGTACCCACAAGTGCCTCGGCGTCCTCGTCCAACGCCACAACCCGGCCATCGGAAACGGCCATGGAGCGTGCCCACGGGCGATTCGGGTCCTGCGTCCGGATGACCGCGTTGACGAAAATCTGCAGTGTCATATTGTTGTCCTTTGCTCGGTGAGGCCTGCACGCCCGGCAGGCAGTCGCTTTGATGAGGTCCGACGTCGGGCCCTGGCAGGGGGCGGAACTAGACTTCCGCTATTCCGAGGTAAGCGCGGTGCAGCAGGGCGGGGTCGGCCATCAGCGGTTCGGCCGGCCCGCCGTACGTTACCCGTCCGCCGGTCACCACGATGGCTTCGTCCGCAATCTTCAGGGCCAGCTGTGCGAATTGTTCCACCATCAGGATGCCGACACCCGAATCGGCGATGTGCCGGATGATGGGCAAGAGCCGCAGGAATACCACTGGTGCGAGTCCCAAGGACATTTCGTCGATCAGAAGGTACTTTGGCCGGGCAGCGAAGGCCCGGGCGAGAACTACCATCTGCTGCTCACCACCGGAAAGCAAGCCACTCGCCGAACCCCTTCGCTTGTGCAGCTCCGGGAAGAGCTCGAGGGCTTCATCAACACCGGCAGGAGACTTGGCCGTCAGTTCCAGGTTTTCTTGGACGGTCAGGGAGGGGAAGACGGTGCGGCCTTGCTCCACATGGACAAGTCCCAAACGCGAACGCTTGATCCTGGACAATTTGCCCAACGGAACACCATCAAGGGACATGTCCCCCTTGCTCGTGGAAACGATGCCCGAAATCGACTCCAGCAGGCTGGTCTTCCCTGCACCGTTCGGGCCAACCAACGTCAACAGGGACCCAGGTTTCACCACCAACGAGACGCCGGACACCACAGGACCGGAGCCCCTACTGACGCTCACGTCGTCGAGGATCAACTCGTTCATGAGACCTCCAATTCGCCCATGTAGGCAGTCATGACCTGCGGATTTGCGAGCACGTCGTCGCGCTGGCCGGATGCGATGACCTCGCCGAAATTCAGGACCACCAAGTCATTGCATACGGAGCGGACCATGTCCAGATCGTGTTCGATCAGCAACAGCGTGGTGCCAAAACGATCGGGCAGCTGGACCAACTGCTCGGCGAAGGAAACGTGTTCTTCGTGTGACAAACCTGCGGCTGGCTCGTCGAGCAGCAGGAGGCGGGGCGACGCCGCCATATTGGCGGCGACCTCGATCAGCCGGCGGGTCCCGACGTCGACCCTCGCCAGTTGCGTCGACGGCGGCGGGCAGTTGAAGAACGCCAGGAGTTCCTCGACGCGTTTGTCCGACGCCTGTCCGCGTGCGATAAAGCGGACGTAGGCGCCTACGCTGAGGGTGGGCGGCACGCGGTCCTGTTGGAAGGTCCTGCGGATTCCCAACCGGGCCCGCTCCATGGGCGAGAGCCCGTTGAGGGACTGGCCGGCCAACTGGATGGTTCCCTGATGCTGCGGCAGGAACCCGGCGAGGGCGTCCACCATCGTCGATTTTCCCGCACCRTTGGGGCCCATCAGGCCTGTGACGGAGCCCTCGGCGAGGTCCAGATCCACCTCGCTGAGCGCCGTCACCTGGCCGAACGTGACTGACAATCCGCGCACCGAAAGCAGGGCGCCGGCCCCCGACGCAGGCGAGCCCGACACCGACGCTGACGACGCCGGACGCCGCGCCGCCGTCGGTTTGGTCACCGCCGTCGGGACCGCCGCCGTCGGGACCGCCGCCGTCGGGCTGGTCACTTCCACGGACTTGCGGCGCCCCTGGGTCCTGCGCCACCACATGGCGCGAAGGTCGGCGCCGAGGTTGGAACCGGTTGTCAGGGACTGAATGCCGAGGGCGCCGAAGATGACAAATCCCCAGTCTTGCGAGATACCAAAGCGCTTGAGCAATTCCGGAACGAGCACCCAGAGGATTCCGCCGAGAACTGCCATGTCGATCAAGTAGGAGCCGGAGACGATGGCCAGGACATAGAGAGCCAGGGACTGGATGGTGGTGAAACTGCTGGGGTAAACGAGCCCCACTTGGCCCGAGAGCAGGCCGCCGCCGATTCCCGCCAAGAACGCACTCGCTCCGAATGCGGTCAGCTTGGTTACGGTCACGCTGGTCCCGGCCGAAGCAGTTCCACGCTCCGAGAAGGCAACGAATTTCCAACCGCTTCCCCAGCGGCTCGCCTGCAGAAAGTGGACCAAGAGGCTGCACAGTGCCAGGACAATCACGGCGAAGAGGAAGTACCTGCGGTCGCCGGGAAAAAGATCCGGGCGAGCCACTTGGATCCCCGTCTGGGTGCCAGGGAATTGGATCTTGCCCAGGGTCAGGTCTGCGGCAGCCGCAAAGCCGAGGGTGACTACCGCTAGGTTAACGCCCCGGAGGCGGAGTGCCGGAAGGCCGACGACGACGCCCGCCGCTGCCGCTGCCAACCCACCTAGCGGGAGCCACACCATCAGGCCGCCCGGGACATCCACGGAGTTAAGCGAGGACACCACCCAGGCGCCCACGGCGGCAAAGCTGAGTTGGCAGAGCGCCATCATTCCGGCACTCCCGGTGACAATGCCGAGGCCCAAAAGGGAGATCATGGCCACGATCGCGGTGGTGCCGAGGAAGACGAAGTAGGAGGGCAGCACCGCGCTGAGGAGCCAGCCGACCAGCACGCAGGCAACGGCGATCGCAAGGGGTTTCATCGGCCCCCGGGCCAGAAACGGGTTAGCGCGCAACATCCCAGACTTCCTTTCGCTGTGTCCACAGCAGGAAAACGACAATGATCAGGAACGGGACCCAGTAGCGGAGAACGGACATTTGCTCGAACTGGGCCAAGGCGCCCTGCAGCATGCCCAAGGCCAATCCGCCCACGACGGCCAGATCAAGCCTGCGGAAGCCGCCGAGCAATGCCGCGGCCGAGGCCGGAACAATGATGAAGGACAGGGAAATGGGGTCATTCGTCTGGGTCGGCGCCACGATGGACACCGCGGCCGCGCTGATGAGGCCCGTGCCTACCCATACGGCGATGCTCAGGCCCTTGGCCGGCACGCCCAGAAGTTCCGCCGTCGTCGGGCGTTCTGACAAGGCGCGCAGTTTGGTGCCGATCTTGCTTTTGGTGAGCAGCACATGGCATCCGACGGCGACTACAAGGGCCAGCGCCACCATGACAACCGTCACCTGGGTCACCACAACGTTTCCCACGCTGAATGCGGGCCCCGGAAGAAGGGATTTGAACGTCTTGGGCTTGCTGCCGAAGAGGATGAAGGACAAGGACACCAGAAGCAGCAGGGAGGCGACTGAAACTGCCGAGCGGGCTCCGATACCGGCTTCGGGAAGCCACTGCGCGATGATCCAGCCGATCAGCCCGGAGACGACGGCGCCGACGCAGACGCCCGCTGCGGTTGCTGCCCATTGGGGGAGGTGTTGCTCGGCGAAGATCACTGCCAAGTAGGCGGCGAACATGCCGATGGCCACTTGGGAAAAGTTCACGACCCGCACAAGTCTCGCCATGAGGGTCAAACACACGGCGATCACCGCGTAGAGTCCTCCGGCGGCCAGGCCGGCCAATGCGCCTTGGAGCATGGTGTCCCTTCTTTCTCTCAAACATGGGGGCAGAGTGCTGGTGATGGCCTTGGCGGACCATCACCGGCACCCTGCCAGAGACCGCTAGTTCTGGCGCATCCAGGTATCGGAGGCCTTGACCCAGGCCCCGTCCTTGAGCTGGACCGGCCATGCGGCCGTGTTGGAGCCGTGCTTGCCGCCGGGCCCGAAGACATACGGCGTGCCGACCATGGGGTTGTCGATCGGTTTCATCGCGAGTAACGCATCCGTGACGGACTGGCGCGTGATGTCACCCTTGATGCCCTTGAGGACCTCGATGAAGTATGTTGCGGCCAGGTAGCCACCTTGGGCGAAGGACGTCAGTGGAATGTTGTTCTTTTCCATCAGGGCGCGCCAGTCCTTGTTGGCGGCTTCGTTCGGGTCGGTGAATGGTGCGAACTCTGCCGGAACGTACACGCCCTTGCCAGCGCTGCCCGCGGCCTTGGCGAATTCGCTGGTGTAGGTGGACGTCAGGAACAGCCAGGTCACATCCGTCAGTCCTTGGGCCTCGGCGGCTTTGAGCAGGCCGATCGCGTCCGGCTCAATGGCGTTGATGAAGACGGCTTTGCAGCCGGAGTTCTTCGCTTTGATGACCTGCGGCGTGAAATCGGGGCTGCCCAGGGGAACGCTGTCGTCCAGGAATTTCAAGCTCTTGCCGGTCTTCTTGGACCAATTATCGATGGCCGCCTTGTACGCAGGGCCCGTGCTGCCCGCAATTTCCAGGAATCCGCAGATGTCCGTGAGTCCAAGCTTTTCAGAGCCGTACGTCAGGGTCATTTCGGTATCGAGGAACGGGCCGACATTGACGGGGGAGACCGCCGGGCTGGAGAAACATGCGGGGTCCACTCCGGTGCCTTGCAGGGAGAGGATCTTGTTCTGCTGGTAGTACTTGGCGTTGACATCGCAATCCAGCAGGCTGGCCGAGCCAACCATGGCCACGGCTTTCTTGGACTCGACGATGTCCCGGGCAGATTGTGAGGCGGTGGAGGGATCGCCCTTGTCGTCCGTGATGACGTAGTTGATCTTCTTGCCATTGATGCCGCCGGAAGCGTTGAAGGCATCGAAGACGGCTTTGGACGCAGCCGATGCCTCGGGGAACGTCGCTCCGCCGCTCAGCGCGTTGACAGAGCCTACGACGATGTCGCCTCCGCTCGCTCCGGCTGCGGACGCTTTGGTGCTGTTGGTGTCCTCGCCGCAGGCTGTCATCAGCAGAGCGCCGGCCACGGCGATGGCGCCGATTTTCGTCAGCTTGGAAATCATGAAGGCTCTCAATTCTCTCGGAGCGGCAATGCAGGTGAACATCGGCACTGTGGGATAGATCACTTCGGCGCGACGGTATGGTCCAGCGTAAATTGGCCCCGCGCGGGGGACTTGTCTGCGAGCGAACGCCACTTGTCCAAATCGGCACAGCTGCCGCGCGGAATCGGCACAGCTGCCCTCTCGTCCGGTCCCTCCCGCGACGCTCCTGCAGATCATCATGTGAATGAGCGTTCTGGTTTTGTGCCCTATAGGTGAGCGAGCGTTCCGCCCGGCGGCCCTAAAGGTGAGCGAGCGTTCGGGGGACCGCTACCGCCGTCGTGCGCTACCGCCGTCGTCCGCTACCGCCGTCGTCCGCTCGATGCGTTCACCGACAAGTTCCCTTCACTTGAAGCCAAGGCCGACGCGGCCACGACTGCCACGATGGTGTGACGGAATCGGGCAGGAGGAACCAATGGAGCTAGGGCTTGCGGGCAAGGTCGTGATCATCACTGGTGCGGCTTCGGGCATCGGGCGGGCATGCGCCCGTGCATTTGCCGCTGAAGGCGCCAGTATCGCCTTGATCGACGTTGACAACGACGCCGGCAGTTCCCTTCAGCGCGAACTGGCAGGCGGCGAACTGGAGGCCGGAGCGTCGTGCATGTTCGTGCGCGCAGACATCACCGATCCGACTCACATGGAATTCGCCGTGCAGTCCGTGGCGCATGCTTTTGGCGGGATTGATATCGCGGTCGGATGCGCAGGCATTTCGGGGCCGGTTGGGGTAGCTCTGCAGGAAGTGGGCGTGGCCGAATTTGAGCGCGTCATGAGCGTCAACGTGACGGGGCAGTTCCTGCTCGCTCAGCAATGCGCGCCATTTCTGAAGCTGTCTAACGTCGGTGCCATGGTGCTCCTGGCCTCGGATTCCAGCTTCGTCGCGGCCCCGGGAATGGTTCCCTACAATGCATCCAAAGGGGCCGTCCTGCAATTGACGCGAGCGTTGTCAGTGGAGTTGGAACCTGACGGGATACGTGTGAATTGTGTTTGCCCATCCGTCGTGGACACCCCGATGGCACGTGCCGACCTGGGGCACACCTCGGAGACCTTCGCGGCCCAGAAGTACCCCGTCCAGACCGCGGAACAGGTGGCCAACCACGTGCTTTACCTGGCCTCACCTGTGTCCGCACCAGTGAACGGGACAAGCCTTGTTTCCGACTACGGGTACCTGGCGCAGTCGTCATTTCCGGCCTGAAAATCCCTCAAAAGCGATAGGAACAGCATGACCTCGTACAACAACACCCTGGCGGGCCAAGTGGCATTGGTGACCGGCGGCGGTACAGGAATCGGCGAAGCGATCACCGCCCGGCTCATCCAGGAGGGTGCGAGGGTCGCCGTCGTCGGAAGGCGGCGGGAACCGCTTGACGCCGTGGCGGAAAAGCACGGCGCGTTGCCCGTCGTCGCGGACATGAGCGATTCTGCCCAAGCCCGGGCCGCCGTCGACGCCGTCGTCGCCGAGTTCGGCCGCCTGGATATGGTGATCGCCAACGCTGGCGGGCACGGCTTTGCCTCTGTTGCCGATACCGACGACGACGCATGGCAGGCAAGCCTCAATGCCAACCTGACAACGGCCTTCAAGACCGTCCGGGAAGCGATACCGCATCTTCGAACCTCTGCCGGCCGGGTGGTGATCGTTTCCTCGCTTGCGGGGCTTTTTGCCGGCCCCAATGTAGCGGGTTACACGGTGGGAAAGCACGCACTCATCGGCCTGACCAAGTCCTTGGCCAGGGATTACGGAGTGCACGGAATTCGGGTGAACGCGCTGTGTCCCGGGTGGGTTCGGACTCCCATGGCCGACGCCGAAATGGATCAGTTCGCCAAATCGGCCGGTCTGGCAGGGAGGGACGAGGGCTACAGCACTGTCACGGCCAATGTGCCGTTGCGCCGGGCTGCGGCTCCTGCCGAAATGGCCGGCGTGGTGAACTTTCTGGTGTCGCCGGACTCGTCGTACATCACGGGTGCAACAATTGTCGCCGACGGCGGAGCCCATGTCGTGGACCTGCCCACCATAGCGTTCGACGGCGTCCTGTAGCCCCCGACGCTCGCTCACCTTTGGTGCCCTTTTCCCAAACGCCCGCTCACCTTTGGCGGGAAAACCCGAAACCCTCCTGCACAAAAAAGATGTGATGGAGGGTTTCGGTTTGGGCCCTCAAAAGTGCAGGAGGGCCGGGAAAATGGCCGCTATAAGTGAGCGGGCGTCGGGTGGGGGCCTCGGGTGGAGGGCGCCGGGTGAGGGGCAGGGTCTAGCGTGTGGCGGCTTCGACGGCGGTCGTTTCGGTTTCGGCCATGGCTTTCCATTCGGCCACACGGGCCTGGTGCAGCGGCGACTTCCGGACCAGGGCGTAGGCCACGGCCAGGATGGCGAACCAGATGGGGGTCACAAGCAGGGCCGTGAGGGTGTCCGGCTGCGTCGTCAGGGCCCAGACCAGGAAGGCGAAGAAGGCGAAGACCACCCACACCATCACGATCCCGCCGGGCATCTTGAACGTCGACGCCTCGTGCAAGTGGGGCCGGCGCTTGCGGAACACAAGGTAGCTGGCAAGGATGATGGACCAGACGAACATGAAGCAGACGGCGGACACGGTGGTAACCATGTCGAACGCTGCGCCGATGTCCTTGCCCGCGTAGAGCAGGGCGACGCCGCCCAGCAGCAGCACGCAGGATAGGAACAAGGCATTCTGCGGAACCTTGCGGCTGGACAGACGGCCGAACACCTTGGGGGCATCGCCGTCGTTCGCTAGACCGAACACCATGCGCGAAGTCGAGTAAATACCGGAGTTAGCCGAGGACATGGCAGAGGTCAGGACCACGAGGTTCACCACGGTGGCCGCGATGCCCAGGCCGGCCAAGGAGAACATAGCGATGAAGGGGCTGTGGCCTGCCTTGAACTCGGTCCACGGGATGACGGACATCAGGATGATGAGAGCGCCGACGTAGAACAGCATGACGCGGACGGGGATGGCGTTGATGGCGCGGGGCAAGTTGTGCTCCGGGTTCTTGGTCTCGGCCGCGGCAGTGCCCACCAGTTCGATGCCCACGAACGCGAAGACCGCGATCTGGAAACCGGCCACGAAGCCCATGAATTCCTTGGGGAAGAAGCCGCCATGGCTCCAGAGGTTGGTGAAGCTCGCGGCTCCGGCGTCGGACGTGAAACCGGTGGCGATCATCACGATGCCAACAATGATCAAAGCGGAGATCGCGATGATCTTGATGAGGGCAAACCAGAATTCCGTCTCGCCGAAGGCCTTCACCGTGGGGAGGTTCAAAAGGAGCAGGATGGCGATGGTCGCGAGGCCCGGAATCCAGAGCGGCACGCCCGGCCAGAGCTCATTGGCGTAGCCGGCGATGGCGATGACGTCGGCCACCCCGGTCACTACCCAGCAGAACCAGTAGGTCCAGCCGGTGAAGAAGCCTGCCCAAGGACCAAGGAGGTCTCCGGCGAAGTCGCTGAAGGACTTGTAGTTCAGGTTGGACAGCAGGAGCTGGCCCATGGCGCGCATGACGAAGAACAGCATGAAGCCGATGATCATGTACACGAAGATCACGGACGGCCCGGCCACGGAGATGGTCTTTCCGGAGCCCATGAACAGGCCCGTGCCGATGGCGCCGCCAATGGCGAGCAACTGGATGTGGCGGTTGCTCAGTGAGCGCGCCAGATGTGGCTCGCTGTCTTTGCTGGAGGCAGTGCGTTGCCCCGTGGTTGTCTGGTCAGACATATGTGCATCCTTTGGGTGATTCGCCGCAATGGTGACGTGGCTAACAAATCTGCTAGTCCAAAGTAGCGCGAACCATCCAAGAAATTGTGATTGAACGTTTCACTCGAAATTCGTGAACACTCGTAAAACGAAGCCGCCAGCTTGTGTCAGGCTAGTGTTATGAGTCACGCAAATCCAGGAGTGAAGCCGCTGTTGAGCATGGTTCTGGACGAAGGAGTCTTCACGCTCCGCCGCGCCCATTGGGAAGACCTCCCCGCCATTCTGCGATTGCTCGCAGCCGATCAGTTGGGCAGCTCCCGCGAAAACGCCGAGGACGTCGGGCCCTACTTGCAGGCATTCCAGCAGATCAACGAGGATCCCGCCCAGTTGTTGGTGGTGGGCCACTTGAACGGCGCCTGCGTAGCAACATTCCAGCTGAGCTTCATCCCGGGCTTGGCGCGGAAGGGCTCGCTCCGCTGCCAGATCGAGGCCGTACGCGTCGCCGCCGAGTTGCGGGACCATGGCGTTGGCGCCGCAATGATGCAGTGGGCCATCGAGGAGGCCAGGAGCCGTGGTTGCACCATGGTCCAGCTCACCAGTGACAAATCGCGCAAGGATGCCCATCGCTTCTACGAGCGGCTTGGCTTCGTGGCCAGTCATGAGGGAATGAAGCTGGCGCTGTAACCAAGGCGGCCCGAAGCGGGCCTAAGCCAAGCCAATGGGTCACGCATCCCTTGATATTTAGGTTACCTAACTGTTAGGATACCTAAATATGACCATCAATCAAGCTGACGATGCGCTCCTTGCCCTCGCCCAATCCTTTCGGGAAGCCCTGCGGCAGATTGTCTACGTGATGCGCCGTCTGGATTCCGAGGAGCAACTCAGCTCGGCACAGCTCGGCGTCCTCAAAATGGCGCTCGACGGCGGTGCCCGCGTCGGAGGGATTGCCCGGAACCTTGGGGTCAAGGTCCCTAGCGCCACGGAGCAGATCATCAAGCTCGAGCGAGCAGGCCTTGTTAAGCGTGAAGCCGACCCGGACGACTCCCGCGCTGTCCGCGTCGCCGCGACTGCGGCGGGGCGTGCCGCCGTCGAGAACGCAGACCGCCGCCGCAACCAATACATCGCCGGGATCCTTGGAACCCTAAGCCAAGAGGAACGCGACGCCGTGGAGGCCGCCCTCCCGGTGTTCGACAAGATCAACAACTCAGTCCAGAACTGAACAAGCCAACAACCCAAAACTAGGAGAGCAGTCCATGAAAGGCCAGCTCGCAGAGCAACTGCAGCCAGCGGAAGAAACCCTCGAGGCCGAGAAGGCCTCGTTCCTCAAGCAGCCCAAGGCTGTGTGGGCCACGGCGATTGCCGCCGTCTTCGCCTTCATGGGCATCGGCTTGGTGGACCCGATCCTGCCGGCCATCGCCAAGAACCTCCAGGCCAGCCCCAGCCAAGTGTCGCTGCTCTTCACGAGCTACTTCCTGGTGACCGCCGTCGCGATGCTCGTGACCGGATTCGTCTCTTCGCGGATCGGCGGCAAGAAGACGCTCATGATCGGACTGGCCCTGATTGTCGTCTTCGCGTCGCTGTCCGGCTTGTCCGGTAGCGTGGGTGAGCTGGTCGGATTCCGCGCCGGTTGGGGACTCGGTAACGCACTCTTCGTGGCCACCGCGCTTGCCGTGATTGTCGGCGTCGCGAGCGGCGGAACCGGAACCGCGATCATTCTGTACGAGGCCGCCCTTGGCCTGGGCATTTCCCTCGGCCCGCTGCTCGGAGCACTCCTGGGCGGCTGGCAGTGGCGTGCACCGTTCTTCGGCACTGCGGTCCTCATGGCTGTTTCCTTCATCGCCTTGCTGGCCCTCCTGCCCAAAACCCCGGCTCCGGCCACGAAGGCACGGCTGCGTGACCCGCTCCTTGCCCTGGGCCACAAGGGCCTTCGCGCCACCGCTGCCAGCGCGTTGTTCTACAACTACGGCTTCTTCACCATCCTGGCCTTCACCCCGTTCATCCTGGGGATGGATGCCTACGGTATCGGCGCTGTGTTCTTCGGCTGGGGCGTGGCCGTGGCCGTATTCTCAGTCTTTGTGGCACCCGTGCTGCAGCGTCGCTTCGGCACCACCAACGTTCTGGTCGGCACACTCGGGGCCCTCTTGCTGGACCTCGTCGGGCTGGGACTGGCCGCGGGGCACTCGGTGACTGCCGTCGTCGTGCTTGTCATTGTGGCGGGCGCCCTGCTGGGCATCAACAACACGCTCTACACCGAACTGGCCATGGAAGTTTCCGATTCGCCGCGTCCCGTGGCTTCGGCCGGCTACAACTTTGTGCGCTGGATGGGCGGCGCGCTGGCTCCATTCGTCGCTGCGCAGTTGGGCGAGCACTTCGGCCCGCAGGTTCCGTTCTTCGCCGCGGCGGTCGCCCTGGCGTTCGCGATCCTCGTGGCCGCCGGCGGCCGCCGCTTCCTGAAGTCGCACGAACCGCACCTCGTATAACCAGCAATACCTCCCGAGTAGCGGTCCTGCGGCGCCGTCACGCCACGCAAACTTTAGCGCCGCCGTCGGGCACTCAACCGCGCGAACGCTGGAAACGGCAACGGCAGGCAGTCCAAAAGACTGCCTGCCGTGACGCGATCCGAACTTAGTGCGCGGAGACGGATTCCTTCGCTGCGGCCGTTGGGTCCGTCAGCTTCTTGTTCGGCAAGGCGAAGCTGATGAGGAACGCGAGGCCGGTCAGTGCCGCTGCCGTGAGCATCACGGTATCGATCGACTGCGCGAATCCCTCGGTGATGGGCCGGGTGAGCACCGGGTTGGCGTGGTGCAGCCAGCTGGTGTCATTCAGCGAATCGTTGCTGGCGCCGTTCTTGAAGAAGTCGTACAGCTTGGCGTTCGCGGGGTCCGCGGCAACGGCAGGATCCTTGAGCACCTTGAGATAGTCGGGGTTCCCGATGGCGTCCTTCATGCCCGAGGCGATCTTGTCGGCTGCCAGGCTGAAGAGCATCGAGATGAACACTGCGGTACCCACGGCGCCGCCCATGGAACGGAAGAACGCTGCGGTGGAGGTGCCCACGCCCATGTCCTTCGGCGGTACGGAAACCTGCATGGCGAGCGTGAGCGGCTGCATGCAGAAGCCCAGGCCCATGCCGAAGAACACGGCGATCAGGCCGGGAACCCACAGCCCGGTGTCCACCCCGAGCGAGAGGCCCATGACGATGGCGGCGGCAGTCAGGATGGCCGTGCCGAGGATGGGGAAGATCCGGAAAACGCCCGACGCCGAGATGGTCCGTCCCGCTGTAATGGAACCGAAGAGGATACCCACCGTGAAGGTGATCATCATGAGGCCGGCCTCGGTGGGAGTGAGGCCCTTGACCAGCTGCAAGTACATCGGGAGCATCGCGATGGCCCCGAACATGCCGATACCGATGATGAAGTTCAGCAGGGATGACAGTCCGAAAGTGATGTTCTTGAAGAGTCGCAGGGGGATCAGCGCGTAGTCGCCGGCACGCCTCTCAACCAGCAGGAACGCAACGATGCCTACGACGCCCAAACCGTAGCAGATCCACGAGTTCACGGAGGTCCAGCCCCAACTGCGGCCCTGTTCGGCCACAAGCAGCAATGGAACGATTGCCAGGGTGATGGCTGCCGCACCCCAGTAGTCGATCTTCTGCTTGACGTGCTTCGCGGGCAGGTGCAGGAAGAAGAAGACCACGGCCAAGGCGGCCAAGCCTATGGGCAGGTTGATGAAGAAGACCCAGCGCCAGCCGTCGAAACCGAGGATGTTGGACGAGCCGGCGAAAGCGCCGCCAACCACGGGACCCAGCACCGAGGAAACGCCAAAGACGGACATGAAGTAGCCCTGGTACTTCGCACGATCCTTCAGGGCAACGATGTCGCCGATGATCGTCAGTGCGAGGGCCAGCAGACCGCCGGCGCCCATGCCCTGGATGCCGCGGGCGATGGCGAGCTCGGTCATGGAATGTACGGAACCGGCGTACAAAGAGCCCGCCAGGAAGATCAGGATCGCGGCCAGGTAGAGCGGGCGGCGGCCGAAGATGTCGCTCAGCTTGCCGTACAGCGGAGTGCTCACCGTGGACGTGATGAGGTACGCCGTGGTGGCCCAGGCCTGCAAGGACAGGCCATCGAGATCGTTGGCGATCGTGTAAATGGACGTGGACACGATGGTCTGATCCAGCGAGGACAGGAACATGCCGAGCATGAGGCCCACCATGACGGTGAGCGTCTGACGGTGCGTCAGGACCTCACCGGCGGCCCGGACGGGCGTGGCTTTGGACATTGCTTCTCCAAGGGTGGAAGAAAAGGGGACTAAGCAGGATAGTTGCTTTCAGTAACTATCCTAATCGCTCCCGTATTCCCTGTCTTACCCGAATGAAGGCAAAATTGTCACCGCTCCACGAGAATCCCGTCAGGATCGCAGTAGATCAGGTTGCCGGGTTCGATGTGGACGCCATCGATCACCAAAGGGATGTCCACTTCTCCACGGCCCACTTTTGAGCTCTTCCGGGGGTTGCTTCCGAGGGCTTTGACGCCCAAAGGCAGCTTCGCGATCGCCACGCGATCGCGAATGGCCCCGTTGATGACGACGCCGGCCCAGCCGTTGGCGACGGCGCTCTCGGCGATCATGTCCCCCATGAGGGCGGTGTTCAGCGAGCCGTAGCCGTCCACCACCAGGACGGCGCCTTCGCCCGGGGTTGCCAGGACGGTCTTGACCAGGGCATTGTCCTCGAAGCACTTGATGGTGCGCACGGGCCCGCTGAAGTGGGAGACGCCGCCGAGGTCCTGGAACTGCAGTGAGATCGACTCAACATCTTCCTCACGCTCGTCGTAAAGATCGGCCGTGTTGATGGGGTTCTCTGGCATGTTCATCATTGTTCCTCCTCGGTCCGTTGGAGTTACCCTAACGCGTGGGGACTTACCCACGCGCGTCGGGACCGTGCCTTTATCCACATAGCTGCCTTGATCACAGCCGATCAGACTCCCGCAGCGCTAGGCTGAATCCACACGTTAAGCTGCTAGGGGAGCACCGTTATGAGCCTGTCCGATCTGCCCGGTTCACTGCCTGAGAGACCGGCGATGGATCCTCTTGGGCCTCACGATCCTCTAGGTGCGCAGGTTCCTCCAGGGAAACAGGGCGGCCCGACGACGGCGCTCGCCGAGCCCGTGCAGCGCGTCCGTTCGCTGTGGGTCACCGGAGTGGTGCTGGTCAATGTGGGCATCAACGCCGCGTTCTTCGGTCCCATCCAGGTGTTGTTAGGGCAGCAGGCCATCCATTTCGACGAAGGCCAGAAGGAAGCCATCCTTGCCCTCGTCACCGGGTGCGGTGCCGCAGTGTCCCTCGTGGCGAACCCCCTCTTCGGCGCCTTCAGCGACCGCACTACGTCCCGCTTCGGGCGCCGAGTGCCATGGGTGCTCCTTGGCGCCATCTTGGGCGCCGCAGCCTTGATAGCGCTGGCAGGCGCTCCCAATGTGGCAGTCATGGCCCTCCTGTGGTGCTTGGTTCAGGCCGGTTGCAACGGTGCGTATGCGGCCTTGACGGCGGCCATCCCGGACCGGGTGCCGGTGCCCCAGCGTGGCACGGTGGGCGGGCTTGCGGCCATGGGCCAGACCGTCGGCATTCTCGCCGGCGCGGTGATCGCGTCCGCCGTTTCGGGGAACTTTGCCCTCGGCTACATCGTGTGCGCTGTCGTGCTGCTAGCCGGCGTGGTGCTCTATCTTTTCAAGAACGACGACGTACCTCTCCCGGCGGAGACCCGCCCACCGTTTAAGCTGTGGACTTTCCTTCGGGGATTCTGGATCTCGCCGGTCAAGTACCCGGACTTCGCGTGGGCCTGGTTGACGCGCCTGCTGGTCAATATCGGCAACCATATGGTCACGCTCTACTTGCTGTTCTTCCTCAAGGATGCCGTGCACCTGGAGGAGACCCAGAACCTCAAGCCTGAGTTCGGGGTCCTCATCCTCACAGGGCTCTATGCCGTGATGGTGATCGTCACGAGTGTGGTGGGTGGTGCCATCAGTGACCGCATGGGCAAACGCAAACCGCTGGTGATCGTCTCGTCGGTCGTCATTTCGATAGCGGCCTTGGTCCTTGGCTTCGATCCCACCTGGACGGGGGCCATTGCGGGTGCGGTGGTGCTTGGTATCGGGTTTGGCGCTTACCTGGCGGTCGACTTTGCCCTCATTACCCAGGTGCTGCCCACTGCGCTGGACCGGGGCCGGGACCTTGGCGTCATCAATGTGGCCAACTCTCTGCCGCAGGTGCTCGCGCCTCTCATTGCCTACCCCTTCGTGGCGTTCTGGGGCGGCTACGTGTCGTTGTATGTGGCCGCGGCTGTCATCGGCTTGCTGGGTGCGGTATTCGTGGTGAAAATCAGGGGCGTCGCGTAGCCCTGGAATCCTCTCTCAGGGAACTGACATTTTGCTGCCGTATCATTGTCAGGACGCGCCCGGCCTTTGGGGGGCCGCGCTTCCCAGAACGAAGCCCACACCAACAGAACGCCGGAAATGTCCGAACCGAACTCCTTGGAACCGTATTCGCTGGATCTGGCTGCGGGGCTGCCCCAGATGGCAGCTGCTCCCACCACGCCGAGACAGCTATTGCGCTACGCCCGGATATTGAAGACTGCCGCAGGATTCGCCCAGCGGCAGTTCGATACTGTGAGTCTTTCGGACGTATCCACCAGGGCCCATGTTCCGCTCGGGACCCTCTACCGCTACTTTCCCTCCACGGTCCATCTGATGCTCGCGGTCTACCGGCAGCAGCTCCGGGAACTCAATGATGCCAAGCCGGCATCTTCGAGGTGCAGCCAGCAGGAGCTCACAGGACTCGGCATGGAGATTTTCCACATGCGGGTCATGCAGCCCGCCGTCGAACACTGCCTTTCCCGCACGTGGGACACCCGCGATGGCGACATCCCCGTGCTTTTGCGAGATATTGAAGCGCTCTCCGCGGAGATGGTCACGGCAGCAATCGGCGATGCCGGCAAGGCCCGGATCCTGCTGCACGTGGTCAGTGGTCTGGTCCAGTCGGTCAATTGCCGCCGGATCTCGCTTTTCGACGCGGAGAAGGACCTCAAGAACGCCTGCAAGCTCTTTGCGGACGCGTAGCTTTTCCGCAAATTGGCGTAACCGGTCTAGACCACAATGACCAAAAGTATGTATTTATAGCTGGATGTCTCTAGTCTTCCTATCAAGCACCTGTCTACGAAGTCAGGCGCTAAGCGGCTAGCAGCCCATATCCGCAGGAGTTTCACCGCACGGACCAGCCACCCTTGGTCCGTCACCGAAGCCTCTACACCTGCCCGAATTGTGCCGTGGGTTCACGGCTAGCCTGAGGAGACAACGACGTGTCCGTCGAGACCATCACCCCTGAACAGAACCTGACTGCCCTGGCGCTGAGCGAAGAGGAAATCTTCACTGCCCACGAAGGCGGTAAGCTTTCCGTTTCCAGCACCGTGCCGCTCTTGAACAAGCGTGATCTTTCCATTGCCTACACCCCCGGGGTTGCCGAGGTGAGCCGCGCGATCCATGCCAACCCGGAGCTTGCCCGCACCCACACCTGGGCCGAGCGCCTCGTGGTGGTTGTTAGCGATGGTACGGCCGTCCTGGGTCTTGGCAACATCGGTCCCAGCGCCTCCCTCCCGGTCATGGAAGGAAAGTCCGCGCTTTTCAAGGCCTTCGGTGATCTCGATTCCATCCCCTTGGTCCTCAACACCACCAACGTGGACGAAATCATCGAGACCCTCGTCCGCCTGCGTCCGAGCTTCGGTGCGGTGAACCTCGAAGACATCTCCGCGCCCCGCTGCTTCGAACTCGAAGAGCGTCTCATCGAAGCCCTCGATTGCCCCGTCATGCACGATGACCAGCACGGCACCGCCGTCGTGGTTCTGGCAGCCTTGACCAACGCCGCCAAGGTGACCGGCCGTGAACTTGAGGGACTGAAGGTTGTGGTCTCTGGTGCGGGTGCCGCGGGCATCGCCGTCTCCGAGATCCTGCTGACCGCGGGCGTCAAGGACGTCGTCATTCTGGACTCCAAGGGCATCATCAACGCCGAGCGCGCCGATCTGGTGGCCGATTCGGGCAGTGTCAAGGCCCGCTTCGCCCAGCGCACCAACCCCCGTGCCCTTACCGGTGGACCCGCCGAAGCCCTGCAGGGCGCCGACGTGTTCATCGGCGTTTCCTCGTCCAAGCTGGCTGAGGAACACCTGAAGCTCATGAACCAGGACTCGATCGTGTTCGCGCTGTCCAACCCGGACCCGGAAGTCCTGCCCGAGGTTGCCGTCAAGTACGCCGCAGTCGTGGCCACGGGCCGCAGCGATTTCCCGAACCAGATCAACAACGTCCTGGCCTTCCCCGGGATTTTCCGCGGTGCCTTGGACGCCGGTGCGCGCAGGATCACCCCGGCCATGAAGATCGCCGCGGCCCGCGCCATCGCCGCTCTGGCCGAGGAAGACCTCTCCGCCGAGTACATCGTGCCCAGCCCCCTGGATTCCCGCGTTGCTCCGGCGGTCACCGCGGCGGTTGCTGCGGCCGCTGAGTAAGCCGGGCGTTTAGCCCCACGTGCCGACGACGGCGACGGTCCCGCGCCTGGGGAGCGTCGCCGTCGTTCTTTGCTTAGCCCGCTCTGGCCGCAGCCGGAGCGCCATCAGTTTTGTGAGCGCTGGCGGTAGCGACGGGGAGTTTCCCCGGTGTCGTTGAGGAAATGCCGATTGAAATTGGACAGGTTCGAGAAGCCCACTTCGTAGCAGATGTCGGAAATGGCTTTATCGCTGTGCTCCAGCAGGCGTCGCGCATGGGCCAGCCGTAGCTTGCGGACGAGGTCGCTGAAGTTCTGGCCTGTGGAGCGTTTGAAGTATTTGGAGAAGGTCGGTTCGGACATTCCCACCATGGCCGCAGCCTCGGACAGTGTCACGCTGCCGGCGTGATTGCTGAACACGTATTCGAGGACGATGTCCACAACGGCCGCGGCCTGGCCGTCGAGTTGGGGCCTGAACCATTCGTCGGCAAGGTAGCGGCGTTCCTCCTCGGGTGCGCGCGCAAGAATCGAAAATACTTCAAAGAGGTGGTGTAGGCGCTCCAATCCGGTGGATGTTCCCATTGCCTCGATGGCCGCGGCTGCGGCTGTGGCTGACCTTCCCAGGAACTCGATCCCGCGTGCGGACTGTTCCAGCAGGGGAAGTACTTCGGCCATTTCCGGAATCGTGGCGGCTGCGTGTTCGACCCATTTTCCGTCGAACTGGATCACGGCGTCCCGGTTCTCCAGTACTTCGCCGGGCCCAAGGTCGCTCACCCAGTCATGCGGCAGGCCCGATCCCACCAGGGACACGTGCCCGGCCTCGAATGTGCCGATGTGGTCTCCGACGATGAATTTGCCGGTGCCTTTCCGGATGAGGTGGATCTCGTATTCGGGGTGGTAGTTCCAGCGTGCCAACGGGCTGGGATAGTCATGCTCGTGCCACCGGACTGAGTGGTTTGGGTCGGCCGGGATGACCTCCCTGTTGGCACGCATGCCTAGGAGCCGTTCGGCGAGCCTTGCCGCCGCCCCCTCGCTCGGGGCCACCGCGCTCATAGCGTTTCTCCATGCTCTCGACTTTTATGAATTCTGGACAGCATCCCTAGGCCTCTTCCCCTAGATTAGCGCCTTCCAGGCACGCTCGCTGGAAAATTAGTATCAGAAACTGGCAACGCTGGCGCTAGTTGTGCCCTATGACACACGCCTAATCTTGAGGAACAAAGCGCGGCGGATCGGATTCCCGATCTGAGGCCACGCTCCAGTCCGGTACATCGACACGGCAGTCGAGATGCAGGGACTGCGTATCCCCTTGAAGAACGAAGGAGTCCTCAATGCGCCCAAAAATGCGCGCTGCCTCGATGGCCGCAGGCGCCCTGTGCATCGCACTTGGTGCTTCCGCCTGTTCCGGCGCCGGCGGCGGCACCGCGGCAGGAGATCAGAACAGCATCAACGTCCTGATGGTCAACAACCCCCAGATGGAAGACCTGCAGAAGCTCACTGCGGATAACTTCACCAAGGAAACCGGCATTAAGGTCAACTACACCGTGCTGCCTGAGAACGACGTCCGGGCGAAGATCAGCCAGGAGTTCTCCAGCCAGGCAGGGCAATACGATGTTGCGTCGCTGTCCAACTACGAGATCCCCTTCTACTCGGCGAACGGCTGGCTCGCGCCGCTGGACAACGTGGCGAAGGACGCATCGTTCAACCAGTCAGACATTCTGCCGGCCTACACCGCCTCCCTCACCGGCAAGGACGGCAAGCTGTACGGCGAACCGTTCTACGGTGAATCCTCCTTCCTGATGTACCGCAAGGACATTTTCGCGGCCAAGGGCCTGACCATGCCGGCGAAACCCACCTGGGACCAGGTGGCTGACCTTGCTGCAAAGGTTGATGGTGCGGCTCCGGGGATGAAGGGCATCTGCCTCCGCGGCCAGCCCGGCTGGGGCCAGGTCTTCGCCCCGTTGACTACGGTGGTGAACACCTTCGGCGGTACGTGGTTCGACAAGGACTGGAACGCGAAGGTCAACGCCCCCGAATTTACCGCGGCCACCCAGTTCTACGTGGACCTGGTGCGCGCACACGGTGAAGCAGGTGCCGCCCAGGCCGGGTTCACCGAATGCCTGAACAACATGAGCCAGAGCAAAACTGCCATGTGGTACGACGCCACCTCCGCGGCTGGCGCCTTGGAGGCTGATGGATCTCCCGTGAAGGGTGAGATCGGCTATGTCCAGGCCCCGGTGAAGGAAACCAAGTCCTCGGGCTGGCTGTGGACCTGGTCCTGGGGCGTGCAGGCTGCTTCAAAGAAGCAGGACGCCGCCAGCAAGTTCATTGCCTGGGCGAGCTCGAAAAAGTACGAAGAGCTCGTAGCCGCCAAGCTGGGCTGGGCCAAGGTTCCGTCTGGAAAGCGCATTTCAACCTATGAGAATGCTGATTTCCAGAAGGCTGCGCCGTTCTTCCAGGCTGAACGCACCGCCATTGAGAATGCCGATCCGAAGAACCCCGGCATGCAGCAGCGCCCGGTGGTGGGCATCCAGTTCGTAGGCATTCCCGAGTTCGCCGACCTGGGAACCACAGTCTCACAGGGTGTCAGTTCGGCCATCGCCGGCCAGGGCTCCGTAGCCGATGCGCTGGCCAAGGGCCAGGACGCGGCACAAAAAATCGGCGACAAGTACAAGAAGTAACCATCCACCAACCGGTTCCGGGGCCAGCCGCCAAGTGCTGGCCCCGGAACCGCAGGAGACCCAATGACTACCGCAACAGCGCGCATCTCCCGTTCCGGGCACAGCGCACCCAAACCTTCCATGAACGCCAAGGCCCGTGAACGCGCCCTGGCCTGGGCCCGGCGTGCGCCGCTGCTGCCAGCCCTGATCTTCCTCATCATCGTCACCCAGCTCCCGTTCGTGGTGACCCTGATCATCTCGTTCCTGAACTGGAACAGCCTCCGCCCCGACCAGACCGGATTCGCGGGATTCACCAATTACGTCCAGGTCCTCACCGACCCGGACCTGCGCCAGGCGATTTTCACCACCATCATCCTGACCGTCTCGGTGGTGCTGTTCAGTCTGCTGATCGGACTTGGCCTCGCGCTGCTGCTGGACAAGAAGTTCATCGGCCGCGGTCTGGCCAGGACGCTGCTGATCGCACCCTTCCTCGTGGTGCCCGTGGCTGCGGCCCTCATCTGGAAGCATGCCCTGCTCAACCCCACGTATGGTCTGATCAACGGAATCCTGACGTGGATCTGGTCGCTCTTCGGAAGCAACACTCCGCCCCAGCCAGACCTGCTCTCCCAGGCGCCGCTGATGGCCGTCGTCCTGTCATTGGTCTGGCAGTGGACCCCATTCATGATGCTGATCCTGCTTGCGGGCCTGCAGTCGCGGCCCATGGACACCGTGGAGGCGGCCCAGATGGACGGGGCCAGCAGCTGGGACATCTTCCGCCACCTGACGCTCCCGCACCTGCGCCAATACATGGAACTGGGCGGCCTGCTCGGCGCGATCTATATCGTGCAGAACTTCGACGCCGTCTTCACCCTCACTTCCGGAGGCCTGGGCACCGCGAACCTGCCCTACGCCATCTACCAGACGTTCTACTTCGCCAACGAATACGGGTTGGCGTCCGCCGCCGGGGTCGTGGTGGTCATCGGCACCATCATCGTGGCCACCTTCGCCCTCCGCACCGTCTTTTCGCTCTTCAAGAAGGAGGCAGCACGATGAGCACTCTCACCCCTGCCGCACGCGGCAACACCGCAGCCGGACTCGCAGGGTTCGACGGCGGATCCCGCCGGCGCGGGTTCGGGAAGTTCGGCGGGGCCAAGTCCCGCATGGACCCCACCCGGAACAACACCGCAGCCGGACTCGCCGCCTGGCTGCTGGCCTTGCTGTTCGCATCCCCTGTTCTGTGGATGGTCCTGACGTCCTTCCACTCGGAAACGGACGCAGCTACCAACCCGCCCTCCATCGCGGCGAACCTCACCCTGGACGCCTACCAGGAGTTCTTCGGAGCGACCTCCGGGGTCAGCCCGTGGCCGCCGATGATCAACTCCGCCACCGCGTCGGTGTTCTCCACCGTGCTGGTCCTGGTCCTGGCCATTCCCGCCGCCTACGCGCTGTCCATCCGGCCTGTGAAGAAGTGGACCGACGTCATGTTCTTCTTCCTCTCCACGAAGATGATGCCGGTGGTCGCCGCGATCCTGCCGCTCTACCTGTTCGCCAAGACCGTTGGTGCCCTGGACAACATCTGGTTCCTGATCCTGATGTACACCTCCATGAACCTGCCGATCGCGGTCTGGATGATGCGCTCCTTCCTCGCCGAAGTCCCCGTCGAGATGCTCGAGGCCGCCCAGATCGATGGCGCAGGCTTGCTGCTGACCCTCCGGAAGATCATCGCCCCCGTGGCGATGCCAGGCATCGCGGCGACCGCACTGATCTGTTTCATCTTCAGCTGGAACGAACTGCTTCTGGCCCGTGTGCTCACCGGCGTCGTCGCCGGCACCGCGCCCGTGTTCCTGACCGGCTTCGTTTCCAGCCAAGGCCTGTTCCTCGCGAAAGTCTGCGCGGCCGCCGTCGTGATTTCCCTCCCGGTGCTGTTCGCTGGTTTCGCCGCCCAGGACAAGCTCGTCCAGGGTCTTTCCCTCGGCGCCGTCAAGTAACTGCGCCGTCAAATAGGCTGCCCTTCCCTTCGATTTCCAAAGGATTACTTCGATGACAACACCAACCGCACGGTCCAACGCGCTCCCGCAGTCCAACGCGCTCGCGCAGTCCAACGCGCTCGCGCGCCCCGAACTGCCCGCCACCATGCGCGCCTCCATCCTGAAGCGCCAGGGCGAGATGGCTTTGGAAACGCTTTCCTTGCCGGAACTGGAACCCGATCAGGTCCTGGTGCAGGTCGCCGCCGTCGGCGTATGCGGCAGCGACGTCCACTACTATGAGCACGGCCGGATCGGCGACTACGTCGTTGACCACCCCCTGATCCTGGGCCACGAACTCTCCGGCCGTATCGCCGCCGTCGGAAGCGCCGTGGACCCCGCCCGCATAGGCAACCGAGTCGCCGTCGAGCCCCAGCGACCGTGCCGCAAATGCAAGCAGTGCAAGGCAGGCCGCTACAACCTCTGCCCGGACATCGAGTTCTACGCAACCCCGCCGATCGACGGAGCCTTCGCCGAATACGTCACCATCCAGGCCGACTTCGCCTACGACATCCCGGACAACGTCAGCGACGAGGCCGCAGCCCTCATCGAACCACTCTCCGTCGGACTCTGGGCCTGCGAACGCGCCGACATCAAGCCCGGCAGCCGCGTCCTCATCGCCGGGGCGGGCCCCATCGGCATCATCGCCGCCCAGGCCGCCCGTGCCTTCGGCGCCACCGACATCTACATCACCGACATCGCCGAAGACCGGCTCGCGTTCGCCCTGGAACACGGCGCCACGCATGCGCTCAACGCCAAGACGGATAGCGCGGAAGGGCTCGACGTCGATGCCTTCATCGACGCTTCCGGCGCACCACAGGCGGTCCGTTCCGGGATCAAGGCCGTGGGACCGGCCGGCAGGGTGATCCTGGTGGGGCTCGGGGCCGACGACGTCGAACTCCCCGTTTCGTACATCCAGAACCGTGAGATCTGGCTCTCCGGCGTGTTCCGCTACACCAACACCTGGCCCTTGGCCATCCAGCTGATCGCCAATGGCAAGGTCGACCTGGATGTCCTGGTCACCGGCCGTTTCGCCCTGGCCGAGGCAGAAGAAGCACTCAAGGCCGGTAAGCAGCCAGGACAGCTCAAAGCCATCGTCTACCCGGGCCGCTGAGAAGAATGGCACCAGAAACCGCTGAGAAGAATGGCACCAGAAACCGCTGAGAAGAATGGCACCAGAAACCAAGGTGACCGTCGTCGGCGAATCCCTCGTCGATATCATCAGGGACCCCCACGGGCGGACCGACAGCCAGGCCCATCCGGGTGGAAGCCCACTCAACGTGGCCGTCGGGACCGCCCGCCTCGGCCTGAAGACGAACCTCGTGACGCACTACTCCGAGGACCCCTACGGGCTCATGATCGACGAGCACCTGCAGTCCAACGGCGTAGACGTCATCAACGGCCGAACCGCACCGACGTCGACGGCCCTGGCCACGCTGGGGCCCGACGGCGGCGCCGAATACACTTTCTCCATCACCTGGGACATCAACGGGGCATCCCTGACCGCCCTCGCCGCCGTCGAGGGTTCAACCCACATCCACACAGGTTCGATCGCCACCGTGCTCCCGCCGGGCGATCTCGCGACCTTGACCCTCGTGGAATCCGCCCGGGAGCACGCGACCATCAGCTTTGATCCCAACTGCCGGCCAGCGATCAGCCCCGACACTGCCGCGGCAAGGCAGCATGCCGAAACATTCGTGGCCGCCAGCGACATCGTCAAAGCCAGCGATGAAGACCTCCGTTGGCTGTACCCGGACCGGACTCCGGATGAAACCCTCAGGGCTTGGCTGGCACTTGGCCCGGCGATCGTTGCCCTGACCCGCGGAGCCTCCGGCCCGGTGATCCTATCGCGCACCGGGCGGGCGGAAATGGCAGCCGAAGCCATCGTCGTCGCCGATACGGTGGGCGCAGGCGACTCCTTCATGGCGGGGCTGATCTCCGGACTCGCGCAGTTGGATGCCCTCGGGGCGGGGGGTAGAACACGGCTGGACAGCCTCGCATTCGATGACCTGGAAGCTTTGGCCGACTACGCCAACCGTGCCGCAGCGATCACGTGCTCCCGGCCGGGCGCCGACCCGCCCCGGACGGACGAACTCGGTCCGTTGTTTCGCACCTGACATCTTTGAGCCGCACCTAGATTGGGCGCGCGAACGCCGAAGTGACATGACATCGGGCGCTGCACTCATTGGCCGGAAACGGATATGTGATGGAGCGTTGGGGCTTTTGGCCTGATATGTGATGGAGCGTTGGGGCTTTTGGCCGGATATGTGATGGAGCGTTTGCCTCGACCAACCCTCGCTCACCTTTAGCGGCATTTTCGCCCACGCTCGCTCACGTCTTGTGAGCGAGAGCCTTGGCTCCAAGGATGAATCCGCTGGCTTCCGGGTGGAGATCGGACGCTGGAGGGCAGAATCGGCGGTCCCGTGTCCTTAGCCGTGGATAGGGTGGCTGACATGGAACAGACACTGAAAGTTGTACGGCAATGGGGCGCCCCCGCGGCGGCCGTCATCTTTTTCGCCCTGTGGTGCGTAGCGGAGGCTGGAAGGATGGGGCCGTGGGGGCTGAACTATTGGCCCGGCACGTGGATGCTCGTCCTGATGACCTTGGCCATAGCCACGGCGGTGTGGAAACCCTATGTGTCGCTCGGGCTCACGGCTATCCTTTTGCTTGGCCAACTGACTTATGTCATCCGTCCGCCCGGGCCCACTCATTGGGCAATCTACATTGGTTCATTCATCGCGCTGGCTTTCATTCTGTGGACCGGATCCCGCAGGCAGCGGTCTATCGCAGGGGCAGCCAACGTCGTTTTCACGGCCGTCATAACCTTTCTGATGCTGTCATGGCGTTACGGCTATGGCGTCGGCTGGTTCAGGCCAATATATGCGGGTGACCGGGGCGCCCTGAGCTACTACGGCTGGCAACTCTTCTCCACCCTGATCCTGATCGCCGCCGGCTGTGCCGCCGTCGGTATCGCCTTGGCCCTTTACGAGGACCGGGGGAGTCTTTCCCTGGCGCGCAAACTTGCCCAGGCAAACCTCAAGGAGACCGAGGTCGAGCTCGTCGTGGAGCAGGAACGCACCCGGATCGCCCGTGACCTTCACGATGTCTTGGCGCACTCGCTTGCAGTGATTGCCGCGCAAGCCGACGGCACGCGCTATCTCAGCCAGGATCAACCCAAGGCAGTGCTCGACGCCTTGGAGAACATCGCGGTGTCCGCCCGCCACGCACTCGTGGACGCCCAGCGGGTCATTGAAGGAGTGCGCGACGACGGACTGGTGACTCCGCAGCCCCGGCTCACCGACGTCGGGCCTCTTGTTGAGCGGATGCGCCAAGGCAGCCTCAAAGTCCAGCAGAGCGAAACCGGAACCCCGGTCGAGATTGGCGCGGGCCAACAGCTCGCCGTCTTCCGCATAGTGCAGGAATGCCTGACGAACGCCCTCAAACACGGCGGACGCGGCACGGCTGTGCGGCTTCACTTCGACTGGAGCGGCCCGGGGCTGACGATGCACGTCGCTTCCGAGCTGCCGGCGTCCGTTTCGATTGGGGGGACGGACGCCGGCGGCGAGGTCGCGCGCGTGGGGCGCGGCATCCCCGGAATGCGGGAGCGTGCGCATCTGGCCGGCGGTTGGCTCAGTTCCGGGCCTGACGGCGAGCAGTTCCGCGTGACGGTCTTCATCCCGTACGGTTCGCGCTCTGCTTCCCTCCTCCCGGAAGTCGGAGCGGAAGACGGCCTGGAAGGAGTTGCGGACCGGGAAACCACTTCGTCCCCAAAGGGCCAGGAGCAGGAGCCGGCGCTGGCTCTGGAGGGCGCGTCGCCGTCGTCGGGCATCCAGCGGGAAAGCGTCGGACGTGGCTGAAGCACCGATCACGGTTGCCCTGGTGGACGATCAGCCGCTGTTCCGAGCCGGTATCCGCATGCTCGTGCAAAGCCAATCAGACATGGACATGGCGTGGGAGGCCGACGACGGCGAACAGGCCGTGGCGCTCGCGGCCAAGCAACGGCCAGACGTCATGCTGATGGACCTCCGGATGCCGGTGCTCGATGGAGTCGCAGCCACCCGGCGTATCACGGAGGAAGCCGATGCCGCGGGAGTGGACAAGCCCAAGATCATTGCCCTGACAACCTTCAACAGGGACCAGGCCGTGGTTGAAGCGGTGCAAGCGGGCGCCAGCGGATATCTGCTCAAGAGTGCGGAGCCGGAGTTCCTGCTGGCCGCGATCCGAACGGTGTACTCGGGATACTCGGTGATCGCGCCCGGCTCGGTGCACGAACTCTTCCAACACGCAGCCAGGACGGTCCCGGTGGCCGGGCCGGACCTCGCCGTGATGGATGACCTCTCGCCACGCGAGCGGGACGTGTTCCTGCTCGCGGCCAAAGGCCTGGGGAACGCAGAGATGGCGGAAAGCTTGTTTGTTTCCGAGGCCACGGTGAAGACCCATTTGCGCAGCGTGCTCAGCAAGCTCGGGGTGCGCACCAGGCTCCAACTGGTGGCGTTCGCCTACGAGCACCGGCTCCTCGGCTAGGCAACCCGGAACGGCTAGGCACCCGGATGCAAAGGCGACGGCCGCCCGAGGGGGGACGGCCGCCGTCGTGCAACTGCAGGTGCTGCAGAGTCAGGGTGCGCTACATGGCGCGGCCCTTCGTCTCCTCTCTTGCGTCCCGCCCCAGCCAGAGGCCAAGACCTACCATGGCAACGCCGAGAACCAGGTGCAGCCAGTTGTCCGCGGAGTTCATAGGCACGAAGTCAGCGCTCATGTTCGAGCTGGTGATGAGGCCATAAATCCACAGGACGAGGTAGATTGCGCCGCCGCCAATGAGGTAACCGCGGGCCATCCTCCCAGTCCTCGCGAAGTACAGGCCTGCCGCGCCGAATAGCAGATGGACAATATTGTGCAGGACGGATACTTGGAAAACTCCAAGAAGCATGGCGCCCGAATCATGTCCTGCAAAGGTCATGGCGCCGTAATTGCTGGTGATGCCCGGGATGAATCCCAAGACGCCAACAGCCAGGAAAACCCAGCCCAAACCCAGTGCTGTGTTGTGCAGCGTCAGCCCCATCACGTGGTGGTGCTGCGCGGGGTGTGAAGCAGTGGTCATAGCTCCTCCCGATCACGATTCCGATCGGCCCTTCAAATGGAGGGCCGCATCGCGGCAAGGAGTCGGAACCCTGCCGACGAGGATATCTTACTCCCGAAAACCCGGGAAATAGAGGGGAAGGGGTGGGACAAAGCGCGGTTAGCATGGTTCTGTGATGCCCAATTCTGCGACGCTTTGTCCTGCGATCACGGGGCAACCGTGAGTGAGCCATCATTTCCCGGCACCCAAGGAGCGATTTTCGGCGACACGAGGGACATCACACCGTTCCGCGACGGACATGTCCGCACCTCGGTGAGTGGACTGGCCGAGGGTTTGAGCGGCGCGATTGCCGGTGTCCTGAAAGGGAAAGCCGCCGGCCGGATCGACGTCGCCGGGGACGTTCCCAAGCTCAAGCGGCTGGCCGGGAAGACCGCCAAGTCGGTGTACGACGCCATTTTCACCAGCACCGAACCGGACCGCCTCATCACCCTGGCCCGTGCCTACCCCGGTTGGGCGGGCTTGTGCTACGTGATTGCAGGGCTGCTTGCCTACAAGCACGGTGGATATCTGCGGGCATCGGAACTGCTGCAGCGGGGCTTGTCCATACGGATCGACGACGCCGCCAGCCAGTTCTCCCGCAGCTACCTTGGCAGGGTGGTCACCCGGGTCGAGGTGGCTGAGCGGATTGACGTTTCGGTGCTGTTCAGCGAGGAATCGGTGTTCCTCGCCCTCTCACACTGTTTTCGGGAGACGGGCCAGACGACGGAAGCCCTCGACATCCTGGCCAGCCTGCCCCCGTCGTTGCCCTCCGCCTTGGCCCGCTGCACTGCGGCGGCCGCACTCGAGCGGCATTCCGACGTCGTCGCCTGGACTGACGGGCTCCGCAACGCGGACGACCTCTCGGCCGCGTTGCTCCTGATACGGGCGCAGGCGCTCCGGGCGCTGGGGGAGCGGGCAGCGGCCCAGGTCGCATTGGCAGAGGTGCTCCGGAGGAAAAAGACCAGCCTCGCCTTGCGCAATGACGCCCTCACGGATCGGGCCCTGTCGATGCTTGAGGTTAGGTGGAGGGCACCTGGCTCGCGGCCTCCTCTTCCACGGGTGGTCGTGCGGCGAAAGCCTGGCAAGCAGGAGGAGGCCAGCCTTGAGGCCGTCGACGGGATCCGCAAGGACGTCGAGGTGCGCCGGCTGTGGAACAAGGACTTCGGCGAACCGGGCGACTAAGCCCGAAGCGCGCGGAGGACTCCGCGAATGAAGACCCCCGCAGCCCCGACGAGTGGTAGCAGCATGGCCATGACAACCACGGTGTTCGGCTGGAATGTCACCCGGCCCTTGCTGTTGCGGGCATAAACCCCCACGGGGAGCACGAGACCGCCGCCGCCACCGCCGGCAGCATTGCTTCCATCGCCGCCCCCTCCGAACCCAAAGGACACCAGCGCCACCGGGATCAGTTCCTCACCGCCGATTTGTAGGGGAGGTCCGTAGGCCCTCGACACGCCGAATTGTTTAAAGGACTCCACGAGCGCTGAAAAGTCATTGGACATGAAGCCGACCATAGGGCGCACCGGCGAAGAACGCCAGAGTGATCTGGCCCGGCGGCAGCGTCACCGGAGCAGCGGAAGTAATTGTTCGCCGAGCAGAACGGCGCCGAGTCCCACCATGATGATGCCGCTGCCGAGAGTCACCACGCGTGCGGCGGCAGGCCGGGACTGCAGGAGCTTTCGCGAGGTCAGCGCCACGGCCGTGTAAATGATGCCGACGAACAAGACGAACGTGAGGCCCAGCACGCCTGATTGCACCGGTACGGGCAATGACGCTTCCGGGCTCACGAACTGCGGCACCAGAGCGAGGAAGAACAGCAAACCCTTGGGATTGATGCCGCTGGTGCCCATGCCTTGCAGGAAGGTGCGCAACTGGTTTCGGGACTGCCCGACGGCGTCATCCGCACTGAAGCTTGCGCCTCGCCACGAGCGTATGGTGCTCACTCCGAGCCAGAGCAAATACGCTGCCCCCGCGATCGTCAGCCAGCCAAGAAGTCCCGGAACTCCCGTCAAGAGGGCTGCGAGTCCGGCCACCAGGAGGGCCGTGTGCAGCACGTAGCCGCTGCACAGGCCGGCTACGGCGGGGAGGAAGCTGCGCTGCCGCAGGCCTGCGGCAATCGAATACGCCCAATCGACGCCCGGGGTGCACGCCAAGGTGACGGCGACAATGACGAAGGCGATGAAAAGCTGGGGATTCATGGTGGCTCCTGGCTGATGGTTACACCATGAACTTTAGGGAAAATCCGCCCGTAAGTGTTCCCATTATTAGCCAGACTTGCCATGATTTCGGTAAGATATTTGCGTGATTGATGGAATCGATAGAACTATTTTGCGCCACCTCAAAGAGGATGGCCGAATGACTGCCACTGCGCTCGCCGCCAAGGTGGGATTGACCGTGGCTCCGTGCCATCGAAGGCTGCGGGATCTCGAGGCTTCAGGCGTCATTCGGGGCTATCGCGCGGACATTGATCCAGCGGCCATCGGCTTGGGATTCGAGGCGATAGTATTTGTGACCCTGCGGCAGGCTGACCGCGCCACGATGTCGGAGTTCGAAGACCGCGTGGCGGCCATTCCGAACATCGTCGAGGCCCAGCGGCTCTTCGGCTCGCCGGATTACCTCCTCCGCGTGATCGCCGCCGATCTCCCGGCCTACCAGCGCTTCTACGATGACCAACTCTCGGCACTTCCCGCCGTCGAGCGCCTCAATTCGACGTTGGTGATGAAGAACCTGAAGTCGAACGCGGGACCGCCGGTCTGAGTTCGGTTAAATGTCGGAGCCTCTTGGCAGAGTGTTTCCATGGAAGCGATCGGATACTTCGACACCCGGCAGGGCCTTGCGTCCGGCGGGCTTTTCGGAGTGTCCCGTGATGCCTGTGCTCCGCGCTTTGCCGCGGTCCCGGGCGGGCTAGCGTTGGTGGATCCGCGCGATCGAGGCGGTCGGCAGGCTGCTTTGGACAGGGCCGTGGCGGTAGTGAGGTCGTTGGCCGAAAAGGCGGCCGACGACGTCGGGCCGCCCGGTTTTCAGGAGGCTGTCGCGTTCGCGTCCGGGGTGGAGGAACTCTCCCGCGCCCTGGATTATCTCAAGGTGGTCGCCGCAGCCGGGCTGGACACGGCCCGGAACCGGGAACCCCGAAGAAACCACTTCTTCCAGATATGAGCTCACCCCCGCAGCAACCCTGTCGTCCGGTACGGAATCACCTCACGCAGGAACATGCTGGTGGACGTGCGCACGATCCCCGGGCATAGCCTGATTTCTTCGGATACCCGGTATAGATCGTCCGGACTTGTGGCGACCACCCGGATGATGAGGTCGGTGTCTCCGGCTGGCGCATGGCATTCAAGCACCTCCGGAATGTCGCGCAGGGCCGCGATCGCCTCGTTCAGCCGGCTCTGATCCAGTTCCGCACTCACTGCTGCCGCGACTCCGCGACCTAGCGCGGAGGGCAGGACTCGGCTGCTGTTCGGACGCAAAGCGCCCGACGCCGTCATCCGCTCCAGGCGCGACTGGACCGTCCCGCGCGCCAAGCCCAGGCGTTGGGCGAGAACCATGATCGGGACACGAGGATCGTCGTCGAGCGCGGCAAGGATCCGCTTGTCCGTTGAATCCAATTCCTGCATCGCTGCCGCTTTCTGCCTGGTCGCCGAAGGTTCGACTGGTCAGAATGTCCAGTCGAACCCCATTCTCCCGCACAATCCCTGCCGAGTGGCCCGTCAATGGAACCACGTCGCCAGCGAGCCATGGTTGCGAATCATTTACATGCCCGTAACGGGAGACCCTTGACGGCGTGAATTTAAAACGCGAAACTCTTCTCATATGTGATTGACGTCTCAAGACGATCGACGCCCAAAGCGCCGGCTCCTGGGAAGAAACCAAAGGCGAAGAAAATGGCAACAACACTCGAACTGACCGTCCGCACCGCATCATGGACCCGGCCGCCCCGCGAACTGGTCCGCGCGTTCGAAGCGTTCCCCGTAGCAAACATCGGTGACGCCATGGAGCGGCTCGGAATCGTCGACGGCGGAATCAGCCCGGTCTGGGAAGGCGCCCGCTGCGTCGGCTCGGCCCTCCCCGTCCTCGGTGCCGCGGGAGACAACGCCGCCGTCATCGAAGCGCTGAACTACATCCAGCCTGGTGACGTGGTGGTGATCAACGGCTTCGGCCATGAACACCGTGCCTTGGTGGGTGAGCAGCTGTCCCAGCGCTTCGAAGCCGCCGGCGCCACCGGAGCCATCATTGACGGCTACATCCGCGACCGCGCCACCATCACCGAAATCAAGTTCCCCGTCTTTGCCCGCGGAGTCACCCCTGCCGGTCCGTTCAAGAACGGCCCGGGAGTCATCGGCGAACCCGTAGCAATCGGCGGCATCGTCTGCTCGGCAGGCGACATCGTCGCCGCCGATGACGACGGAGTCGTGATCATCCCCCAGGCCCGTGCCGCCGAAATCCTGGAACGAGTCATCGCCGTGGCCGCGCACGAGGCCGAGATGACCGCGGAAATAACCCGCGAGTACAGCTAGTCCCCATCGGCCCCCTAGCCTCGCTCCGCTTCGGCCAGGGAACCCTGCCGACGGGGGCCCAGGCTTTCTCCCACCCCAGCCCCCTCATAGACTGAAAGCACCCACCATGACAAAGCAATCGACGGACTCAGTGGAACTGAACACCGCTCAAATCAAAGTCGTAACCGCTGACGGCAGGATGGTGCGCAAAGCAACCTTTGCCGGCACCATGGGTTCCTTCGTGGAATGGTACGACTACGGCATCTACGGCCTGCTGACCACGTATCTGGCCATGAACATCATGGGTTCCAAGGACGTCGGCTCCCTACTCCTGACMAACGTCGGCTTCCTGGTGAGCTTCCTGGCCCGCCCCTTCGGCAGCGTCATCTGTGGTTTTCTGGGTGACCGGCTGGGCCGCAAGAACCTGCTCGCCGTCCTCCTGCTCCTCATTTCCGGGGCCACCGCCTGCATCGGCCTCATCCCGTCCTACTCGGTCATCTTCTGGGCCGCTCCGGCCTTGCTGATCCTGTTCCGGATCCTTCAGGGCTTCTCCGCCGGCGGCGAAGTGGCAGGGGCCATGGCGTTCGTGGGCGAATACGCCCATAACAAGCACCGCAACTACTCCATGAGCTTCATCGCGGTCGGTTCCTTCTGCGCCCTGCTTTTCGGTAGCGCCCTCTCCGCCGGCCTCATCACCACCCTCGGCGACTCGACCATGCAATCCTGGGCGTGGCGCATCCCGTTCCTCTTCGCCTTGCCCTTGGGCTACGTCGGCTTCTACATCCGCTCCAAGATGGAAGACACCCCGCACTTCGCCGCACTACGTGAGCGCAACGAGGTGGAACGCAACCCGCTGCGCACCGTCTTCACGTCCAAGCGCCACCTCAAAGCCATCGCGCTGACCATCTTCCTCCCCGCGCTGAACGGCCCCGGCTACTACCTCCTGTTCGCCTACATGCCCACGTACCTGAAGACCCAGCTGGGTGCAAGCAACAACTTCACCATGCTCCAGGCGCTCCTCGTCACTGCGGTCAGCCTGGTGGCGATCATCATCGCGATCCCGCTGATGGCCCGCCTTTCCGACCGGATCGGCCGCAAGCCGGTGCTGGCTCTCTCCGCCGTGCTCATGGCACTGGTTTCGTACCCAATGTTTGCCATGATCACCACCGGCAACATGCCGCTTGCCTGCGTTGCCACGGTAGTCATGGCCATCGCCTTCTCCGGCCACGCCGCCGTCGTCCACACCGTGTTGACCGAAATGTTCCCCACCACGGTCCGCTACAGCGCGTACAGCATCGGCTTCAGCATCAGCACCATCATCTTCGGCGGCAGCGCACCATTGGTGATGACTGAACTCATCAAAGCCACCGGCAACAGCATGGTTCCCGCCTACGCCTCGATCGGCACGGCCATCATCACGCTCGTCTCGGTCTACTTCCTGAAGGAAACCAAGGGCCAGCCCCTGCAGACGCACTAGTAGCGGACCACCAGAACCCCGACGGCGGCGGCCGCCCGCCACCGAAACGGCAGCCGCCCGCCACCGAAACGGCAGCCGCCGCCGTCGAACCCTTAGTAACGAACACAGACAGAACCACCGGGAGTCACCTTGAGCATCAATTCAGTCGCCGTCGTCGCAGACCTCGGCGAAAGCTACGGCAACTACACGATCGGCGACGACGACGCCCTCCTGGGTCTCGTCACCGCCTCCAACATCGCCTGCGGTTTCCACGCCGGCGATCCGCGGGTCATGGATGCCACCGTCAAGGCTTGCGTGGAGCGCGGCATCGAACTCGGTGCCCACCCCGGCTACCCGGACCTAGTGGGCTTCGGACGCCGCCTGATCGAGGCCAGCGAGGAAGAAATCCGCACTGATGTCCTCTACCAGATCGGCGCCCTGGACGCGTTCGCCCGTATCCACGGCGGCAAGATCAGCCACGTGGCCCCGCACGGCCGCATGGGCAGCATCGCCCAGACCGACGCCAAGCACGCCCGAGCCATCACCGATGCCATCAAGGCCTACGACCCCTCCTACATCGTGATCTGCCAGAACGGCCTCCTGGCCGATGAATCCCGCAAGCGCGGACTCGAAGTGGGCTACGTCTTCCTGGCGGACCGGGGCTACGGCGAAGACGGCATGCCAGTCTCCCGCAACACCGAAGGCGCGCTCCTGCACGACCCTGAGGAAATCGGCCGCCGCGTGGTCCAGGTCGTCACCGAAGGAACAGTCCGCGCCGTCACCGGCAAGGTGGTCCCGCTCGGGCACGATGCCGACGTCGTCCTCCTCCACGGCGACCACCCGCAGGTCCTCCAGAACGGCACCGCCCTCCGCGCGGCCTTGGACAAGGCGGGCATCAAAGCCACCGGACTCCAGGAAGTTCTCGCCGAAAAGGCCCGGCTCGCCACCGTCTGAACCGGCCACTGTCTGAACTGAGCAACACCCGGATCCATCACCCGTACCACCGAGCAGGACTCATGACCACGCATACAGCATCCGCGGAGCGGTTGCTCCACCCGCCCGAATTGGCAGCCGAGCCGTTCGGCGATTCAGCCCTCATGCTCAGGGTCAAGAACGACGACGCCGACTTCCGCCGGGCGGCGAGCAGCCGGCTCCGCGATGTGCTGCTGGAGGTGCGGCCACACGGGGTACTGGATATCGTGGCCGGTGTTGAGTCCTTGTTGGTCGAGTTCGATTGCCTGGCCGCGACCCACGAACAGTTAGCGCAGACCATTCGTTTGGCAGTTGCCGGTAAAGGCCTGGAACCGGGAGTCGCTAGCGCCTCGCAATCACTTTTTGTCATCCCGATGGTGGTCAGCGAGGAATTCTCTCCCGACCTTCGGGGTGTGGCCGAGGAATTGGGCCTGAGTCCGGAGGCGGTCCTGCAGCAGTTCTCATCCTCAGTGCTGACCATCAACCTGCTGGCCGCGGCCATGGCCCCCATGATGGGCGGCGTGCAATTCCCGGGCCAGGTGAGCCGCTGCGTCGAGCCGCGGACCAATGTGGAACCCGGATCCGTGATGGTGGCCGGTACCAATGCCATCATCCAACCGTTCCCCGGGCCGAGCGGTTGGAAGGTGATCGGCCGGACTCCGCTGACCATCTGCGACATCCGCGAAGATCCCGCCACGTCCTACAAGCCCGGGGATCTGGTGCGCTTCGAGTTGGTTCCGGAGAGCCAATGGGCGCGGCTCGAAGGCCAATTCCTGCGGGCTAGCGCGGCCAGCAGGCAGGAAGGGGGCCACCGTGACCTTCCCTGAGCGTGCGATCGGCATCAAGGTAAGCGAAGCCGGCTGGCTGTCCACTTTCCAGGACCTGGGCCGCGAGAATTCCGAGTTCATGGGTGTCCCCTGCGGAGGCGCGGCGGACCAGCACTCCGCGGCCGCGGCCAATATCCTGGTCGGAAATAGCCGCAAGTCCACGTGCCTGGAAATCATGGGTGGACGTTTTGCGTTCACGGCGACGGACGACGTGATGTGCGCCGTGACCGGGGTTCCCGCGGAAGTCACGGTCAACGGGGATCCGGTCGCCATGTGGGAGCCGCTTTGTCTTCCTGCCGGAGCCCGGGTTGTGCTTTCCAAGGCCAGCGGCGGAATGCGGAATTACTTGGCCTTCAGCGGGTATCTGGAAACTGCCCGCTTCATGGGAAGCGCCGCGCCGGAATCCCGGATGGGTTTCCCGCAACAGCTCGCTCCCGGCCAGACGCTCACCCTCCACAGCCGGTACCGCGGATTCACCCATCCGTTCTTGACCCAGCCTCTATTCCGGCTGCCTGTTCCCGTGCCGGACTTCAGCCCGGAGGTGTGGACTATCGACGTCGTCGATGGCCCCGAAACGGGCCGGACGCCCGGCATTCGAAAGCTGCTCAGCTCCAGCCACTACACCGTGGGCGCCAAATCCAACCACGTGGGCCTGCGTTTGGACGGGCCGGTGGTGCATCCCGAGGGGCTTGGGGAAATCGTGTCCCACGGAGTGCCGATCGGAGCCTTCGAAATCCCGCATGGCGATGAGCTCATCATCCTGGGTCGCTCACGGACGCTCACCGCCGGCTACCCGATCGTGGCGGTCGCAGTCAAAGCCTCCCTGTCCATGCTGGGCCAGGCCAGCCCCGGTCGGAAGATGACCTTCCGCTGGATCAGCAACGCCGAAGCGGTGGAGCAATACCGCGAACAGCAGCGCGGCTTGGCGCATTTGGAAGAGCGCGTGCACGCCCTGTTCACCGCCGTCGGGCTCCCCGTCTCCGCAATCTCCGAGGCCTCGCCGAGTCCTGCCGCGGCGTGACTCGAAGTTCCCGGAGAAACCACTTGACCCCCATCCTCTAAAATGAGAAACTCTTCTCATATGTGATGAGCATCTCAAGTGATTCACGCAAGAACGCAAGGAACTGAAACCATGGGACTTCTGGACGGCAAGCTCGCGATCATCACCGGCGCCGGTACCGGCATGGGACGCTCGACGGCGGCCCTGCTGGCGACGGAGGGTGCCACGGTGGTGCTGGTGGGGCGGCGTGAAGGCGTGCTGCAGGAACTCGCCGCGGAAATCGTTGCCGACGGCGGCCGCGCCGTTGCCCGGGCCGCGGACATCACCTCCAAAGACGATGTAGACGCGCTGCTGGACTGGGTCCACGTGAATCTGGGCCCGGTGGACATCCTTGTCAACAACGCAGGCAGCTCCAGCAAGGTCCTCAACGTTCGCTGGATCAGTCAGCAGGAGTGGAATGACGTCCTGGACGTCAACCTCAACGCCGTCTACCTTCTCAGCCAAGCAGTCCTTCCGGACATGCTGGCCCGCAAAACTGGAACCATCATTACGGTCTCTTCGCTCGCAGCCGTGAACCCCAACCTCTTGGGCGGCGCCGCGTATGGCGCAGCCAAGGCCGCGGTCCGGAACTTCATGACCTACCTTCACAACACGTTCCGCAACGACGGACTGCGTGCAGTGACCATCCTCCCCGGCGAAACGGCGACTCCCATCTTGGACAACCGTGCCCGCCCGCCCCGCACAGAGGAAAGGGATGCCATGGTCCAGCCCGAAGATGTGGCCCGCGCCATCCACATGGTGGCCACGCTTCCGCAGCGTACGGTAGTCCAGGAGTTGATCATCGCTCCCACTTTCCAGCGGGACACCTCCGGTGACATCGAGATCAGCCGCTGGGCCGGAGCTCCTGCTGAGCAATCACCCACCCACGAAGCGCCCCAGTGATGAAAGCCCGCAGGCACTACGCGCGGCCCCCCGGGGCAACTACAAGTGGGCGCGGCCCCAAAACTGCGACCACCAAAACAACCTCAGCCACCACCCAGATCAGGACCCTCATGACACACGAGCCAGCCACCGCCGTCGCCGATTTCCAGCCCTCCGAAGCGGTGCAGCGCATCCAGCGCACATCGCTGCGCGTGCAGCAGCCCCAATCCAAAGGTGACCTCGTCTCCTTGGCCATGGGCGAGCCGGACTTCGATACCCCGGCCCAGGTCCGTGCGGCAGCCGCCCGCGCCCTCGAGGACGGCTACACCCATTACTCGCCGTTGCTTGGCGAGCTGGTGCTTCGCGAGGAGCTGGCTGCCCGTATCGGCCAGCTCCTCGGCGGAGTGGCCAGCCCCGGCGACGTGCTCATCACGCAAGGCGGCACCGCCGGCCTGTCAGCGGCGATCCTTGGAGTCGTCAACCCGGGCGACAAAGTGGTCATCCCGGACCCCACCTATTCCCTGTACGCGGATCTCGTGAGCATGGCCGGGGGCATCACGGTGCCGGTGCCGCTGGCCGATGACCTGCACTGGGACCTCGAGGCGCTGGCCACCGCGCTTGAAAACGCCAGGATGTTCGTCTTCTGCAACCCCTCCAACCCGACCGGCATCGTGCACTCCCGCCGCGAACTCGAAGCCCTCGCAGACATGGTGGCCGGAACCGACACCTTGATCCTTTCCGACGAGGCTTACAGCGATCTTGTCTACACGCCCGAACCCTTCACCTCGGCCCTGGAAATCGAAGCCCTGGCCGGCCGGACCATCTACTGCCAGACCTTCTCCAAGAGCTACGCCATGACGGGTTGGCGCGTGGGCTACCTCTGGGGTCCGTCCGACGTCATCGCTTCCGCCGCGCGGGTCCACAACACCTTCAACGGTTCCATGAACCAGGCCGTGCAGTACGCCGCATTGACTGCCCTCAAGACGTGCGGGCCGGACATCGAGCGGATGCACGCTTCCTACGCCCTGCGTAGGGAACTCATGGCCAGCGGCCTCCAGGGGATTCCAGGCCTGACGGTCAGCTCGCCGGAAGGTGCGTTCTACCTTTTCCCCAAGTACGACGTCGAGCTGCCGGCCGCTGCGATGGTGGCGCACTTGCGCAACCACGGGGTAGCGGTCCGTCCCGGAAGTGAATTCGGCCGGAACGGCGAGTTCCACCTGCGCTTGTCCTACGCCGCCAGCTCGGAGGCGATCACCACCGGCGTGGAGCGGCTGGCGGCCGGACTGGCCGAGCTCCGGTGAGTTCCGACGTGGCCAGCGTAGCGCCTGCCGCTCAGGCGCTACGCTGGGATCTGACACGGAAGGGGGCGCCCATGCGCAGCGACACCCAACGCAACCGCCGCCAACTGGTGCGGGCCGCCGGGAAGCTCTTCGCCAAGGCCAAGGGCCCGGTGAGCATGACGGACATCGCTCGCGAAGCCGAGATCTCTCCGGCAACGGCCTACCGTCATTTCGCCTCGGTGGAGGACGTGCTGGCCGCGTTCCGCTTTGGTGTTGGTGAGAAGCTGCGCGATTTCAGCGTTGCCCAGACTACGTCCGGCGTGGAACTGCTGGAGAGCGTCAGCCGGCACTGGGTGGGCCTCGTCATCAAGCATGGTGGTTCCATGGTTCACACCCGCTCCGGCGAGGGATACCTGGCCCGTCTTCGCTCCGGCGCGTACTACCTGACCATCCAGGCCGAGGCCTTGGAGCGGCCACTTCGCGAGGCTTGCGAGGAACTCGGCCTCCCGCCCCTGGGGGACGAAGCCATGTTCCTGTGGAACATCCTCTTTGACCCCCGAGAAATTTTCGATCTGCTCAACACTGTGGGCTTGGACAAAGACCAGGTGTCCACGAAGCTCTGTGCCGCGCTTCGGGGCGCCATGGCTGCGTGGGCCGCTACCGAGCCAACTCCGGCAAAGTGATCATCTCCTGTCCATCTTCTGTCAAGGAAATGGTCAGATTGACCAGTGTCAATTGAGCCCGTTGCGCCAACTGCAGGGTTCCTGTTGAAATTGTGGCAACGAGGGGAAAGGCTACCGCCGGACCCCGCAGGCTACGGATCCCCGGTACACCACCCGGCCCCCGGAACGCCGTCCCGCAAGGACGCAGCCGCTGATTGACTCTTGTTCACGCATTGTCTTTCCGCACCCCGTCGGCCAAGTGCTGGCACCACCATAAGAGCCCCTGAGCCACCGAACGCGTTGCGGTAGCTGAGGGGCTCTTGTGCTGCCGGCATGGTGTTGAATCAGAGTACGCAGGCACGCCCGGCGCCGCATAGTCTTGTGCCATGACTTCCGCCGGCCGCTTCGCCCCGAGCCCCTCCGGCGAGCTCCACGTGGGCAACTTGCGCACGGCAGTGCTCGCGTGGCTCTTCGCGCGTTCCACGGGCCGCGACTTCCTGATGCGCATGGAGGACCTCGACCGTGCGCGCGCCGGTGCAGAGGAAGTCCAGCTCCGGGACTTGGAAGCTGTCGGCGTGACTTGGGATGGCGTCGTCGTTCGCCAGACGGACCGTGCCGGGCTCTACAACGCCGCCATCGAACGGCTCACCGCGGCAGGACTCACGTACGAATGCTTCTGCACGCGGCGCGAGATCCAGGAAGCTCCGTCCGCCCCGCATGCTCCGCAAGGCGCCTACCCGGGGACGTGCAGGAACCTTTCGACGGCGGAACGTGAGATCCGCCGGGCCTCTCGACCGGCTGCCATACGGCTCCGTTCCGAGACTCACGAATGGATTGTGGACGACCGCTTGCACGGGCCCTACACGGGCATGGTGGATGACTTCGTGCTCCGCCGGAACGACGGCGTTACGGCCTATAATTTGGCCGTGGTGGTGGACGACGGGCAGCAAGGCGTGGACCAAGTGGTCCGCGGCGACGACCTCTTGTCCTCCACACCCCGTCAGGCCTATCTGGCCTCGTTGCTGGGGTTGCCCGTGCCGGAATACGCCCATGTCCCCTTGGTACTGAATCGCGACGGCGCCCGGCTGGCCAAGCGCGACGGCGCCGTGACGCTCGGCGACCTTGCCGCCGTCGGGCTGTCTGCCGGGGAGGTACGGGACATGATCCTCGAATCGCTCGGGCTGCCAGGAGTGCCCCTTGGTGACGTCCTGGACAGTTTTGATCCGGCCAGGTTGCCCCGCAAGCCGTGGGTGTGGAACGGCCACCATCAATCAACTCTCCGGAAAGGAGCCTAAGTGCTCGCGTATGTGCTGACCCGCTACGGCGGTGCCGACGCAATGGAGCTGCAGAACGTCCCCAAGCCGATTGCCGGTCCGGGCGAGGTCCTCATCAGGGTGTTTGCCGCAGGCCTCAACCCCGTGGACTACAAACAACGCGAAGGTGCCGTGCGCGTGATCACCAGGCCGAGGTTGCCTTTGGTGGCCGGCAGTGAGCTGGCCGGGATCGTGGAAGCGGTGGGACCTGGCGTCACGCGCTTTTCCACGGGAGATCGGGTGTTTACCCGCGTGGACAAAGCCCTACTAGGTGCCTTTGCCGAGCACGCCGCGGTCCAGGAGGATCTTGTGGCTCTCATGCCGAGGTCCCTCAGCTACACCGAGGCCGCGAGCCTTCCCCTGGCCGGGCTCACCGCCTTGCAGGCACTGCGCGACGAACTCAAGGTCAAGCCCGGAACCAAGCTGTTCATCTCCGGAGGCGCAGGAGGGGTGGGAACCCTCGCTATCCAGCTGGCCAAATACTTTGGCGCCGAGGTGACCACGACTGCTTCTGCCCGCGGAGAAGAGTTGGTGCGGCGGCTCGGGGCGGACGCCGTCGTCGACTATACGAAGGAAAACCTCACCGAAGTCCTCAGTGGCTTCGACGCCGCCCTGGACCTGGTGGGCGGGGAGACACTGGAGCGGGCGTTCAAGATCCTCAAGCCGGGCGGCAAAGTGGTCAGCATCGCCGGGATGCCCGAACCGCAGACAGCCTTGAAAGATCTCGACGCCCCGGCCTGGATGGCCGCGCTGTTCTGGGCCGCAAGCTTCGGAATCCGGGGCCGTGCCCGGGAAGCGAAGGTCAAGTACCGCTACCTGTTCATGCACCCTAGCGGCGAGGACCTGAAATTCCTCGCACGCCTCGTGTCCGAGGGAAAGGTGGAACCGGTAGTGGACAGTACGTATCCACTCGAAAAGATCGCCGACGCTTTCGCCGCACTGGAGCAGGGACGCGCGAAGGGCAAGATCGTGGTGACCATGGACACCCGCGGCTGGGCCAACGCTGCTGGGTTCCCTGGCCGAGCGTAGCGAGGTTAGGGCGCGGCGGGGACTAGGCTGTCCGGGTGGATGCACAGACGATTGCCCCTGGATTCGAACAAGTCGCCGAACTCTTTGGCCGATACCTCAACGAGGACCCGGAGTATTCAGCCCAACTCGCGGCCTACCACCGCGGCGTCAAAGTGCTGGACATCAGCGGTGGGCCGCACCGCCGCCCGGATTCCGTGACTGGAGTCTTCTCTTGCTCCAAGGGCGTGTCCGGGCTGGTCATCGCATTGTTGGTCCAGGACGGCCGACTGGATCTCGACGCAGAAGTGGTCAAGTACTGGCCGGAATTCGGTGCCGAAGGAAAAGCCACGATTACCGTGGCACAGCTTCTCTCCCACCAGGCAGGACTGTTGGGCGTTGAGGGCGGTCTTACTTTGGCGGAATACGCGAACTCCGAACTGGCCGCCGCCAAACTCGCGCAGATACGGCCACTCTGGAAGCCCGGGACCGCTTTTGGCTACCACGCCCTGACCATCGGCGTTTTCATGGAGGAGCTGTGCCGCCGGATCACCGGCTCCACCCTCCAGGAAATCTACGAACAGCGGATCCGCTCGATCACGGGAGCCCACTTCTTCCTGGGGCTTCCTGACTCCGAGGAGCCCCGCTACTCCACCCTCCGTTGGACGGCGGACCCCTCCCAGTCCTGGACCGACCCCGCCAGCCATTTCGGCCTTTCGGCCAACTCAGTGGTGGGTGACATCCTGGACCTGCCCAATATCCGCGAGGTCCGGGCGGCTGGCATGAGCTCTGCCGCCGGCGTTGCCAGCGCCGAAGGCATGGCCCGCGTCTACGCTGCGGCGCTCACCGGACTTGCCCCCGACGGCGGCCGTCCCGCCGTCGCGCCCCTCCTCAGCGAGGAGACCATCCAGACTGTCACGGCCGAACAGGTCTTCGGCATCGACCGGGTGTTCGGCGAGACCAGCTGTTTCGGGACGGTGTTCATGAAATCGCATGCACGCTCGCCGTATGGCAGCTACCGGGCGTTCGGGCACGACGGCGCCAGCGCATCTTTGGGGTTCGCGGACCCCGTGTATGAGCTCGCTTTCGGGTACGTGCCGCAGCAGGCCGAGCCGGGCGGAGCCGGATGCCGCAACCTTGAGCTGAGTGCCGCTGTGCGGAAGGCAATCAACGAGCTGGCTCAGTAGGATAAAGCATGACCGAACCGAGATTCACCGTTGAAACAGCCATGGTCCTTGCCGAGGTGGCGCACAACCGCCAGAAGGACAAGCTCAAGCGGCCCCACCGTGAGCACGTGCTGGCGGTAGGGGATGCGCTGGCCGATTTCGATGACGACGTCCGGATCGCAGGCTACCTGCACGACATCGCCAAGGACACCCCCATCACCAAGCAGGCGTTGCTTGACATGGGTGTTTCGGAGCGCGCCGTGGCTATTATCGAACGGGTAACGCGGCGCTTCCAGGATGACCCGGACAGCGATGAGGCTGTCATTCTGCATATCGCGCAGGACCATGACGCCACGCTGGTCAAGATCGCCTGTAACGCCCACAACTCCGTGCCCGAGCGGGTGCGGGCGCTCGCCGAGAAATGGCCTGACAAGGCGCCCACCACGCGCTACGCAGACGCCCGGGAAGTGCTCTACAAAGCTGTGCCACGGGGAGAAATCCACCTGGTCCTGCAACGCATCAACCCGGATCTGCTGTCCGAGATGGACCGGTTGGCGGACTAGCATATGGCCTGCGCAACCCTCACGTAATTCGTCTAGTCCTCATAGACTCGTGGGATGGAACGTATTGAACCGGTGTTTGGCGGATTCGCGGAAGTTGAAGCGGCCGAGCCCGCCGTCGTGGCGGCCCACCTCTTTATCCGCTCGTTCAGCGCGGTGACGAATAAGTCAGAGACCAGGCTGAAGCGATACCCGATCCTGAAGCATCTATCGCAGTTGGGTGGGTTCGAGGCGGAGTTGCGGTTCTTCCGTGGCAGTGACGTCAAGACACTCGCGGCAGAAAGGCTCACCTTGGAGTGTGTACTCCTTTGGGAAAATGCGGCACTTGCGGCGCGATGGAACGAAGACCTTTGGCTGCTGAGGGCCGGCCAGGATGCGCTTTCCAGCGGTGATCCGTTCGAAACCACCCTTGGCGCCCTCCGCCATGACCCCCGGCAACCCTTGGGATGAGATTGCCGGGGACTACGAGCCGGAATCACTGCATTTCTTCGTGGCCGACGAGCTGAAGGATCAGCCAGCTTGAAAGAGCCGCACGGCGAGGCGGACTAGTCCCCGCTCATCAACCTTCGGCGATGCTTGAGTTCCTTGACCCAGTCCCTGGTCTGCGCCGCCCCGAAAGGTGAGGCTCCGGCGTCGAGGTCTGCGATGAGCGGGCCCGACGCCTTGAGGGCGATCTGCAGGACCCCCTCCGCCGCGCGCTCGGTCAGCCCGAGTTTCCCGGCCCAGGCAAGGAAGTGCTTCCGGGAGATGCCGCTCTTCTTCCCGCCGATGCCCAGCGCGAGCGTCTTGTCCCCATAGACAACTGTGGACGGGATGTCGTAGACGGGGGCGATGGTGTACTCGACCTGCGGCGATTGCACCATGGACACATTTTTGGCGTGGAGGTCGCCGTTGCCGCTGAGCCAGGCGAAGGCCAGCTGGATGGCCAGATTCCGCACGGCCGGCAGGGGCGCAGAACAGTGTGACGCCAAAGCCGTGCACACCTCGCCGAAAGGCACGCTGTACTTGTCCGCCGGATACAGTCCCAGCACTTGGGCCCCGTCCTCGACGGCGAGACGAACCGCGGTGCCGTCGGCTCCGGTGAGCCGATCGAAACGCTCCACGAGCAGCCCGGCCCGCCCACCGACGTCGTGCACTAACTGGACGGCACTCAAAGGGATCCGCAGCCTGCGTGCATAACGGAACATGAGGAACTCGTTTTCCACGACGAACGGGAACTCGGGTGCATTGAGTTTGAGGATGAAGCGCTTGCCGGCTTGCGCCACGGGGAGAGAGATCATCCCGGCCGACAACTTGTCCTGCACACCCGCCAATGCCACAGGATCGATGAGGCCAGAATCGCCGAGCAGGGCATCGAAGTCGAGCGGCAGCTTCGAATCGAGTACGACGGCGGAGCCTCCCTCCGTGGGCGGCTCACCGTGGGGGACGGTCTGGACATCGCCCACGGCGTCCCCTCCGGCGCCCATCAGGAGCGCGAGCTCGTCGTCGGCGCTGGCCTTGACCGCCCTGCGGAGGGAGTTCAGCCGGCGGCCCTCCGGCAGGAGGCCGGTGAAGTAGGGCGGAACGGCGCCGCTCGGCGTGAACACCGCTTCTTGCGTCAGCGGCAGGGTGGTGGCCACGGCGGGACCGCCTGATTCGAGGTACCGCGGCAAGTAGCTGAACTTGGTGCCGCCTTCTTGCCGCTCGATCCGGGCAGCCAGGACTCCTTGCTTGTAGACGTCGGCGATGCGGTGGAATGTCATGACTGGCTGTCTGCAGTCCGGCTGCTCGCGGCCTTCACCGTGAGTTCAAAGCCTAGAGTGCCAAGCACGGCCAGGAGCGGTTCCAGCTGGACCGTCGTCTTTCCTTGCTCCACGAAACGGACGAATCGCTCCGAGACGCCGGCGAGGTCTGCGAGGTCGGACTGGCTCAGGCTCAGGGAGGCGCGGCGCGCACGGACCTTGGCGCCGAGGGACTCGGTGAATTCCTGAGGGGACATGTCCACCCTTCCTGAGTGTTCCGTGCACGTTCCTGCGTGCACGTTCATGGGGTCGCGTTCCGGCACGTTCGTGCCGGTTTCTCCATTTTCCGCCCTGCTGGGGCGCGAATCAAGGGTTGCTGGGTGGGAATCGGTACGTTCGTGCCGGTCAAGTGTGGCCAAACCCGTGAATCGGCTACCCTACCGGCCTAGCCTTGAGTCTCTCCAGCGCTGCTTCTCGGCGTGCGGCCCCGCGCTTTTCGTCGATCACGATCGAGATTGCCAACGCCGCCACAATCACCATCATGCACACAGGAACGGAGACACCCAGGGCAGCCAAACCCACACTTGCGGAGAGTAAGACGACCACAAGGCCTGTGACGCCGATGAGGGTGGGGTCGAAACCCAGTAAGTAACCGTACAGCGAACTCAGGGCCACCTTGAACAGGGCCACAGGGACGGCGATCGTGGCCACTACCGCAGCGGCGCTGATGTGGGCTTCGTGGTCGATGAAGAAGGCAGCCACATGAAGGCCGGCGCCGGTGGCGGCGATGGACCCGAAGATGAACATATGGCCGTAACCGAAGGCGAATGCCCGGTGTCGCTGGTAATGCAGGGCGTGGCCGGACGGGAGGATGAAGTAGATCCACCACATTGCAAAGGCCAGTCCTGTTCCGCCGAGGCCCACAAGGGCGGCATCAACGGACCAACCATGCATGGCCACGATCGCGCGAAGGGTTTCGATTGCGCCAATGAGGCACTCACCCAAGGCGATGATGGCCAGGAGTCCGTAGCGTTCCGCGATGTGGTGCGCGTGCCACGGCGTCTTGGCTTTGCGCTCGGCGATGTACGGGGTGGCCATTTCCAGCAGGAAGAGCGGGGCAGCCATGAGGAAATTCGTGAGGATGTCTGCCTGGACAATCAGCACCGCCACCCAGCCGATCTGCGCCACCACCAGGAACTTCGCGTAGGTGAGGCAAGCACGTCGGCGCTCCGGATCCTGCCTTGCCGCGCGCAGCCACTGGAACACCAGCGCCAACCGCATGATGATGTAGCCCAGCACCATGGTGGAGTTGTCCACACGGTGGCCTTCTGCGAGCGAGTGGAACATCGGTTCGATACCCATGGCAAGGATGAGTACACCCACCATCTGCACCATGGTGACAACCCGGAAAACCCAGTCGTCAGTGTCGTAGGCGCTGGCAAACCACGAGAAATTGATCCAGGCCCACATGACGGCGAACATCGCGAAGGTGAAGCCCATCAACCCGGAACCGAAACGGGCCTCTGCCAGCTCGTGCGCGAATTGGCTACCAGCAACCCCAAAGGCGATGACGAACGTCAGATCAAAGAAGAGCTCCAGAGGTGTGGCCGTGCGATGGAGCTCGTGGGGATCGCGCCCGCCCATGCGCGACAGTGCATGGCGCAGTGGATTCATGGACATGGTTCAGGGTACCGCCGGGAGGCCCCCGGAGTCCCGGTCCCGGGCGAGCATCCCGGGGTTCCTCTTGGCCCACAACAGCAGCCCGATGTACGTCAAGTCGAAGACGCTGCAGAGGGCGCCGATGCCCAGGATGAACGGTGAACTCTCCAACACACCGAAAGTGATGGTGGGCGCGAGGGTCCCGATCCACTTGGCCACGGCGATCACCATGGATTGGCCTCGCAGGCTCCGGCGGGCTGAGAACATGGCGATGAACAGGCCGGACATCAGGAGATTCTGTAGGAATGCGGCGTACCGCGATGCGGGATCCCAATCGAACTCGGCGATGAACAGCCACTGCACGGCGAAGGATGCCAGGCCCAGCAGAACCGCCCATCCGATGAACAGCGGCCGTGTGACAAACCCGGGAAGTTCCCGCCTGCCGAACGCAAGAAAGGTGTACACAATCACGACGTCGGCCAACGCCCAGGCAATGTTGATGACCCCCTGCACGGAGATTCTCGTGCTGAGCGCATGGACCGCGTAGATGGACTCCCACGCGATGTTCAAGCCGAGGGCTGCTGCCGGAATGGCGTAGCTCTTGTGGCGAAATCCGACCAGGATCGCGCAAATGTAGACCGTTGTCCAAGCGACCCCGCTCAGGATTGTCAGAAACAACACCATGGACCCTCCTCGTCCTCAGGCTCCCCCGCCCATTTCGCCGGAAGCCCTCCCGTTCGCCGGAATCTTCCGGCGAGTCCGCGCGCTTCCGGCGAATTGGCGGGCGGGCGGCCGAAACGGGACTTGCTACACGCGACCCAACACGTCGATGTCCTCGAGGAAGTCCTGGTGGACCTCGTCGCTGACCGTGGTACGGGTATCGGCGATCGCGTCGAGGTAGTCCTGCGTGACCGGTCCCTTGCGCCCGTTCGACGCCGGTGCGCGTCCCCCGGCGGACGCGCCGACAGCGTCCGCTGTGTAAACCGCTTTTTCCAAAGCGCGCTGGGAGGCACTGCGCGCCGCATATTCGATGTCCGCGGGGGAGAAGCCCTCGGTCCGTGACACCAGCAATCCCACGTCCACCGAGTCCACCACCGTGGCCGGGATGAATCGCTGCCACATGGCCTCGCGGGCGTGGACGTCGGGCAGGCCGATGGGGATCACGTAGTCGAAGCGGCCGTGGCGCAAGAAAGCGGTGTCCAAGGCGCGGATGAAGTTGGTGGCGCACACCAGCAGGCGGCCAGGCTGTTCACGGAAAGCCGGGATGATCTTGAGGAGCTCGTTGGTGACGCCCTGCAACGGCGACGGCGGCTCGCCGGACCGCTGGGACGCGATCTCTTCGACCTCGTCGATGAACACCACGGCGTGCTCCAGTTCGGCGATTTCCAGGAACGTCTCGCGCAGCGCGCCTGCCAGGCCCTTCGGATCGGCGGCCAGGCGTGAGGGGAAGACTTCCACGAAGGGCCACTCAAGGCGCGAGGCAATTGCCTTGGCGAACGTCGTCTTGCCGGTACCGGGAGGACCGAACAGTACGACGGCGCGCGGCGGCACCACGCCGTATTCGTCCGCAAGGTCGGCCTCGGCCAGCGGCAGGACCAGGCGGCGTTCCAGCAGCTCCTTTTCGCGCCGCATGCCGGCGACGTTTTCCCACAGGTCGCGGGCGAGGATCCGGCCGCCCAGCAGGCTCAGCGGCTCAAGCTCCTGGCGCTGCACCGGAATGGTCCGCTCGAAATAGCGCAGGTTCTTCTTCACCACGAAACCGCGGCCGAGGAACGCTTCCACGCGGGTTTCGCTTTCCGGCATGAGTGCCGAGAGCTTGTTGAGGCCATGCGGAGCCATTCGATTCTCGACGGCGGCCAGTAGCGAAGTGCCGATCCCGCGTCCGCGGAACTCGGGCAGCGTGGCTAGGAAGACGATCCATCCCTGGTCATGGGCCGCGCGTCCGACGGCGGCGCCCACCACCTGGTCGCCCTGCACCGCCACGACGGCGTGGTCCTTCTGGCACGACGCCAGCACCTCGGAGAGCGCGTAGACGGGATCCACGTTGTCCGCTTTGAGCGACTCCCAAAGGTGCAGGATGCCGTCCATATCCGACGAGTGGAAGTCCCTGATGCGCCAATTGCTCATGCCTGCTCCTTGGTGGATCGCCATCGATTGCCTGGTGTTGAGCATAGGCGAACCGGCGGCGGAGCGGGGTTGCGCGGGCGTTGCGTTACGTCGCCAATTCTCTGGTGGCCCGGCTGGCGATGAGTCCTGCTACGTGTTCCGCGTCCCGGCCGACACCGCCTACGAGGCCCGAGGTCAGTCCATATTGGAAGGGCATGCCCACAAAGAACAGCCCTGGCAGCTGTTCCACGGCGCCGCGAGAGGTGGCGGGCCAGCCGTGTTCGTCCTCGGGAAGGCCGCGGATCCAGCCAAAGTCAGGTTGGTATCCGCTTGCCCACATCACGGTGGCCACAGGTAGCGTCCTGCCATCCTGTAGCAGGGGTTGGCCGTCCCGGGCGCCAGCGAGCCGGGGGAGACGTGTCACTCCTGCGACCTCGAGTTCCTTGACGGAGGTCCGGATCAGTGGTGCGCCATGCTGGGTGAAGTCGGTTGCGACCTTGCGGCCCATCGGTGTGGATCGGGTCAGTGCGTGGTGGATCATGAACCACCACAGCCCGCCGGCGTAGCGCAGTACCGGGCCCGGGACGTGGAATGGCGGAGTGCCGGCGATATACGTGCGGTGGGAGGACGCGAGTTCCACGGCGATTTCGACCCCGGAAGTCCCGGAACCGACCACAAGGACAGCTCCGGGTGGGATGGCCTCCGGGTTGGAATACTCCGCTCCGTGAAGTTGGTGGATCGCGGGATCCAGTTCCCCCGCTCCTGCCGGAATCTTCGGCCGCGCATTGGCGCCGGTTGCGACAACCACGTTCTTGGCCAGGAACGATCCGGTGCTTGATTGGAGTTTGAACTTGCCGTCCTCGCGCTCGACGCCGGTGACCTGGACACCATGACTTACCGGGAGCTCCCAGTTCTTGGCGTAATCCTCAAGGTAGTCGGCCATGGCGTCTTTGGCTGGAAAACTGCCCCGAGCTGCGGGAAATGGTTGGCCAGGCAGTGAGTCGTGCTGCGCCGGCGTGAAGAGCCGCAAGGAATCCCAACGGTTCCGCCACACATCGCCAATGCGGGCCTGTGAATCCAAGATCAGGAAGTCCTGGCCGCGTTTCTTCAGATGGAATCCCGTGGCGAGACCTGCCTGCCCGGCGCCGATAACCATCGTGTCCACTGGCTCAATGCTGTCCATCGCGAAGCCTCCCGAGGTGCGAATCCTGGCGTCATTAGAATAACATTCCAGTCATTAGAATGCTATTCTTTTTCAGTGGAGATTCGGCGCAATGACAGGCGAGTGGCCCAAGCCGTCGCAACCAAGGCTGCCGTGGTGGAGGCCGCGAGGCAGTTGTTTCTGAGCAAAGGGTACGTGGCCACCACTATCGGGGCGATTGCGGAGCAAGCTGGCGTAGCAATCCAGACCATCTACAACTCAGTGGGCAACAAGGCGGCGCTGCTGTCGGCCGTGGTGGACGCAACCGCCGCAGGCCCGGACACCCCGCGGTCAGCCACGGAGATCATGCGCGCAAGGACCATCGCAGCCGCCGACGCCGGGGCGGTCTTTGCGTTGTTGGCCGACTGGTTCGCCGAGGTGCATCCGCGGAGCAGCGAATTGTTCAGCGTCATGAGGCAGGCATCCGCCGTAGACGCCGAGGCCGCCAAGGTGCTCAGGGACCGGGCAGAGCGTCGGCTGCGGAACTATGCCGAAGCCGCGGCTGCGCTGCGGCAACGCGGAGCACTGACCTCGGGCATGAGCGACGAGCAGGCTGCCGCCGTGATCTGGTCGCTCGGGCACCCGGACACTTTCAAATCGCTCGTGCTGGATTTCGGCTGGGAACCGGAGCAGTACAGGGATTGGGTTCACGTGGCACTGAAATCGGCGCTCGCCTAGGGACCCTTCTTGACAGCCCTACCCCACCGGTCGCAACCGCAATCCCTGCATGCCGCCGTCGATCGCCAAGGACGTGCCCGACGTCGAGCCGGACAGCGGGCTCGCGAGGTAGGCGACGGCGCCGGCCACCTCAGCTGGGTCCACCATCCGACCGTGTGGCTGGCGGGCATTAAGCGCAGCGCGCTCAGCTGCGGGGTCTGCGGCGGAATCCAGGAGACGGTTCACCCACGGGGTGTCCACTGTGCCCGGGTTGACGCAATTGACGCGGATTCCTTCGCGGACATGGTCTGCCGCCATGGCGAGCGTCAGCGACAAGACAGCGCCCTTCGACGCGGAATACAGTGCCCGTTGCGGCAGCCCGGCGGTCGCGGCGATGGAGCACGTGTTGACGATCGCCGCCGCAGGAGACTCGCGCAAATACGGCAAGGCCGCACGGCTGACGCGGGCGATGCCCACCACGTTGATGTCGAGCACGCGTAGCCATTCGTCGTCGTCGTTCGCAGAAATATCGCCTTGGGCGCCGATCCCCGCGTTGTTGACCACAACGTCAAGGCGGCCGAACTTCCGGACGACCGCGTCGACGGCGGCACGCACCGAGGCGTCGTCGGCCACGTTGCATTCGACGCCGAAATGCGGTGTTCCGGACGGGTTGAGGTCCAGCACGGCAAGCTGGGCGCCGCCGGCTGCGAGGCGGTCCGCGATGGCTGCGCCGATGCCCGAGGCACCACCGGTGACCAAGGCCACGAGCCCCTCGAACTCGGTGCTCACCGCGTGGCCTTGTCCGTGCCTACCGATGCGAGCGACGCTGTACGCGCCCGGTAGAACTCTTGTCGCTGGCGGCCGAGCCCTTCTACCTCAAGCTCCACCACGTCGCCGGGCTGGATGTACGGGAAGCGGCCGGAGAGCGCCACGCCTTCCGGCGTGCCCGTGAGAATGACGTCGCCGGGCTCCAGGACCATGTACTGGCTGAGGTGGTGGACCACCGTGCGGACGTCGAAGATCATGTCCGATGTGTCCGACGATTGGCGGATCTCACCGTTGACCCACGTCCGCAAGCCGAGGTGACCGGCGTCGAGCTGGTCCGCCGGAACAAGCCACGGGCCCAGGGGAGTGGACTGCGGAAGGGACTTGCCCTTGGTCCACTGGCCCGCTGCGCCGGGCAGCTGGTAGTCGCGCTCGGAGAGATCGTTGGCGACCACGTAGCCCGCGATGCACTCCGCGGCCTCGTCCGTGCCGGAAAGGTATGACGCTTCGCGCCCGATGACGATTCCGAGTTCCACTTCCCAGTCGTACTTTTCCGACGACGGCGGGATGGGCGCGGCGTCGAATGGGCCACTGACCGTGTTGCTCGGCTTGAGGAACACCACGGGCGATTCCGGTGGCGTGGCCCCGGACTCGGCTGCGTGCGCGGTGTAGTTGAGGCCGATGCAGATGACGTTGCCAGGGCGGGCGATGGGTGAACCGATCCGGAGTCCCTCGGCCGAAATCTCGGGCAGATTCCCGGCCATGAGGGCTTCTCCGGTGCGTATGATGCCGTCCGTGGCGAGGAACTCTCCGTTGATGTCCTTCGTCAGCGGGTCAAGGCTGAAGCATTTTTCGGTGCCGTTGGCGTCTTGGGCGATGACAACCGGCTTTTCATTTCCGGCAGTGCCCAGCCGGGCGAATTTCATGTTCATGTCTTCCTCCGTGCTCTGGCTTTAACATCCGAGCTCTAGTCTGCTGTTGCTCTCCATAATACGGAAATGTGACCCATTGACAATGCAGACATCGGATGTTTACGCTCTTCCCAGTAAACGACCTGCTGCCAAGCAAGGAGCACAATGAGCGTCATCATCGCGATGGACACTTTCGATATCCGTTTTCCCACCTCCCAGGAGTTGGACGGATCGGATGCCATGAATCCGGACCCGGACTATTCGGCGGCATATTTGGTGATCAAGACCGACGCCGGTGACGGCCACGAGGGCCACGGTTTCGTTTTCACCATCGGGCGTGGCAACGAGGTTGAGACCGTGGCGATCGAAGCACTCCGCCACCACGTCCTGGGCCGCAACGTCGAGGAGCTGCTCGGCGACATGGGTGGCACGTGGAAGCTCCTCGCCCACGATTCCCAACTCCGCTGGCTCGGCCCTGAAAAGGGCGTCATGCACATGGCGATCGGCGCGGTCGTCAACGCACTCTGGGACCTCAAGGCGAAGCGGGCAGGGCTCCCTCTCTGGGAACTTCTAGCCGGAATGAGCCCCGAGGAGATCGTGGCGCTCGTGGACTTCCGGTACCTCAGCGATGCCCTCACTCCCGAGGACGCGATCGGAATATTGCGTGCGGCGGAACCGGGGCGCGCCGTCCGCAGGGCAGCGCTTCTTGCGGAAGGCTACCCCGCATACACCACGACGCCGGGCTGGCTGGGTTACAGCGACGACAAACTTGTGCGTCTGGCAAAGGAAGCTGTTGCGGACGGCTTCGGACAGATCAAGCTCAAGGTGGGGGCCTCCTTGGAGGACGACATCAGACGCGTCCGCACGGCGCGCGATGCCGTAGGCCCGGACATCAAGATCGCGGTGGACGCTAACCAGCGCTGGGACGTGCAGGAAGCCATTGACTGGATGGCACACTTGGCGCCCTATGACATCGCGTGGATCGAGGAACCAACGAGCCCCGACGACGTCCTGGGTCATGCCGCCATTGCCCGGGGCGTTGCCCCGATTCCCGTGGCCACGGGTGAGCATGTCCAGAACCGCGTGATGTTCAAGCAGATGCTGCAGGCCGGATCCCTGCAGGTTTTGCAACTGGACGCTGCGAGGGTGGCGGGCGTGAACGAGAACATCGCCATCCTCCTTCTCGCGGCGAAGTTCGGCGTCCGCGTCTGCCCGCATGCTGGCGGGGTCGGTCTCTGCGAGGCCGTTCAGCACTTGTCGATGTTCGATTTCGTGGCCGTTTCCGGCGACAAGGATGGTCGGATGATTGAATTCGTGGACCACCTGCACAAGCACTTCGTCACCCCGGTGGATGTGCACGATGGCTGCTACTGGCCGCCCTCCGCACCGGGGGCCGGCAACGAAATGGTCGGCGGAACGCTGGCCGATTTCAGCTTTCCCGATGGCCCCGTGTGGGCCTCGGGGTCCACTCCTTTGACTCCCCAGCAATAACCCTCATCGAAGTTCCCTCTTGAAAGCACAGTTCCCTACTGAAAGCACGTGGTGAAAGATATGCGCAAAGAAGCGTTGGTGGCAGGTGCCTTGGCACTGGGCCTCATTGGCCTCACTGGCTGCGGGGGCAGCTCATCCGGCAGTACTTCAGACGGCAAGACCGCCATGACTTGGGCCATGTGGGTCGGCGGCACGGAAGACCAGAAGAACTGGGAGAAAGTTGCCGAGAACGTCAGCAACACCCTGGGCGACGTGAAGATCACGCTGCAGGGCTCCACCTTCCAGGACTACTTCACCAAAATGAGTACCCAGCTCAGCTCGAACACGGCCCCGTGCCTGGTGGCCGTCCAGAGCCTGCGGACGGCCCAGCTCAAGGACGGCATGCTCCCGCTGGATGACCTCGTCAAAAAGAACAACCTGGACTTGAGCGCCTTCGATCCGTCCATGATCAAAGGACTCAGCGCCGACAACAACCTGTACGCCCTGCCGTACGACGTCGGCCCGGTGATGATGTTCTACAACAAGGACATGTTCGACGCCGCCGGCGTGCCGGTACCGAAGGCAGGCTGGACGGCCGATGAGTTCGTTGCGGCCGCGAAGAAGCTGTCCGTCAACGGCAAGCATGCCATCGCACCCAACACAGCTGACCTCTTCATTGAGTCGCAAGTCCTTGCCTACAACGGGGGACGCGTCCTGAAGGAAGACGGCACCATGGACGCAAGCGATCCGAGCTTTGCCAAGGGGCTCCAATGGGTCTCGGACCTGACCAACACAGAGAAGGTCTCCCAACAGCTGCCCGGTGGCGACCCCGCGTTCAGCGCCAATGAATTCATGGCGGGCAATACGGCCATGAATATTGACGGCCCGTGGTCCCTGTTGGACGTCAAAGCCAAAGCCAAGTTCAAAGTGGGCGTCACCACCCTTCCCGCCGGCCCCGGAGGCGGGAAGACCTTCAGTGCCGGTTCCGGCTGGGGCATCTCCAAGCAGTGCGCCACTCCGGACAAGGCCTTTGCCGCCCTCAAGGAAATGACTGGCGACAAGGTCCTGGGGGACCTTGCAGCAGCAGGGCGCGCGTTGGCCGCACGAACCGCCCAGCAGACAAAGTGGATTGACAACGCCGGAATTCCGGGAGTCGCAGAGACCCTCAAGAGTGCGGAAGCCGCTGCCGTGCCGATGCCAAGCAACACCAACAGCGACCAACTGGGCCAGCTTTTCAACCAGTACCTCGTCAAATCCATCAATGGACAGCAGAGCGCAACCGATGTCATGAAGGACATCGCGGCCCAGCTGCCCCGATGATCAGTGTTGTACCTGCCCGGCGGTTCATGACCAGCCGCCGGGCAGATACTCACTCTTCGCAAAGGAATGAGAAATGACACTACTCAAGCCCGCCAAGCCGCCGCTTCCTGAGGCAACCGTGACAACCGGCAGCGTCAACGCAAAGGCTGAGCCCGATGCCCAGCTAGGCCGGAGGACAATGTGGGGACCGGCCTTTGCCCTGCCGCATGGACTCGGCCTGGCATTCTTCACCCTGCTACCGATCGTTGTTTCCCTCGTCATCAGCCTCTTCAACTGGCCGCTCCTGGGAACGCCGAGTTTCCTCGGCCTGGGTAATTACCAGCGACTGTTCAGCGACCCCATCTTCGGCCAGGTCGTCGGGAACACTGTCCTGTTTGTGGTTCTCTATGTGCCGCTGAACCTGGTTGTCTCCCTGGGCCTTGCCGCATGGTTGACTCCGCGCATCAAGGGGCGCCATATCTTCCGGGTCATCTTCTTCATTCCTTCGATCACACCGGTGGTGGCAAATGTCGTCGTCTGGCGGATGCTTTATCAGCCTGGTGGTTTCATCGACGGCACCCTGCAAAGCACCACGGGAGTTTCAGCGCCAAACTTCCTCGGAGACGAACACTGGGCAATGATGGCCATCGTCGTCATGAGCGTATGGCAGGGGTTCGGCTACAACATGCTGGTTTTCTCGGCCGCCTTGGACGCCGTCCCTGAGAACCTCACCGAGGCGGCGGCAATCGATGGCGCCAATGCCTGGACCATCTTTTGGCGGATCAAGCTCAAGCTCATTTCACCGTCGATCTTCTTTGGGACGATGATGACCCTCATTACCTCTTTCCAGGTTTTCGCCCAGCCGTTCATCCTCACCAAGGGAGGACCCGGCTCTGCCACCTCGACGATCGTCCTGTACATCTACAACCAGGGCTTCCAGTTCCACCAGCTCGGCCTGGCGTCCGCAGCCGCGTGGATCCTCTTTGTCATCATCCTGGGCGTGACGGCAGTCCAGTTCCTCGGACAGAAGAAGTGGGTCCACTACGATGCTTGAGACAACCAGCCGGGTACGACCCTTCACAGCCGTTGCCCCGGGAAGACGATGGACTGCAAGGATCCGGCCTGCCATTGGATACGCGATCCTGTGCCTCATTGCACTTCTCTTCCTCTCCCCGCTGATCTACATGTTCGCGACGTCCTTGAAGCCGCCCGCGGAGATCTTCACTGTCCCACCGAAGCTGTTCGGCTCGGAATTCCGCTGGCAGAACTACCAGGAGGCGCTGAACTACATGCCGTTCCTGCGCTTCATGGGCAATGGTCTGTTGGTCTCGGCCGCTGGAACGGCCCTCACTCTGGTGGTTTCGGCGTTCTCCGGTTACGCCTTTTCCCGGCAGCGCTGGCGGGGACGGAACGTGGTGTTCATGGTGTTCCTCGCAACCCTGATGATTCCCCAAGAGGTCCTGATTGTCCCGATGTTCGTCATGATGCAGAAAGTGGGCTGGGTGAACACTTTCCAGGCACTCATTGTGCCCTGGGCCTTCACAGCATTTGGCGCATTCCTGCTCCGGCAGTTCTTCCTTGGCGTACCCCAGGAACTCGACGATGCGGCCAGGGTGGACGGCGCGGGAACCCTCAGGACCTTCCTGTTGGTCATGCTTCCGCTGGCCAGGCCCACCATGGCCGTGCTGGCAGTCTTCAGTTTCATCAGCTACTGGAACTCGTTCCTGTGGCCGCTGGTAGTGATCAATGACGTCAACAACCTCGGCACCATTCCGCTCGGGCTGCAGATGTTCTTCGGCCAACAGGGCAATCAGTGGCACCTGGTCATGGCCGCCTCGGTGATTTCGATGGCTCCCACCCTTCTGCTGCTGATCCTGCTGCAGAAACACCTCGTCAAAGGCATCGTCACGAGCGGCTTGGGCGGACGCTAGACGCTAGCTCTAGCCCGCTAGCCAACAACCCAAAGACTCAACAACGGCAGAACAACTTTTGAAGGAGCAACTACCAATGATCGCCCAAGCACCTTGGTTTACGGAGTCCCGGTTCGGCATGTTTGTCCACTGGGGCTTATATGCCCTGCCAGCGCGGCATGAGTGGGTCATGAACCGGGAACGTATTCCTGCTGAGGAATATGAGAAGTACTTCCAGCGCTTCAACCCGGATCTCTACGATCCGCGGGAATGGGCCCGTGCGGCGAAGGACGCCGGCATGAACTACGTGGTGCTGACCACCAAGCACCACGAGGGCTTTTGCCTGTGGGACTCCGCACTGACCGACTACAAGTCCACCAAAACGCCGTCCGGCCAGGACCTGGTGGCCCAGTATGTCGAGGCGTTGCGGGAATTTGGCCTGAAGGTAGGGTTCTATCACTCCCTCATTGACTGGCACCACCCCGATTTCACCATTGACGGATTCCACCCCGAACGCGACAACCCCGAGGCCGCAAAGCTCAACGAAGGCCGCGACATGGCCCGCTACCGCGAATACTTGCACGGCCAAGTACGCGAACTGCTGAGCAACTACGGCCAGATCGACTACCTCTTCTTCGACTTCTCCTACACCAGTGAAGACCACAAGGACATCTGGGGCGGCAAGGGCCGTGAGGCGTGGGGTTCCGTGGAACTCTTGAAGATGGTCCGGGAACTGCAGCCGGGCATCATCGTCAACGACCGCCTGGACATTCCCGGCGACTTCGCCACGCCGGAGCAGTACCAGCCTTCCGGGCCGATGGTGGTGGACGGCGTCGAGGTGCCTTGGGAGGCATGCCAGACGCTGAACGGCAGTTGGGGCTATGACCGGGACAACCTGGACTACAAGTCCGTGGACTTGCTCGTCCGGATGCTCGTCGACGGGGTGTCCAAGGACGGCAACCTGCTCCTCAACGTAGGCCCCACAGGCCGCGGGAATTTCGATCCGAGGGCGGTGGAGTCCCTCCGCGGTATCGGCGAGTGGATGAAACTGCACTCCCGGGCCATCTACGGTGCTGGACCCGCGGCCTGGACCCCGCCCGCGGATGCCCGGTACACGCGCCGTGGCGACCGGCTCTACGTGCACTTGTTTGCGTGGCCGTTCGAATACGTCCACCTCCCCGAACTCGCCGGCAAGGTCGAATATGCCCAGCTGCTCAACGACGCCTCCGAAGTCGCGATGCTGGAGATCGCACCCGACCGGGAAGCAATCAACACCACCCCTGGGGGACAGCCGGCAGGTACGCTGACACTGAAACTGCCCGTCCAGCGACCGGACGTGGCGGTGCCCGTCGTCGAACTCTTCCTGAAGCCCGGGGTGTAGCATGCCGGAAACCATTGCCCTGCACACCCGGCTCAAGCCGGGTGCAGAGCAGGACTATGCGAATGCCCATGCGGGGATCCCCGCCGAGCTCGTCGCCGCCCTGAAAGAGGCCGGCGTGGGCAATTGGCGGATCTGGCGCAGCGGCCAGGACCTCTTCCACTTGGTTGAAGTGGAGGACTATCAGGCTATGCGCCGGGCGCTCGCGGACCACCCGGCAAACGTCCCGTGGCAAGCCCGCATGGCGGAGCTACTGGAAGTCCAGGATGACTATTCGGGCAATGACTCGGGCATCCCGTTGGTGTGGGAGCTGGCATGAGCGGGACGCAGTGGACTGGCCGGCTGGGCAAGCTCGGCTTCGGAGCGGCCGGCATCGGCAACCTCTACCGTGCCATGCCGGACGCCCAAGCTGACGCCACTGTCAACGCGGCCTGGGATACTGGGGTCCGCTATTTCGACACCGCCCCGCACTACGGCTTGGGGCTGTCCGAGCGCAGGCTCGGCGCCGTACTGAGGGGGAAGCCTCGCAGTGAGTTCACTGTGTCCACCAAGGTGGGCCGGCTGCTGGTGCCGAACACCGCGGGAGCAGACGCGAAGGACGACGAAGGCTTCGACGTCCCGGCTACGATCAAGCGCCAGTGGGACTTCTCCGAGGCAGGTATCCGCCGGAGCATCGAGGAATCGCTCGAACGCCTCGGTCTGGACCATGTGGACGTCGCCTACCTGCACGATCCAGACTTCCACGACCTCGCCAAGGGAATCGGCGAAGCGCTGCCCGCCCTGGAAAAGCTGCGTGCGGAAGGCGTGGTGAGGGCCATCGGCGTCGGTACGAACTCGGCAGGGGCCGCCCTCGAATGCGTCGAGGCCGCAGACCTGGACCTCGTGATGCTCGCCGGTCGGTACACGCTGCTCGAGGAGCCCAGCGTTCCGCTCCTGGACCGCTGTGTTGAGCGTGGCACCGGCGTCGTGAACGTGGGCGTGTTCAACTCCGGCCTGCTGGCGCGGCCCGAGGTCCCCGAGGACGCGCACTACAACTATGCGCGTGCCCCGCGCGCGCTCGTGGAGCGCGCACGGGCGCTCGCCGGCGTGTGCCGGGACTTCGGGGTGGAGCTCCCGACGGCGGCACTCCAGTTCAGCCTGCGACATCACGCCGTGGTGAACGTGACGGTGGGGGCCAGCGCTCCGGAGCAGATCGCCGCCAACGCCGCGCGGATGAATGAGGACGTGCCGGAGGAGCTGTGGGCGGCTTTGGCGGGTGTGACCGTGTGATTGATTCCCACCTGCACTTGTGGGAGCTTGGGCCGGGTCCGGAGAGCGACGCCGGACCCGGCCCCGCGAGTGGCCCGCGTCCCTACGCGTGGCTTGGCCCGCAACACGGCGCCCTTTTCCGCACCCACGACGAGAGCGAGGCATGGGACACCCTGGATGCCGCAGGCGTCGTTGGAGCGGTTCTCGTCCAAGCTGACGACACTGTTGCGGATACCGAGTCCATGCTCGCCGTCGCGGACCGCAACTCCTGGGTACTCGGCGTCGTCGGCTGGATTTCCCTCGAAAAGCCCGCCGAAGCGGAGCAGGAGTTGCAACGGTTCCTTCGGAATCCCGCTTTCCGGGGCATCCGGCACTTGGTCCACGACGATCCGCGGGACGACTTCCTGGAATTGCCCGCAGTCCGCGATTCGCTGCGCATGGTCGCCGGCAACGGATTGGCCTTCGACATCCCTGATGCCTTTCCGGGGCACCTCGGGCGGACGGTCCAGCTGGCCCGGGATCTGCCTGAGCTGACTGTTGTGCTGGACCATCTCGGGAAGCCTCCATTGGCCGATGCTGCAGCCATGGACTTGTGGCGTGCGGACTTCCGGGCCTTGGCCGAGCTCCCCAACACGGTGGCGAAGGTGTCCGGCCTACACTTGCCCCGGATTCCCTATGTGGCCGAGGCCTTGCGTCCGCTGTGGGATGAAGCCCTGGACGCTTTCGGCCCGGGACGGCTCATGATCGGTGGCGATTGGCCCGTCAGCACCCTAGGTGCGCCGTACGGACGCACAATGGAGGTGCTTCTCGAACTCGCCGCCGGCCTCACGAAGGGGGAGCGGCAGGAGTTCCTTGAGGGAACGGCGGTACGGACGTACGGGCCTCAGAAGCGAAGTTAGAGCGCCTGACGCAGCCAGCTCTCGACGCCGCTGATGTGGACGGTGACGAGTGCCCGGACCAGCTCGGCGTCGCCGCGTTCCAAGGCGTCCGCGATGGCCTTGTGCTCGGCGAGGGTGTGCGCCACGGCCTTTTCCTGGGTCAGGCCGCGCCAAATGCGGGCTCGGACGGTACTGCTGGAGAGGGCCTCAAGAAGACCCGCGAGGTAGTCGTTTCCGGCCGCCTCGGTGATGATGCCGTGGAATTCGAGGTCGTGGGCCACGAGTTCTTCCACGTCGGTGTTCTCGTCGATTCCGTCCATGGTGCCGCGCAGGGCCGTGAGGGCCGTGGGAGTGATCTTGCCCGTGGCGATGAAGGCGGTGGCGGGCTCCAGGATTCGTCGGACCTCAAAGAGCTCCAGGATGGAACGGTCCTGATGAAGATCAACGACGAACGCCACGGCCTCATTGAGCAACTTGGCGTCAAGGCTGGTGACATAAGTGCCGTCCCCACGCCGCACGTCCAAGACCCGGATGAGTTCGAGGGCCTTGACGGCTTCGCGCAGTGAACTTCGGGAGAGGCCGAGCCGCTCGCTCAGTTCCTTCTCCGGCGGGAGGCGGTCCCCGGCCTTGAGCTCGCCGCGGATCAGCATGTCCTTGATCTTGCCGATCGCTTCATCTGTGACAGCCATGGCTACATCCTAACGGCCAATGATCCGATGTCTGGCACCCAACTGACTCGCATTTGTTGTCGTTATGAGGCCCCAAAACGACAACAAATGCGAGTCAGTTGGGGGCCGCAACGCACGACGGCGGCACCCGGGTTCCGCGCGAACGGAACCGCGGGTGCCGCCGTCGGGCACTCAGTACTGAAAGGGTTAGATCCTGTCCTCGGAACCGGCAACTGGCAGGTTGGCGATCACGGGTGAGCTGCCGGTGAACCCGTCGCGGGCTGCGGCGAGCTCGTGGATTTGCTTGCGGCACAGGTACCAACCGACCACCATGAGGGCACAGGCAATTGCCGTGACCAACATGGTGAGCGGGGAGTCGATAAACACCATCACCAACACGCCCACCAGGAACAGCAGCGAGAGGTACCCGGTGTACGGAGCGCCGAACATCCGGAAGGACGGGCGCTTCAGCCAGCCCTTGTCCGCCCAGCGCTTGAGCTGCATCTGGCACAGGACGATCGTGGCCCAGGTAACGATGATGCCCACGGAAGCGACATTGAGGACGATCTCGAATGCATCGGCCGGGACCAGGTAGTTCAGCGGCACGCCAAGCAAAGAGACACCGGCGGTGATGGCGATGCCCCCGTAGGGGACACCGGCCTTGTTCATGCGCTGGGCGAACTTCGGAGCAGAACCGGCCACGGACATGGAGCGGAGAATGCGGCCGGTGGAGTACAGCCCGGCGTTCAGGGACGACAGGGCCGCCGTGAGGACCACGAGGTTCATGATCACGTCCACACCCTGGATGCCGATATGGCCGAAGAACGTCACGAACGGGCTGACACCCTTGACATAGGAGGTGTACGGCAGCAGCAGGGCCAGCAGGATGACGGAGCCGACATAGAAGACCGCGATGCGGAAGACCACGGAGTTGATGGCCTTGGGCATGATCTTCTCGGGGTTCTCGGTTTCGCCAGCTGCGGTGCCCACGAGCTCGATCGAAGCGTACGCGAACAGCACGCCCTGCATGAGGATGATCATGGGCAGGATGCCGTTGGGGAAGATGCCGCCGTGGTCCGTGAGGAGGCTGAACCCGACTTCCTGGCCCGGTACCGGGGTGCCGAAGATGACGAAGAAGGTGCCAACCACGAGGAACACCACCAGCGCGGCCACCTTGATGAGCGCGAAGTAGAACTCCATCTCACCGAACACCTTGACGGAAACGAGGTTCAGGCTCAGGACGACCACCAAGGCGATCAGGGCCCAGGCCCACTGCGGAACAACGCCCATCCACGGCACGTATTTGCCGAAGAAGTTCATGTAGAGGGCCGCAGCGGTGATGTCCACGATGGTGGTGGTGGCCCAGTTGATCCAGTAGAACCAGCCGGAGACAAACGCGGCCTTCTCGCCGAAGAACTCGCGGGCGTAGGAGACGAAGGAGCCCGACGACGGGCGGTGCAGCACGAGTTCGCCAAGGGCGCGCAGGATCAGGAAGGCGAAGAAGCCGCAGACCGCGTACGCGATGACGAGTGAGGGGCCCGCGGCGTTGAGGCGGCCGCCGGCACCCAGGAACAGGCCGGTGCCGATGGCGCCGCCGATCGCGATCATCTGGATCTGACGCGGCTTCAGGCTCTTGTGGTAGCCCTTGTCCTCGGCGTGAAGGAGCTTTTCAGTGGCGTGCGCCTGTGGCGGGACCGTGTGGTCCGTGATGGGTGCATTGGTCATGGGAATCCTTAGGGGGGTGTCCTGTTGGGGGTCCGGATCTCGCCGTCCGGCCTGTCTGTTCGGGCGCTCAGGCCCGACGGCGGCCGGTGAGTGCCGCCGTCGTCGCACAGTGTGCTTGACTCAGCCTATTTACTGAGGTTGGCGAGGCGTTCCGGGCGGAGGAGCTCATCGAGCCGCTCCGAGGTCAGCAATCCGTGTTCAAGAACGAGTTCGGCCACACCTTTGCCGCTTGCCAGCGCTTCCTGGGCGATGGCGGTGGCAGAGGCGTATCCAATGTGCGGATTGAGGGCCGTGACGAGTCCGATCGACTGTTCTACTGTGAGGCGCAGCCGTTCGGTGTTCGCGGTGATGCCCCGGATGCAGCGCGACGTGAGTGTGCGGCACGCGGCTTCCAGGTGGGAGATGCTCTTGTGGAGGCTGTGGACGATAATCGGCTCGAAGGCGTTCAGCTGGAGCTGGCCCGCTTCGGCCGCCATGGTGACGGTGACGTCATTGCCGATGACTTCATAGGCCACCTGGCTGACCACTTCCGGGATCACCGGGTTGATCTTGCCTGGCATGATGGACGAGCCCGACTGCACAGCCGGGAGGTTGATTTCGCCCAGTCCCGCACGCGGTCCGGAGGACAGCAAGCGGAGATCGTTGCAAATCTTGGAAAGCTTGACGGCGACTCGCTTGAGCACGCCCGAGAGGTGCACGAATGCGCCCACGTCCTGGGTGGCCTCGATGAGGTCGACAGACGTGACCAAGGGCAGGCCCGTGATCTCGGCCAGGTGCCGGCAAGCCACCTCGGCGTACCCAGCGGGGGCGTTGAGTCCCGTGCCGATGGCGGTGGCGCCAAGGTTGATTTCGTGGATCAGCAGCTGGGATTCGGCCAGCCGTGCCCGGTCCTCGCCGACAGTCACGGCGTATCCGCCGAATTCCTGGCCGAGGGTCATGGGGACGGCGTCCTGCAACTGGGTGCGGCCCATCTTGACCACCGTGCGGAATTCCTGGCCCTTCTCCGCGAAGGCGATCTGGAGTTCCTGCAGTGCCGCAAGAAGGCCTTGGACCGAGAAAATGGTGGCCAGGTTGACTGCCGTTGGGTAGACGTCGTTGGTGGACTGGCTCAAGTTGACGTGGTCGTTCGGGTGGAGCCTGGCGTAGTCGCCCTTGGGGTGCCCGAGGATTTCGAGGGCGCGGTTGGCGATGACCTCGTTCGCGTTCATGTTGGAGCTGGTGCCGGCGCCGCCTTGGATGACATCCACCATGAACTGCTCGTGGAACTTGCCGTCCAGGATGTCCTGGCAAGCCTGCTCGATGGCGTTTGCCCGCTCATCGTCCAGGAGGCCAAGCTCGCGGTTGGTGCGCGCTGCGGCCAGTTTCACTGCAGCGAGGCCCTTGACGAGGTTAGCGTTGGTAGCCAACGGCTGGCCTGTGATGGGGAAGTTCTCGATGGCACGCAGCGTGTGCACTCCCCAGTATGCATCGGCTGGGACGTCGCGATCGCCGAGGAGATCGTGTTCCGAGCGGAACGGGCGTGCGTGATTGACGGTTGTCATTGCTGTCCTTTGGTCTGCTGGCTTCTTTGGCTGCGTCAGTTGGATGCGAGGAAGTTCGTTGCACGCAGGACGCCCACCGGGTGGCCGCCGCCCAACACTGGTGGGCTTGCAAGCGCGGCGAGCTGGCCGCCGTCGAGCCCTAAGGCTTCGAGGACGCCCACGGTGACGGGCATGCGGGCGCGGTCGCCGCCGTCGGAGATCTTGATGGCGACGCTGGTGCCGTTCCGCAGGCCGATCAGCTGGAGGCCTTCGAAACCGTCCTTGGCGAGCAGGCCGGGAAGCGTGCGCATGATCGCGGTGACGTCACGACCCTCGCCGGCCACCATCTCGGGGTAGGCGCGCATGGCGTGGGCTACTTGGCCCTCCGCTGTTTTGTTGTCCGCTGCCGCCAAGCGGCCGTACGCCCGGGCCATGCCGTGCAGGCTGTGGGCGAAGAGCGGGGTGCCGCAACCGTCCGTGCTGACGGCAGCTGCGTCTTCGCCCGTGAGCTCGGTGATGGTGTCCCTCACGAGCATCTGCAGGGGATGCTCCGGGCGAAGGTAGCCCTGGACGGGCCAGCCGTTGATCACGCATGTCGCGGCCATTGAGGCATGCTTACCGGAACAGTTCTGCGCGAGCTGCGTGGGCTTGCCACCGGCGCGGAGCCATTCTTCGCGCTCGGCCGTGCCGTAAGGGAGGTCAGTGCTGTTTTCCAACGCGCTCTCGTCCAGGCCGTGCATTTCGAGGATGCGGGCGGTGCCTTCGAGGTGCATCGCGGCGCCGGAGTGGCTTGCCGCGGTGAGGGCGAGGAGGTTCTCCGGAAGCTTGAGTCCCGCGCGGACCATGGCGACCGCCTGCAGGGGTTTGAGGGAGGACCGCGGGTAGAACGCGGCGTCGGGCTCTCCCGCTTCGAGGAGTGTTTCGCCGTCGGGTCCGACGGCGATGAGGGAGCCGTAGTGGATGCTCTCTACCAAGCCGTCGCGGGTCTGTTCAGCGAGGGGGACGTGGTGCGGGGTTGTTCGCATAGAGGGGTTCGACTCGGTGGTTTCCGGCACGACGCCTTCCGGCGCGGCGCTTTCTGGCGCGGCGCTTTCTGGCACAGAGGTGTGCGTTGCATGCGGGGTGGGCATGGCTTCCTTCAGTTGGTGGATCATTTGCTGAGGATGGTGTCCAACGCGACGCTGACGGCGCTGAGATGGTCGGCCATGGCGTCTTCGGCGGCTGGGGCGTCGCCGGATTCGATGGCTTCGACAATACGGAGGTGCTCATCGTCTGAAACATGCTGGCGGTCGGCCACCATGTTCAGGGTCTCGGATTGGTGGGCCAGCGCCTCGCGGATGTCCGCGACGACGCTTTCGAAGACCTTGTTTCCGCTGGCGCGTGCGATGGCGGAATGGAAACTGGCATCGAGGCTGACCCAGGTCTCAGGGTCGGTCTCGGAGAGCATTGACGCCACGATTTCCTTGAGGTGTTCAAGATCTTCCGGGCTGCGGCGTTTCGCGGCCAAGCCCGCCGCGGGGACTTCGATGTGTGGGCGGGCCTCGTTCAGGTCCCGCGCTGAATACTGGCCGAGCGTGAGGTCATTTGCCACCCGGTCTGCGACGACGAACGTGCCTTTGCCGGTCTTCGTGACGGTTAGTCCGAGCGCATTGCAGGAACGGAGGGCTTCACGGATGACCGAGCGGCTTACCCCGTACTGCGCTGCCAAGGTGGCCTCCGAGCTCAGCTTGGCTCCTACGTCCACCGTTCCGTCTTCGATGTCCTGGCGGATGGCACTGAATACGGCTTCCGCAGCACTGAAGCGGGCGAGGGGCCGGGGGCTTGATGGCCTGGGCGCTTGGGCCGGCCGGGGGACGGCGCCGCTTGTGGCGGTGCGCTGGCCAGCCGCAGCTTTCTGGCTGACGGCTGGCTGTCCGGTGACGGCCTGTCCGGCTGTCCGGCTGTCTGACAGGTTCACTCTATGAATATGGCACGGGTCACAGGGTGGTGTCAAGATTCGCCGGCTTGCTGACATCGAGAGCGCCGTATCGAAGGGAACCGAACATCGATTGTCGACGCCGTGGCGGGTCTGGATCGAGCCGATTGGCGACGGTAGGAGGATTTACCGCCTCCGCCTGGCGCCGAGTGAGTTGACACCGTTGCTGACATGGCGCCTCGATCAGATGGGATTCCTGCCTCAGATACTGAGAGACACCCAATAGGCCAGTCGCTCGAACCGCATTCCCGAGGCGAACGAACTGCTGCCGGAGCATAATTGCATCCATGGCCAACCGTCCGCGCGGGCGATGGGATTCAACGACGCAGAAAGTACCGCCCATCACGGTGGAGGTGCCGGTCCTCGGCGTTGGCGCCGGACCTTCTGACTATGAAGAGTTAGCGCGCTACGTGTATGCGCTACGTAGGTCCCGCGGACTCCACATGACACTGTTGCACCTTGGCGTCGCGGAGGACTTTTGCCGGGACGTGGCTGTTTGGACCAAAGGCAACACCAGTCCTGAGTCGGCCATGCGCGAGACAATTTCCTGGGCAGAGGGGTTGCCTGTGCTGGAAGCTTTTTCCGGAAGCGCCGAAAGGCTGATCGTACTAGGCGCCGGTGGGGTGTGCGGACTGGAGATAGACGTGCCCGCTTCGGTGCATGACTATCAGGTTTCCCTTGTGGAAGCCCTTCACGAACTTTTGGACGAACTGCTGGTGGACAACATCGACGACTTCATTCTCAGCTCTCCAGCACTTGGATACCGCTCGCCTCGATGGGTACCCCATGTGGCCGTGGGCAGGCCGAAGTACACGGGTCGCGGGCCTTGGGAGATCGGTAGGGTCGGAGTCGATTTCGGCGAATCGCGGATCAGGAACCGCCAATTCCTCCGGGATATCGGTGCCGACTGAGGGATTTAAACCTAAGGCCGCCAGGCGACGTCTCTGACGTGGGTGTCGGCGAACACTTCCAGGCGTGAGACGAACTCCTTGATGGATGCGACAGCATAGTGCTCAGGATCCCAACAGGCGTGAATCTGCAGACGCACGGGTTGGCCAGCGGAACTGGTGATGAAGGCAGAATAGGCGCCGAAACGCGGCAAGTCTGTTGCAACGCCGACGCCTCGACCCGAAGCTGCAAGCGCTTGGACCAGGCGCGGTGACGGCACCTGCTCGAATGAACCATATCTCAGGCTTTCCGCGCTGACCGCGTCGTCCAGTGCGGTGCGCGTTGGATTGTCCTGAACTGGCAACACCAAATCTTCGCGCAACAGATCACCGACTGCAATCATGGCCCGCCGCTCGGTCGCCCAGGGGTGTGTCTGGGACGTGTATGCACGAAGGGGGACGCTGGTTAGCGTGCGCGCGTCCAGGCTGTCGCTGGGTGGGCGTGAGGCGGAAATGCCCAGGTCGCAGTTGTCGCGGACGGCCTCGTGGATCCGGTCGGGGTCGACGGGTTTGACAGTCACAAACGCGTCGCCTCGGCCAAGGGACGCAACAAACGGCGCCACTATCTCTGAAATCGTGGTGTCTGCGGCCGCGATCGAGATGCGAGAGAGCGTCCCTTTGGCCATTTGCTTAGCCAGCATTTCAACACGATCCGCGCGTCTCACGAGGTCGGATGCGACATGCAGCATCTCTGTCCCGGCATTCGTGAGGGACAAGCGCGGACCCTTGCGGGTGAACAGGTCAACGCCGAGATCCCGTTCGAGAGCCTGAAGCTGCCGCGAAATTGCCGGCTGAGCCACGTGGAGATGTTCGGCGGCCGAGGTCACCGTCCCGTGCTCGACGACGGACAAGAAGTAGCGAAGGTGCCGTATCTCCATCCTCCGATTATGCCTTGGAGGCATGGATTTGGCACATAAATGGGTATTGGACAGGATGATTGCGCCGCGGAACGATTGACCCATCACCCCCAAGACAAAGGAGTCGTTGTGGATTTGCTCTCTCTCGATACGTGGCTGCTGCCACCACACAATCGTCATTCACTGCACCAGGTCGATCGGCTGGTGCCGGTGGCTACGATTGCCAGGGGCGATAGGGCCCCCCGTGCCCTGTCGCCCGCAGATACCTCCCACGAAGCCGACCATTCCGCCGTCGCCCTCGCACCCGGGCGGGAGGCGACGCTGCTTGAGTTTCTCGAAATGACCAACACCGATGCCTTCATTGTCCTTCGCGGCGACCAGGTCCTTTACGAGCGGTATTTCGGCGACAACACGCGGGAGTCGCGTCATATCGTCATGTCCGTCTCCAAGTCACTCTGTGGGATGTTGGCGGGGATTCTTGTTGACGATGGCCTGCTCGACGTTGACGCCAAGACATCAATGTACGTCCCGGAACTCGAAAACGGCTCGTACGGTGGTTCGACCGTCGGCCAATTGCTGGATATGACCGCATTGCCTGACTTCGACATGACCTACACCGATCCCTCGGCAGAAGTCCAAGCGGGCGACCGATCCGCGGGGTGGCGTCCGCGGCGCGATGACGACGCCGACGGAACGAGGGCTTTCCTTGAACGGCTTCAGGGTTCAGGCGGCCACGGAACGGCGTTTCAATATTGCTCCGCAACAACCGATGTACTCGCCTGGGTGCTCGAACGCGCCGCGGACATGCCCTACGCACGGCTCTTGGAGACAAAGCTTTGGCAGAACCTCGGCGCCGAAGATGATGCAGTAATCACCGTCGACAACCGCGGCACACCCTACGCCTGCGCTGGAATCAGCATGCGACTGCGCGATCTGGCACGGTTCGGACGGTTGATTCTCGACGACGGCCGAATCGACGGGCGGCAAGTCATCCCAGAAGAGTGGATCCGGACAACGGCACAGGGTGGTGTCTTCGACACTTCCCTGTACGGTGATTCCACGCCAGGCACGTATCGAAACCAATGGTGGATCCCCGGGGGTAGTCACGGCAGCTTCTATGCGGTAGGAATCTTCAGCCAGTACCTCTGGCTCGACCCGAGTACCGGCATCACCATTGCGAAATTCTCCAGTGAGACGGGCCCGCTCAACCACAAGAGCGAACACCTCAACGCACTGCATTCCATCGCGTCCAACTCGGCTTTTTGTAGCGGCGACGGCGAACGCTCGGCAGGGAAGGACAAGTGACCACCGACAAGCCGCGCTCAGCGGCGATCGAACAACGCTCCATCGACTACATCCCGCTTGACGAACGCCATGGCAAGCCGTGGCACCTGTTCACTGTCTGGTTCTCGAGTAACCTGCAGATCACCGGTCTGGTCACGGGCGCGCTTGCCGTCACCGTGGGACTCGACCTCACCTGGGCGATCATCACGATCCTCATCGGCAACCTCGTCGGCGCGGTCTTCATGGCCTACCACTCCGTGCAGGGGCCGCGGATGGGCGTCCCCCAGATGATCCAAAGCCGCGCACAGTTCGGGTTCCTCGGAGCCCTGCTACCGGCCGCGATCGTCCTGTGCATGTACGCCGGTTTCGCCATCGAAGGCGGCGTCGTCACCGGTCAGGCATTGGCATCCTGGGCGCACATCTCCTTCTCCAGCTCCGTCATCATCCAGGGCGCGATCGCCGCTGTCATCGCGATCGTCGGGTACAAACTGATCCACCTCACCAGCCGTGTTGTTACCGTCGTCTCGACGATCCTGTTTGCCACACTGACCGTCACGCTCTTTTCGCTGCTCCCGATCGAGCTCCCGGCCGGGCCACCGCCCGCATTCGGTACCGTACTGCTCGCGATCTCCATCTTCGTCTCGTGGCAGGTCACATGGGCTCCCTACGTGTCGGACTACTCCCGTTACCTTCCGGCGGATACTCCGGCGCGCACGACCTTCGCGTGGACCTACGCCGGCTCGGTGGTGGGCGGTTCCTGGGTTATGATCCTTGGCGCGGTCGGGGCGACGGTTAGTGCACAGGCAATGGGAAGCGATTCCATCGGCTTTCTGAGCGGTCTAGTGCCCGCCGTCGGCGGGGTCATCCTGCTTGCACTGCTGATCAGCGCCCTGCCGGCGGGCGCGTACGGAGCATACGGCGCCTACCTCACTTTCATCAGCGCCGTCTCCGCCCGCGGCAACGGTCGAGCGACCCCGATGGTCCGAACGATCTTCTCCATCGTTTTCACCATCGTCGTCACTGCGGTAACCATCGCCGCCAATGGCGACATCCTCGCGACCGTCGAAGAGATCACGCTGTTCCTGCTCTACCTCCTGGTGCCTTGGACAGCGATCAACCTGACGGACTACTACTTCGTGCGAAAGGGCAGCTACGAGGTTGCTGAGCTCTTCAAACCCCGCGGGGCGTACGGGCTCGTGAACCGGCCGGCCATCATCATCTACGTGCTCGCGATCGCCGCCGAAGTCCCATTCGTCAACAGCAGCCTGTTCGCTGGACCCTTCGTGCCGTTCTTCGGAGGAGCAGACCTCGCCTGGATCGTCGGGCTCCTGCTGCCTACGGTGCTCTACCTCGGCTACGCGCGGTGGCTGAACGTGAAAACGCCTGTCGCGGCCGACGCGTTGGACCTTGCAGAATCCAGCGCCGACGTGTAGCCCGGAAACCACAATCGACCCCGATGGTCGGGGAATGCCCGGAATGTGTTGCCCGCCAAACAGTCGGTAGACGTCCTGGATTACTAGGACGTCTACCGGCTTGCTCACATCCGCGGATCCGAAGGGCTGATGCCTCCGGGTATTTATTGTTGGTTGAGTGCGCCGCCTGTGGCGGGGTCGCTGTAGCTGGGTTTGCCGTTTTCGTGGTGGCCGGCGAACCGCCGAAGGTATTGCGGGGCGTCTTCGTCGGCAACGCTCACGTCGTACCAGCCGTGGCTGGACGCCAGTTCGACTTCCCTGGCAACGGTCTTCCTGGGCGGGACCGTCACTTTGAGCGCTTTGCCTTGGTCGTAGGCATTGGAGATGCGGACTTTCCGGGGGCGCGTTCCGGAATTGCTGAGCACGAGCTGCACGCTGGTGCCGGCGGCGTCCTCTTGTACCTTGGCTTGGAGCTCGTCAGCGTCCGTGAGACTGCCCTTGAACTCAGCGAGGTAGCCGTTGGCGCCCCACACTCCTAGGTCGTAGGAAGTGTCGCTGGACCAGGAATCGCGGACGGTGTCTTTCGCGGCAACCTGGTATCGGCGCGGCGCGTCCTGCGGGGCTCGTCCGTTGCGGACCAGGAAGTGGGCGCCGGCCTCTCCCTGATTTGCGAATTCCAGGCTGAGTTCGGAGCTGCCGGAGCGTACGAACTCGACGCCGAATCGATACGGAAGGGGGCGCGCCGGACGGACTCCAGGTGCCTGCTGCGGCATTGACTGCGGATTCTGGACTGAGAAGGGCTGGCCCTGTCCCTGGATGGGGGCGGGTGGTGTCATTGCGGTGAAGTCGGACTGCGCTCTGGAGAAGTCAAACGCCGATGTGAGGTCCCCACAGACGGAACGGCGCCAGTCGCTGATGTTCGGCTCCGGCACGCGGAATCGCTTTTCCAGGAACCGGATGACCGAGGTGTGGTCGAATACTTCCGAGCAGACCCATCCGCCCTTGCTCCAGGGTGAGATGACAACAAGTGGAACCCTGGGACCGAGGCCAATGGGTTGTTTTCCGTGAGGGTCGGCGCCGGGCACCAAAGGGTGCGCTTCGCCGGGGTGCAGATCCAGATCGAGGAATTCATCCGCGAGGCTCGCCGACAGGGACGCCGATACCAGGCCGTCGGTGCCGGGGCGGTTCTTCAGCGGCGGCATGGGAGGTACCACGTGGTCGAAGAAGCCATCGTTCTCGTCATAGTTCAGGATCAGCGCTGTCTTTGCCCAGACTTTGGGATCCGCCGTGAGAGCGTCCAGGACCGTGTCGATGTAGTACGCGCCGTCCGTCGGCGAAGCCGAGGGATGCTCGCTGTACTTGTAGGGCGAAACGATCCACGACACAGAGGGCAATGCGCCAGTGAGCACGTGCTGTTTCAGCTCGGCAAGGGTGTGGGTTGACGCGCCGTTGTCTACGAGCGGCCCGCTGGCCCCCTGTGCCCTTTGGAAGTTGGCGAAGAATTCAAGGGAGTTGTCGGTGTAGTTGTCCGTTGGTTGGCCCGGGACACCTGTTCCTCCCTGGTAGACACGCCAGCTGATGCCGTTCTGCTGAAGCCGCTCCGCGTAGGTGGTCCAGGTATAGCCGTTGGTGACGTTGCGTTCCTCGATGCCGGGTCCATTCTTGGCCGAGCCGAGCCGGTTTTGCGGGTCGATTGTGCCCGTCCACAGTGCAATCCTGTTCGGTGCGGTATCGGCGTGGACGGAGGCAAAATACGCGTCGCAGATGGTGAATGAGTCTGCAAGGGCTCGATGGAAGCTGTTTTCCTTCTCGGACAGATAAGCCATCGTCAGTACATCTTGTTTTTGGTTTACCCACTGGTCCCACCGGCCCTCGTTCCACGCCAAGTGGCCGCTGCTCCAGCCATGGTCGGTGCCGGCGATGTTCTCTGAGGTCCGGGCTGAATCGAGGTAGAACGGCAGGACGTATTTTGCGTCTGCTGGCAATCCGCGGGCATGGTAGCGAGCAGTCTGAACCGTAGCAGGGGGTTGATGCCAAACGTCGTTTCCGTTGGGAAGGAGCCACGGACGCGGATCACCGAAGCCACGGACTCCCCGCATGGTGCCGAAGTAGTGGTCGAAGGACCGGTTCTCTTGCATCAGGATGACCACATGTTCGACGTCGTCAATCGTGCCGCTTCGCACTGCCGGTTCCGCCGCCAGCGCCTTCCCGATCGATGCTGGCAACGCCATTGAGGCGGCAGCAGCCGCAACGCCCCCGAGCAATTGCCTCCGGTTCACCGTAACCATGTTCGTACCCTCTTCCTTAGCCGTCGATGTTTCCCCTCTGCATCCTCCCAGCAGCCGTCAGGCAGTCAGTGAACCGGCACTTGACCCAAAATGAACAAAACGCAAAGACATGTGACGCAAAGCGAACGCGCGGAGAAAATTTTTAGCGAAAGTCAGCGCGCCGCATCTGTCCGCGCCCACGGTGGATTCCTATGGGTGGCTTCTGAGCCGGATCGTCCGCGCCTGATGGATGGCGGCCAGTGCAACGGCGCTGGCTGTGAGCCTGAGGGTGTGGATCCTGTACCACCACTTCAACAGGGGTTTGCGGCGCGTCTCGTCGAGCGGTTGTGGGCTGAAGAACAACTCAGGGTTGATGGACCGTAGCAGGTATGCGGTAGCAGCCGCGCCAGTCGTCGAGCTGGCGGCAGCCACTATCAGCCAACCCCTGGTGCTGGAATGATTCCAACACATCGCGACGGTCTGAGGAGGTCTGTCCCATGCCCACAATCTACCGCCGTGGCCCGTCACTTACGCAAGCTTCGAACCACGTCGTACAGGCCGCTCCGGGACGCGGTTCCGGTCTTCTTGAGGGCCCTCGAGATGTGGTTTTCCACGGTCCGGGTGCTGATCCCCAGCCGGCTGGATATTTCGATATTGCTTTGATGGCCGGCCAGAATGGCTATCTCGATCTCCCTTGCTGACAGGGGCTGAGGCCGTTCTGCCCCGGTGTCGAGGACAAAGTCCTCCCCCTTCGGCTGGAAGCGGACTTCGAAGGCGGACACGGTTTGTTGGAACGCTGCGGCGCAATCGGGGTCGCGTTCAAGCGAATAGCGCCTCGCAGTCCCCTTGAGAAGCGTGCCGATCAGGTGAAGGTCGGTGTCGGGTTCGTATTGGTCCAGAAGAATCCTCAGCAACTGATGGTCGCCCTCGCTGATAGCCGAAGCAATCGCGAGGAACTGATCGTGCATGGCGCCACAATGTTTCTTGAACACCCGCCCCGCTCCCTTGAGGATTCTTTGGCCAGGGGAGAGTGCCAGCATGAACAGCGAGGAATATACGGCCTCCGTGATGTATCCGCGATCAATCTGCTGCTTCAGAAGGTCGGCGGCCCTTTCATCGAATTCCTCGGGAGAAGAATACTGCGCGGCAACGAGATCGTAGACCGATTTTCCGGTTCCGGGCAGGGGGCCGATATCCGCGACATCCTTGCGTGCCTGGGTTCCGAGCGAGGGGATGGTCTTGGCTGAGGCGGACAACTCGCGAAGGCCGGCGATTCTGAGCATCGCATCATGGAGAAAACTCACCAGGAAGCCGTGCTTGCCCAGGGCGAAGACGCTGGTCATGACGTAGTCGGCTTCAAGGCTCAAACCTCGTTGGAGCAAGGCCAGCACCGATACGTAACTGCTTGCGACGAACCTGAACTGGTCGAGGCCGCGCCGCGCTGCCGCACGCTGAGCCAGGGAGAAGGAGAGCGCTTCATCGCTCTGTCCGCCGATGAGGAGGGCGAGCCCGCGGACGAAAGGTTCAATACTGGTGGCGAGTTCGTAACTGTCTGCTGAATCGAGGGCCATAAGGGCCGCCTGGGCATCGAAGCGGTATATCTCCAGCATGCCTTGAATAACCGGCACAACGCCGCTTTCGGGATGGTGGCTTGTCAGCCCGTACAAGGCTTGGTCGAGATTTGCAGGCATGCGGTCGAATGACGCTGCAAGGTAAATCGCAAATGCTTCAGCCTCAGCCTTCCAATCGGGGTAGGCATTACCCAGATCCTTGAGTATGCCGGTGGCCGCCACGAGCCCGTCGCCATAAGAGATCACCCAAAGCGCCTGGGTCATGGCGAAGAAGAAACTGTCGGCGGGATCCGCCCCCGCGAACTGGGTTCCACTGAAGACTTGTTCGATACGCGAGGGATCGATTGCTCCGCCCCAGTAGAACTTGAGGAATGCAGCCGCGTTGGACATGGACGGCTCGGACTCCCACAGTCCGAAATGCGCCTCCTCAAGCAAACGGAGCTGTTCCTGGAAATGTCGGGTTGCTGACGTGCCGCCTCCCGCCTCCCTCCGAAGGTCCTTGAGCAGCTCGGCAAGAGGTGGTGACAAGGGATTGCTCGCCGGCTGGAAGGGGGTGTCGATTTCCCGGGCTATGCGATCAGTCAGCAACCTGCGCGAAGAAAGCGTATGACGGTCGCGGAAATAGTCCGCGACGATCGGGGGACTGACGTCCACCCAGATCGTGTTGTTGACGTCTTCCGTGACCGCAACCAGCCCGCGCCTTTCGAGACCGTCGAGGATCTCCGGACCAGCCATCGTGTGTAGGGACTCCATGGGACTGGCCCCCAGGACAGACAGGGTGTGCAACGCCGTCAGTTCGTCGGTGTTGAGGCCCTGAAGGAGTGCCTCTATGGTGCTCTGAAGGTACTCGTTCCAAAGCGTGTGGCTAGCGATGCTCCACTGTCCATCGCGAAGTATGAGCAGCTTGCTGAACACCGCGCTTTGGGCAATCCTGACCACGAGCCGCGGGTTCCCGGCTGACTTCATGAGGATGGCGGTGGTCAGATCTAGGTCTGGCGGCGATCCCAGAGTCTGCGCCAGGAGTTTGTTGACTTGATCGTAGCGAAGCGGGCTCAGGCGGATTTTCGCCTCCGGCCACCGGGCCGGCGAAAACACGGAAGACTGCGAATAGAGCGGGGAGTCGCCAGCCGTCGTCATCAGCGGCCGCCGCGTCCGCTTTTGAACGATGTCTATGACGGCGAGGGACTCCTTGTCCAGGAGATCGACGTCGTCCACAGCGATTGCTTTGGGACCCCGCCGCGCGAGTCGCTCTGCCAGGACGTCGGCCACCCCCAGTGGCCCATTCTGGCGGATCCGTGCGTCTAGGCCGAGGCTGCCTATTCCGGCCAACGGGGTCTCCCGCAAGAGCCGCGCGCCGGAGAGGCTGAACACCTCGGCTCCGGTCTTTTCAAGATCCGCGACGATCGACTTCAAGACCGTGGAACGTCCGCTTCCCGCGCCGCCGACGATCCGAACACTGATGCCGCGAGCCACGTGGTCCAGTGCGCGGCGGGTTTCCTCTTCGAACACTCCAGGACTCCTAACTCTTAGCGTTGCCATCATTGAATCCCACGCGCCCCCACGGCAACTGCAAAAGGAGTTGTCCACGACACGAAACGCCATTGGTTCGGGCAAGGAGTGGCGTGGCCAGCCGGTTTCGGTGGGAGAAGCACACCGTTAGGGGACTGGGCTCACACAATTAACAACGCTATGGCCGAAATCGGCCACTGAGTGGGGAATGGCCCCAAAATGAGTAGTGAAGTTTCCTTGGACTAGGTGTTGGAGGGCCGATAAGCCCGGAACACTCACTCCCGGCGCTCACCCGCCAGCCGTGCTCTATAGGTGCTGGATCCCCGCCCGCTGCATGGCGTCTCGGTAGATTTCGATGTTCTTGGCCAGGAGTTCCTGCTGCTTCGCCTCGGACAGGGCAAACGCCCGTCCGCCGAGCGCGCTTGCCTTGTAGACCTTGATCCCGTGCTGCCGGAGCGGCGAGTGGTAGGTCTTCTCGTAGAGGGCCAGGAAGGCGGCGGCCTCTGCGCCATGCGCGACGATCGCGGACACCCTCTTGTTGATCTTGAGGAACTGGCGGAACGGGCGGAGTCCGTCGGTCTTCTCCTGTGCGCTCAATGCCGGCGGCAGGTCGGGGTCGCGGACCCAAGGGTAGGAGTTCCATGGCATGACATAGCGCACGTCCAATTCAGCCGAGTCGTAGATGAGCTGAGCGCGGCGGGCGGCATCGTCGTCGTTGAGGTGCGAAATGAATCCCGAGGCAGTGCCTTTGCCCGGGCTCGTATGGAGTGTGACAATCCGGCACTCGTCTTCGTCATGCACCGGATCGACGTAAGGCACGGAAGAACCTGGCCTCTTGGCCATCAGTTCGTCGCACAGCTGAGTCACGGCAGCAATGTTGGGCTCCTGTAGCAAGGCCCTTTTTTCGTCCCAGTCAATGGTCACGTTCTCTCCTTCGGCAGCGCGGCGTCCAGAATCGGCGTCCCTTGCCACTTTACGCCGTCACTTTACGCGTCGCTCACGCTCTGCAGAGCCGAGGGGCGAAAACGCCCGACGCCGGGGCCGCACCGCGGGCTTCCCAGCGGCCCTGTCGGAGTGGGGTGCTATTGCCCCTTCAGCTTCTGCATGTCGCGCCGGTCCTTCTTGGTGGGCCGTCCTGAGCCGCGGTCGCGCTGGGGAAGCCCAAGTGCCGGCGCCGCGGGGCGCTCCGGAGTGTGGTCGGTGAAGCAGTGGGAGGCTGCTTCGGCGCCTACTCTTTTGGCAATGAGCTGCCGGACCTCAAGGATGCGCTCGAAACCGGACTGGCGGACACGGATGGTGTCGCCGATAATCACGGGTTGGGAGGCCTTGACCGGGTTCCCGTTGATTCGCACGTGCCCTGCCCGGCAGGCGGTAGTGGCCGCGGAACGCGTCTTGTAGGCGCGGATAGCCCAGAGCCAGGCGTYGATGCGCACGTTGCCGCTTTTTGATGTTTGGGCGGAAGTCGGGAGGCTAGTCATGATTGCGAACGAGTATAGTCGGCGCGCGGCCCGGTCCGTTGCTCCAGAAGCTGATTACCGGCGTCGTAGTTCTGCGTACTCAAGGTGCGGGACGACCGTCCCCGCGTCCCGCTCCAGGAAGTTGGTGCCGGGCGCCACGATGTCGTCAATGGCATCAAGGAGGGCTTCGCTGAGGACAACGTCCGCGGCCTTGAGGTAATCGGTCAGGTGGTCCTCCGTGCGTGGGCCGATGACCACGCTGCTGACGGCGGGGTGGCTCAGCGCGAAGCCGACGGCCAGCTGGATGAGGGTGAGTCCATGCCGTTCTGCGACGCGGGCCAAGGCATCCGCAGCCAGGAGTTTGTTCCTGTTGAAAGGTGCGGAGACGTCGAAGCGGCCGGGAACCGCCGAGGCTCGGGAGCTTGCGGGCTGCGGGGCTCCCACGCGGTAGTTCCCGGAGAGCCAGCCGCCGTCGAGCGGTCCATAACTGAGTACGCCGAGGTTGTACTGTTGCGTGATCGCGAAGACGTCGCGTTCATTCGCGCGGACCAGCAAGGAATAGGGCACCTGGTCCACTACCGGCGGCACGAGGTGGTTCGTCGTCGCGATCCACTGCGCCTCTACAAGCTGCGACGGCGTGAATACCGAGGTTCCGTAATAGAGGATCTTGCCCTGCCGGATGAGGTCGTTGAGTGCCGTGATGGTTTCCAGGACATCCGTGTTGTAGTCCGGACGGTGAGCTTGGTAGAGATCGATCCTGTCCGTCTGCAAGCGGTTGAGGCTGCCCTCCACGGCTTTCATGATCCAGCGCCTGGAATTCCCCGCGTGCGCGGGATTCGGCCCCATTTGTCCGTGGAACTTAGTGGAAAGGAAAACGTCATCCCGGCGGCCATGGAGTGCCCTGCCCACAATGGCCTCCGCCTCGCCCTGTGAATAGATGTCCGCGGTGTCGATGCTGGTGATACCGGCGTCGAGCGCCGCATGGACGATGCGGATGCTTTCCTCGGCGCCCGTGGGCGCCGTGCCCGTCCCAAGGTTCAGGGTACCTAGGGTAAGGGGGCTGATCAGGGCGCCTGTGCGTCCCAGGGTTCGAAGCTCGCTGAGGCTCATCTCCGGCTTCCTCCGTGAAGAATCATGGCTGTGCAATGGATTGACACGACGCTACACATCTCGTGGCCGGGGCATGCGAAAAACGTACAAATTCTTCGCTTTTCGTATTGCGGGGTAATGAAAACAGGGCGTGACGAATTGTGAATTGACTCGAATCGACACGCTAATACACAAATATTGCCGATATCGGCGTCCGGTGAATTAGTAGAAAGGCAAGCGCGAAACTACAGAGAAAGGAAACCGCCATGACCCAGGCAACGGTGGACGGAGGCGCTTCGATCAAGCAGGCGTTCGCGCAATTTCCCTCAGGCGTGGCGGCGCTCAGCGCCATGGTCGGCTTCGCACCGGAAGTACTAGTGGCATCCAGCTTCACTGTAGGTGTCTCGCTTGAACCACCCCTAGTCATGTTCGCGGTGCAGAACTCCTCCACCACGTGGCCCAAGCTCCGGAGAGCCCCGCGGATGGGCGTTTCCGTCTTGGCACAGGGCCAGGAAGCCCTGTGCCTTCAGCTTTCCTCCAAGACGCAGGACCGCTTCGCTGGCCTTGCGACGTCCACGAGCGACGCCGGTGCCGTGTTGATCGACGGCGCGGCACTGCTGCTTGAATGCGAAGTAGTCTCAGAGACCCCTGCCGGCGACCACGCGATCGTCGTCCTCCAGGTCAAGTCCGTGGAGATCAACCATGACGCCGAGCCCCTCATTTACCACGGGGCCGGGTTCAGGCAACTGGTCGCCTGAGCTTGCGCGCGGGCCCCAACTAACTCGCATTTGTTGTCGTTTTCGTGCGTCAAAACGACACCTACTGCGAGTTAGTTGGGTCAGTCGGGCGCTGCGGACCTTATGCCCGGGGGCGGCCCCCGGCAGAGGCTGTCACCCGGCCGGAAGAGACAGGCTTGCCGCCATGGGGGTCTCCCCGGTGTTCGCGGACCGGCGCGCGAGTCTCGGGCGACTCCGCGGCGTTCCCTTCGGCGGGTTCCTTGTCAGAAGCTGTCGCTTCTTCATCGGCTGACGCTTCCTGCGCCCGTTCAGCGTCGCGCGCTGCGGCCCGGGCGTCAGCCTCGGCGACGGCAGCGGCCCACTGGCTGTTCAGGACCGGAGGATCCTGCTTCACCGCAACCACAAAGGGATGTTCCTTGGCCTGGGTTGTGGCGACGGCGGTGGCCGTGGCTGCGATTCCGGCCTTGACCTGTGCAGGCTTAGGCCAGGCGCGTGGGTTCACCAGCGACTTCCACGGGAAGTTCCGGACAGCAGTCCACCCCGCCGACCACACCAACTTCGTGGTCCCAAGGACTCCAAGACGCGGTTTCTCGGGAACAACCGCACCCGTCCCCAGGGAGTCGGCTTCCGCCGTCGCCGGCTCCTTAGACTCCGCTAGGACGGGGACGCGCCGAGGACGCGGCGGCAGGTGCACAACCGGGACCGTATCTCGTTTCGGGAAGATTCCCACCATGGCGAGAACGATGATCGAAAGCAACTTCGCGACGCCGGCCAGCACCAAGGTGACAACCATCAGGAAGCCCAAACCAAGGAACATCAGCAAAGCCAGTCCGAGCGTGCCGAAAAAGGTCAGATTGAGGGCCAGTGTTGTTGGATCCTCCACGTAGCCTCCCCGAGCCAGAGTTGTGAGGTGGACGCCGCGACCGTCGGTCCGCAGGCATGTCTCCTAGCCTACGGGCGAAATCTGAATGAATCATCCGCCAGACTCCGCCTTGCCGAGGTTGTATCGAAGCTGTTATCTGCTGTGGCAAAATTTGTTGCCTAGCTCTCACCATCCAGTCCAGAGAGGGCGTCAATGCCACTCGATTCCGCTCGCCTCCGCCACGGCGCCTGCCCTTGCCTGTCCGGGGAGCAGTACACCGAGTGTTGCGGACGTTTCCACCGCGGGGACGCCGACGCACCGACGGCCGAGCAGCTCATGCGTTCGCGTTACTCGGCCTTCGTTGTCCTTGATAGGGACTACCTCCTGCGCACCTGGCACCCGGAAACCCGTCCGCTGGCGCTGGACTTGGACCCGGACATTCAATGGCGCCGGCTGGACATCCTTGCAACGCGCCGGGGCGGTCCCTTGGACGCTGAAGGGACAGTCGAGTTCGCGGCACACTACCGTTCCGACGGCGAACGCGGGGTGCAGCGTGAAAACAGCCGCTTCGTACGGATTGACCGCCGGTGGTACTACCTCGATGGCGACATCGGCTAACCCGTGCGCGCTGCCCTGATCAGCCGCGGGCCTCAGCGGTACTTCCGGTGCAGGCTCTCCTTCAGCGAGGCGCCGGGGGAGGCATCAGCGATCCACGGACCCGTACCTTCGGATTGGTCCAGGATTCCGGCCTCAAGCCAGGCGTAGTCGCCAGCGAGAACGTTCGCGGACAGCTCGTGATCGACGTCGTCGGTGTTCCGCCACAATTGCTCGAAGTAACCGTCCACGCGCGTCCGGGCCTGCTCACAATAAGCCTCGGCAAGCTCATACGCAGCCGCGCCCTGTTCCGGTGCCGTCTGCAACAGCATTTCGGCCCGCGAGCAGCACGCCGCCATGGCAAACAACTCCGCCCCGATATCCACAATCCTGCCCAGGAAGGCCTGTTTGTACTCGAGCTTCGCCTGCCAGCGGCCCATCCCGTAGAACGTCTGCCGGGCGAGCCTGCGGGAGGACCGCTCCACATACCGCAATTGCTTGGCCAAACGCCCAAACTCACCGTAGGAGCGTGGATCCATACCCGCTCCGGCCACGAGCTTAGGGAGCCACTTGGCGTAGAAACCTGAGGCGCCGACGGCGGCACGCGCCTTCTCCTGCAGGGTCGCGTCCCCGGAGGCGAGCTCGCCCGCTGCCGAAAGGTGGGCGTCGACGGCTTCCCGGGCGATGAGCAGGCGCATGATCTCGGACGAGCCTTCGAAGATCCGGTTGATGCGCATGTCCCTCAGCAGTTGCTCCGCCGCGACCGCGCGTTCCCCGCGGGCCTCCAACGAATCCGCCGTCTCGAAGCCACGACCACCGCGGATCTGGACCAGTTCGTCAGCCACGGTGTAGCTCAGCTCAGTGGACCAAAGCTTGGCCAGGGCGGCCTCGATCCGCACATCTTTCTGCCCGGCGTCGGCCATCTCGGCGGAGAGCTCAAAGACGGCTTCAAGGGCAAAGGTGGTGGCCGCGATGAAGGCGATCTTCTTGCCGACGGCCTCATGTTTTCCCACCGGGCGTCCCCATTGGGTGCGGGCGTTGGACCATTCGCGGGCGATCTTCAACGACCACTTGCCCGCCGCCACGCACAGCCCGGGTATCGAGAGCCGGCCGGTGTTGAGCGTCGTGAGCGCGATCTTGAGTCCCTGGCCTTCGCGGCCCAGCCGGTTGGCTGCCGGTACGCGGACTTGGTGGAAGCGGGTCACCCCGTTTTCGATGCCGCGCAGGCCCATGAAGGAGTTCCGGTTCTCGACGGTGATCCCGGGGGAGTCCATTTCCACCACGAACGCTGTGATGCCGCCTTTTTCTACCGTTCCATCCGGGTTGGTGCGCGCAGGCACCACCGCCATGACCACTACCAGTTCGGCGATGACGCCGTTGGTGGTCCAAAGTTTCACGCCGTCCAAAAGGTAGGACTCGCCGTCGTCGCTTGGCACTGCGGTGCAGCCCATCCGGGCGGGGTCGCTGCCGACATCGGGCTCTGTCAGCAGGAAAGCCGTGATGGCGCCGGCCGCACAACGCGGCAGGTACTCCTGCTTTTGTTCGGGTGTACCGAAGACCTTGACCGGCTCCGGGACACCGATGGATTGGTGGGCCGAAAGCAGCGCGCCGAGGCTCGGATGGACTGATCCCAAGAGCGCCAAGGCCCTGCCGTAGTAGACCAGCGACAGGCCCAAGCCGCCGTATTCGCGCGGAATCTTCATGCCGAAAACGCCGAGTTTGGTGAGGCCGGCGAGGTATTCGTCCGGGATCTTCGCCTCGCGCTCGATCACGCGGCCGGACATGGTGCTGCAGAATTCCGCCAACTTGGCCATGAATTCTTCGCCGCGCTCGACGTCTTCGGCCCTTGCCTGCGGCCACGGGTGGATGAGTCCAAGATCGAAATCCCCCAGGTACAGCCCCTTTGCAAAACTTGGGCGGTTCCATTCGGTTTCGCGGGCGGCCTCGGCGACGGCACGGGCTTCTGCCGCGGTGACGCCGGTGCTCTTGTTATCAGTGGCGGAGGTCATGGGGAGACTCCTCTTGCCGGTTGTGCCGGTTCGAGCCCAGGATCCGCCTCGGGTGGGGGACCCTTTAGCTGTCCCTCAATGCTACCCGCGGGTAGGTACCTGTGCTAGGGGAGGTTTGCGATGGGAATTCCACGGGCAGTTCGACCTTGCCTGCCTGGTGAACCAATTGATCCCACGCGAAATTGATGCCGTGGACCAGGCCACCCAGCACGTTCTTCACGGCGAACCAGGCGAGGCTCGCCGCTCCAACCAGCGCAAGAGTGGCCATGGCGGCCCCTGCAATGAACGCTGCTAGGACCAGGCCTAAGACCAGTGTTCCGCCGAAGACGTAGGTGCTGGTGTCCAAAGTCGTAAGGTCGAACTGCATTGGGTCCCCTCCGCAACGCTGCCAAAGCCAAAGCCGACGTCGGAATGTCGAAGTCGTTGGAAACGACACTAGGGCCGGCATCGTCGGTCCAGCCAGCAACAACACCGGCCTCCGCGCGTGTTGATACGCGATCGAAACCCTACCGGTAGGTAGATCACGGAAGGGTTGCGGCGCACCCTGCGTTAACCTTGTACGGGGCAGTTTTCGGGATTTCCGCTGCCAGAAGGTTCCGCGGCAGCTGAAGGAGAGTAAGTGTCCCGCTCAGCAATGTCCTCCGCCGACGCCATCAGCGCGCGGCTCAGGGACCTCGAACTTCTTACCAAAGGCCCCGCATGGGCCCTCACACGCTCGGCTCCTTGGGTCATCGCGGTGCTCCAGGCGTCCTTCACCCGCACAAGGCCGCAGCTTCCGCTCGAAGAGTTCCACGCCGACGTCGACGCCTTCCTTGAGCAGCTCCGCAGGCAGGATCCCGGGCTGGGCGGCCAGGCGAGCGGCAAGGCCTTTGCCGACGAGTGGACCCGCAAGCAGTTCCTGACCCGTCGCAGCCAGTCCGGCCAGATCGTCTACGAAATCACCGAGGCTGCCGCACGCGTCCTGGCTTTCCTCGATAGCCTCTCCAGCGAACGCTCAACCCTCAACGGTTCCCGGCTCGGAACGCTGCTGGGCGACGTCGAAAAGCTCGCCAACGAGACGAACCCGGATCAAAGCGCCCGTTTGGAATCCCTCGAAGAGGAGATCCAAGAGCGGCAGCAGCTGATCGAAGACATCAGCTCGGGCGACTTCGACGGTCTCTTGGACGATGAAGAGGCTGTTGAAGCGGCTGGAAACATCCTGGACCTGGCCGCGAGCCTGCCCGCGGACTATAAGAAAATGCGCGACCGCATCGAAGAACTGGTGGGCGAGCTCCGCAACCAGATCATCGAGGAGTCCCTCAGCAAGGGTGCCACCATGGCGCAGGTCCTCGAGGCGGACAAACGCTTGCGGCAGAGCCCCGAAGGCCGCACGTTCCGCTCCTTCACGGCGTTCCTCGAAGATCCGCAGCAACAGTTGCGCTTCCGTTCGGCGATCGGTGACGTGTTGAGCCGCCAGTTCGCCGACGACCTCAGCCACGAGGACCGTGAAACACTCAAGAACCTGGTAGCGGAACTGCGAACGCAGCACAGCCAGATCCAACGCATCTACGGCCGGCTTTCGGAGAGCCTCAACAACTACATCCAAAGCGACGATATCCGCCAGTCCGTGCGGCTGCGGCAGGTCCTGCGCGAAGCCGAACAGGCGATCCGCTCCATGCCCTACGAACGCGACCGTCCCGGCCTGGTCCGCGGCCCTGTGTTGTTCAACGCGGGGTTCGAATCACTCGCCATGGTCAAGCTCTTCGACCCAGACGAGTTCGCAGCGCCTCCCAAGCTCGCCGACCCCATCGCCTTCAGCGATTCGGACCGCGTCCGCTCGCTGCGCTCGGCGAAGGCGAGGCCCGACGTCGTTCGCTCCGCCATGGCGGGCGCTGCCACCCTGGCGGAGGCCTGGACCAACCTCCCGGAAGATGAACGGCATATCAACACCGTCCGGGCCCTCCTGTCGGAAGCGCTGCACGGTGGCGCGGCATTCGACCGGGCCGCCTGGGAAAACATCGACTTCGAACAAATCGATGGCAGCACACGCACCGCGTACCTGCCGCTCGTGACGCTGACTAAGGATTCCGATGACTGACGCCCACCCCACCGAGCATGCCCCCTCTTCGGAGCAAGGAGTGGACATAACGCAACATGTCCGGTCCGAGGCTTCGCAGGATGGACATGCGCATTCCCGGACGGCGGAATCGGCGGCGGCATCGGAGACAGAGGATGGACATGTCCATCCGGATCCGTTCCGCGTGACGCCCCGCGACACGTTCGTCGACGGCGCGGCGCTGTTCCCAGGCGATACCGGCGTGCTGCCCATGAAGGTTCGCCAGGCCCTCGTACGGCTGCTCAAGGGTCCATATATCGACGGAGGCCGCGACGAAAAGCTCTGGACCACGCTTCTGGACAACCAGGTGATTCTGCGCAGCAGGCTTTCGGAGCTCTTCCTGAACCTGCAGCTGGATCACGAACGGAAAATCGCCGTGCTCCGGCCTGTTGATCCGGAAGCCATCGGAGGCAGCGCTCGCTCAAGCATCCTGCGCCAACAGCGCGCGTTGAGCCGGGTGGAAACCATTGTGCTTCTGCGCCTGAGGCTCCTCCTCGACCGGCACGTCACGGCCCAGACCGACCCCGTCATCACGCGCGAAGAAATCGCCGAACTCGTGGCGCACTACCAGCCATCCGGCCAGCAAGACGCCCTCCGCGACACCGACGTCGTGAACCGCACGGTCACGAAGCTCCTGGCCCGCCAACTCCTCCTGGCCACGGGCATCGAAGACACCTTCGCGATCTCCCGAGCGCTCCCCCTAGCCCTCCCCTTCGAAAACATCGGCGACATCCCAGCCCAAATCGAAGCACTGATCGCAGTAGCAGCCGACGAATCCGGCACAGAACCGCTGATCGAACTAACGGAAACAGACGACGACGACCCTAACTCCAACGACGACGCTGACTCCGATGTGGAAGACACAAATGGTGACGAACACGCCGCAGCGGTGGATGCAGGCCCGGGAGTGGCATCGGGCCTGTCGGAGCCGCGCGCTGAGCTGATCGAAGATCAGCCGCGCGGCGAAGGGGCGGGGCCGGCATCCACCGCGGAGGCCTACGCAACCACAACAGCGAAGACCACCAGTGAGGCAGCCAAGTGACTATCGCAACCATGCTTCCGATTGGCGAACTCACGAACCCGGGCCAGATGCGCCTTGCCTTGGTCCAGGTGGTCAACTGGGGCACGTTCCATGGCGCCCACACGATGCATGTGGACCGCAACGGGACGCTGCTCACAGGCAATTCGGGCGTCGGCAAGTCGACGTTGTTCGATGCCATGCTCCGCGTCTTCGATGCCCGTCCGCGCTCCAATGAGGCTGCCGCGCAGCGTGCTGGCGGGGCTGTGGAGGACAAGAGGACCACGTTCACGTACATGCGTGGAAAAGTTGGCGACAAGGCCGTGGGCGAGGGCTCGGCGAGTGCCTTCCAGCGACCCGGTGCCACCTGGTCCGCCGTCGCTCTGACGTTCGACAACGCGGCCGGCACCAAGATCACTATCTCGGCTCTTTTTGACCTGCCTAAGAACGGCACGGAGTCCAGCGTCGGCCGGTTCTACGTGATTGACAACAAGCCCCTGGATCTCGGAGCGATCGAGGGCATCGCGGAGAAGCGCTTCACCAAGGGCGCGCTGGAGACCATTTTTCCGGATGCCCAGATCTTCGATGTGCACAAGGCTTTTGCGGAGCGTTTCCGGCGGCTTCTGGGCATCAACTCCGATCAGGCTCTCCCGCTTCTGAGGGTCATCCAAGCGGGCAAGGGCCTCGGCGGCAGCGTCAACACGTTCTTCCGCGACCAGGTGCTCGACGCCCCCGCGACGCTCACGGCTGCGGACGACGTCGTCGAGGAATTCAGCAACCTCATGTCCATCAGGCAGCGGTTGGAGGACGTGCGCCAGCAGCGCGATCAGCTCGCCCCCGTGCCCGGGATGAACAAGGAGTATGCCCAGTCGTTGCTGGAGGCCAACCGGCTCCGGGAGCTCAGCGGCGAGGAATTCGACGCCTATAAGCAGCAGCTCTCGGTCACGGTCCATGCCAAGACCTTGGCCCGCTTCAAGGACCTTGCCCAGGCGAAAGCCAAGGAGCTCAGCGCTGAGCGAGGCGTCCGCGACGCGCTCGCCAAGGAACTTCGCCAGCTCGAATCGGATTACAACAACCAGGGCGGGAACGCGATTTCGGCGATCGAGCAGTCGCTCGAAAATGCCCGGGTCGGCCTCAAGCTCCGCCAACAGGTCGAGGAAGCGGCCCGCCAAGCATTGGCCGACGCCGGACTCAACCTTGAGTGGACAGCTGAGGGTTGGGAGCAGGCCCATGAGCAGGCCGCGAGCCGCTCCGCCGAACTCAAGGACGATTCCGAAGCGCTGAGGGAACTCCGGTTCGAAGCGTTCGACGGCCACGCCACCAAGAAACGTGAGCTCGCGGCAGCCCAACAGGAGCTCGTCTCGCTGAAGACGCGCAAGTCCCTGCTGCCGCCGTCGAGCATTGAAAACCGCGCCGCGATCGCCGCAGCCACCGGCGTTCCCGAGGATCGCATGCCCTTTGGAGGCGAGCTGATAGACCTCGCCGAGGGGGAGGAACAGTGGCGGCCCGCGGCCGAGCGCGCCCTGCGGAACCTGGCCACGACGCTGTTGGTTCCGGGCGAGCATTTCGCCGCGGTCACGCGCTACCTGAACGACAACACGGTGCGCGGCGCGCTGCGGGCCGTGGACGTTTCCAAACCGCTCGCGGGCGGCGCTTTGGCTGTGGAGGACGTGTCCGACGGCGATTTGCTGACGAAGCTGAACATCCTCACCTTGGGTGCCAATGAGAACGCCGGACAGTGGATCCGAGAGCGGATCGCCCTCGATTTCGCTTTCCCGTGTGTCGAAGACCCGGACGAGCTCGCCAAGCTGGACAAAGGCCTGAGCCTGGGCGGAGTGGTCAAGCGCAACAGGCACACCGTGGAGAAGGATGACCGCTTCACGAGTCGCCAGGACTACGTTCTCGGTTTCGACAATGCTTCCAAGCTGGAGCTCGTGGCCGCGAAAGTCGGCGAGCTCGAAAACGAGCTTCTGAAGGCCGCCGAACTCGCCCAAAACCGCGAGGATTCCCACCAAGGCATGACGCGCCAGCTCGAAGCGTTGCGCCGCATCGCCGACGACGAACGTGGCTGGGATCAGGTCTCTGCAGCAGTGGCGGCCGAGGAGCTGGCGAAGATCGAACAGCGGCTCAAGGATGCCTTGTCAGCCCAGGCCGACCTGGAACCTTTGCGTGCAAACATCGAGGCCGTACGCGAAAAGCACCAGTCCTCCACAGGGTCGGCGGCGGTTTTGCAGAGCGAATACAAGACCCTCGACCACCAGATGACCACGGCTGACACACTCCTTGATGCGGCACGCAACCGCCTGGACCAGGCGCCGCCGTCGGGCGCTACTGTTGCTGCCCTCGAACCGTACTTCAGCGCATTCGGCGAGCTGAGGGAGCTTCATGAACTCGACACCCTGGCTGCCGAAATCCGTAGCAAGCTCCTGGCGGAACTGCACGCCGCCGAGTCGCGGGGGCAGGCGTTGGCCGAGCGGCTGACGCGCATGTTCGAAGGATTCGTGCGCGAATGGGGCACCGCCATTTCCGCGGACCACGGCACCTCGATCGGCGCCGCGGGGGAGTTCGAGTCCCGCTATCACCAGATCGTCAGCGAAGGGTTGCCTGCGCAGGAAGCCGAATTCCGGCAGTTCTTCAACCAGCGCACGCACGAGTCGTTCAGCACGCTGTTGCACTTGCTCGACGAGGAACGCCGCGCCATCACCAGCCGTATCCTGCCCCTCAACGGCATCCTGTCCGAGGTCAATTTCCACGAGGGAAGCTTCCTGGAACTCGACATCAAACAGACGCTGCCCGCCACGGCGAAGCAGTTCAAGGACGCCATCCAGAACGCGTTGAAGACGCGCCACGCGCGGCCATCCCGTGCGGCGGGTGCCGCTTCGGGTGCCGGTGCCCTCGCGGAGGCGGACGACGACGCCGAGCTCACCAACCGCTACAAGTCGCTCGAAACGCTGGTCAAGCGTCTCGGATCGCAAACTCCGGAGGACCGGCGTTGGCGAGCCGAGGTGCTGGATGTCCGTGGGCATCTTTTCATCCAGTGCAAAGAGCACCGCTCCGTCCAGGGACCACGGGGTGGYAAGAAGACTGAGGTGTACATGCACGCGGACACCGGCTCGATGTCCGGTGGCGAGCGGCAGCGCTTCACGGCGTTCATCATGGCCGCGGCGCTGAGTTACCAATTGGGCATCGCCGAGCAGGGTTTCACGACCTACGGAACGGTCATGATGGACGAGGCATTCGTCCTGGCCTCGGAGGAGTTCGCCGGCGCGGGCATCAAGGCGCTGCACGAGTTCGGCTTCCAGCTGTTGCTTGCCGCGCCCGAGAACGTGATAGATCTTTCCCGGCACCTCGGTTCCGTTACCGAAATCCTGCGCGACAAGCGAACCAACCGCTCCGGCGTGCTTACCGCTCCCGTGATCGGTGGCCAGGGCGTGCCGGGTGCATGGCGTTCCGAGGCCAATCCTGTGGACATCGTGCTCCGCTAGCCCAGACGCTCGCTCACTTTTGTGGCACTTTCGCCGGACGCTCGCTCACTAGACGTGAGCGAGCATCTGGCGTTTTGCCCTCAAAAGTGAGCGGGCGTTTGCCGCCGCAGCGGCTACTTGCCTTGGACCCGCCCCAGGAACTGGGCGGTCCGGGACTGCAGTCCGGCGATTTGGCGAACGACGACGGCGGCCGGGTCCGGATTGATCTCATTGGCCGGCGGCTCTTTGCGGACGTTGGTGCAACATCCGAAGTCGGCGCAGATCAACGTACCCACAGTGTTGCCGTCACGACCCGATTGGCCTGCGCGCTTGGCAACCCAAAGATAGACATCGTCCTTGGAAAACACATCGCGGCACAGCTCGCAAAGGACTGAGCGTTTCTTGCCGGAGCCTCCCTCGGGTGCGCGCAGCATGATGCCAGTGAGGGAACCATCATTCGGGAGGACGAGATAGCCCCGCATCGGCATCTTTTCGTCGCGCCAGCCAAGGAATTCGAGGTTATCCCAGTTCAGGGAATCAAAGTCCTTCGGAAGGTTGAGCTTGGCGGCCTCCGAGCGGCTCGCATTGATGAATGATGAACGGATTTGTTGAGCGGTGATTTTCTGCACGGCGAGTTCTTTCAGATCGTTTGGGTCCCCGCGGAGGGGAAAGGACGCTAGCGTCTGGCGATCCGGACGCGCAACAAAAGAGCCGCTTTGCCGTGCTTCTTGCGTGCGGCGGTGGGGTTAGTTCCCTGTGCCGCCGAGCGGAATGGCCGACGCGAGGGCAGCTGCAAAGCAGGCCAGTGCGGCCACCTCGCCAACCATGACAGCGCCAACGTGTGCAGTGCGCATGCTCATCCTCTCGATCCTTGCCGAATTCCGGCCCTTGGCGCGGTTCGTTGAATCAACCGGCCCTGTCATCTTTGCAAACGCCGTAGGCGGTGTCCAAAAATGCTGCGCCTTGAAGCACCCGCCTGGCCAGACACTCGCTCACTTTTCGGGCGTTTCCCCCCGACGCTCGCTCACTAGAGGTGAGCGCATAGGTGAGCGAGCGTCCGGGGGTTCACCAACGCGAGTCAATTACGCAAAGTAAACGTTTCGTAATTCTCCGAAGGGTAGGCTAGCCTTACTTAGGTTTGCATCACTTACCTAAGGAGTCCCGTGGCTTCCCGCCCCACACGCCGTGCCCTGCTGAAGACCGCAGGTGCAGCGACCGCCGCCCTTGCCGCCGTCGCGCTGTCCCTCACCGGTTGCTCGACCGGATCGACCGCCGCCAGTTCCGCAACGACCCCGGCCCCAAGCAATCAGTTCCCGGTCACTATCAAGAACGTCTTCGGTGAGACCACCATCAAGACGCAACCGCGGCGCGTGGTGACCGTCTCATGGGTCAACGACGACGTTGCCCTGGCTCTCGGCGTCGTGCCGGTCGGTGTTCCGAAGAACGCCTGGGGCAACAACGGCAAGGGTTCTACTCCTTGGAAGGACGCCGCGCTTGAGAAGCTGGGTGCCGGCTTCGGCACCGCGAAGGCACCTGCCCAGTTCTCCGAGGCAGACGGCATCAACTTCACGGAAATCGCCAAGCTCGCTCCGGACGTCATCCTTGCCGCCTATTCCGGCCTGACTGAAGACGACTACAAGAAGCTCTCCGAAATTGCCCCGGTGGTGGCGCAACCCGAACTCGCGTACGGCACACCGTGGCAGCAGGCCACCATGATCATCGGCAATGCCCTGGGCAAGAATTCAGAGGCAGCCAAGCTGGTCTCGGACACCGAGGCCGCCATCAAGAGCAAGGTTTCCGCTTTCCCCCAGCTCGCCGGCAAGACGTTCATCTACGGCAACCTCGAGCCTGCAAAGGGCGACGGCGTCAACGTCTACACAGCCAACGACAACCGGCCGCGTTTTCTTTCCGAAATCGGCATGAAGCTTGCTCCGGTGGTGGAGAACGCCAGCCAGGACTCCAAGGAATTCTTCGTTCCCTGGTCCGCTGAAAAGGCCAACGAGCTCTCATCGGACGTCTTTGTGACCTGGGTTCCGGATTCCAAGACCACTGACCAGATCAAGAATGACCCCTTGCTGGGCCAGATCCCCGCCATCAAGAAGGGCGCCCTGGTTGCCGACTCTGACAACACCCTCACCCTGGCGATCTCCGCATCCTCGCCCCTGAGCCTGCCGTGGGCACTGGACACGTTCCTGCCGCAGCTGGCCAAAGGTGCCGACGCGGCCGCCAAGTAAGCGATGCGCCTGACATGACACAAAGTACGACGACGGTTGGCCCACCTTCCCCCTGCGGAACCACGCGCGAATTGGCAGCTCATGACCCTCAAAGCGCTCCCAATGGGCATCACCTGCTAGTTCGCGGGAAGGGTGGGTGGTTGTTGGCTGCCGTCGTCGTGCTTGTGTTGGTCTGCGCCGCCTCGCTCACGATCGGTGCGAGGGGCATGTACCTTGAAACCGTCTGGCAAGCCCTCACGCGGTTCAACCCGGACGACGGCAACCATGCCGTTGTTCACACCCGCATTCCACGCACCGTCCTCGGCTTGGTGGCAGGGTCTGCCCTTGGCCTTGCCGGTGCTGCGATGCAGGGAGTCTCCCGCAACCCGCTGGCCGACCCCGGCATCATGGGCGTCAATGCGGGAGCGGCACTCGCGGTGGTCGCAGGAATCTACCTTTTCGGTATCTCGGGGGCGAGCGGCTACATTTGGTTCGCTTTCGTTGGCGCGGCGGCGGCCGCCGTCGTCGTCTATCTGATTGCGTCCATGGGGCGTGGCGGGGCGACGCCGGTGAAGCTCGCTTTGGCGGGAGCGGCCCTGAGCGCGGGGCTCTATTCGCTGATGAACGTCATTTTGGTTTCGAGCCAGGACACGCTGGATCGTTTCCGCTTCTGGCAGGTGGGTGGAATCGCCGGCAGCGACTGGTCCGTGGTGTTGACCGGGTTGCCGTTCCTGCTGCTTGGGGCGTTGATCGTCCTGGGTAGCGGCCGCATCCTGAACGGCCTGGCCCTCGGAGACGACGTTGCCCGTGGACTCGGCCAGAATGTGGTTCTGGCCAGGGGTGTCACCGCGCTCGGGATCGTGCTGCTCTGTGGCTCGGCCACGGCGTTGGCTGGTCCCATCGGTTTCGTCGGACTCGTGGTTCCGCACGCCGTGCGCTTCTTTACCGGCCCGGACTACCGCTGGATCCTGCCGTTCTCGATGGTTCTCGCGCCGGGGCTGTTGTTGGCTTCGGACGTGCTTGGCCGAGTCGTGATGCTTCCCAGCGAGGTCCCTGCGGGCATCATGACAGCCATCGTCGGGGCTCCCGTCTTCGTGTGGCTCGTCCGCCGGGGCAAAGGGGCGTCGCTGTGAGGGCCACCCCGCGGAACCTGAACAGGACCGGACTCCTGGGCGCCGGCGTCGTGATCCTCTTTGCGGTGACCGTACTCCTGGGCAGCTATACCGTCACCATCCCCGATTTCTTCAGGATCCTCACGGCCCATCTGACGGGCGGCGAGAAGATCCCGGGCGCAAGCTTCATCGTCATGGAAAACAAATTGCCGCGGGCTGTGTTGGGCATCCTGATCGGCGTGGCGTTCGGCCTCTCCGGCGGGCTCTTCCAGACCATGCTCCGCAACCCCCTCGCGAGCCCCGACGTCATCGGCATCAGCTACGGAGCGAGTGCCGCGGCGGTCTTGGCTATCGTCGTGTTCGGCGCGTCCGGCGCCGCTGTGTCGGCGGCTGCGCTCGCTGGAGCAATCGGCGTCGCGCTGCTCATTTACGCCATTTCGCGGGGTTCGGGCGGCCGCGGTTCGGGCGGGCGGGGCTCTGGCGGGCGCGGAAACGCGGCAAGCAACCGGCTCATCCTCGCCGGCGTGGGGATCGCCGCCGCCTTGGGGGCAGTGGTGAACTTCCTCATGACTAGGGCAGATATCCGGACGGCCTCCGAGGCCCTCATCTGGCTCAACGGTTCCTTGAATTCCGTTAACTGGGAGCGCGTGGGCATACTCCTCGCTTCCCTCGCAGTTCTCGTTCCCGCTCTGGCCATCCTCGCCCGACCGCTGCGCATGCTCGAACTGGGCGACGACGCCGCGGCCGGACTGGGGATCCGGGTCAACGCTGTGCGTTTCGGGCTGGTGATCACCGCCGTCGCGCTCGCTGCGGTTGCGACGGCGGCTGCCGGGCCGGTTGCCTTCGTCGCCTTCCTTGCGGGGCCAATCGCGCGGCGGTTTGTCGGGCGTCCCAGCCTTCCGGCATCGGCATTCACGGGCGCTTTGATTGTCCTCGCGGCCGACTATTTCGCGTACAACGTGGCCCCCTTGGTCCTAGGCGGCACCGTACTGCCGGTCGGCGTTATCACCGGGGCCCTTGGTGCTCCATTCCTGCTGTGGCTGCTGGTCACGTCCAACCGAAAGGAAGCCTGACATGGCACAACTGAGAGCACACGATTTGACGCTCCAATACGAGCAACGCCGCGTGGTTGAAGGACTCTCGACGGTGATTCCCGAAGGCAAAGTGACCATGATCGTCGGTGCCAACGCTTGCGGAAAGTCCACGCTGCTCCGAGGGCTGTCCAGGCTGTTGAAGCCGAGCGCCGGCGTCGTCACCTTGGATGGCAAGGACATCCACTGCCGTCCGGCCCGGGAACTCGCCCGCATCCTGGGCCTCTTGCCGCAGCACCCCCTTGCCCCGGATGGCATCACCGTCCGCGAACTCGTGGGCCGCGGACGCTATCCGCACCAAGGATTCTTCCGCACCGCTACGGAGGACGACGACGCCGCCGTGCGGCGCGCGCTCGAAACCACGGCAACGCTTGAGCTTGCTGAGCGGAACGTCGACGAATTGTCCGGTGGGCAACGCCAAAGAGTGTGGATCGCGATGGCCCTCGCCCAGGAAACGGAGGTCCTGCTCCTCGACGAGCCCACCACCTACCTTGACCTGGCACACCAAGTGGAGGTGCTGGATCTGGTGACCGACCTCAACCGTCGCCGCGGAACTACGGTGGCAATCGTGCTTCACGACCTCAATCTGGCGGCGCGCTACGCCGACCACGTCATCGCCATGAAGGTGGGGGAGATTGTTGCCGAAGGGCCTGTACGCGATGTTGTCACCGAGGATCTGGTCCGCGACGTTTTCGGTTTGGAGTCCCGAGTGGTTCCGGATCCGCTTTCCGGCACCCCGCTCGTTCTTCCGATCGGGCGGCACCACACCGTCTCTCCCTCAAACCGTGTCGAATTGGAGTTCGCCTCATGAACGCAAACGCAGTGCGGAACGCCGTCACCGAGCCAATGACCCTCGCGTTCGACGTCACGGTCACCGCGGTGCAGGATTTGGGACCCAATTTCCGTCGCATCACTTTCGGGGGATATTGCTTGCGCGGGTTCGGCGTCTCAGGGAACACCTTGGACCTGCGCATCAAGCTCATGATTCCGTCGCTCGACGCGGACGGTCACCCGTTGCCGCTACCTGCCTTCAACATGGGCCACGCCGGTTGGTACCAGGAATGGTTGGCCATGGACCCCGCGGTGCGCGGTTCGATGCGGACCTACACCGTGCGGAACGAGAGGCTGGACGCCGTCTACCCGGAGATCGACGTCGACTTCGTGATGCATTTCGACGACGACGGCGGGTCGGCGGGCGGTGGAGGCGCAGCTGGCGCGGCCGGGTCGCGCGAGTCCGGCAGGGCGCCGTCGTACAAGCGGGCCCCGCCTGCCCGCCGGTCGGGTGGTCCGGCAGCCAACTGGGCGCTTGCCGCGAAACCCGAAGATTCGATCACGATCATAGGCCCCAACAATCGGGCAGCCCATTGCATCACTGCCGAAATCTACTCGGGCATCGAGTGGCGTCCCGGCTTGGCACAGCGCGTCCTCCTTGCCGGAGACGAAACGGCCGTGCCGGCCATCAGTGCCATTCTGGAGTCTTTGCCTGCGGGCATCACAGGCCATGCCTTCCTCGAAGTGCCTGAGGCGGGCGACTTCCTGGACCTCGCCACCGAGGCCGACATCGAAATCACCTGGCTCGCGCGCGGTGCCGCGATTGGCCGCTCGCGGCCTCATGGCGAGTTTCTCAAGGAGGCTGTCCGCGGAGCGGTTCCCGTCCCCGGCTGGGTGGGCATCATCTCGCTGGACGGCGCCGCTGGTCCGGAACCGGAAGACGTCAATGTGGACCGGGACATCCTCTGGGAAACCCCGCTGCGCATGGACACGGCCGCCATCGAAGCGTGCCGCAACCCGGGCCTTCCCCCCGGCGCACTGCCGTTTTACGCCTGGATCGCAGGCGAGGCCGGGGTCATCAAGGAGCTGCGCCGGTATCTTGTCCGGGATGTAGGAATCGACCGGAAGAAAGTGGCGTTCATGGGCTACTGGCGCAAGGGGAAGTCCGAACTCTAACCGGCCCCTGCGACGCTCGCTCACGTTTGTCGCACTTTTGTTCCGACGGGCGGCCTCATAGGTGAGCGAGCGTTCGGCCAAAAGACGCCATAGGTGAGCGAGCGTCGAATTAACCTGGGCTTTGCCGGCGGGCAACCGGGCGGGGGTACGCTGGCGTCGTGGCTGGGAACGTGCTTCATGCAGACCAGAACGGACGACGGCGGTTTGTCGCCTTGGGCGATTCTTTCACCGAGGGCGTGGGGGACCGGAACGAGGCCCTACCGAACGGCGTCCGGGGCTGGGCCGACCGCGTAGCCGAGAAACTGGCCAAAGCTGAACCGGGCTGGGAGTATGCCAATCTTGCCGTCCGGAGCAAGCGCCTCCGCCATGTCGTTGAGGAACAGTTGGACCGGGCCTTGGCCATGGAACCCACGCTCATCACGCTTTACGCCGGCGGTAACGACATCCTGGATTTCGGCACCGACATGGACCAACTCATGGCCGAATACGAAAAGCTTGTAGCGCGGCTCGCAGCCACGGGGGCCACGTTGGTCTTGTTCACGGGGTACGACGTCAAGGTCTCGGCCGTGCTGGAACCGTTCAAGAAGCGCAATGCCCTTTACAACGAACGGGTGCGCGAGCTCGCCGCCAAGCACGGCGCCGTGTTGGTGGACTATTGGTGCCTTGACGCCTATCACGACCGCAGGATGTGGGCCTCGGATCGGCTCCACATGTCCAAGGCCGGGCACAAATACATGGCGGCGCAGGTCCTGGACCACCTCGGCATCCCGCACAAGTTCTCACCCAAGGATTGGGAACCGCCGCAGCGGCTCAAGCTGCGCGATTGGGAACGTCGCCAGAGACGCTGGGTGAATGACTGGGTCCTGCCCCTGTTCGGCCGAAAGCTCCGCGGTGTCACGCTGGGGGACACGCTGAGCCCGCGCTGGCCGGAGCCCGTGAAGGTTCCGCGGAAGGCCGGGCTGCGAAAGCTCGCCGAACGCCAAGCCGCGGCAGCGGCCTCACGCCGAGCGGTCGCCGCCGCCCACCAAGCGGCCGCCGGAAGCCACACCCAGAGCAACAACAAAAGCAACGCTCAAAACAACGGGGGAACATGTCTATGACTACGCATACGCCGCTGCGGTTCGTCGCCGTCGGGGATTCCTTCACGGAAGGGGTCGGCGACAACGACCTTCGCCTTCCCAACGATTGCCGCGGCTGGGCCGACCGCGTCGCCGAGGAACTGGCAAGGCACCAGCCGCACACCCACTACGCCAACCTGGCCCTTCGCGGCCGCCGGCTCAAGCAGATCGTGGCTGAACAACTTGAGCCCGCGCTCCACATGGCTCCCACGCTGGTCAGTTTCCACGCCGGCGGCAACGATCTCCTCGGTGCTCAGCTGGATATGCGCGCTGTGATCGGCGGATTCGAAGGAGCGGTTGCCCGTATCGCGGAGAGCGGCGCTCAAATCCTGCTTTTCACCGAGTACAACGTGCCGCTCTCACCGGTGTTGGAACCGCTCAAGCTGCGCACGGCCGTTTTCAACAAGCACGTCCGGCGCGTCGCCGCCGCGTACGGAACGCTCCTGGTAGACCATTGGTGCTTCGAAAAGTACCAGGACCGCCGGATGTGGGCTCCGGACCGGCTGCACATGTCCAGAATCGGGCACGAATACATGGCTAAGAAGGTCTTGGAAGTGTTGGGCGCCGCACATTCGCTGGGCTCACCGGTCCTTGGGCCGTTGCAGCCGAGGACCCGCGCCGAGATAGTGGCCGACGACGCCGCGTGGCTCAGGCGCGATGTGGCGCCGTGGCTTTCGCGCCGTTTCAGGGGAGTTTCGAGCGGTGATCATCTGAGCGCCCGCTGGCCGGCCCTGATGCCGGTGGTCTTGCCGGAGCGCCTGGGAACGTCCCCTGAGCCGGCCCGGCTTTGAGGCGTCAGCGTCACGCCTGACAACTTTTTGGAGGTGGGCGGGCATCGAGGGCGCGAATTTCCGGGCTTCTCGCCGAGGTGAGGCACCAAAAATGTGCTCCCCGTGACGCCCCGGAACCGCAACCAGAGCCTGAAACCGGTAGCAGACTAGTCCAGCAGGTTTTCGTACCCCGCCGAAGCCGTCGTGACTGAGAATTCGATGATCTCGAAGTCGGCCACCCCGTTGACGTAAAACGGATCCGCAGCGAGAGAAGCGTCCAGCGTTGCACGGTCAACGTTGGACAACAGCACACCGCCGACCGCCGGAACGCGACGTCCAGACGCAACGAAAGTGCCGGCGTCGAACGCTTCCTTGACCCAATCCATATGCGCGGGGCGGTGGAAGTCGACGATCTCGTCGGGAACTTTGTATGTCAGTGAAACGACGAACATGCCGCCCAGCCTACAACGCGGAGGGCGGCCACAACGGGCCGCCCTCCGAAACCGCAATGCCCTACGGCAGCAGCTTGACTGCAGAGTTCCAGTTGTAGTCGGGGTGGGCGTCGCTGATCTGGAGCGTCATGACGAGCAGTTGGAACGCTTCGAGCTCACGCGAGCGGCGCAGCGGCCCGACGTTCACCGGGCGCAGCCCGGCGCCTTTGACGAAGTCGACGACGGCGGCGCTCGCCTCGGCGTCGTCGCCCGCCACCAGCACGTCAAGGGTTTGGCCGTCCACTTCGCCGTCAGCGAGCGTGGCTGCGAACACTGTGTTGAACGCCTTGACTACCGACGCGCCCGGGACCAGGGCCTGGAGTTCTTCGGCTGCCGAGGTTCCGGCGGGGACGGTGAGGGAATCGAAGGTCTCGAAGTTTACGGGGTTGGAGATGTCCACGATCGTCTTGCCGTTGAGCGCGGATCCATAGGACGAAAGGACTGCCTTGGAGGCCTCGAACGGAGTTGCCAGCACCACAATGCTGCCTTCCACCGGTGAGCCCGTGATGCCGGAGGTCCCGTTGACCGATGCGGCCAGCGCTGCAGCGGAGCCGGCGTCGCGGCTGAGGACCTGGACGCTCTTGCCTGCGGTGGCGGCGCGGGCCGCAATCCCGGATGCCATGTTGCCAGTGCCGATGATAGTGATGTCAGCCATTGTTGTTCCTTTGCTTGAGTGCTCATGGTCCTGCGGATTGGTCCGCATTCACTTACTTGAAGCTTCAACTAAAACGATAATCACATTAAGTTGAAGTGTCAAGCATTAATTTCCTTCTAAGATGAATCCATGACCGAACCGCGCTGGCTCAATGCCGACGAACGCCGTGCCTGGCTGGCCCTCCTGAGTATCAACACCCTGCTGCCCGCAGCCCTGGACACCCAGCTGCAAGCGGCCGGCAAGTTGTCGCTGTTCGACTACAACGTGCTCGCCATGCTGTCCGAAGCGGACGGGCGGTTCCTTCCGATGAGTGAGCTCGCGGCCCGCACCAGCGCTTCCTTGTCGAGGTTGTCGCACGTCGTCACCAAGCTGCAGCGGCGTGGCTGGGTGGAACGCGAGGCGCACCCGGGCGACGCCCGCGTCACCGTGGCGCACCTGACGGACGCCGGCATGGACACCATCGTGTCCCTCGCCCCGGGGCATGTGGATGCCGTTCGCGCCTTGATGTTGGATGCCATGACCGACGACGACGTTGCGGACCTCGCACGGATCGGCGAGAAGATCGTGGCGCGCCTGGATGACGATCACTGGATCCTGCGCGAACGCTGAGCTTTGGCCCGCGCCGCGAGTGACGGTGGCCGCTCTCGAGTGACGGCCCGCCTTCGAGTGACGGCCGCCCCGCAATAATGAAAGACTGGCGCCATGGATTTTTCTGCCCGGTACGTGGCATTGGGAGACTCGTTCACCGAAGGACTTGGCGACGCCGACCCCTCGCGACCCAATGGAGTCAGGGGATGGGCGGACCTCGTTGCCCAGCAGCTGGCTCGAAGCAACGACAATTTCGGCTACGCCAACCTCGCGATTCGCGGCAAGAAGCTCCGGCAAGTCATGGCAGAACAGGTGGACGCCGCCGTCGCGCTTCAACCGACGCTGGTCACCCTATACGCCGGGGCGAACGACATTTTCCGCCCGAAGGTGGACATCGACAGGCTCATGGAGGACTACGAAGCCGGCATTGCGAAGCTCAGCGCCACCGGCGCCACGTTGCTTCTCTTTACGGGCTTCGACGCCCGCAGTTCAAAGGTGTTCGGCACTATGCGCGGACGCACCGCTATCTACAACGAATTGGTGCGCGAAATCGCCGAAGAGCATGGGGCGCTGCTGGTGGATTATTGGCGCTTCAGCGAATACCACGACTGGCACATGTGGGCGCAGGACCGGATGCACATGTCCACTGCTGGCCACATCAACATGGCCAACCGCGTCCTGGCCGTCCTGGAGCACGAAGGTTCCCTTGAGGTGCCGCCGCCTGTCACGCAACCTCAGCTTGCGCGGGTGGAAGCCTTGCGGGCCAACGCGCGTTGGGTCCGTGAACACGCCGCCCCTTGGGTCGTCCGACGCGTTACGGGCAAATCGTCCGGCGACGGCCTGAGCCCGAAGTACCCGCAGCTCACCGGGCCCTAACTGTTCTGAGCGGCAGGCTTCCGGAATCCCGGCGTGGCGAGCAGGCCGCCGTCGTTCTTCACAGCGAGCACCTCCACGTCCCAACGCGCGGTAGCCAGCGCGAGGGTCCGGGCGCCGCCGGCCATGATTGCTGTGGCCAGGACGTCGGCCGTGACGATGTCGGCTGACGCGACGGAAACCTGCAGGAATCCGGCGCCCTGCCCGTCCTGCAAGCCGGCTGACCAAATGTGGTGGCCGCGTTCGCTGGTTCCGGAGGTCGCCAGGGCGCGCTTGCCCGCGTTGACGAGACTGTACCCGCCGAGCGGAAACGAGGTCAGGAGCGTCGTCCGATCCGCCGGGTCGACAACCCCCGCCAGCCACGGCCGCGCACTGCTTGGCGTCGGCGAACCGTCCACCAAGACATCCCCACCCGCGTTGAGGCACCAATCCTTCAGGCCCAGCGCAAGCAACGACGTTCCGGCTTCCCGCATCGCATGTGCCTTGACGATCCCCGCCAAGTCCACGACGCCGTCTGGCCGTTCCGCTGTGAACGCGCCATCCGTGAGCGTGCGCCACTCGGAGGCCTCGACATATAGCCGGCGCATGTCCGCCGAGGCGTCCGTCAGTGCCGACTCACCCCGGGCCACCGCGCTCGCTTCCGAGTCGGGACGGTAGAGACTGAACGTACGATCCAGCCCGTTGAACAACTGCTCGACGACGGCGGTGGCTGCCTCGAGCTCGTCCACCGCGGCTTGGGGAGCCGTCGCCGGAGCGGGGACGGCGAGGCTCACCACGGTGCCCATGCTCGTGAAGATGCGGGAACGAAGGCGCGGTTCCTTGTTGTCACTTTGCAGGGGTCCGCCGGGGCTAGAAATGGGCTGCATCGAGGGCTGCCTGGAGCGACGTCAAGTACGCATCGCTGGTTACGGTGGCACCGCCGATGGTCTGGACGTTCGCCGATTGTGCGCTCAAGACCTCGGAGCGGAGCAGGGGCGCCGCCCTATTGCTGATCTGGACCGATCGTTGTTCCTGGTCGGTCAGATGCAGGGCAGTAACATCCGTGATCACTCCGGCCTTAACGGTCACCTGGACCTGTACTGTTCCGAAGCGGGTCTCCACGGCTTGGCCGGCATAGGTGCCACCGGCCTTCGCTGAAGCGCCTGCCTTAGCGCTCGCGCCGGTGCCCGAACTGGAACTGGAGCCCGAGCTGGAACTGGATCCGACTCCGGTTCCCGAGGACGATCCGGAAGCGCCGCTCCCGGTGGTCCCGTTCGTCGTCGAGCCCGTGCTTCCGGTGGTCCCGCCGGCGGTTGCGGTCCCGCCCGTGCCGGTGCCGCCCGCGGCGGACGTCGTGACTCCCGACGCGTTGGAGTCCGCCACGTGCGCACCTGCCTGCCAACCGACCAAGAGGATCGCTGCCGACGCCAGCGCCGCTGATATTCCTGCCCTGAGTCTCACCAGTCGAACCTTTCGTAGTGGAGTTGTTCCTCCCGCACGCCTGCGTTTTTTGCCTCGGCCAGGACGTTGCGAGCCCAAGCGGAGGGGCCGCAGATGTAGACATCCGCTTCCGTGATATCAGGTACGAAGTCCCGCAGTCGCGAGGCGCCAGCCGAGGCAGGCAGCCACGTGCCCTGAGGATTCGCGGAGCGCGGCCCGATGAGATGGAAGAGCGTGGCACCGCGCTTCCTGCACAGCTCCAGGATCTCGTCGCCAAGGAATAGCTCATCTGCGCTGCTGCCGCGAAGCAGGACCGTCGTCTGGCCCGGGGCAAAGGGAGTGGATTCCAGAAGGGCCCGGAGAGGCGTGATTCCGATTCCGGCTCCGATCATCACGACGTGTTCCCGGCTCCGGGCTGCCGTACTGAAGACTCCGTAGGGGCCTTCGATGCCCACTTTCGTTCCCGGCCTGAGCGAGGCCAAGCGGGCCGAACCCGCACCTAGGTTCCGGACGGTGATGCGCAAGCTTCCTTGCTGTGGCAGGAGGCCCGACGACGGCCCGGCGGACTGTGTCACGACCTGCGGTTCCGCCGACAAACTGAACGGGTGTGCCTGCCACCACATGCCGGGTGCCAAGAAGCGCCACACGAAGAACCGCCCGCCGCTACCTGACAATTCGTTCAATCGCAGGCCGCTCATTTCGATACTGAAGACGCCCGGCGCAAGGCGCACCACGCGGCGTACGGTCAGCTGGTGACGGAATGTGGCCATCACGGGCTGGGCCACACGGAACCAAGCCAATGCCGATCCCGTGGCGATGCACAGGAACAGCCAGTACCAGCGTTGCCAGGTGCCCTCAGCGAACAGGCCGCCCACGCTGAATTGGTGCGGCAAAGCCGCAGCTACCGCCAGATAGGTGAGCAGATGGACGAAATACCAGAATTCGTAGGGAAAGCGGCGCCGTACAGCCACAAGCGAGGTGACCACCACGGCAATGAACAGTGCCATCGATACGAACGCCAGCCACATATCGGGTACCAGGACCCAAAGCGCAATGGCCTCACTGACGGGATCCAAACCCTCGGCCATCCCATAGCCGATCGCGAGGAGAAGTCCGTGTGCCAATAGGAGATAAAGTGCGGGTTTCCCCAGCTTCCGGTGGAACTCCAGCGCCCTGTCATGCCCGACGGCGCCATCCACGAAAGGCAATCGCGCCGCGAGCAGAAGCATGAGGAAGACCAGATCCATGCCGGCAAGCCCCACCAAGATCCCGACGGCGGTGACTGCTTGGGTGACATTCCCGACGGACGACACCCCGCCGTCGGCGAGCCACAAAGCCAACGCCGCCGCGAGGGAAGCCCACAGCGCGACGGTGAGCATGTCCGTGCTGAACATGCGTCGGCGATGCTGTGCGGCGAACCTTCCCATGGTGGGATTGCCCTGCGTGGGCGCTGGAGGCCGACCCGAGGGCGTGCTCACACGTTGGCCTGGGGAGGCGAGGAGTTGTGACTTCATAGCTCAAGATTGAACTCTCAACCTTTCGTTCTCCTGTGAAGGGACTGGCCGCTGCTTATGATTTGAGCGGCCACATTGTGGAGTGGTCTTATACACCCGATTGGTCTTAATTTGCCCCAGCCCCTAGACTTATTAGGCGCTAGGTGGCGCGGAGCGTGTGCAATTGCTCCGGTTGGCGGTGACCGTTGGCAACAACGGGAAATCCGCGGGCCGGTAGTTAGGGGCTCAAGTTGCGTGCATTCCAGTATTCGCCCAGTATCCCGGCCTGTTGTCCGGGACCCACTACCTTCGCCGCAGCGGTGATCATTGACTGATTTCAGTCGATGGATCCAGCCCGCGGGAACTACCGAAAACGGTGTGGACTGGTTGCGGACGTCGCCTGTCGCACGGCACGCAGGAACTCTGCTGGCCGTTTCATTTTATTTTTAGGAGAGTCGTCATGGCAGCAAACTGCCAGGTGACCGGAGCCGAGCCGGGCTTTGGACACAGCATTTCGCACTCGCACCGTCGCAACAAGCGTCGGTTCGATCCCAACATTCAGAAGAAGCGCTACTGGGTTCCGTCCCTGCGCCGTAATGTCACGCTGACCCTGTCGGCCAAGGGCATCAAGACCATCGACGTTCGCGGCATCGACGCAGTCGTCGCCGAAGTTCTGGCTCGTGGGGTGAAGCTCTAGTGGCAAAGGACAAGGACGTACGTCCGATCATCAAGCTGAAGTCGACTGCGGGAACCGGTTACACCTACGTAACCCGGAAGAACCGTCGTAACGACCCGGACCGTCTGGTCCTGAAGAAGTACGACCCCAAGATCCGCCAGCACGTCGAATTCCGAGAGGAGCGCTAAACATGGCTAAGAAGTCCAAGATTGCTCGCAACGAGCAGCGCAAGGTCATCGTTGAGCGTTACGCTGCCAAGCGTCTCGAACTGAAGAAGACCCTGGTTGACGCCAACGCGACTGACGAAGCACGCGAAGAGGCTCGCCTCGGCCTGCAGAAGCTGCCCCGCAACGCCTCCCCGATCCGTCTGCGTAACCGCGACATCATCGACGGCCGCCCGCGCGGTACCTTCCAGAAGTTCGGTATCTCCCGTGTTCGCTTCCGCGACATGGCTCACCGTGGTGAGCTTCCGGGAATCACCAAGTCTTCCTGGTAATCCAGAAGCACTAGAAGGGCCGGCAACCGTTTGGTTGCTGGCCCTTCTTGCGTTTAACCGTTGCTTCCGTTTAAGTGGTGCACCACACAATGCTCGACGACGACGCCGACGGCTTCTTTTTACGCGTAACCGTCCGTTTCGCCGCGGATTGCCGCGGTTCTTGAGCCTCTGCGCGTGAATTTGCGTGGGGTCTTGGTGGTGTGTAGAGTAGTTCGAGTCGCCGCCGCTGGTGCGGRAAAATTGCGACAGACTCCCTTTCAAATGGAAACCAGTTCTTGGTTCGCTTTTGTGTGTTCCGGTGCGGTTTCCGGGGGTCCCGGATGGTGTTTTGTCCGGCGTGGTTCCCGGGTTCGGGAGTTGTGCCGGGAGGGCTGGTCTGGTAASTTTGGAAAGTTGCTCCGGAGCGATCCTGGACCCTTTTGTGGGTGTGGGTGGTGTCGGGTGTGTCTGTTGTTTGAGAACTCAATAGTGTGCCAAGTTTGTTGATACCGATTTGTTTTTATGAATTGGTTGTTTTGGCTGGTCCTGTGTCAGTCGAACGATGATCCGGTGCTTGCACCGGGGATTAGTGGCGAACGGGTGAGTAACACGTGAGTAACCTGCCCTTGACTCTGGGATAAGCCTGGGAAACTGGGTCTAATACCGGATATGACCATTCCGCGCATGCGGTGGTGGTGGAAAGCTTTTGCGGTTTTGGATGGACTCGCGGCCTATCAGCTTGTTGGTGGGGTAATGGCCTACCAAGGCGACGACGGGTAGCCGGCCTGAGAGGGTGACCGGCCACACTGGGACTGAGACACGGCCCAGACTCCTACGGGAGGCAGCAGTGGGGAATATTGCACAATGGGCGGAAGCCTGATGCAGCGACGCCGCGTGAGGGATGACGGCCTTCGGGTTGTAAACCTCTTTCAGTAGGGAAGAAGCGAAAGTGACGGTACCTGCAGAAGAAGCGCCGGCTAACTACGTGCCAGCAGCCGCGGTAATACGTAGGGCGCAAGCGTTATCCGGAATTATTGGGCGTAAAGAGCTCGTAGGCGGTTTGTCGCGTCTGCTGTGAAAGACCGGGGCTCAACTCCGGTTCTGCAGTGGGTACGGGCAGACTAGAGTGATGTAGGGGAGACTGGAATTCCTGGTGTAGCGGTGAAATGCGCAGATATCAGGAGGAACACCGATGGCGAAGGCAGGTCTCTGGGCATTAACTGACGCTGAGGAGCGAAAGCATGGGGAGCGAACAGGATTAGATACCCTGGTAGTCCATGCCGTAAACGTTGGGCACTAGGTGTGGGGGACATTCCACGTTTTCCGCGCCGTAGCTAACGCATTAAGTGCCCCGCCTGGGGAGTACGGCCGCAAGGCTAAAACTCAAAGGAATTGACGGGGGCCCGCACAAGCGGCGGAGCATGCGGATTAATTCGATGCAACGCGAAGAACCTTACCAAGGCTTGACATGGACTAGTAAAGCGCAGAGATGCGTTCCCCTCTTGAGGCTGGTTCACAGGTGGTGCATGGTTGTCGTCAGCTCGTGTCGTGAGATGTTGGGTTAAGTCCCGCAACGAGCGCAACCCTCGTTCTATGTTGCCAGCGGTTCGGCCGGGGACTCATAGGAGACTGCCGGGGTCAACTCGGAGGAAGGTGGGGACGACGTCAAATCATCATGCCCCTTATGTCTTGGGCTTCACGCATGCTACAATGGCCGGTACAAAGGGTTGCGATACTGTGAGGTGGAGCTAATCCCAAAAAGCCGGTCTCAGTTCGGATTGGGGTCTGCAACTCGACCCCATGAAGTCGGAGTCGCTAGTAATCGCAGATCAGCAACGCTGCGGTGAATACGTTCCCGGGCCTTGTACACACCGCCCGTCAAGTCACGAAAGTTGGTAACACCCGAAGCCGGTGGCCTAACCCTTGTGGGGGGAGCCGTCGAAGGTGGGACCGGCGATTGGGACTAAGTCGTAACAAGGTAGCCGTACCGGAAGGTGCGGCTGGATCACCTCCTTTCTAAGGAGCACCATTATCGCCCCTGTCCCGTCCGCATGGTTGTGGTCGGGGGTGTGTGGAAGCAAAGCCCATTGCGCAGGCGTCTGTTCTGCGGTGGGTGCTCATGGGTGGAATATCAGCAGATAGCGGCCGGTTGTTTTTGTTCTGTGCTTAGTACGGATGTCCTTGTCCCTTTTTTGTGGGTGGGGGTGTCGTGGAAGGGTGCGGGGCGGGGAGGGCCGGTTTTCGTGTTTGGCACACTGTTGGGTCCTGAGGCAACAGGGCCGGGGTGCGTGGCCTGTGAGGGTTGCGTGGTTTTTCCGGTGTTGTGTGTTTCTGGTTTCCTGGCTGCATGGTTCCGTGCGTGGCGGCTGTCCTCTTTGTTGTGGGGCGGGTCGGCGTGCGGGGTGTGTGGTACGGGGTTGTTGTTTGAGAACTACATAGTGGACGCGAGCATCTGACACAGGCGGCTTTGTGCTGTTTGTGTCTACAGCAATTTCTTTTTATGAACCCGGCCCTTCCTTTGTGGGGGGTCTGGTTCTCTCGAGAGTGTTTGTTTGATCTTGTGTGGTCAAGTTTTTAAGGGCACACGGTGGATGCCTTGGCATTAGGAGCCGAAGAAGGACGTAGGAATCTGCGATAAGCCTGGGGGAGTTGATAACCGAACGGTGATCCCAGGATGTCCGAATGGGGAAACCCCGCCAGACGCGTTTTTCGTGATCTGGTGACCCGCATCTGAACACATAGGGTGCGTGGGGGGAACGCGGGGAAGTGAAACATCTCAGTACCCGCAGGAAGAGAAAACAAGAGTGATTCCGTTAGTAGTGGCGAGCGAACGCGGATGAGGCTAAACCGTTCCATGTGTGATAGCCGGCGGGCGTTGCATGGGCGGGGTTGTGGGACTTTCCGTGCTGGTTCTGCCGGACCGGCGGGGTGAGAGCATGGGCATAGGTGAACGGTCTTGAAAGGCCGGCCGTAGAGGGTGTGAGCCCCGTAACCGTAATGTTGTGTGCCGCCTGGAGAGGATCCCAAGTAGCACGGGGCCCGAGAAATCCCGTGTGAATCTGTCAGGACCACCTGATAAGCCTAAATACTTCCTAATGACCGATAGCGGACCAGTACCGTGAGGGAAAGGTGAAAAGTACCCCGGGAGGGGAGTGAAACAGTACCTGAAACCGTGTGCTTACAATCCGTCGGAGCAGCCTTGTAGCTGTGACGGCGTGCCTTTTGAAGAATGAGCCTGCGAGTTAGTGTTACGTCGCGAGGTTAACCCGTGTGGGGTAGCCGTAGCGAAAGCGAGTCTGAACAGGGCGAGTGTAGTGGCGTGATCTAGACCCGAAGCGGAGTGATCTACCCATGGCCAGGTTGAAGCGACGGTAAGACGTCGTGGAGGACCGAACCCACTTCAGTTGAAAATGGAGGGGATGAGCTGTGGGTAGGGGTGAAAGGCCAATCAAACTCCGTGATAGCTGGTTCTCCCCGAAATGCATTTAGGTGCAGCGTTGCGTGTTTCTTGCCGGAGGTAGAGCTACTGGATGGCCGATGGGCCCTACAAGGTTACTGACGTCAGCCAAACTCCGAATGCCGGTAAGTGAGAGCGCAGCAGTGAGACTGTGGGGGATAAGCTTCATAGTCGAGAGGGAAACAGCCCAGACCACCAACTAAGGCCCCTAAGCGTGTGCTAAGTGGGAAAGGATGTGGAGTTGCGAAGACAACCAGGAGGTTGGCTTAGAAGCAGCCATCCTTGAAAGAGTGCGTAATAGCTCACTGGTCAAGTGATTCCGCGCCGACAATGTAGCGGGGCTCAAGTACACCGCCGAAGTTGTGGATTTCAGACAGTGGCAAGCCTTCGTGGTTCAGTCGTCTGGAGTGGTAGGGGAGCGTCGTGTGGGCGGTGAAGTCGCGGTGTAAACCAGCGGTGGAGCCTACACGAGTGAGAATGCAGGCATGAGTAGCGAAAGACGGGTGAGAAACCCGTCCGCCGAATGATCAAGGGTTCCAGGGTCAAGCTAATCTGCCCTGGGTAAGTCGGGACCTAAGGCGAGGCCGACAGGCGTAGTCGATGGACAACGGGTTGATATTCCCGTACCGGCGAAGGACCGCCCATGCCAAGCGGGGGATACTAACCGCCCGGAGCCTGCCCAATCACCCTTGTGGTGTGCGGGTTTTGGCCGAGCGCGGGACCTGATCCCGGGAGGTAAGCGTATTAACAGGTGTGACGCAGGAAGGTAGCCGGGCCGGGCGATGGTTGCCCCGGTCTAAGGATGTAGGGTCAGCGATAGGCAAATCCGTCGCTGTGTCTTTGATGACGTTCCTGAGATCTGATGGGACCCCCGTCATGGGGGGATCCGGTGATCCTATGCTGCCTAGAAAAGCATCGGCGCGAGGTCCCAGCCGCCCGTACCCCAAACCGACACAGGTGATCAGGTAGAGAATACCAAGGCGATCGAGAGAATTATGGTTAAGGAACTCGGCAAAATGCCCCCGTAACTTCGGGAGAAGGGGGGCCCCAACCTTGAACACCACTTGCTGGTGGGAGGGGATCGGGGCCGCAGAGAYCAGGGGGAAGCGACTGTTTACTAAAAACACAGGTCCGTGCGAAGTCGCAAGACGATGTATACGGACTGACTCCTGCCCGGTGCTGGAAGGTTAAGAGGACCGGTTAGCCGCAAGGCGAAGCTGAGAATTTAAGCCCCAGTAAACGGCGGTGGTAACTATAACCATCCTAAGGTAGCGAAATTCCTTGTCGGGTAAGTTCCGACCTGCACGAATGGAGTAACGACTTCCCCGCTGTCTCAACCATAAACTCGGCGAAATTGCAGTACGAGTAAAGATGCTCGTTACGCGCAGCAGGACGGAAAGACCCCGAGACCTTTACTATAGTTTGGTATTGGTGTTCGGAGTGGCTTGTGTAGGATAGGTGGGAGACGTTGAAGCCCTCACGCCAGTGGGGGTGGAGTCATCGTTGAAATACCACTCTGGTCACTTTGGACATCTAACTTCGGCCCGTGATCCGGGTCAGGGACAGTGCCTGATGGGTAGTTTAACTGGGGCGGTTGCCTCCTAAAAAGTAACGGAGGCGCCCAAAGGTTCCCTCAGCCTGGTTGGCAATCAGGTGTCGAGTGTAAGTGCACAAGGGAGCTTGACTGTGAGAGAGACATCTCAAGCAGGGACGAAAGTCGGGACTAGTGATCCGGCGGTACATTGTGGAATGGCCGTCGCTCAACGGATAAAAGGTACCTCGGGGATAACAGGCTGATCTTGCCCAAGAGTCCATATCGACGGCATGGTTTGGCACCTCGATGTCGGCTCGTCGCATCCTGGGGCTGGAGTAGGTCCCAAGGGTTGGGCTGTTCGCCCATTAAAGCGGTACGCGAGCTGGGTTTAGAACGTCGTGAGACAGTTCGGTCCCTATCCGCTGCGCGCGCAGGAAATTTGAGAAGGGCTGTCCTTAGTACGAGAGGACCGGGACGGACGAACCTCTGGTGTGTCAGTTGTACTGCCAAGTGCACCGCTGATTAGCTACGTTCGGATGGGATAACCGCTGAAAGCATCTAAGCGGGAAGCTCGCTTCAAGATGAGATTTCCAGACACCTCGTGTGTGAGAGGCCCCCAGCCAGACCACTGGGTTGATAGGCCGGATGTGGAAGACAGGACCAACGACTGTTGAAGCTGACCGGTACTAATAGGCCGACAACTTACACCACACAAACACGATCACTGCTTGCGTCCACTATGTGGTTCCCGAACAACAAACCGTTCGACGGAACCAACAACTGAATAACAACACCACAGTTCCCCAGGGAACCGAAGTTGTAACCACACAGACTTCCCGCCCCGCACCCCGTGCGGAGGACCGGGTAACAGGGTTACGGCGGTCATAGCGTGGGGGAAACGCCCGGTCCCATTCCGAACCCGGAAGCTAAGACCCACAGCGCCGATGGTACTGCACCCGGGAGGGTGTGGGAGAGTAGGACACCGCCGGACAACCATTAACGGTCAGGCCCCGACACACCAGTGCCGGGGCCTG